>JAVBRA010000028.1:0-27527 GCA_031548435.1 Rikenellaceae bacterium
TTCCGGATGGTTTTTCTTAAATTTGACCGGTTAAATCAGATTCTGCATATGAGGACAAGGAGTTTGTCGTTTCTGCTGGCATTGGCGCTGCTGATGCCGCTGGCCCGGCTGTCGGCCCAGAACACGTTGAAAGACCGTTCGTTGACAACCCGCGCGGTCGACCTGTACCGCGCCGGCAAATATTCGGCGGCAGCCCACCAGTTCCAGCGGGCGAAGGAGGCCCTGGCCCCGGAGGACAAGCCGTACGAAATGTCGATCGACTATTACATCGCCGCATGCGCCGTGAAGCAGGGGCTCGATAATTCGCAGGCGCTGGTCGACGGGTTCCTGCTCGATTACCCCCAAAGCATCTACGCCACACAGAGCCACGTGCTGCTGGGCGACCTCTATTATTCGAAAGAAGATTACCGCAGCGCATTGGCCGAGTACGACAAGGCCGATCCGTTCGAGCTGGAACCGGCGATGCGACCCGATTACTACTTCAACAAGGCCTACTCGCTGTTCATGTGCGACCAGACGCAGGAAGCCCGCCTTAATTTCTCGCTGGTGCAGAACGATGCCCGGTACCGTTCGGCGGCCACCTATTACATGGCCTACATCGATTACGCCGACGGCAAGTACGACCTGGCCTACAACGGGTTCTCGTCGCTGGTGGACGACGAGAAATTCGGGCCCGTGGTGCCGTTCTACATCCTGCACATCAAGTATTACCAGAACGATTACCGGTACGTGATCGACAACGGCGCCAAACTGATCAACTCGTCCACGGGCGAACGCCAGGGAGAGATCGCGCGCATCGTGTCCGAGAGCTATTTCCATACCGGCAACTACAAAGAGGCGATCCGCTACATGGAGCTCTACTCGAACAGCGGCTCGCGGGTGCTGTCGCGGCAGGAGAACTACATGCTCGGCTACTCTTACTATATGACGGGCAACTACCGCCAGGCGGTCGATATCCTGACCCGGATCGTCCAGGGCGACGACCAACTGACCCAGAACGCTTACTACCATCTGGCCGACGCGGCGCTCAAAAGCGGCGATAAAACCACCGCCCTGATGGCCTTCGGCATGGCTTCGCGGTCGGACTTCAACCCCGCGATCAAAGAGGACGCGATGTTCAACTACGCCAAACTGCAATTCGATGCCAGCGGCAGCACGTTCGAC
Organism: Rikenellaceae bacterium; assembly: GCA_031548435.1. GTDB lineage: Bacteria > Bacteroidota > Bacteroidia > Bacteroidales > Rikenellaceae > JAVBRA01. Next base: position 1,165 of record JAVBRA010000028.1, read on the forward strand.
GGGGCCATCAACACCATCTCGGCCTACATGGCCGCCTACCCCGGCTCGCCCCGCATCGGGCAGATGCGCAGCTACCTGATCGCCGCCTATTTCAACTCGAAAGACTACCAGGCCGCGCTCGATGCCATCAACAAACAACCGGTGCTCAACAACGAAGAGAAAACCGCCCTGCAAAAGATCGCCTACTTCCGCGCGCTGGAATACTACATGGACGGCGATTATGCGAACGCACTGAAATATTTCGACACCTCGCTCGCCAATCCGTTCAACTCGAAATACACCGGGCTTTCGCGCTACTGGAAGGCCGAAACATTGGTCAGGCAGGGCCGCTACGCCGACGCGATTCCTTTGTATAAAGACTACGTGGCCATCGCCCCGCAGAGCGAGCGCGAGTACGCCATGGCCTATTACGGATCGGGGTATTGCAACTTCAACCTCAAGCGCTGGGGCGAAGCCGGGGCGGCGTTCGAACGGTTCCTTGCCTTGCATAAGGGCAGCGACAACTTTACCGCCGACGCCAATGTGCGCCTGGGCGACATCCATTTCGTCAACAAAGAGTACTGGAAGTCGATCGAAAGCTACGACAAGGCGATGACCGTGCCCGGGAGTGCGGCCGATTACGCAGCCTTCCAGCGGGCGGTGGCGTTGGGCCTCGTGGATCGGGTGCCGCGCAAGATCGAGGCGCTCAACGACATCATCAACAAGGGCACGAGCGAATACGCCGACCGGGCGATGTTCGAACTGGGCCGCACCTACATCCTTCAGGACAAGTATGCAGACGGAGCGGCGGCGATGAAGAAGCTGACCGAGCGCTACCCGAAATCGCCCTACTACGTGGGCGCGCTGACCGAGCTGGGCCTGGTGTACCAGAACATGGGCCGCAGCGACGAGGCGTTGAAGTATTTCAAACGCGTGGTCTCCGAGTACCGCAACACGCCGCAGGCCCGCGACGCCATGGCCGCCATCAAGAACATCTACATCGACAACAACGACGTGAGCGGCTATTACGCCTACGCGTCGCAGAGCGGCATCGAAACCAACGTGACCGTGGTCGAGAAGGATTCGCTCACCTACGTGGCCGCACGCAGGGTCTATCTGGCGGGCAATTTCTCCGGGGCTTCGCAGTCGTTCGAGAACTATCTGAAAGAATATCCCAACGGCGCCTACAAGGCCGACGCCACGTTCTTCCGCGCCGACGCCCTGCGCAGCCTGGGCCGCACGTCGGACGCGCTGCCCGAGTACGAGAAGGTGTCCGAGATGCCCTATTCGCAATATACCGTTCCGGCGCTCGAATATGCGTCGAAACAGAACCTGGCCGTCGGAAACTACCGGAAAGCCTTCCAGCAATACGACAAGCTGATCCCGCTGTCGACCCAGCCGTCGGCGCTGAACGACGCCTATGCCGGACTGTTCAAATCCGCGCAGCAGTCGGGCGACAGGGAACTGGTAAGCGCCGCCGCCGACCGCATCATCAGGGATGCTGCCGCCCCGGGCTCACTCAAGCAGGAAGCCAATGCGGCCAAAGGAAAGATCCTGTATGAGAACCACGATCCCGCCCAGGCCCTTCCGTTGCTGAAAACCGCCGCGACGAATGCGAAGACCGCCACCGGGGCCGAAAGCAAATATCTGGTGGCCAAGATCCTGTTCGAGCAGGGGCACATCGAGCAGGCGCAGAAAGAGATCTTCTCGTTCTCGGAACAAAATTCGCCCCATTCCGACTGGCTGGCGCGGGCGTTCATCCTGTTGGGCGACACCTACCTCAAGCAGGGCGACGCCTTCCAGGCCAAGGCCACCTACCAGAGCGTGGCTGACGGATACACCAACAAAACCGACGGGATTGCCCAGGAAGCCCGCGAGAAGTTGAACAATATCAAGTAGAGCGACTATGACAACGAAATATATCTATCTGCTGCCGGTTCTGGCCGTGCTTTCGACGGCCGCCCGCGCCCAGCAGGACGGAGCGGGGAGTCTCGACCGCAGCGTGAGCGTCACCCGCGACTATGTGCCCACGGTCTCGGGCGCCGACAAGTTGGGCTTTACTCCCAATACGACCGACACGGTGAAAATCACCCCCGAATTCGACTATTCGATCAACGCCATGCCGCTGACCACCACGTTCGGCGTGTCGCAGATCCGGGCGGCGCGCATCCTGCCGATGGGGCAGGAGCGTATTACGCCGTTCTACCTGAAAGCGGGGGCGGGATTCCCTCTGAATTCGCTGCTCGATTTCTCGGTGTCGTCGACCAAACCGGGGCCGCAATACGGATTTTACATCAACCACCGCGGCTACTGGGCCGACATCGAAAACGACATGGGCGTCAAAGCCCCGGCTGCCAATACGTCCAACCGTGCGGGCGCCTTCTTCTCGGCCGACCGCCGCCGCCTGAACTTCGAGGCGCGGGCGGGCTACGACTATGACATGATAAGCCGTTACGGCTATTACGACTACGACCAGGGGCTGCCCGCCGGATTCGACGCCTCGTCCGAGGCCCTGCGCCAGACGTTCAACGGCTTCGACGTGTCGGTGGCTGTGGGCAACCGCTTCACCGACCTGTCGTATTTCAACGTCCGGGGGCGGGCGGGCTTCTCGACCTTCTCCGACAGGCACAACTGCGCCGAAAACAACCTGTTCGCCTATTTCGACGCCGGGCAAATTTTCGGCACCCGCCATCAGGTGTTGCTCACCGCCGGCTTTTCGGCTGCCATGGGCCGCAAGGATATCTCGGACTACGACGACAACATTGTCACCATCTACCCCCGCTACAAGCTCGTCGGCAGCCGCTTCGGCCTCTCTGCCGGCCTCGATGTGGCTGTCAACAACCACAACACCGAGACCGATTTCCACCTCTTCCCCCAGGCCGGACTGTCGTACGACATTGTCCCCGAATTCGTCCCCTACCTCTGGCTTGAGGGCCGCATGATCCAAAACGGCTACCGCAACGTGGCCCGGCGCAACCCCTACGTCGCCGACGGGCTGACCATGCCCGACAGCCGCGAATACTCGGGACAGGCTGGATTCCGGGGCAATTTCGCCTCGCTGCTCTCGTACCGGATCTACGGCGGTTTCACCAAGATCGACAGCTGCGGCTATTTCGCCAACCTCTACTCGGCCGGGTCGGCCCTGAACCAGTTCGGCTATGTTACCGACAACGCCACGATGTATTATGCCGGCCTGTGGCTCGAAGCCAGGCTGCACAACTCGCTGCGCATCACCACCGCATGGCGTTTCGGCAACAACAACGGCGACAGGCTTGCCGTGGTAGGCGGAATCCCCGAAATCAAAGGCGAACTGGCCGCCGAATTCCGCGTGGGGCAAAAACTCTTGTTCCGCCCGCAACTCACCTATTTCGGCAAACGCTACATGTACGAATACCACCCGCTGGATATCCTGATGTACCGCGAACTGTCCGGCGAAATCGAAATCAACCTGGGAGCCGAATACGCCCTGTCGAAAAAAATGGGCATCTTCCTCGACCTGAACAACCTGGCCAACCGAAAGCTATATCTATACAACCACTACCCGTCGGTCGGGATCAACGGCACGGCAGGCATCAAAGTGAGCTTTTAGGATTTGCCCCGTACCGTATCTGAACTTTTTTGCAAAAAAGTTCAACAAAAAACTCTTGGGAAAAACTTCGTTTTTCGTGACTGAGTTTGTATTGTTCAATTGGTCTTATATAGGAAGCCCCCTTGCAAAAGCCTCTTAATTTTGAGGTTTCTTCGAGGGGGCTTCCTATATAAGGTCAGTTAAATAAAATAGAATCAAATCATGAGATACGCAGGTTCTCCAAAAAGTTTTTGGTTAAGCTTTTTTCAAAAAGCTTAGAACAGGTACAAGGACAACCCTAAGCGCTCTTGGGGGCTTTCTTGAAGTTCCGTTTCAGCCAGGACGGGAAGATGGAGATTCCGATGATGATGTAAGGGTAGTATGTGACCGCGCGCCACATCAGGGCCAGCAGGGTGATTGCGCTCAGCTGCATCGCGCCGTCCATTTTGACCATGTCGACGCACAGCACGCGGAAGAGGTATTCGGCGAATCCGCTGCCTCCGGGGGTGGGCGTCACCAGCATCATGATCCACATGACCAGCTGCCGGGCGAACAGCAGCAGGTGGTCGCTGACCGAGAACAGGGCCAGCATCAGGGCGTTGGCTACCAGATAGCGCGAACTCCACGACAGGATGGTGGTGCCCATCACCTTGCTCCAGAATTTCAGACCCTTGTGTTTCAGTTCGTAGGAGGAAGTGACGATTTCGGCGCCGGCTTTGACAGCCCCTTCCTGCCAGCGGCGCAGGGGCTTGAGCCGGAACGTCTTTATGATCAGCATTTTCAGGCCGCGCGGGTTGATGAACAGTCCGTAGCTTACCAGCAACACATAGGCCAACTTCATGAAATAGCCGGTCAGGGCGATGGTGACCAGGCTGCCCGAGATAAGGCTCGCGTCCGAAATGTTGAACAGCGCCGTTTTGCCGACCAGCACGACCACCAGCGGGAACATCAGAATGAAATAGACCTCGTCCAGGAACGAGGTCAGCAGCACGGCCGACGCGCTTTTCCCCACGCTCAGCCCCGCCTTGTGGACATAGACCGTGGCGATGCTGGTGCCGCCCACGGCCGAAGGGGTGATGGCCGAGGTAAACTCCCACAGCATAATTGCTTGCAGCGACTTGCGCCAGGTGATCTGATAGTCGCTGATGATGCGCAGCCGCATCACATAGCCCAGGTCGCGGCCCACCATGCACAGCATCGCCACGAAGATCCAGAAAGCCGACTTCCAGCTCAGATGGATCTGGTCGAACACCGACAGGTCGAACTCGCGCAGGAACATGAACACGGCCACCCCCAGCCCAATGGCCACAGGATAGATGGCGTTCGACACTTTGATGGATTCGATCGGGTTTTTCTTCTTTTTTCCGGACATGGGCGATGGTTGCAAGGGTGTAAAGATACTCTTTTTCCGGTGATCGGGTTCAACGGACGGATTATTCCTTAAATTAGCGGCATGTACGAATCCCCCAAATTTTCAGATGCCGTCAAGGCCAAAGCCGCCGGGCTCGGGTTTGCCGGGTGCGGCTTTGCCTCGTTGCAGCCGTGCGAAAGGGATGCGCGGGCGTTGCAGTCGTGGCTGGACAACGGCTTCCACGGAGCGATGGGGTTCATGGCGCGCCATGCGCAGGTGCGTTCCGATCCGTCGCTGATTTTCGACGGGGCGCGCTCGGCCGTGGTGGTGGCGATGAACTACCGCGCCGCGAAAATGCAGCCGTGCGACGCGCCCCAGATCGCACAATACGCCTATGGGGCCGATTACCATTATATTATAAAGGAGAAACTGAAGCTGCTTTCCGCATACCTGCTGTCAGAGCGTCCCGGCTGCCGTACGCTCGAATCGGTCGACACGCTGCCTCTGCCCGAAAAGATGCTCGCGGCGCGCGCCGGTCTGGGATGGATCGGGAAAAACACGCTGCTCAACCATCCGGCGCACGGTTCGTTCGTATTTGTGGGCGTCATCGCCACCGACCTGGAGTTTGCCCCCCCGGCACCGCACGAGAACCGCTGCGGAAACTGCACCCGCTGCATCGACGCCTGCCCCACGGGAGCGATCGCGGCCCCGTATATCATCGACGCCCGCCGGTGCATCGCGTACCACACCATCGAAGACCGCGGCGATATTCCCCCCGACGTGGCGGCCCTCATGGGCAACCGGCTCTTCGGCTGCGACGCCTGCCAGACGGCGTGTCCGTGGAACGCGACGCCGGTTTATGCCACCGAAAAGGCGTTCGATATGCTGCCGGGGTTAGACCGGATGACGGCCCTGGAGTGGAAAGACATCTCCCCGGGCGAGTTCCGCCGCCGGTTCGCCCATTCGCCCCTGCGCCGCGCCGGGTTGAAAAAGATCAGGAAAACGCTGGAGGTAATCGAAGCGCACCTGCAGAACGATTTGGAGCAATATCGCAGACTCCCCTGAATGGAAATTTCCATTCGCGACATCGAGTTTGCGAGTGCAATCCATTTCTACCGGAAAAAGAGGCGGGGCCCGTCCGGACAAAACGGAGGCTCCGTCCGCCCCCGATCGCGATCAGGAAAATACGATTATCGCAAGCGGGGAGTTTGCGGGTAAGCATTAATAGGCTATATTTGAACCTTAAAATCCGAATAACCATGAAAAAAGCATTTCTGGGCACCCTGTTCCTGCTGCTGTCCGTTTGCCTGAGGGCGCAGTATGCCGAATATTTCACCGATGGCACGATGCGTTTCGACTTCTACCACGCGGGCAATGCCACGGACGAGACCTATTATTTCGACGAAGTGATTTTCGAGCCCCACTGGGGCGGCACGACCGTCCATCTGATCGACGATCTGGGCTATGGCAACCAGATGGTGAAAGTGTTCGACAAGCAAAGCGGCGCCCTCATCTACTCGCGCGGCTACTGCACCCTGTTCAACGAATGGCAGTCGACCGGCGAGGCGCTGACTGCCGATAAGGCCTATCCCGAATCGGTGGTGTTCCCGTTCCCGAAAGCGCCGGTGCGGGTCGAACTGTGGGCCCGGGATAAAAAAGGCGCCTTCAACAAGAAGTTCGAAAAAGAGGTCGATCCGGGCAGCTATCTTGTCAAGCGGCAGGCGTACGACCTTCCCGTGACCGATATCGTGAACAATGGAGGCAGCGGCCATTGCGTCGACGTGGTGCTGATCCCCGAAGGGTATACCGCAAGCCAGCGGGCCGATTTCGAGTCCGATTGCCGCAAGTTTGCCGAGGCGATGTTCTGTTATCCGCCCTACAAAGAGAATGCGAAACGATTCAACATCAAGGCCGTATGGGCCCCGTCACAGGATCAGGGGGTTACCGTTCCCGGGCATGATCTGTGGAAGAAAACAGCTGTCGGGGCCAGTTTCTATACGTTCGACACCGAGCGCTACCAGATGATCGACGACTTCCAGCGCGTGCGCGACATTGCGGGCAACACGGCCTACGACTACATCTACGTGCTGTCGAACTGCGACAAATACGGCGGGGGCGGCATCTATAACTTTTACGGCATCAGTTCGGCCAAGGCTACCCGCAGCACCGAAAAGGTGTATGTGCACGAATTCGGCCACCTGCTGCTGGGCCTGGCCGACGAGTATGTGGGCAATGTCTCGTTCCCCGGGATGTATCCGTTCGACGTCGAGCCGTGGGAGGAGAACGTCACCACGCTGGTCGATTTCAACAGCAAGCAGTGGAGCGGTATGCTGCCCTAAAACACCCCTGTGCCCACCCCCGTCGACTACAAGAAACCCAAACGCCTGGGGGTATACGAAGGAGGCGGTTACAGCGCCACGGGGATCTACCGCCCCTGGCCCAACTGCCTGATGAACAACCTGCACGAGATCGAAGAGTTTTGTCCCGTGTGCACCTACGGCATCACCCGCATGATCGACTGGCTGTGCGAATAATTCGGCCCGTCGGGCAATAAGGCCGCCGGCGATTCAGTTATAATTAATAAACAAAGGTTCTTATGAAAAAATTGTTGCTCTGCGCCTTGGCGTTCTTTGCTTTCTCGTCCTGCCTTAACGATGAACCCGAAACCGACGACATCACCGGCAAATGGCGGTTGACCAGGCAGGAAGTGGGCGACATTGTATACCCGGGCTGGCAATCGTGTTCGAGCAAAACGACCTTCGAGTTTTTCAGCACCGGAAAGGTCGTGGTGTATAACGGATGCACCGGCACCACTGCCGAAGGGACTTACTCCATCAGCGGGAACACCCTCAAACTGAGTGTGCCCGGCGTCGGAACCCCCACGCTGAATATTTCTTCCCTTACCACCGAAACACTGGTGCTCAAAGAAATCGGTTCGGAAGAGATGCTGCTCAAATCGATCTTCAAAAAAGTAAAATAGATCCGAATCAACAAGAAAGCGACCGGAAACGGGGGCCTGAGCCTCCGTTTTTTTGATTTCGCCCCAGAAAATATTGCGCATACAAGTTATTGACACACATTGTTTTAACCACCACACCCTCCAGCCTGCGAGAAAAATATTATTATTTTTTTTATGTGTATGAATAATAATATCAAAAATGCCATACATTTGCAGCGATTTTAAACTTAATAATTTTAAAAAAGCTATGAAAAAGATTTTCCTTTTTGCTTTGGTTGCAGTTTCTGTGGTTGCATGTCAGAAAAAAGAAGCTCCGATGGTCGGCACCTGGGTATATATTCCCGAATTCGCCGAAACCTACGAAGTAGACTCTCTGATCGTTAATCAGGATTCCACCGCTACTGCCGCCATCGTGCAGAAACTCCAGGGGTATGTTTTTGCAACGACCGACACCATCACCCTCAACGCCGACGGTACCGCAACCATCTGCGCTCCCCAGGCCGTTGAAGCTACCTACACCGCTGTCGACTCGCTGGGCACGATCCAGATCGTCACTGCCGACTACATCGTTGATGCAGCCTACACGCTCAACGCCACAGCCGACACCCTGACCGTGATCAAAACCATCGCCCCGGAAGCGATCTACCCCTACGTAAAGAACTACAAAAGCGTCGAAACTTACGCCAAGACAAAGTAATCGACCTTATCCGAACAAAAACAGGCGCCCTTGTACAAGGGCGCCTGTTTTTGTTCGGGAGGGGCGGCTTATTCCAAGCTTTTTTCAAAAAGCTTGACCAAAAACTTTTGGGAGATACTGCGTATCTCATGATTTGCTCCTATCTTTATTTAGCTGACCTTATAAAAGGAAGAGCCCCTTTACATCTGGCTGCTGCGCGTCACGGGGGGGAGATCCATCGACGAGAGGTCGTTGTCGAGGTATTTGAAGTATCCCGCAATGGCGATCATGGCGGCGTTGTCGGTGGTGAAGCTCAGCGGGGGGAGAAATGTTTTCCATTTCCGTTTCGCACCTTCCTTTTCTATGGCGTTGCGCAGTCCCGAGTTGGCCGAGACGCCTCCGGCCAGGGCGATGGCATCGATGTCGAAGTGTTTGGCGGCTTTCACCAGTTTGTTCAGCAGCACGTCGATGATGGTGGCCTGCACCGAGGCGCACAGGTCGGCTTTATTGCGTTCGATGAACCCGGGATCTTCCTCCATTTTTTCCTGAAGGAAGTACAGGAACGACGTTTTAAGCCCGCTGAAGCTGTAATCGAACTCGGGCACGCCGGGCTTGGCGAACTTGAATTTTTTCGGATCGCCTTCCTTTGCCAGACGGTCGATGTGCGGGCCGCCGGGATAGGGCAACCCCATGATTTTAGCGCATTTATCGAACGCTTCGCCCGCGGCGTCGTCGGTGGTTTGGCCTACAACGTCCATATCGGCATGGCTTTTGACCAGCACGATCTGGGTGTGTCCGCCCGAGACCAGCAGGCACAGGAACGGGAACGGCGGGTGGGCGGTGGCCTTGCCCGGCACGTCGATGAAGTGCGAGAGGATGTGTCCCCGCAGGTGATTGACGTCGATCAGCGGGATGTCTTTGGCCAGCGCCAGCCCTTTGGCGAACGACGCCCCCACCAGCAGCGACCCCAGCAGGCCGGGGCCGCGGGTGTAGGCGATGCCGTCAACCTGGTCGATGGTGATGCCTGCACCTTTGAGCGCGGCGTCGATCACCGGCACAATGTTCTGTTGGTGGGCGCGCGAGGCCAGCTCGGGAATCACCCCGCCGTATTGGTTGTGAACCTGCTGGTTGGCAATGACGTTCGACAGCATCGCGCCGTCGCGGATCACCGCCGCCGAGGTGTCGTCGCACGAGGATTCTATGCCTAAAATCGTAATCTCCATCTTTCTCGAGAATAATGGCCCGTATGTGGTTTTTTTTTAGTAAAATTGCACAATTCACGCGGGGCGTCTTGGTGCATCGGATGAGCAAAGTTATAAAAATATTCCTGTCGGTCATATCTTCCGTCATATTGGTGTTGATAACAATCCCGATTGCGGTCGGGCTTCTGTTGTCGATTCCCGGGGTGCAGCGGTTTGCTGTGGATGAGGGAGCGCGTTTCCTGAGCCGGAAACTGGACACGCGGGTCGAGATCGGCGGGCTGAACGTCGAGTTTTTCAACAACCTGTCGATCCGCGGGTTGTATGTGGAAGACGCGATGAAAGATACGTTGCTGTATGCCGGCGACCTGACGGTGGGGCTCAAGGGGGTCAACATCGTCAACGGGGCCGTCAATTTTTCCACGGTCAAACTCTCCGACGCCAGGTTCTATCTCCAGGACGACTCGACCGGCACGCTCAACCTCAAACGCATCCTTGGGAGACTGGCCGGTAAGGACACTGTCAAAAAAGGGACGAGGCTCTCTTTCGACCGGCTCGACCTTGAGGGGCTCCGTTTCAAAATGCGCCGCAACACCGCCGAAAAGAGGCCCTACGGGGTCAACTTCCGCGACCTCGATCTGCAAAACACCTGCATCAGCCTCAGGAAGGTGCGCTTGGTAAACGACAGCGTGGGCTTTACCGTCAATCGCATCGCTTTTGACGAAAAAAGCGGGTTCTCGGTTCACGAACTGACTACCGGCCCCTCGTCCGTTTCCGGAGCGGGGTTCGAGTTCAAGGATCTGCACATCGATGCGGCCGGGTCGGCGGTCGATATGCCTTACCTCGAATTCGGCTTTTCGGACAAGCGGTGGAAGTCGCTGGGCGATTTCCTCCACTCGGTCGACATCGAAGCCAAAACGGTCGACAGCAGGGTCGGATTCCCCACCATCGCCTACTTCGCCCCGTCTCTGGCTGAAAACACGGTTTGGTTCGAGCACCTGTCGATGATTGTTTCGGGCAAGGTGTCCGATATGTATTGCGACATCGGCCGGGTCGAAACCCGGGGCAGCGATCTGGCGGCCACGGTGCGCACCAAAGGGTTGCCCGATATCAGGCGCACCCTGTTCGTTGCCAAAATAAAGAACCTCAACACCTCGGCTTCCGACATCGATTCGGTGTACCGCGCGTTTACGGGCAAGAGATTCTCCCCGGCGCTCTCGGGGCGGCTCGGCAGCCTCGGCGACATTGCGCTGACGGGGAACTTCAACGGAAAACTCTCCGACTTCATGGCCGACTGCGATCTGAAAACCGGTGCAGGCCGCGCGCTGGCCAACCTCAAGGTGCGCCAGGCGGGGCATGGAACCTCGACCGTGACGGGCAACGTGCAGGCCAACGGTTTGGAACTGGGCCGACTGCTCGATATGGCCAATATGGGGCAGGCCGCGTTTGCGGTCGAAGTCAACGGCGCTTTCGGCAAGGGCGGGCCCTCGGGCCAGGTAAAGGGGAACGTGTCCCGGCTTGTTTACAACGGCTACCCTTACTCCGGCATCAACATAGACGCCGCCTACCGCGACCGGGTACTCGACGGTTCGGTCGCCAGCGCCGACACCAACATTCTTTTGTCGGTCAGCGGGCATATGGATATGCACGATTCGATCCCATCCTACCGACTGGAGGCGAATGTCGCCCGTCTGGATCTGGCCGCGCTGAACTTCAACAGGCGCGATAGCGTGTCGGTGCTCCGTTGCGGCATCCGGGCCGAGGGTGCGGGCGTGTCGCTCGACGACCTGAACGGCACCATATCCATCGACAGCCTGGTTTACCGCGGGCGCAAAAACGTCATCACCTCCGACGGCATGCGCATCACCGGCACCAACAACAACAGCCTCAAAAACATCAAACTGACGTCCGATTTCGCCGATGTCGAGTACAAGGGCGTACGCAGCTACAAAGAAATTTTCGCCTACATCGGCAACACGGTCTCGACCTACATCCCCTCGCTCAACCACCGGATGCGGGAGTCGGCCATCGGCAGCATCGTCCGGCCCGACACGATTGCGCCGACCCGCTACCTGCGCGACTACAACACCCTTACGGCCACCATTAAACAGAGCGCCCTGGCCGACGTCATCGTTCCCGGGCTGGAGATCGCCGACGGAACCACTCTCTGGTGCAAATTCAATCCGGCAGCAAACGCTTTCGACCTGTCGCTCAACTCCGATTACATCGATTTCCGCCGCGGCGACGGCTATTCGCTTACCGGCCTCTCGGTCTCGGCCTACAATGCGGGCGACTCGATCGCCGTTTTCCTCAATGCCAAGGAGTGCATCTCCCCGTTCCTGTATATTCCCGAGCTGGCCCTCAATGCCAAGGTGAAGGACGATAACGTGCGCCTGTCGGCCGGATACACCAACCCGGAGGAAGGGGTATCGGCCATCCTCAACACCATGACCCGTTTCTACTACGATCCGCGAACCGGACGCACACGCACCGTATTCAAGATCAACACCTCGGGCGTGCGGGTCAACCGCCAGCGGTGGCGCATCGAGTCGGGCGACATCGTCCTCGATTCCTCGCGCGTGGAGGTCAACCGGTTCCGGCTCACCAACGTGGGCGACGTCGAGAGGGGGCAGCGCGAGCAAGACCTGCACATTAACGGTGTGCTCGACCGCGCATCCGACAACACCCTCAAGGTGTCGATGCGCAACATCGACATCGCCCCGTTCGCCGACCTGCTGTTCAACATCGTCGGGTTCGACTACACGGGCACCGGCTTTGCCAACGGCGACGTGAACGTCTTCTCGTCCGACCGCCACTTCCTTTACGAGGCCGACATCAATTTCGACCAGGTGGCCCTCAACGGCAAGCCGGTGCCCGACTTCAATGTCCACAGCAACCTGGCCCCGCGCGACAATGCCGTGCTGTTTTCGCTCAACACCGAAGAGGGCGGGAAGCGCATCGTCGACGGCACCTACAGCCCGCAAACCAACGAATTCAAAGCCCACCTCGGCTTCAAAGGGTTCGACCTATCGTTTATCGACCCCATGCTCACGGGCATCCTGGAGGGATCGCGGGGCAAGGCCGACCTGAACATCGACCTGCTGTTCCGAAACAAGATCCCCTCGATCAACGGCACGATCGACATCGCCAACTTCTCAACGGTGGTGGCCTACACCAAGGTGCGTTACGACCTCAACGGACAGGTTGCGGTAAAAAACAACAAATTCACCCTGCCTGCAACCTCCGTCAGCGACGGAACGGGAGGTAAAGGCCGGCTGTCGGCCGAGTTCGATTTGCAGAACCTGTCCAACATCACTTACAGCCTTCATGTTGTCCCCGACAACCTGCTGGCGTTCAACACTACGGCCAAGGACAACGATCTGTTCTACGGCCGGGCCGTCGTTTCGGGCGCGGTGGATATCAGCGGTTCGCCGGCGGGCGTGCGGATGGACATCGACGCCACCACCACCGGCAACTCCACCTTTACTCTGCCCCTTTCCGATAAAGCCAGCATGTCGGGCACCGATTACATCAACGTGTCGTGGCTGGCCGACACCACGGAACGCAAGCCGGCTTCGCGCCGCAATTTGTTCAAACCCCAGAAGAAAGAGAAAATTTCGGCCAGCGGAGGCCTCGACCTGAACATGACGCTCAACGTCCAGTCCAACACCCAGGTGGGGCTGGTAATCGACGAACAGCTGGCCACCATTATGGCCCGGGGCAACGGCAGACTGCGCATCCGGGTAAATCCCGCGCGCGACCTGTTCACCATGAACGGCACCTATGTCATCGGCACCAACGGCAGCTATGTCAAGTGCCTGACCAAAAAGCTGGAAATCGAATCGGGCAGCTCGATCCAATGGACGGGCGGGCCGCTCGACGCAACGCTCGACGTGCGCGCCCTCTACAAACTGAAAACTTCACTGGCGCCCCTGTTGGGCGACGCCAGCTCCACCCGCGTGCCGGTCAACTGCGTGCTGACGGTGGCCGACAAGCTCACCCAGCCCGCCATTTCGGTCGACATCAGCCTGCCCAATTCCGACATGGAAACCCAGAGCAAGATAGCCAGCATGCTCAATACGGAGGACATCAAGTCGCAGCAGTTCATCATGCTGTTGCTCACCGGTTCGTTCTACATCGACGGATCGTCCGAGTCGCAGGCTTTCGGGGGCTCGACCGCCACCAATGCCGGGCTGGATATCATTTTCAATCAGCTCAACAGCCTGATGGCCAACGACAAAATCAGTTTCGGCATCAACTACCGCCCGGGCGACAACGTGTCGAGCGACGAGTGGGAGGTGGCCCTTTCGAGCGCCTTCGCCGACGACCGGCTGCTGATCGAGGTCGAGGGGAACTACGACACCGACCAGGCGAAGGCGTCCACTCCGTCGGGGCTGTCGGGCAACTTCAGCGCCACTTACCTCATCGACCGCGAGGGATCGCTCCGTGCCAAAGCGTTCAGCCGCACGGTCGACCGGTTCGACGAAAACCAGGGAACGCAGGAAAACGGCCTGGGCCTCTATTACAGCGACGATTTCAACAACGCCAAGGAACTGTGGCACAACCTGAAACGGAAATTCACAAGCAAGAAGAAGCGCGAAAGAGATCAAAAATCCACCCGGCCCGAAGCCGTGAAACCGGAAGAGGAAGAGATCGATCAGGAACAAACCGCAAACCCATGAAAAAAATAGGGATCATCCGTTGCCAGCAGACCGAAGAGATGTGCCCGGCAACCACGTGCCTTCGGGCGGCCTCGGGCGGAATGGCGGCTTTCGAAGCGTCGGGGGCCTGCGAAGTGGTGGGGATCTTGACCTGCGGCGGCTGTCCGGGCAAGCGGGCCGTACCGAGGGCGGAAATGCTTGTCGAACGGGGGGCCGAGGCCATCGCGTTCGCCTCGTGCGTGTTCAAAGGCACGCCGATCGGGTTCGCCTGTCCCAACGCCGGGCAGATGAAGTCAGCCGTCATAAAGAGAGTCGGCCCGGAGATCACGATCCTGGACTATACGCATTGAATTGTTCCCGGGCGGGGCGGGGCCGAAAAATAATAACGGCGGCCAATCGTTTCTAAATAAAAAAGCCTAAATTTGCAGCTATCGGAAAACCCTTAATCTTTGAAAGCAAAATGAGCATACTTCTTCAGCCGGACGTGTTGACACAGGCGGCAGCAGGCGGCGCAGAGGCGGCCAAGACCACAATGAGCATGGGCGAACTGGTGTTGGCCGGCGGATGGCTGATGATCCCCCTGGCCATTCTGGGCGCGATTTCGATCTATATTTTCGTCGAACGCTACATGGCTATCCGCAAGGCGTCGAAATTCGACATCAACTTCATGAACCGCGTCAAGGAATACATCTACGACGGTAAAATATCGGCCGCCGTGCAGCTTTGCCAGGCTACCGACACGCCCGTGGCGCGGATGATCGAGAAAGGGATCTCGCGCATCGGCCGGCCCATCTCGGACGTGCAGTCGTCGATCGAGAACGTGGCCAACCTCGAAGTATCGAGGCTCGAAAGCGGACTGCCTTTTCTGGCAACCATCGCCGGGGGCGCCCCGATGCTCGGGTTCCTGGGGACGGTGCTGGGGATGGTGCAGGCGTTCATGAACATGGCCAGCAGCGGCGGATCGGTCGATCTGAGCATCCTTTCGAGCGGGATGTACACGGCCATGATCACCACCGTGGCCGGGTTGATCGTCGGGATTCCCGCTTATTTCGGCTACAACTACCTGGTGGCCCGCATCGAGAAGCTGGTCTTCCAGATGGAGGCCAACACCATCGCATTCATGGACTTGCTGAATCAACCGGTAGACTAAAATTTTCGAACAATGGCAATCAAAAGAGGTTCGAAAGTAGAACAGTCGTCCAGCTCGGCGTCGATGACCGACCTGATGTTCCTGCTGCTGATGTTCCTGATGGTGGCCACCACCCTGATCAGCCCCAACGCGATCAAGGTGTTGCTGCCCAAGAGCAATAACCAGCTCAAGGACAAGGCCTACACGACGGTGACCGTCACGGCCGACGACAAATACTATGTGGAGACCACCCCCGTCGATTTCGACCATCTGGAGGCGGCTGTTCAAGCGCGCGTGGCCGAGACCGACAACGTGGTAGTGTCGATCCACGCCGACCAGAGCGTCGACTGGGGGCAGATCGTCAAGGTGATGAACATCCTCATCCGCAACAAATACACGGTCATCGCGGCCACAGCGCCGGAATAAGAGGTACCCGCCTCGGTTGTCAGCAGGAGCGTTTATTTCGCTTTGCGGCGTTCGTGATACGGATGCATTTGTTGTCGGAGGTTTGCGTGGTGCCGTAATGTATGCGGATAAAATTCAATAAATCACCCATGGGCGCCTTTGATCAGACACCCCAAGGAAGAAGGGAATATAACGGTAAAAAATCAACATCTCAATATGTACGTTGAATCCCACCATAGAGACCAGGGGCGCGGCAACCGGATCGCCGGGGCTGTCGGGGCGGCGGTTTACCTGCTGCTGATAGCCCTCGTGGTGTTCCTGGTGAAATTCACCGTCGACGCCCCGCAGCACGGCGAGGGGATGATGATCAACTTCGGCACCCTGGACGAGGCGGGCGGCGATCAGGATCTGAATATGCAGGAGGCGATTGCTCCGGCATCCAGCGCGGCGGCTCGGAGCGGAGGCGATCCGCAGGAGATCGCCACGCAAGACCATCAGGAGGCGCCCGAGGTCGCTCCGACCAACACCCGCCGCCAGCCTCAGACCAATCCGCAGCAGACGGCCAGCAACACCTCCTCCCAACAGCAGAACCAGACTCCCCAGCGCACCGCCGACCAGCGGTCGATGTTTCCCGGCATGACGCAGGGCAGCACTTCGACCTCCGAAGGCACAGGGCAGGGACAGGGCAACCAGGGCAATCCCGACGGCAGCCCGCAGGGATCGCACGAGGGGACGGGCGGCACGGGGAATTCCGGCAACTCGTTCTCGTTGTCGGGGCGGTCGCTTTCGTCGGCGCTGCCGGTGCCTTCGTACGATGTGAACGAGGAAGGGCGCGTGGTGGTTCAGATCGATGTCAACCGCCAGGGGGTGGTCACCAGCGCCAAGGCAACCCTGACCGGCTCTACCACCCGCAACACCACACTCATTGCCGCGGCCGAGAAAGCGGCGCGGCAGGCGCGCTTCAACGCGAACCCCGACGCTCCGTTTACGCAAACGGGCACCATCACCTATAACTTCAAAATGAGGTAGTCCGTACCTCTTATTCTATCGGAATGGCCGGAACAACCCTCTACGACGATGCCGTCGCGCTGTTGCGCGAAATGATCCGGATCCCGTCGCCCAGCCGCAATGAGGCGGGCACGGCCGATCTTGTCGCATCGTTTCTCGAAGGCAGGGGCATTCCCGTCCATCGCAAGCAGAACAACGTTTGGGCGTTCAACAAGCACTATTCGGCGGAAAAACCCTCCGTGCTGCTCAACTCGCACCACGACACGGTCGCACCCAACGGCGGCTATACCCGCGATCCCTATTCGCCCGACATTGAGGGCGGCCGGCTTTACGGCCTGGGCAGCAACGACGCCGGGGCTTCGGTGGTGTCGCTGCTGGCGACGTTCCTCTATTTTTACGATCGGGACGACCTCAGATACAACCTCGTTGTCGCCATCACCGCCGAAGAGGAAGTGCAGGGGCGCCAGGGGCTCGAATGCGTGTTGCCCGAGCTGGGGCCGATCGGATTTGCCATTGTGGGCGAGCCGACGGGCATGCATCCGGCCATCGCCGAGCGCGGGCTGATGGTGCTCGATTGCGTGGCGCATGGCCGGGCGGGGCACGCCGCGCGCGAAGAGGGCGAAAATGCGATTTATAACGCCCTGCCCGATATCGAATGGTTCCGCACCCATCAGTTTCCCAGGAAATCCGACCTGTTCGGCAGGGTGAAAATGAGCGTGACGGTCATTGGCGCCGGCACGCAGCACAACGTGGTGCCCGACCAATGCAGCTTCGTGGTGGACGTGCGCGTGCCCGACACCTACACGCTGGAAAAGGTGCTGGAGATAATCAGGGCGAATGTCCGGTGCAAGGTCACGCCCCGATCGTTGCGCATCCGTCCGTCATACATTCCGACCGAACACCCCATCGTGGCGTCGGCGGTGGCGCAGGGACGCAAACCGTACGGATCGCCGACCACTTCCGACCAGGCGCTGATCCCGGTACCGTCGGTCAAGATCGGGCCGGGCGAGTCGTCGCGCAGCCACAGCGCCGACGAATATGTGCTGTTGAGCGAGATCGAAGAGGGGATCGCCCTTTATATCAAAATATTGGAACCGGTCATTTCAAAACCGGAAAACATTTAAAGCCGTTTCCCATGAAACTCTGGCAAAAAAATACCGACGTAGACCAAAGCGTCGAGACGTTCACCGTCGGCCGCGACCGCGAGATGGACCTTTATCTGGCCGAAGCCGATGTGCTCGGCTCGTTGGCCCACACGCGGATGCTCCACTCGGCGGGGTTGTTGGAAGATGTCGAAATCGACCTCATCCAGAAGCAGTTGAAGCAGATATTGTCCGACATCCGCGGAGGCGGATTCGCCATCGAGCCCGGCGTGGAGGACATCCATTCGCAGATCGAACTGATGCTCACGCGCAAGATCGGCGACACGGGCAAGAAGATCCACAGCGGCCGTTCGCGCAACGACCAGGTGCTGGTGGACCTGCGTATCTTCCTGCGCCGCCAGATGATGGAGATCGTGGGCCAGGTGAAAGAACTGTTCGACACCCTGCAGGCGTTGGCCGAAAAACACAAAGATGTGCTGATGCCCGGCTACACCCACATGCAGATTGCCATGCCGTCGTCGTTCGGATTGTGGTTCGGCGCCTATGCCGAGAGCCTGGTCGACGACCTGACGATGATGCAGGCCGCCTACCGCATCTGCAACAAGAATCCGCTGGGATCGGCCGCCGGATACGGATCGTCGTTCCCGCTCAACCGCACCATGACCACCAAATTACTGGGCTTCGACACGCTCAGCTACAACGTCGTCTACGCCCAGATGGGGCGCGGCAAAACCGAGCGGGTGCTGGCACAGGCCATGAGTTCAGTGGCGGCCACGCTGGCCAAACTGGCCATGGACAACACGCTGTTCCTGTGCCAGAACTTCGGGTTCGTCTCGTACCCGGCCGAGTTGACCACCGGGTCGAGCATCATGCCGCACAAGAAAAATCCCGACGTATGGGAGCTGATCCGCGGCAAGTGCAACCTGCTCCAGGGGCTGCCGAACCAGATCGCCATGATGACAGCCAACCTGCCGGTGGGCTACCACCGCGACCTCCAGCTGTTGAAGGAGGTGCTGTTCCCGGCCATCGGGCAGTTGCTCGACTGCATCCGCATGGCCCGCTTCATGCTCGAAAACGTGTCGGTCAACGAACACATCCTCGACGACCGCAAATACGACTACCTGTTCAGCGTCGAGAACGTCAACGACCTGGTATTGCAGGGCGTGCCTTTCCGCGAGGCCTACCGAGCCGTAGGCGGAGCCATCGAGGACGGCACCTACGAGGCCCTGCGCCAGATTCACCACACGCACGAGGGCAGCATCGGCAACCTGTGCCTGCAAGAGGTGTCGCTGCTGATGGATTCCGCACTGGCGAAATTCAATTTCGACGCGGTGAAGAAGGCCGAGTGCGATCTGGCGTCGCGATGATTCCCCATATGTTGTGAAAGAGCGGCTCCTTTACGGGAGCCGCTCTTTGTTTTCGATAAAAACGAAAAAAATCTGCGGAGGCATTCGTTTTCGCCCGCCTGTTTCAACGCGAAAAGCGGCGATGGTTGACGTCAGATTGCCGGGCGTGCCGTTTCGAGCCAGCGCACCGCCTGTTCGGCACACCGTTCGCCGTCGATGGCGGCCGAGACGATCCCTCCGGCATATCCGGCTCCTTCAGCGGCAGGGAACAGCCCGGCCACCTGCGGGTGCATCAGCGTGAGGGGGTCGCGGGGGATTTTCACCGGCGACGAGGTGCGCGACTCCACGCCCAGCATCAGGGCCTGGTCGGTCACGAAACCTTTCATCTTGCGTCCGAATTCGGCAAAACCGTGTTTGAGCGCCTGGGAGATGAATTCGGGCATCCACCCGCCCATTTCGGACGAAGCGACTCCCGGATGGTACGATGTTTCGGGCAACGAAGCGGACAATTTTCCGGACAAAAAGTCGGTGAGACGCTGTGCCGGGACAATCTGCCCCGGGCCTCCGTTGGCGTGGGCCAGTTGTTCGAGCTGCTGCTGGAGACGCAGCCCAGCCAACGCTCCGTGCTCGGGGAGAAGGTGCGCGAAATCTTCCGCCCTCACCTCGGTCACCACGCCCGCATTGGCAAAGCGCGAATTGCGGCCCGAGGGCGACATTCCGTTCACCACCGCCTCGCCGGGAGCCGTGAGCGCCGGAACGATGAACCCGCCCGGGCACATGCAAAACGAATAAACGCCGCGTCCGCCCGCCTGGGCCACCAGCGAATAGGAAGCCGCCGGGAGGAACCCGCCCCGGTCGGGCATATGGTATTGGATGGAATCGATCAGCCCCTGCGGATGCTCGACGCGCACGCCCATGGCAAACGGCTTGGCTTCGAGGGCAATGCCCCTGGCGTGAAGCAGTTCGTAAATATCGCGGGCCGAGTGTCCGGTGGCGAGGATCACCGCGGCGGCGTCCACGCGGTTGCCGTTGCTGTCGGTGATGGAGGCCACGCGCCCCTGCCGGACGGTCATATCGGTGATGCGCGAACCGAAAAAGAATTGGCCGCCCGCATCGGCGATGGTCTTGCGGATATTGACGATCACGCGGGGCAACTTATCCGTCCCGATATGGGGATGGGCGTCGTAGAGGATGCTTTCATCGGCCCCGTGGAAGTGGAACACCTCCAGCGCTTTGCGGAAATCTCCGCGCTTTTTCGACCGGGTGAACAGTTTGCCGTCCGAGAACGTGCCCGCCCCCCCTTCGCCGAAAGCGTAATTCGAATCGGGATCGACAGCCCCGTTGCGGTTGAGGGCGGCGATATCCCGCTTGCGATCCGACACCTCCTTGCCCCGCTCGAACACCAGCGGCCTGTAACCCAACTCGATCAGGCGCAGGGCGGCGAACAACCCCGCCGGCCCCGACCCGACAATGGCCACGGGCGTTTTGCCACTCACATCGCCGTAGTCGAACCGGATATCGGGAACAGGAACCTCTTCGTCGACATAGACCTGCACCCGCAGCACCACCTTCACCCCCCGCCGCGCGTCGATGGCCCGCCGGACGATGCGCACGAAAGCGATCCGGCTATCTTTGACCCGCAGCATCCGGGCGACGATGGGGGTATAGCGCGCCGGCGATGCGGCGTTCTCGGGCGTCAACGACAGGTCGAGTTCGTGAACCATTATTTGTTATGGCATTCTGGTTTTGCCGGATAAATCTCTTTGCCCGACGATTTCCCTGATAAAAAATATTTTTTTGATTCCGCTCTCCGGACTCATGGGCAGAAACAGCCGGCGGCGTTCCGGCTATCCCGGGCAACACCTATACGCCCAATCCCGGGCAACGAAAAATTATTCATTCAGAAGCACCACCTGTTTGCCGTAGTACTCGGCCACATATTCGAGCACGGGCAGCAGCGCCGTGTTGCCGGCGTCTTTTTCGTATCCCACGCAAACCACCGGAGCGGAACAGTTGCGGCAAAATTCGTCGAACACGAATTTGAGGAACGTGTTGCCCTCGGACGATTCGACCGAATGTCCGGTGGCCGTTTCGAAGCGCAGGTTGGAAGAGAACAGGTCGATCATCGGCACCAGTTCCGCCTTGTATTTGCCGCGGCAGGTGGCGTAGAGGGCATTCAGGTCGCTGTAAGGCATCGGTTTGCCCGAGCAGATCTCCTCGTTGGGGTTGATCAGCCGACAGACGCCGCTTTCCAGGCACCAGCTGTCGGCATAGTTGAGCGCCAGATAGACGGTGCGGATGCCGTCTTCGGCCGTTTCGCGGACGTGTTTTTCTATCTGCTTGAGGGAGTAATTGCCCGTGACGGCCACCACGCCTTTCTCGGCAGCGCTGCCCCAGTCGACGACCACGCCCCTGGAAAGATAGATCATGGGCTCCTTGCTCGGCAGCGCCATACACATTTTTTTGAATACGTCCAACGCTTTGACCGCCGCCGCCTCGTCCGAGAATTCGATGGTGCAGGTGCCCTCTTTCACCGTGATGGCAAACGGATGCACCCCCTGCGGCGGCACATTGTCGAACGACTCCCTGCGCATCAGGACGATCCGCGCCTTGTCGCCCGAGAACAACCGGCCCAGGGCCGATGGTTTTTTGAGGTGCTTCTTTTTCAGCCGCTCGATCCGCACATCGAGCACGCCGTTGTCGCGCAGATAGGAAGCCAGTTCCAAGGCCTGATCGGCATCGTCGTCGGAACGCATCACCGTCACCCCGTTTCGAATGATCATAAACGTCGAGTCGAGTTGCGCCGACCTGACCGGCAACGCCGTATCCTTCGCAAAACCCGCCGCCGCGAAACCGGCCAGCAACAGCGACAGGAGCCATTTCATTTTCCGCATAAAATTCGTTTGAGATTGACAAAGATAGGATAAAAACGCGGTTCTGCCTTTGTCGCGGCACAAAATCGCTCGCGAAGACCTGCGAACGGACAGAGGTCGTCGCGAAGCGGGGATGCCATCCACCCGGGATAGCAGCATCCGTTATGGAGGAAAATGGGGCCCGCAACGACAAGGATCACGTAATTTTGTTATCTTTGTGTCAGTGTACGAGAGTACATTGCAAGGTTGAACATAAAAATCACCGTTTTGAAAAGAATCGTCATCATTCCCACATACAACGAGAAAGAGAACATCGAAGCGATCATCCGCAAGGTTTTTTCGCTGCCCGAACCGTTCGAGGTACTGATCATCGACGACGGCTCGCCCGACGGCACGGCCGATATCGTCAGAGGATTGCAGGGCGAGTCCGGCGGCAGGCTGCACATGGTCGAACGCAAAGGCAAGCTGGGACTGGGGACGGCCTACATCGCCGGGTTCCGGTGGGCGTTGGAGCGGGAATACGATTATGTGTTCGAAATGGACGCCGACTTCTCGCACAACCCCGACGATCTGGTGCGCCTGTACCACGCCGCCGTCGGCGGTGCCGACCTGGTGGTGGGATCGCGCTACGTGTCGGGAGTGAACGTGGTCAACTGGCCCATGAGCCGGGTGCTGATGTCGTACTTCGCCTCGAAATACGTGAAATTCATCACCCGCATGCCGGTGAAAGACGCCACCGCGGGGTTCGTGTGTTACAGCCGCACCCTGCTCGAAGCCATCGACCTGGACCGGATCAGGATGAAAGGCTACGGTTTCCAGATCGAAATGAAATACACCTCGTGGAAACTCGGATACAAGGTGAGCGAAGTACCTATCATTTTCACCGACCGCACGCAAGGCACGTCCAAAATGAGCGGGGCCATCTTCGGCGAGGCGTTCTTCGGCGTGATGGGACTGCGGTTCCGTAAAATAAAACCCCGGAAGCCATGAGCAGACTGTTGATCCGCGACGCCCTGATCATCAACGAGGGCGAGCGCTATAAAGGGGCCGTCGTGGTCAACGGCGGCCGCATCGAGCAAATCGTAAAGGGCGAATCCCCGCATGATTTCCAAGGGCAAGTCATCGAAGCCGAAGGGCTGTGGCTGCTGCCCGGGGTCATCGACGACCAGGTGCATTTCCGCGAGCCGGGCCTCACCCACAAGGGCGACATCCACTCCGAGTCGATGGCCGCCGTGGCCGGGGGCATCACCTCGTACATGGAGATGCCCAACACCGTGCCGCCGGCCACCACCATCGAACTTCTGGAGGAAAAGTTCGCCATCGCCGAACAAAATTCCTTTGCCAACTACTCGTTCTACCTCGGGGCCACCAACGGCAACATCGGGGAGATCGGGAAAATCGACCCGAAAAGGGTGTGCGGGGTGAAGGTATTCATGGGTTCGTCGACGGGCAACATGCTGGTGGATGACGCGACGATGCTGGAGCGCATCTTCGCCGAGTCGCCCGTGCCCATCGCCACCCATTGCGAGGAGGAGAGCATCATCAAGTACAACCTGGAGCAATACAAGGCGGCCTACGGAGAGAACATCACGCCGGCCATGCACCCGTTGATCCGGTCGGCCGAGGCGTGCTACGTCTCCACGGCCAAGGCGGTCGAACTGGCCGACAAGCGCGGCGCCGACCTGCACGTGCTGCACCTGAGCACCGAGCGCGAACTGGCCTTGTTCGACGCAAAAAAACCGCTGAACGAGAAGAAGATCACCAATGAGGTGTGCGTGCACCACCTCTGGTTCAGCGACGCCGATTACGCAGACAAAGGCAACTTCATCAAGTGGAACCCGGCCATCAAGACCCTTGCCGACCGCGACGCCCTGCGCACGGCAGTCAACACCGGCAAAATAGACGTGGTGGCCACCGACCACGCCCCGCACACCTACGAAGAGAAGTCGCGCGCCTACCTGTCGGCCCCGTCGGGTGGGCCGCTGGTGCAGCACTCGCTGGCAACCATGCTGGAACTGGCCAAAGAGGGCGTTTATTCAGCGGAAAAGGTGGTCGAGAAAATGGCGCATGCCCCGGCAGTGCGTTTCAAGATCAAAGAGCGCGGCTTCATCCGCGAGGGCTACCACGCCGACCTGGTGCTGGTCGATCCGGCGGCCGAATGGGAGGTGAACAAGGCCAATATCCTGTACAAGTGCGGCTGGTCGCCGCTGGAGGGGGTGCGGTTCTCGTCGAAGGTGGCCCTTACTATCATAGGCGGTCGCATCGTATACAAATACGGCGAAATCGACCGCTCGTTCCGGGGAACCGCTCTGGAATTCGACCGGTAAAAACATTTTTTCGTATTTTTTATACGCAAATTTTGGATTGTCAATATATATATGACGAACGATCTAAAATTTTATAATATGAAAAGGAAAGTTGTCTTGCAACCGCCGCTTTTGCAACTATTGCATTAGCCGGAAACAAGCAATCAAAAAATGACATCATTTCGGCAAACATCGAAGCGTTGTCTACCGAAGAACCGGCAGTGAGCCAGATTTACAAACCTGCCCCAAAGAGCTTTAGCACAAATGACGCCGGCCTACTCACTATCAACGGGAATGTATTCGTAGCGGTCACACCGCCCTTTGCCCTTATTTACGAGATGGATTGCCTGCCCAACGGGGACAAGGCATGTGTAAAGTTCAAACACACTTATACTTTCGACGTATTCTAACCCAAACCCCCGTTCATTCGGGGGTTTTTACCAACCTCCCGGCCATGAAGAAAATTATTGCTGTTTTTGCGCTATTCGCATGCCTGACCGCCTGTAAAAAAACAACCGAGACCCAACTGTTTCAGGTCGACGTTCTGACCCCGGGCAACTCCGCCGACCTGTTTACCGGCGAATACAGAAGCGTTGCCCTGGAAACCCACCCCGACGGCATTCTGACCGACAAAACCGGGAAAATCGTCATCTCCGACAATAAGATATACATTCAGGATATCGAGCAAAAGGCCATTTTCATTTTCGACGACCGGGGAAACTACCAGTCCAAAATCTCGCGGTTCGGCCGAGGGCACGGAGAGTATGTCCATATCAACGACTTCGATGTGTTCGACTCCAAAGTGTACATCACATCATCCGCCCCCAAGAAAGTATTGGTATATTCCGGCAAGGAGATTTTATTGAAGATTTTCCGTTGGAACCCAGATCCGACTTTACGGATATTATCGACGACTCGAAACTGTTTCTGTACCGGACTTCCAACATCAATGAACCGAACAATTTTTTACTGTACGACTTTAAAAAGAATATCATTCTGAAAGAATTCTCCCCGTTCAAACCACAGGGCAGTTGCTCCCTGGCTCCCTCCGTATTCCACCATACGGCCGATGGGGATCTTTTCGTATCGAAACAATGGGAATACACCATTTATAAACTCGACGAAGAGTCGATCACCCCGTTCTACCAAATCGAGTTCAACAGCAAGGACAGGCTCCCCGACGACCGGTCTACGATCGAGTGCATGGATTTAATGCCCCCCCTGCAATTCAAACACTTCGCCAGGCGCCTGGATCATATTACGCAAGTGGGAGAAACCCTGTATATCACTTACATCCTTCAAATGCAATACCATCTTTCGGCCATCAACGTCTCCACGGGCGAATCGAAGACCATGAAGATCGGGGCGGACAATGAAGTGCCTTTTGTCTGGACTCCGGCACTGTTTCTTCAGGATGAAGCTGTTTCCCTTATCCCCGCCAACGCCATTTCGCCGAAGAACGATCCGTTCCCGTCGGACAAGTCCCCGGACAGAATACTGCACGCAGAAGACAATCCGGTGCTGTTCTTCCACAAATTGAAACCGCTCTCTTCCGGCAAACAATAAAAAAGATAAAAATTTGGATTTCGGGCAAAACGATTATACCTTTGCTGCGCTTTTTTAAGCTGCCGAGAGCGGATGTGGCGTAATTGGTAGCCGCGCCAGACTTAGGATCTGGTGCCGTGAGGCGTGGGGGTTCGAGTCCCTTCATCCGCACAATAAAGACCGTCCGCAGGATGGTCTTTATTTGTTGGTACGACGACAGGGAGTGCACATACTGCACCGCAGCAAGAGACCTCC
>JAVBRA010000024.1:0-43324 GCA_031548435.1 Rikenellaceae bacterium
CCTACCGGGGCGTGGTGTCGCCGCAGTTGCGCATCAAGGATATCAAACTGTCGAAATAACTTTTCGGGGGTGAGAAGCGGCCCTTTCATTCGAACGGGCCGCTTCCCGTTTTTGACTGTCCGTGTGTTCTTTATCTGATGCGAGTTAGAATATATGCTAACTAATTGCCGGCCATTGTTCGGCATCTTTGTTATGCACAAACGACCACAGGAATGAATGAGCAGCAGTTGTTGCAGAAAATCGGCAGCAATATAAAAAAGATAAGGACGTCGAAAGGTGTCACTCAGCAAGACCTGGCCGCGATGTGCAATTTCGAGAAATCGACCATGTCGCGCATTGAAGCCGGAGGGACCAACCTGACGATAAAAACACTTTGTAAGATCGGCCAGGCGTTGGGCATGGAGCTGAAAGAGTTAGTGGATATAAAGTAGCCGGGGCGATCCGGCTTTTTAATTTAAACACAGGGGTATGCCAATCGTTTTCCGGCTGCTTGCCGCTTTGATGGTTCTGTTGCCGTTTCCGGCGGCGGGACAGTCGGCGCGCGTGGTTTTCTACAACACCGAGAATTTTTACGACACCGTTCCGTCACCCACCGGTCAGGATGCCGATTTCACGCCCCGTGGCAAATATCGGTGGGACGGTGAGCGTTACCAACTGAAAACGGAAGGCATCGCCCGGACGCTGGCATTCTCGGGCGGCGGGCAGTTTCCCGCGGTCATGGGTCTGGCCGAGGTAGAGAGTGAATTTGTGATTCAGGGCCTGACAGACAGTCCTTTTCTGGCCGGGGGCGGTTATTCATTCGTTTGCAGTGCGCAGGCCGGCCGCACCGACCGGTGCGTGGCGTTCGTCTATGGCCGCGACTTTGTGCTTTCGCACTGGCAACGGGTGGAGTGCGGCGCGGGGCTGCGGCCATTGTTGCACGTCTGCGGCGAACTGCACGGCACACGGATGCATTTTGTGGTGTGCCACCTGCCCTCGCAGTTCAACCGCAACCGGATGCGCACGGAGGCCGCGCGAGCCATCGGTTCGCTCATCGACTCCGTTCGGACAACGGAACCCGACGCCCGCATCGTGGTTATGGGCGACATGAACATGACCCCCTCCGACAAAATCATGAAACGGCTGGCTGCGGGGGCCGGATTCAACAATCCGTTCGGCGATCTCAGCCGCCGGGGCGCGGGCACATTGGTTTACAACAACCGGTGGCTGCTCTACGACCAGATATTGTATGGCGGCGCGCTGTCCGTGGCCGAATGCGGCATCGTCCGCCCCGGGTTTCTGCTCCGGGCGGACGGCGCCCCCCTTCGTACGTATGCAGGCGGAGAATATCTTGGCGGTTGCAGCGACCACCTGCCCGTCTATATTACATTTTCGTTTTTGAAGTAACGGAAAAAAATGTTAACTTTGCATGCCTTATGGGCGTGATAATTAACAAATCCGCCTTCATTCGATAAAAATCATACTAAATATAAAACCGATGGCACAGACAAAAAGAGTCTACTCGTTCGGCGACAAGCAGGCCGAAGGGAACGGAAAGATGAAAGAGCTCCTGGGAGGAAAAGGAGCCAACCTTGCGGAAATGAACCTGATCGGCATTCCGGTGCCCCCGGGTTTCACCATCACCACCGACGTGTGCTCGGAGTACTACTCGCTGGGTAAAGAGAAGGTGATCGAACTGATCCGGCCCGAGGTCGAAGCGGCCATGAAACGCGTGGAGAAGATCATGGGGATGCAGTTCGGCAGCGTCGACAACCCCCTGCTAATGTCGGTGCGTTCGGGCGCCCGCGCCTCGATGCCCGGAATGATGGACACCATCCTCAACCTGGGGCTCAACGACCAGGTGGTGGAAGGGCTGTCGAAGAAGACGGGCAACCCCCGCTTCGCATGGGACTCGTACCGCCGCTTCATCCAGATGTACGGCGACGTGGTGATGGAAATGAAGCCCGAGAACAAGGACGACCACGATCCGTTCGAGGCCATCATCGACTCGGTGAAGTTGGTCAAGGGGGTGAAAAACGACACCGACCTGACGGTCGACGATCTGAAGGAACTGGTGCGCCTGTTCAAAGTGGCCGTGAAAGAGAACACCGGCAAGGATTTCCCGACCGACCCGTGGGAACAGCTGTGGGGAGCCGTGTGCGCCGTGTTCCAGAGCTGGATGAACGACCGCGCCATTTTGTACCGCAAGCTCAACAAGATTCCCGCCGAATGGGGCACGGCCGTCAATGTGCAGGCGATGGTGTTCGGTAACATGGGTGCTTCGTCGGCCACCGGCGTGGCATTCACGCGCGACGCCGCCACGGGCGAGAACATTTTCAACGGCGAGTATCTGGTCAACGCCCAGGGCGAGGACGTGGTGGCCGGGATCCGCACGCCGCAGCAGATCACCATCGAAGGGTCGCGCCGCTGGGCCGCCCTGCAGCACGTTTCGGAAGAAGACCGCGCAGCCAAATTCCCGTCGTTGGAGGAGGTGATGACCGAGGCGTACCTCGAACTGTTCGCCATCCAGAGGAGCCTCGAAACCTACTTCAAAGACATGCAGGACATCGAGTTCACCATCCAGCAAGGCAAGCTGTGGATGCTCCAGACCCGCAGCGGCAAACGCACCGGCGCGGCCATGGTGAAGATCGCCATGGACATGATGGACGAGGGGCTGATCGACGAAAAGACCGCCATCCTGCGCTGCGAACCCATCAAACTCGACGAACTGCTCCACCCCATATTCGAACCCAAGGCAATGAAAGCGGCCAAAGTGCTGACCAAGGGCCTGCCTGCTTCGCCGGGGGCGGCCAGCGGCCAGATTGTTTTCTCGGCCGATGAAGCCGAAGCGTGGGCCAATCTGGGCCGGAAGACCATTCTGGTGCGCGTCGAAACCTCGCCTGAAGACCTGAAAGGAATGACCCTGGCCAACGGCATTCTGACCGCCCGCGGGGGGATGACCTCGCACGCGGCCGTGGTTGCGCGCGGCATGGGTAAATGTTGCGTGTCGGGCGCCGGCGACCTGGTGATCGACTACAAAACGCGCAAAATGAGCATCGGCGACATCAAACTCAAGGAAGGCGACTGGATCTCGCTCAACGGCTCGACCGGCGAGGTGTACGAAGGCGCCGTTGCCACCAAAGACGCCGAATTGTCGGGCGACTTCGCCAAGCTGATGAACCTGTCGAGCAAATACGCCCACCTGAAGGTGAGGGCCAACGCCGACGTCCCGCGCGATGCAAAAAAGGCCGTCAGCTTTGGCGCCCAGGGCATCGGCCTGTGCCGCACCGAGCATATGTTTTTCGAGGCCGACCGCATCAAGGCCATGCGCGAGATGATCCTTTCCGACGACGAGGAGGGCCGCCGCAAAGCACTCAAGAAAATCCTGCCGATGCAGCGCGGCGACTTCGAGGGGCTGTTCGAGGCCATGAACGGCTTCCCGGTGACGGTGCGCCTGCTCGATCCGCCGCTGCACGAGTTCGTGCCGCACTTCGACCGTGAAATCCACGATCTGGCCAAGGAAATGGACGTTCCGTACGAAACGATCCAGAACAAGATCAAGAGCCTCGAAGAGTCGAACCCCATGCTCGGCCACCGCGGCTGCCGCCTGGGCAATACCTATCCCGAGATCACCGAGATGCAGACCCGTGCCATCCTCGAAGCGGCGCTCAACATCAAGGCCAAGGGCATTCCGGTGCACGTGGAGATCATGGTGCCGCTGGTGGGGAACCACAAAGAGTTGAAATACCAGAAGAACGTGATCGACAAGACGGCCGAGACGGTGTTTGCCGAAAAGAACGCCAAGATCGACTACATGGTGGGGACGATGATCGAGATCCCGCGTGCGGCCGTCACCGCCAACGAGATCGCCGAAGTGGCCGAATTCTTCTCGTTCGGCACCAACGACCTGACACAGATGACTCTCGGGTTCTCGCGCGATGACGTGGCCAAGTTTCTGCCTGTCTACATCGAAAAGGGGATCCTGAAGCAAGACCCGTTCGAAGTCCTCGACGTCAAGGGAGTGGGTCAGCTGATCCGCGAGGCGGTGTTCAAAGGCCGCAGCGTGCGCCCGAACCTCAAGTGCGGCATCTGCGGCGAACACGGCGGCGAGCCCAACTCGGTCGAATTCTGCCACTATGCCGGCCTCGACTACGTGTCATGCTCTCCGTTCCGCGTGCCCATCGCACGCCTGGCGGCAGCCCACGCGGCCATCAAGCAGCAGTAAATCTTCGATCCGTATTCAGAAGCCGCTCCTTTGCAGGAGCGGCTTCTTTTTGTCTTCCGGATAAGTATAAAACGGTAGGTGCGATTCTTGATTAATGATTACTTTTGCCCTGTGGCCGGAACGGTTTTCCGGCACCATAGTTGCATCACAACCCTGACAATGAACGGATATATGAAAAAAGCGATCCTCGTTTTTCTTTGCGCGGCCTGTTGTCCGCAGCTTTACGGCGGCGGAACCGAAACCGGCGCCAACCTCGGCGTGCTTTCGCCGCAGCCGGACAAAGACACCATTTACCGCCAGCCCCGGAAGTTCCCGGTGCAGATTGCGGTGGGCGGCCGTGTGGATGTGCTCGCTTTTTACGACACCTATGCCTCGCAGACGACAAGGGGCGGCATCCATTATTACTTTCCCCTGGCCCCGTTGGAAGGCTCGGCCGGCGTGGATGTCAACGAGCACGGAACGATGGGCTTCGGGGTCGCTTCGTCGCGCCTGAATGCCAAATTCACCGCCCCGGATATCTTCAACGCCAAAACGACCGCCTATTTCGAGGTCGATTTCATGGGCAACAGCGACAACAACATCAACACCATCCGCGTGCGCCACGCCTGGTTCAACTTTGCCTGGGTGCGCAGCAACCTGCGCCTGGGCCAGAGCTACCTGATGTCTGTGGCCGAAGATATCTCGCCCGACGTGGTGAGCTTCGGCGGCGGATCGCCTTTCAACCCCATCAGCCGTCCCATCCAGATCGTTTACACCTATAAGCTCAACGACCTGTTCGACGTGTCGGCCTCGTCGAGCATGGGGCTGAGCCCGAGGCAGGGAACGTCGAACGTACCCGAGTTCCAGGGGCGCGTCCGCATCGACAACAAGAAAAACCTGATTGCCGGCGTGGTGATGGGGTACATGAGCGTCCGTCCCCGCACCATGACCGACGACACGCTCAAGGCCCATTCGCGGGTGACTGCCGCCAGCCTGAGCGTTTTCGGGCGCTACACATTCCCTTCGGGGTACAAACTCAGCGCCTATTCGATCTGGGGCGAGAACCTCAGCACCATGGACATGACGGGCGGTTACGCCAAACAACTCGACGACCACAGCGAGGACTACAAATACAGCCCCACGCGCACCTGGTCGGGATGGCTGGATATGGCCAGCCCGATCATCAAACGACACTGGCAGTGGGGCGTGTTTGCCGGCTTCCAGAAAAACCTCGGCGCCACGAAGCCCATCGACGTCAACACCGCGTTCATTCCCTGGTATGGCATCGACCGGTTGTGGCGGGTTGCCCCGAGGCTCTATTTCATCTACAACAACGTTACTTTTGGTTTCGAATACATGTACAACCGGGCGTCGTGGGCCAAGGTGATGGCGCCGAACTACAAACCGCTGGAACTGTATCCCGACACCCAGGACAACCGCATCACGTTCCTCGCCCGCTTCAACTTTTAACCGCGGCGGATCGTTTTGTTATCACCGCTCCCGGTTTTACGGGGAACAATAACCGGGGAGTTTCCCGATATAAAAGCCGCGACGCTGAAATGGGTGGAATAAAAAAAATCGCTATATTTGCAGTATATAGCCTCTAAAACCGAATGTTATGGAAAGCTTTGAAGAGAGGATAAACGGCGAAAAACCCGTGTTGGTCGATTTTTTCGCGACCTGGTGCGGCCCGTGCCGGATGATGCATCCGGTGTTGGACGAACTGAAAACCCTTGTAGGCGACAAAATCGATATCCTGAAAGTGGATGTCGACGCCAATCGCCCGTTGTCGTCCAAGTACCAGATCGCCTCGGTGCCCACGCTCATCATTTTCAAGGGCGGGCAGATCGTGTGGCGCGGCAGCGGCTACAAAGATGCGGCAACCCTGAGCGCAGAGATCGGCAAGGTGGTGAAATAATGCCCCTGGAGTTTACGTTTATTAATTATCAATCAGACGGATATGATTATGAGAAAGAAAATTGGTTTGTATGCCCTGGCTCTGGTGGTTCTGTCCACGGCGGTCGTTGTGGCCGGCAACGCGATCGTCAGGCCGGCGGAAACAACCCCTGCCTCGCAGTCGGGCAGCAAGGTGACCCAGATGGACGAGGCCCTGTTCACCAGTAAGATAGGCGATTTCAAAAGTTCGGGATGGAAATTCTCCGGAACGCAGCCCGCCGTGGTCGATTTTTACGCCACGTGGTGCCCGCCCTGCAAGATGATCGCCCCGATCATGGACGAACTTTCGGTCGAATACGACGGCAGGGTTTCGTTCTACAAGGTCGACATCGACCAGCAGCAGACGCTCTCCAGCGCGATGAAGATCAAGAGCATCCCCACGCTCTATTTTTACGCCCCCGGAGCCGAACCGAAAGAGGTGATCGGCAGCAAGTCGAAAGACGAGTTCAAAAAGATCATCGACGGACTGCTGAAATAACCACAATCTGCTCTGTTCTGAGGAACGCTTGCATGTTCGGAACATCGCTGCCGGTGAAAATGCGACATTTTCACCGGCAGTTGGTTTTAGGGGGCAACCCACAATGAAACGGCTCTTCCTCTATTGACTTCGGCTCTCCCCGCTTTCGGCTCCACTACCGGCACACACCCCATCGAAGACAATGAAATATGCAATAACCTTGGAATGGAGGCAGAAGAGTACTTGAGGTTAAAGCAACAACTTGGGATTGCTCATGCGTTTAAAAATGTTGAATACTCAAACTCATGGTAGATAAAATAAAAAAAGACGGTCGTGGGGGATGGCGAGGCGGAGGGCGGCCCAAAAAGGCGCCGGAAAACATTCGCAATAGTGTTACCTTTCAGGTAACCCCTAAGTCCATGAAGGTGCTAATTGCTATATGTGAGCGAGAAGAAAAAAGCCGAAGCGATTTGCTTGAAAAGTGGATAATGGAAAATAAATGACAACCTACTCAAGCCCCTGCCTCCACACCCCGCTTTCGGCTCCACTACCGGCACACACCCCATCCGGATCGATGGTTAACACCCCCGGATATGAAAATAAATTCCGTGAAATGATCGATTAATTTCGCCTGCCAGCGGGGCCTGACTTTTTGGCATTGCCCAAAAAGTCAGCAAAAAAGCTACGGGCCCGATGAAATTTCCGCTGAAGGTTCCCGATCAGTTGCGTAAAGAAACGCCGCGTTGTTTGACGACCGTTAGTCACGGAGCGCAGCAGAGTGACTAAAAGGGAGGAGTCCGGCGTTTTAGCAACTGATCGGGAACCTTCCCTTGCGGGCCGCGGAATTTCATATGGCCCGGGATTGAGCGCTCGGCCGCGCTCATCGGGCATACGCTCTCCAACGTGATTAGAAAAAACGATCTATAAAATGCTCAGATGAGTTTTTATGCAAAGAAAACCCCGCCGATGGCGGGGTTTTTTGGTTTATATGGTTCATAATTATAAATTTGTGTAGAATTAACCCTGAAACTAAAATAAATCGGAATGAAAAAGAGACTTTTATCCCTGTTGCTGCTTGCTCCGCTGTTTTCCCATGCGGCCGACGAGGCGAGGCTGCTGCGTTTTCCCGCCACCAACGGCCGTGTGATCGTGTTTACCTATGCCGGCGACCTGTACAGCGTGCCGGCGAGTGGCGGCATGGCTTCGCGCCTGACCTCGTCCGAGGGGTACGAGATGTTCCCGCGTTTTTCGCCCGACGGGTCGACGATCGCTTTCACCGGCCAGTACGACGGCAACACCGAGGTCTACACCATGCCCTGGGACGGCGGCGAACCGCTGCGCGTGACCTATACCGCCACCGTCGAGCGCGACGATCTGGGCGACCGCATGGGGCCCAACAACATCGTCATGGACTGGACGCCGGACGGCACGCAGATCGTTTATCGTTCCAAGCAACGCACCTCGGGTTTCGTGGGACTGCTCTTCACGGTCGATAAAAGGGGCGGGCTCTCCACCCCCATTCCGCTGCCCGAGGGGGGCTTCTGCTCATACGCTTCGGATGGAACCAAGCTGGCCTACAACCGGGTGTTCCGCGAGTTCCGCACCTGGAAATACTACCAGGGCGGCATGGCCGACGACATCTGGATCTACGATTTCAAAACACAGAAGACGGTGAACGCCACCAACAATCCGGCGCAGGACATCATCCCGATGTGGATCGGCGACGAGATCTTCTTTCTCTCCGACCGCGACCGCACCATGAACCTGTTCGTCTACAACACCCTGACCGGGGAGACAGGCAAAGTCACCGCTTTCACCGACTACGACATCAAATTCCCCAGCTGCCACGGTACCACCATTGTGTTCGAGAATGGCGGCTACATCTATAAATTCGATGCCAAAACCAGGCGGTACGACAAGGTGAGCATCGCCCTTTCGTCCGACAACAGCTATGCCCGCAGCGAGATCAAGGACGGCTCGAAATACATCACCGCCGTCGACCTGTCGGCCGGAGGCGAACGGCTGTGCGTCACCACGCGCGGCGAGGTGTTCGACGTGCCGGTGAAACGGGGCGTGTCGCGCAACATCACCCGCAGCGCCGGGGCCAACGACCGCGGGGCCGTATGGTCGCCCGACAACAAACATGTCGCATATATCTCGGACGCCACGGGCGAAACCGAGGTCTATGTCTATGATACTCAGAGTGCCGAAACGAAGCAGCTGACCAAAGGCAACGATACCTATATCCTGTATCTCGAATGGTCGCCCGACTCCAAGTCCGTCCTCTACGCCGACCGCCGCAACCGCGTCTGCGTGGTGGATGTGGCCACGGCGAAAGTCACCACGCTGGTCGAGGATGCATATGGCGTGCCGGGTGGCGTGGAGTTTTCGGCCGACGGCAAGTGGCTCACCTACACCCGCACGGCCAGCAACGATTTCAGCGTTGTTTATATCTATGACATCGCCGCCGGAAAAGAGTACGCCGTCACCGACAAGTGGTATAAATCATCCAACCCGGTGTTCAGTTCCGACGGGAAATACCTGATCTTCACTTCGGCGCGCGATTTCAACCCCACCTACGGCTCGACCGAGTGGAACCATGTCTACAACAACATGAACGGGCTTTACATCGCACTGCTGAGCAACGACACCCCCTCGCCGTTCATGGGCACGGACGAACAACTGGCATTCAAGGGACAAGACACCGAAAAAAAGAAAGAATCGGAAACAAGTGGAAATAAAGACGCCAAAATCGACCCGGCCGACTTCTCGTCACGCATCGTCCGCATTCCGTTGGGAGCAGCCTCGTACGGCAACTTCTACGGCAAGAACGACAAAATCTATTACACCCGCAACGGCTCGTCGTACCTCTACGACCTGAAGGCGCAGAAAGAAGAGTTGGTGGTCGAGGGCGGCAGCCTGCAGGCGCATCCCTGGTCGGACAAGGCGCTGGTGCGCAAGGACGGCAAATATTACGTCATCGACCTGCCTTCGGGCAAAGCCGGCCTGGGCGAGACGGTCGACCTGTCGAACATGGCCATCGCCACCGACTACTCGAAAGAGTGGCCCCAGATTTTCGACGAAGCGTGGCGCCACATGCGCGACGGCTTCTACACCGACAACATGCACGGGGTCGACTGGCCGGCCATGAAGGCCAAGTACGCCGTGCTGCTGCCCTATGTCAAAAACCGCATGGACCTCAACTATGTGATCGGCGAGATGATCGGCGAGCTCAACTGCGGCCACGCCTACATCGCCATGGGCGAGTACGACCGGCCGAAACGGATACAGACCGGACTGCTGGGGGCCGAGGTGTCGCGCGACGGCTCGGGATGTTTCCGCATCGAGAAGATATTGCCCGGGGCGTCGTGGAGCACGGCCCTGCGCTCGCCGCTCACTGAAGCCGGCCTGAACGTGAAAGAGGGAGACTACATCATCGCTGTCGACGGCATTCCGACCGACGGGGTCAAAGACTTTTTCTCATTGCTGGTGGGCAAAGCCGACGTACCGACTGAGCTGACCGTCAATACGAAAGCGTCGGCTGCCGGTGCGCGCAAGATTGTCATCCGGCCTATCGCTTCCGAAGACCAGCTCTATCATTACAACTGGGTGCAGGAGAACATCCGCAAGGTCGACCAGGCGTCGGGAGGGCGCATCGGCTACATTTACATTCCGGATATGGGCGTAGAGGGGCTGAACGAATTTGCCCGTTACTTCTACCCGCAGATCGACAAGGAGGGGCTCATCATCGACGACCGCGCCAACGGCGGAGGCAACGTTTCGCCCATGATCCTCGAACGGCTCGCGCGCGAGGCGTACCGCGCCACCATGCGCCGCGGCTCGGCCCGTGTGGGCACCATCCCCGACAGGACGCAGATCGGCCCCAAAGTGTGCCTGATCAACAAATACTCGGCCTCGGACGGCGACCTCTTCCCGTGGGGCTTCCGCGAGCTGGGGCTTGGAAAACTGATCGGCACCCGCACCTGGGGCGGCATTGTGGGCATCACCTCGTCGCTGCCGTTCATCGACGGCACCACGCTCAGCGTGCCGTTCTACACCTCGTTCTCGATCCGCACCGGAGAGTGGATCATCGAAAATTACGGAGTGGCCCCCGATATCCAGGTCGACAACGATCCGGCCCGCGAGTGGAACGGGGAAGACCAGCAGCTCGACCGTGCCGTCGAAGAGGTGATGAACCAGCTCAAAGACCGCAAGCCCCTGCCGCCTGTTCCGGCCCCGAGGGATTTCTCGAAGTAGCGCCCGGGTGGCTTGTTGCCAGCAGCCTCCTTTCGCTTCCGGGTATTACCCCAAGCGAAAGGAGGTTTATTTGGCCCCTGCCCCCCGAGATACCCTTTAAGCGATCGTTTGGCCCCCCCTTCGAAATTTTCCTGCTAAATATTATCGGGATCAAAAATTGCAGATTGCCGTTTTTTTCATACCTTTAGATCAATTTTAGCCCCAGAACTATGAACAGAAGAACAAGGATAACACTTATCTGTGTTATCGTTTTGCTTGTGGCCGGCATGGCTCTCTATCCCTCCGTCCGCAAAAAGATCGCCGCCAAAAAGGCCGCTACGGCCACTTCCGCTCCTGCTCCCAAACAGGGGCGTCCGCTGAACATCAACGCGCAAATCCTGACCAAAGGGCCGCTGAGCGATGCCGCCCGGGGGCTCGGCGTGCTGATGCCCGACGAAGAGGTCGACCTGTCGTTCGAGACTTCGGGCAAAATCACCGCCATTTATTTCAAAGACGGCGTCTACGTCAAGAAAGGGACGCTGCTGGCCAAGGTCAACGACAACATCCTGCAAGCCGAACTGAAAAAGCTGGAAACGCAGGTGCCGCTGGCCAAAGACCGCGTCTACCGCCAGGGAGCGCTGCTTGAAAAAGACGCCGTGAGCCAGGAGGCGTTCGAACAGGTGACCACCGAACTCGACAAACTCAACGCCGACATCGAACTGGTCAGGGCCCGCATCGCCCAAACCGAACTGCGCGCCCCGTTCGACGGCATGATCGGCCTGCGGCAGGTGAGCGAGGGGATGTACGCCACCCCCAGCACGGTGGTCGTCAAGCTGACGAAGATCTCGCCGCTGAAGGTCGATTTCTCGGTCAACGAGCGCTATGTCAACCGCATCGGCCCGGGTACGAACATCACTTTCACTATCCAGGACGACCTCAACACCTATAAAGCGTCGATCTACGCCGTCGAATCGAAGGTCGACCCCGAAACCCACTCGCTCCAGGCGCGGGCCACCTATCCCAATCCGGGCGGCAGGCTCAAACCGGGGATGTACGCCGCCATTAACATCAAAATCAGTGAGATACATGACGCCCTGGTGCTTCCCAACGAGGCGGTGATCGCCGAAATGGGGCGCGACATCGTTTTTCTTTACAAGAGCGGCAAGGCGAAGCAGACGGTTATCACCAAAGGGCTGCGTACCGAGGTGCGGGTGCAAGCCCTGTCGGGCGTCAGCGCGGGCGACACGCTCATCACCACCGGTGTGATGCAGTTGCGCGACGGCATGGCCGTGACCATCGACAACATCGAATAAGTAAGAGGAGCGCCGCCGGCCGGTTCCGGCCGGCGATAAATATCAAGACAGATCATGAATATTTCCGAATTAAGCATCAAACGGCCGGTACTGTCGACGGTGTTCATCCTGATCATCTTCCTGATGGGGATCATCGGTTATACGTATCTGGGCGTCAGGGAGTACCCCAACGTCGACAACCCGATCATCAGCGTCAGCGTGTCGTATCCCGGGGCCAATGCCGAGGTGATCGAAAGCCAGATCACCGAGCCGCTTGAGCAGAACATCAACGGCATTCCCGGCATCCGGTCGCTGAGCAGTTCCAGCAGCCAGGGGTCGAGCCGCATCACGGTCGAATTCGAGCTGGGGGTCGACATGGAAACGGCGGCTAACGACGTGCGCGACAAAGTTTCGCGGGCGCAGCGCTACCTGCCGCGCGACGTCGATCCGCCCACCATCTCCAAGGCCGACGCCGACGCCAACCCCATCATCCAGATCACGGTCGAGAGCGACAAGCGGTCGCTGCTGGAGCTGAGCGAAATCGCCGACCTGACCATCAAAGAACAACTGCAAACCATCTCGAACGTCAGCGCCGTGGAGATCTGGGGCGAAAAGCGTTACGCCATGCGCCTGTGGCTCGACCCGGTAAAACTGGCCGCCTACAACCTCACGCCCATCGACGTACGCAACGCCATCGACCGCGAGAACGTGGAGCTGCCCTCGGGCAACATCGAGGGCGACCGCATTTCGCTGTCGTTGCGCACGCTGGGGTTGATGGAGACGCCCGAGGAGTTCAACAACCTGATCATCAAACAGGTCGATGGCCGGGCGATCCGTTTCCGCGACGTGGGCGTGGCCGAGCTGGGCCCCGAAGACATGCGCGGCATCATGAAAAAAAACGGTGTGCCGATGGTGAGCGTGTCGGTGATCCCGCAGCCGGGGGCCAACCAGATCAACATCTCGGACGAGGTGGCCCTGCGCGTGCAGCAGATCCAGAAAGACCTGCCGGAGGACGTGCGGCTGGACATCGTTTCGGACAACACCCGCTTCGTGCGCGCGTCTATTAAAGAGGTGCAGGAGACCATATACATCGCCTTTGCGCTGGTGGTGCTGATCATTTTCCTGTTTCTGCGCGACTGGCGGGTGACGCTGGTGCCGTGCGTGGTGATCCCTGTGTCGCTGGTGGGGGCGTTCTTTGTGATGTACCTTGCGGGCTTCTCGATCAACGTGCTGTCGATGCTGGCCGTGGTGCTGGCCGTAGGGCTGGTGGTCGACGACGCCATTGTGATGACCGAGAACATCTATGTGCGCATCGAGCGGGGCATGACCCCCAGGGAAGCCGGCATCGAAGGGGCGAAAGAGATCTTCTTTGCCGTGGTGTCGACCACCATCACGCTGGTGGCGGTGTTCTTTCCCATCATCTTCCTGCGGGGGATGACCGGCAAGCTGTTTATGGAGTTCAGCATCGTGGTGTCGGGGGCGGTGATGATCTCGGCTTTCGTGGCCCTGACCTTCACCCCCATGCTGGCCACCAAGTTGCTCAAACGCAGAGAAAAGCACAACTGGTTCTATCGTACCACCGAACCTTTTTTCGAAGGAATGAACCGGTTCTACGGCAAATGGCTCGCCTATTTCGTGGGGCATAAATACCTGGCATGGCCGGTTTTTGCCGTCGTCGTGTTTTCCATCTTCCTGTTGTGGAAAAAGCTCCCGGCCGAGATGGCGCCGATGGAAGACCGCTCGCAGATCAGCATCAGCGTCTCGGGGCCCGAGGGAGCCACGTTCGAGTTTTTCCGCGATTACACCGAAAACATCTCGT
Organism: Rikenellaceae bacterium; assembly: GCA_031548435.1. GTDB lineage: Bacteria > Bacteroidota > Bacteroidia > Bacteroidales > Rikenellaceae > JAVBRA01. The sequence goes on from JAVBRA010000024.1 coordinate 13,944, forward strand.
ATATTGCCGACTCGGTGGCCTGGGAGCGCGAAACCGACATGATGATGATCCGTTCGGGCCGCAGCTTCGTCAACCTGCTGCTGCCCGACATCCGCAACCGCGAGCGCAGCCAGATGGAGATCGCCGACGCCCTGTCGGATGCCGTGCGCACCCAAACCCAGGCGCGCGCGTTCGTGCAGCAGCAAACCACGTTCGGGTCGCGCCGCGGGGGGATGCCGGTGCAATATGTGTTGCAGGCGCCCAACCTCGAAAAGTTGCAGGAGTTCATCCCCCTGTTCATGGACAAGGTGAACGCCAGCGACATGTTCTCGATGTCGGACGTCAATCTCAAATTCACCAAACCCGAAATGCAGATCGAGATCGACCGCGACAAGGCCGGCCTGCTGGGGGTCAGCACGCGCGACATCGGCCAGACGCTCCAGTACGGGCTCAGCGGCCAGCGCATGGGATACTTCTACATGAACGGCAAGCAATACCAGATACTGGGCGAGATCAACCGCCAGCAGCGCAACAAACCGGCCGACATCAAGTCGATTTACGTTCGCAACAGCAAGGGGCAGATGATCCAGCTCGACAATCTGGTCGATTTGCGCGAGAGCGTCGCGCCGCCCCAACTGTACCGCTACAACCGCTTCAACGCCGCCACCGTGTCGGCCGGACTGGCGCCGGGGGTCACCCTGGGGCAGGGGCTCGACGAGATGGACCGCATAGCCAGGGAAACGCTCGACGAAACGTTCCGCACGGCGCTCTCGGGCGACTCGAAAGAGTTCCGCGAGAGTTCGTCAAGCCTGATGTTCGCCTTCGTGCTGGCGCTGGTGCTGATCTTTTTGATCCTGGCCGCCCAGTTCGAGAGTTTCAAAGATCCGTTCGTGATCATGTTCACCGTGCCGCTGGCGGTGGCCGGGGCGTTGGTGTTCATGTATTTCGGCGGGGTGACGATGAACATTTTCAGCCAGATCGGGATCATCATGCTCATCGGGCTGGTGGCCAAGAACGGCATTCTGATCGTGGAGTTCGCCAACCAGCGCCAGGAGTCGGGCATGAGCAAGGCCGAGGCCATCCACAGCGCCTCGGTGCAACGCCTGCGCCCCATTCTGATGACCAGCTTCTCTACCGTGCTGGGACTGCTGCCGCTGGCCTTCGCCTCGGGCGAGGGGGCGCACGGGCGCGTTGCCATGGGAGTGGCCGTGATCGGGGGGATGGTGGTGTCGACCTTCCTGACCATGTTCATGGTTCCGGCCATGTACGCCTATATCTCCACCGACCGGGCAAAGAGGGAAAAGAGATAACCGATGAAGAGCGAAAAAGAAAAAATGATCGCAGGGGAGCCATACTCCGCCGCCGACAACGAACTCCGGGCCGAATTCAGAAAGGCCAAGAAGTTGCTGAAAAAATTCAACGACCGGGGGTTTACGAAAATAGGCGGCAATTACCGGCTGCTGAAAAAACTGCTGCCCAACGCCCCGTCCGACCTGTTGGTGCAACCCCCGTTCTATTGCGACTACGGGTATAACATTTATTGCGGGAACAACGTCTATTTCAACACCCATTGCGTGGTGTTGGATTGTGCGTCCGTCACCATAGGCTCCAACACGCTGTTCGCCCCCAACGTGCAGATCTATACCGCCACCCATCCGCTCGACCACAGGCTCCGCCGGGAAGGGGTGGAAATGGCCGAACCCGTGGCCATCGGCGACGATTGCTGGATCGGGGGCGGTGCGGTCATCTGTCCCGGGGTGACCATCGGCAACCGTTGCGTCGTGGCCGCCGGAGCGGTAGTGGCCGCAGATGTGCCGGACGACTCGCTCGTGGCGGGTATTCCTGCCCGTGTGATAAAAAAACTGGATTGACCTTAACCGACCGATCAGCCAATGAAAAGAATACTCATTGTACTGTCGCTCTTCATGCCGGGGATCACGGCTGCAGCGCAGAATATCATCAGCCTCCGGGAATGCCTCGAAACAGGGCTCGAACGCAACTACCAGCTGCGCATGGTGCGCAACGACGAGCAAATCGCCTCGAACAACGCCACCATCGGCAACGCAGGCTACCTGCCCACGCTGGGGCTCAACGCGGGCTATTCCGAGACCGTCAACAACACCGACCAGTGGCCCTCGGACGGAAGCGCCACCATCAGCAGGGACGGCATCCGCAACCGAACGGCCAACTACTCCGTGGGGCTCAACTGGACGTTGTTCGACGGCTTCCGGGTCGAGACCACCTACGACCGGCTCAGGGAACTCGAAACACTGGGCGAACTGAACACCCGCCTGACCGTGGAGGATTTCATCGCCAATCTGGCGGCCGAATACCACTATTACATCCAGCAGAACCTGCTGCTCAAGAACTACCGTTACGCCCTTGACCTTTCGCGCGAGAGGATGCGCATCGTCGAGGCGCATTACACGATCGGCTCCAAGTCGCGGCTCGACCTGCAGCAGGCGCGCGTCGACCTGAACGCCGACAGCTCGGCCCTGGTGCGCCAGTACGAAGTGGTGCACACCTCGCGCATCCGCCTCAACCGGCTCATGGCCCTGGACAATGTCGACGCCCCGCTGGCCGCCCCCGATTCGATCATCCTCCACGAAGTGATGCTCGACAAAAACGACCTGACCGAGCGGATGATAAAAGAAAACACCTCGCTGCTCATCTTCCGGAAAAACCACACCATCAGCGAGCTCGACTACAAGCTGGCCAAAAGCCGGAACTACCCTTACATCCGCATCAACGGCGGATACGGCAACACCAACAACTACTACGGCTCGGGCACCTACGACCGGCAGCGCACCATGGGCTTCAACTACGGAGCCACGCTCTCGTTCGACCTGTTCGACGGCACGAACCGCACCCGCGAGCAGAAGAATGCCCGGCTGGCGATCGACAACCGCGAACTCGCCCTGGAGGAACAGGAGTTGATGCTTCGGGCCGAACTGTCCAATATCTGGATGGCCTACCGGAACAACCTCGAACTGATGGGCCTTGAGCTGCAAAACCGCGAAACCGCACGCGACAATTACGACATTGCCATCGAACGCTACAAACTGGGCACCCTCTCGGGCATCGAACTGCGCGAGGCCCAGACCAGTCTGCTCAGCGCCGAAGAGCGACTGTTGCGGGCCGAATACAACACCAAGTTGTGCGAGATCTCGCTCAGGCAGATCAGCGGCCAGGTGACGGACTACCTCCAGTAGTTCCGGGTGGCGGCGGTGCGGGGCGGCGCTTTTAAAAGCGCCGCCCCGCACCGTTGAGCCTCTTTTTCCCAAATAAACACGCTTCCGTCTCACAAAAAACGCGCCGTTTCCGTTCGTTGGTCGATCCAAACGCGGCGTTCGTCTATTTTATTTGACCGGGAACAATCGCCCGGCTATTTTCGTTTTCGAAATTCAATGGAAATTTCAGACAATTGCCAGACAATCATGAAGTCACTGAAACGCCTTTTTTTCATATTACTCGTTCTGACCTGCGGAGCTATGCCCGCATTGGCGCAGGGCACCGTCAACATCAAGGGACGGGTGTTCGAGAAGGACACGCTCACCCCATTGCAGGGGGCGGTGGTGCTGGTGGGCGACGGGCGCAAGTACAACATGTCGACCAACGAGAAGGGAGAATTCACCCTCCGGAACGTGACCAAAGAAAAGATCACGCTGGTGGCCACGTTTGTCGGGCTCCCCGACGTGACCAAAGAAGTCGACCTCACTCCCAGGAATATACGCGGCACCTACGACGCCGGCAACTTTGTGATGGCGGGCGCCGTGCAACTCGACGCGCTGGTATTCCAGGGCGAACCTCCGCTCGCCGTCCAGAAGGGCGACACCACCGAGTTCATGGCCGAAGCCATTAAAGTGAACCAGGACGCCACGGCCGAAGACCTGGTCAAGAAACTTCCGGGCGCCGAAGTGAGCAACGGCAGCATCAAAGTCAATGGCGAAGAGGTGAGAAAGATCACCCTCGACGGCAAGCAGATGACCGGCACCATCTCGGAAATCCTGCAGGATCTGCCGGCCGACATGATCTCGTCGATCGGGATGTTCGACGACCAGAGCGACATGAGCAAGTTTTCGGGCTTCGACGACGGCACCCGCGAACGCACCCTGAACCTGAGAACTTACAACCCGAAAGAGATCAAGTACGACGTCCGGGCCAGCGCAGGCTACGGCATCGAGGACACAAAATACGACGGCATCCGCAGCCTGTACGCCGGGAGCATCAACGGAACGGTCAAGAACGACCGCCACGACCTGACCGGATCGCTGCTGGCCAACAACACCGGAGGGGGCATCGGGCGCTTCAACCAAGGCCGCTACGGCGGAGGATCGGGGCTGAACACCATCGAGAACGTCAACCTGCGTTATACGGGAACAATCAATCCCAAGACCACGCTCAGCTTCGGCTACGAATTCCGCGACCTCGACAACGAGCTGGTATCGAGCACCACCCGCGACTACATGAAATCCGATAATTTCGACACGCGCACCACTTACGACGAGTTGGTGTCGGGCAGCAACACGACCCGCCATGAGTTCAACGCGCGGCTTGAGAACAAGGGCGACAGTTTCCGCTATACGATCCGCCCGAGTTTTTCGATCAATAACGGCGACGGCCGCAGCCACACCCTGGGCGGCACCATTCAGGACAACGACTCGATCAACAAGTCAGACCGCCTTTCGAACTACGATAACAAGAGTTACAGCGCGCAACTCCGCTCCGAGTTCATGTGGAAACTGAGCCAGCGGGGCAACACGCTCAGCATCGGCCTCGACGGGTCGTACAGCAACTCCGACAACCGGTCGGTCAACGTCTCGGCCAACGCCAGCCGCGACGAATTCGGCCAATGGGTGCCGGAGAACCTCGACCAACTGGCCAAATCGAGCCAGGACACCAAAGCGTTCGGGGCATCGGTCAGCTACAGCGAGCCGTTGTCGCAATACTCGGCGCTGGCCCTGAACTATAATATCAATAACAACAACAGCAACTCCGACAAATATACCGGCAACCGCCAGGGCGACGGCTCCTACATGATGGACACCACCCTGACCAACGACACCGACCGCAAATACCTGACCAACCAGTTCGGGCTCGGATACTCGTTCAATAAAGAGGATTTCCGGTTTTCGGCCCGGATCAACTACCAATACGCCACCCGCGGAAACGACGAACACCTGAATATCGCTCCCTACGAGCGCGATGCCCGGTATCATTTCTCGACCGTACTGCCTTCGGCCAACATCCGTTACAAGAAAGGATCCCAGACGTTCGAGGCCAATTACCGCACCGAAACCCAGTTCCCGTCGGTGACCGAACTCCAGGACATCCTCGATAACACCAATCCGTTGCGGGTGTCGAAAGGAAACCCCAACCTCAAGCAGAGTTACACCAACAATCTGTGGCTGAGCTACCAGTCGGTGAACCCCGCCAAATCGACCATGTTCGGGCTCAACGCCCGCATCAGCCTCAACAGCAACTACATCACCGACTCGACGCGGTTCCTCCAGGCCGACGAATACATCGACGGTATCCTGGTATTGCGCGGGGCTCAGTACAGCACCCCCACCAACCTCGACGGGTACCGCTCAGCCAATTTGCGGGGGATGTACTCGTTCCCGATCCGGCCTATTAAGTGCAACCTGTTTTCGGGCCTGTTCCTCAACTACGAGCGCCGGCCGTCGATCTACGACGGGGTTCGGAACGTCACAAACAACAATTCCGGTACCGCCATGTTCCGCCTGTCCAGCAACATATCCAAGAACGTCGACTTCAATATCAGCTCCGGCACAACATATTCTTACGCACAAAACAGCATCAAAGACAACGTCTCCTCGTTCCGCCAGAGCGTGAACGGAGGATTCGTCATTACCTTCCCCTGGTCGATTGTGCTCGGAGCTGATTACTCTTTCTCGTATAATACCAGTTCGCAAACGGAGATGCCGAACAAAAACACCCAGATGTTCAACATGAGCCTGGGCAAGAAACTGTTCCGCAACCAGATGGGCGAACTGACCCTGGCTGCCTACGACATCCTCAGGCAAAACAGCAGCCTCAATTATACGATTACCGACAACTACCTGCAAACCTCGTATTCGAACATCCTGGGCAATTACTATATGCTCACGTTCTCGTACCGGTTCCGCTCGTACACCACCGCCGGCGGCAGCACCTCGCAAGGCGACCGGATGATGCGCGGGTCAGGCGGGGGATACGGCGGAGGCGAATACCGCGGGAGCCGGCCTCCGGGAATGTAAATGCGCCCCTGTCAACGAACATTGCCACCGCACCCCGGTGGCAATGTTGTTTTTGTTATCTTTGTCGGGCCCGGCCTGATACAGGCCATCTCCGGTCAAGATCGGACACGGCCGGACTAACCCAAGGAATTATGGCAGGAAATAAAAACATCTACGGAGAACTGATTGCAATTGTCAGCATTTGTGTGATTGCACTCCATTTTATCGACGCGGAACTGCCTTATGCCGATAAAAAAGGCATTCATAAAAGATATGGTTGTTCTGGCAGGAACGCTTGCCGTAGTGAACCTGGGGATTGCCGGGATCGTCTCTTTGGCTTTGCGCCGGATTGAAAAAATGAAGAAAAAAACAGACGACTGTTGAAAACACCATCCCCAGAGCATGGGAGACTTATTTCCATTCGGGCGGGAGGATCAGTGATCCTCCCGCCCGAATGGTTCAAGCCCCGGCGCTTATCTGTCCGTGAGCCTGAGTTGTAAGGTTACGCGGAAAAAATGATTTTGGCCTTCGATTTTGAAGATATAATTTTTGCCGTAGTGGAGGTCGAGCCGGCGTCGGATGTTTTTGATCCCGATTCCCGAGTTTCTGTTTTCGGGGTCGGTTTCGTGCACCTGCCGGTTGCCCACCACGAAGGTGAACAGGTCGTTGTCGATGGAGATGTCCACCTCCACCAGCGATTCGTTGACGCTGTCGCTGCCGTATTTGAACGCGTTTTCGATCAGGGGGATGAGCAGCATGGGTTCGATGTGCAGGCCGGCGGGATCGCCCTGGACTCGGTACTGGAGGCGGGTTTTGTCGGTCAGGCGCAGCTTTTGCAGTTCGAGGTAGTCGTTGACCACGTTCAGCTCGTCCGACAGCAGCACCTTGTTTTTGTCCGTTTCGTAAAGCATGTAGCGCAGGATGGACGAGAGTTTGAGCACGGTCTCCGAAGCCGGGCCGGGGCAGTCGATGGTCATCGAGTAGAGCGAGTTGAGGGTATTGAACAGAAAGTGCGGGTTGATCTGCTGCTTGAGGTAGGCCAGTTCGGTGGCGATGCGCACTTTTTCGTTCTCGGACTGCACCTTTTCGTCGGTGCGCCATTTTTTGATGAACCGCACGGCGATACTGGCCGTGATCACCACCAACAGACCGTAAACAATGGGAACATTGTTGCGCGATGCCGGGTTGTACGACATCCGGCTGCGGATCCAATACTTGTCTTTATAGTATGGAGTAGGCTGTGGCGGCCCGGGCGACAGGGCGCGTCCGTCACCCACAGGGGGTTCGTGTTCGCGCAACGACTCCTCGATGGCCATGATCCGTTGTTCGAGCAACGTATTGTTGTGGTGCTTGACGGTGCAGAACGACACCGCCAACAACACCACTGTCGACAACACGAACAGCACGCTCCGTCCCCGGAACAGCAGCCCGGGGATGAGCAACAGGTAGCTGACGTAGAACGCGATGATGTAGATCGCCCATTCGAACGTCCTGGAGGTGAAAATTTCCCAGTAGTTGACGTTTTCGGGCGAGGTGGTGCGGGCCGAGTAACTGTACAGGATGATGACGTTCACCACGATCACGAACAGCCATCCGGCAATGTGGTTCAGCAGGGAGGATTTTCTTCCGCGCCAGTTCATATCCGCGACGTTTTTCGGTTAAAAGCGCCTTCCGGCACTCGGAAATACGGAATTCACCCTGAAAAAAGCGCCTTCCGGAACACGGGAACGACGGACGTTCCTTTGAACAAAGATAGTGAATAATTCGATCAAAATCACATTCGCGAAACGAGTTAAGTCGCCGGACGTATATTTATTGATAAAATCATTTTTTCCGCGTAACTTTACAACTCAAACTCACGGGGAACCGATTGTTTTTTCCTAATACCCAATCTGAACTTTTTGTAAAAAGTTCAATCAAAAACTTTTCGGAAAAACTGCGTTCTTCGTGATTGGATGTACTTCATTCAACTAACTTTATTCAGGAGCTCCCCCCTCCAACAAGCAATGCAATAGGTGTGTTTGCAAAGGGGGCTCCTGAATAAAGTCGATCGGACGGTGTAAAATCAGTCAAGAGATACGAAAGTATCTCCGAAAAGTTTTTGATTGAACTTTTTACAAAACGCTTAGGGTGAGTACAGAAAAAAAACAATCCGTTATGAGGTGTCTTGCAGTGGATGACGAGCCGTTGGCTTTGAAGATTATCGAGGGGTTCTGCTCGAAGGTGGGGTATGTGGAGTTGGTCGGGAAGGCGTCGAGCGTGGTGGAGGCGAAGCAAATACTGGCCTCGACTGACGTGGACGTGATGTTCCTTGACATCAACATGCCCCACGTCAGCGGCATTCAGTTTGCGGAAGAGGGCGGGAATCTGCCGTTGATCGTCTTCACCACCGCGTATCCGAATTACGCCCTCAAAGGGTTTGATCTCAATGCGGTCGATTATCTGGTGAAGCCGTTCTCATTCGACCGTTTTTTCCAGGCGGTCGAGAAGGCCAACCGGATTGTTTCGGCCCGCAATGCCGCCTCGGCCGAGAGTATCCGCGAGGCTCCCGGGCACCTGATGGTGAAGGTGGAGTACAGCATGGTGCGGGTGGACATCGACGACATTCTGTTTGTCGAGGGGCTGAAAGATTACGTGCGGCTCTGTTGCGCCGTCAAAAAAGGGGTCGTCACCAAAAGCACCATGAAAAACGTCGAGCAGCGGCTGCCGTCGCCGCCGTTCGTACGGGTGCATAAGTCGTTCATCGTCAACATGGACAAGGTCGATTCGATCGAGAACAACCAGATCGCCATCGGGCCTCACCGCATTCCGCTGGGCAGCCAGTACAAGGACGAGTTCATGAAACTCATCGGGCGGAATATGCTGTAACGCCCTGCTACACCGCAATTCCGAAAAAAGGGAAATCTTCTTGCCGCGGGCGGGTTGCTCGTTTTTTTGCGGTTCGGAAATTATTTATTATATTTGCAGACTGTTTAACCACGTAAATAATTTTTGTACAATGCCTAAAATCAAGACTAACTCCGGGGCGAAGAAGCGTTTCCAGTTCACCGGGAGTGGTAAAATCAAACGCAAACACGCCTTCAAAAGTCATATTCTGACCAAGAAGACGACCAAGCAGAAACGCAACCTGACTTACTCGGGCCTTGTTCACCCGTCGGATTTCGCCGGTGTGAAAGCGCTGCTCGTGAAATAAGTCAAGGACAACCAGTTGTTTAACAGAGTGAGTTAGCCCTTAAGAATTTGCGTGACGAACAAATCGCTAATCATTCGCAAAACTTTTAATTATGCCAAGGTCAGTTAACGCGGTGGCGTCACGCGCGCGCCGCAAAAAAGTCCTGAAGCTTGCCAAGGGCAACTTCGGATCGAGAAAGAATGTATGGACAGTCGCTAAAAACACTGTCGAAAAGGGTCTTACGTATGCTTACAGAGACCGCAAAGACAAAAAGGGGACTTTCCGCAGCCTGTGGATCCAGCGTATCAACGCCGCCGCACGCATGCACGGAATGACCTACTCCGAACTCATGGGTAAGATCAATGCCAAAGGCATCGCCCTCAACCGCAAGGTGTTGGCCGATCTGGCAATGAACCACCCGCAGGCGTTCACAAAAATTATCCAAACGGTTAAATAAACAGCGCCGGATAACGGCAAAAGGGCACCCCGCCATGGGGTGCCCTTATTTTTTGATGGATAGCTGTGGGGGAAAGATCGTGCTTTTACAAGGAAAAGCGTCACAGATAAGAGTTTTTCAATCACGATTGAAGAACCAGACGGATTCAGCAATAAAAATATTACAGCGAAACCGTCAGCCCGCCAATCACCCAGAGCCCCGGCTGGACAATGCCGCCGAAGTCGAAATAATCGGCCCCGAACAGATTGGCGGCATCGACATACAGGCCCCACCCGCTCCGGGCCCACGACAACTTGGCGTCGACCAGCAGATAGGGATCGAAAGGCGCTTTCACCCCCGGCCGGATCTCATAACCGCCGTTGCGGTTGTACCAGGTGGCCGTAGCAGTAAAAGAGAGAGCGCGGGAAAGATTCAGCGCCGCAACGGCCGACAGCTTGTCGCGCATATAGTCGAGCGCGTATTTCGACAGATAAACCCCGCTGTTCTTGTCCGACACGATGTGCGAGTAGCCCAGCGACACCGTTTTAACAAACCCGCCAGGCGAGTAGGCGACATTGCCTTCCAGGCCGTAAGTGTCGAGGGTGGTGGCCTGCGAGGCTTCCCACTTTTGCGCCTCCGCGCCGGGCTTGATCCAGTCGATGATATGCCGCCCCTGGCGGTAGTAGCCGAGCGCCGAGGCGGCGAAACGCCCCGGATTATACCGCAGCGCGGCCTGCATCGTGAACGCCTTTTCCGGAACCAGATCCGCATTGCCGATGTGGGTGGGCGTATTATAATAGAGGTCGGTAAACGTCGGCAGGCGCATCGATTCCATCGCACAGGCTTCCACTGTCAGGCGGTTTGCCAGCGGATGTTCGCCGCTCAGGCTCCAGATGGCGGTGGCGCCGTAAGGAGTGTTGCTGAGGGTGACGTTCCCTCCCACTTTCCCCCGGCCTGCGAACACCACCTGCCGCAGCCACACGTCGACCATCCGGCGATTTTTGCCGTGGGTATAGTCAATCCCCTGCACGCGCGATTTCACGGGGCTGTCGAGCGGCTCGCCCAACACCGTGCTGAGGATGCGGTCGCCGGAGCAGTTGGCGCCCACCGAGGTTTTCCCCCGGTTATAACGGTAATCGGCCCACACCTCCACGCCGGCGTGGTCGAGGTTGTGGTAGTTGGGGCCTGCGTAGGTCGCAGGCGCCCCGCGGCCGTCGCGGAACAACTCGTAACGGTCGTAATTTTTCATATAGCTGGCCGTGGCGTTGAGCGTGAAGCTGCCCATCTCTTTTCCCCACCGCAACGACGAGAGCGCCGTGGCAGTCGCCTCGAATTGGTCGGGATAGGCCGGAGAGTAGAACCCGTTGGCCCCGAATGCCTTGTCCTGATATCCGGCCTGAAAGTCGAACACTCCGGCGTGCGGCGAATGGTACGATGCCCGGAAATAACCGTTCCAGGTCTCGAAATCGGTATTGGCGATGTAGCCGTCGCTGCGGCGCAGGGAGAAAGCCCCCATGGCGCGGAAGCGCTTCTTGTCGGACGTATTGGCCGAAAGGTGCGAATAGAAGTAGCCGTAAGCGCCCGCAGCCGCCGTAGCTCGGAATTGTTTCCTGGCCGGTTGCCGGGGGATGAGGTTGACCGCCCCGGCCAGCGCTCCCGGCAGGGCGATCCCGGTCAGCAGGTCGATGCCGCCCAGCGCCTCCATGTCGATGGGGAGGCTGTGGCTCTGATGGCCGGTGCGGGCGTTGGAGAAATCGACGCCGTCCAACAGCACCATGGTCTGGTCGTACGATCCGCCGCGGATCGAGAGGTCGGACTGCACTCCTTTGGCCCCCCGCTCCCTCACGTCGATCGAGGGCCGGGTGCGCAACACCCCCTCGACGCTCTGTTGCGGCAGGTCGGGGCCGCTTTCGTAGTCGTAGATGCGCTCGGGCATGATCACTCCCCGCACCAGGTCGGTTCGCTTACCCACCACCGTCAGCGAGTCGAGCCGGACGACACGGTGGATTTTTGTCGTGTCCTGCGCGTAAAGGGTCTCGGCGCTCATCGACAAAATCGACATCCCCACGGCCAAAACGCCGATTTTCACCTCCCGGCCCAGGGATGCGAATATCCCGTAGCCCTTGCGCGACCAACGCCGGAAACAACCCGGCCGTCTTGTTGCTTTGCTTTGTTTTTTCATGACGAAAAAAGTAATTAAATGAATAATAATGGATATCCGTCCTGCGTTTTAAGTATGCGGACAGAAAGGCCAAAAATATCAATAAAACAGACGGAGAAGTTGGAATGAAGAGATTTTTTGGTATTTTTGTATATTCCGATCGTTTGTGGTAAACGCTCGAAAATACGGGTAAAAAACTGACACTTATTAATTTAAATAACCTGAAGATGAAGAAAATCGTATCCATGCTTATGATCGCCGCCACGGCAGTGCTTGCCTCGTGCGGTGGCAAGAACGGCGGGGGCGAAACCAAAGCCGTCGAGTTGAGCCTCTACTCGCTGACGTTCGAGAACATGAACAACACGGAGAAGGAAATTTCCGTGATCGGCCCCGATCCGTCGACGTGGAGCGCCGTGGTTGACGAAGCAGCCAGATCGTGGTGCACCCTCAAAACCGAGATGAAGAAAAACGTTGGCAAGATCATGAAAGTCAGCGTAAGCAACAACACCACCGTCGACGACCGCACGGCGACCATCACCGTAACCTCGGGCGGCGCAACCGGAACCATCACCGTGAAGCAATTGGGTGCATCGGGCGCCATCGTCATCGGTAAAACCAAGGTGGAAATGCCTTCGAAAGCCTCGAAGCTCAGCATCTCGGTCGGTTGCGAAGACGAATATACCGTGGACATTCCCACCGGCAACCCGTGGATCACGATCGACCAGGGGGCTTCGACCGAAACCATGGTGGTGTTCAACCTGGCCGAAAACCCGAACAAGGCCAAACGTCCGGTGAAGGTCACATTCAGCCGCGTATCCGGCGGCGGAGTCGAACTGAACATCTCGCAAAGAGGCCAGCTGTACGTTGCTCCGGACATCGCTACGTTCCCCGACAAAATCCAATCCGGCAGCGCATTGGAGACCGAACTGCTGTCGATCTTTACCGACAATATGTACTGCGCACTGAAGCCGGGCGTCACCTCGGATCAGATCGACGCCATGTCGAACGACTTCTTCCGCAACGTGGCCGCCGACCTGTTCACCGGTGTTTACGAAACCTCGTTCCGCGTGGGTGAATTCAAAGCCTACCCCAACCCCGACACCGAAGCCAACACCCTCAGAACCATGAGGCACAACAAACTCGACCACCCCACCGGGATCGTTTTCCCGAAGCCGGGAGTGTATATCGTGTTTGTTTCGCAAATCAACGACAGTCACGACGTGAAACTGGTGATGTGCGACTACCCCAATCTGAAATACGACGGCACCTCGTACGCCCTGAAAGCAGGATTGAATAAAATCACCGTAACCGACGGATTCGGCCTGGGATACATCCAGAACCGCGGCACCAGCTACGATCCGGTGAAGATCAACTTCATGACCGGCGAGGTGAACGGTTACTTCGACCCCACCAAGCACTCGATGGAAGATTACCAGAATGCGCTGACCAACGCCACATGGGCCGTATTCGACCTGGTGGGCAAGAAATCGATCATCACCTTTACCACGGAAGGCTTCCGCCAATACACCCCCGCCAACCTCTCCAACGGGAACAATCCCGTCCGGTTGCTGGAAGTGGCCGACTCGGTGGTTATGCTTGAAGAGCAGCTGTCCGGCATCACCCATTACAGGGGCGGCGGACGCAAAAACAAGCACCTGTACAGGGCAGGCTACGGGAAAGACGTATATATGAACGCCTCGAACTACCGCACCGAATACGGGACAGGCACGGCGGGAACCCTGTGCCGCGTGTCGAGCTGGAGATTCGGTGTCGACACCGGATCGGGCGACGATGCGTGTTGGGGCCCGGCACACGAGGTAGGCCACACCAACCAGCTCCGCGACGGTTTCAACTGGACCGGCATGGGCGAAGTTTCGAACAACCTCTTCTCGCTGTACGTGCAGTGGACGTTCCGCAAAACCAATCCGAAGGCCGCCAAGGTAACCCGCATGCAGTTGACCAACTCGTACACGAAAGGGATTGCCAATTTTGCCAACAACACCCCGCATGCCAAACTTGTGGGCAGCGATCCTACTAAGCCCGACGTATTCGTGAAACTGGTTCCGTTCTGGCAGTTGTACCTCTACTTTATGGAAACAGGACGCATGGGCGGTCTGGACGGTTTTTACCCGCAGGTATTCGAAGCCATCCGACAGGCCGAGAATCCCTCGACTCCCGGAGCCTGCCAGTTGCAGTTCGTAAAGGTTTGCTGCGATGTGGCACAACTCGACCTGACCGACTTCTTCACCAAATGGGGCTTCCTCAGGCCCATCGACGAAGAAATCGGCGACTACTCGACGAAAGTTGTGAAGGTCACCCAGGCCGAGATCGACGCGATTGTCAGCTACGCCTCCAGGTATCCGGCCCCGGCGCACGACATCACCACGATCACCGACCTGAACTGGGAAGACTTCAGATAACGGGCAATCCGGACACAAAAAAACAGGGCGCAGAATCTGCGCCCTGTTTTTTTATGGGAACATCGGTTGTCTTTATTACTTTTGCACAGGTAACCCGACAGACATGCTGACCAAAAACGACATCGCTTTCATCAAATCGCTCTCATCGCGTCAGGAGCGTTACGCTTCGGGATTGTTTGTGGCCGAGGGAGCCAAGCTGGTCGAAGACCTGCATGCCTCGGGAATGCAGATGGAGCGAACGTACCACACTTCGCGCTACCTCGGGCCCGTAACCGGAATGGAGATTCCGGAACGCGAAATGGAGCGGATAAGCCACCTCAAAACCCACTCGCCGGTACTGGCCCTGGTGAGGATACCGGATACGTCCCCGGCGCCGGTCGCCCTGACGGACGGTCTGGTGCTGGCGCTCGACGCCATTCAGGATCCGGGAAACATGGGCACAATCGTGAGGCTATGCGACTGGTTCGGAATCCGGCGCATCTACTGCTCGCCCGAGACGGTCGACTGCTACAATCCGAAAGTGATCCAGGCCACCATGGGCGCCATTGCCCGGGTCAGGGTGGTATACGGCCCGCTCGAACCGACGCTGAAGGAAGCTGCAGAAAAAGGGATCGGGATCTTCGGCACCTACCTCGACGGCGAGAACATCTACGACGCCGACCTTCCCGCCTCAGGCATCGTGGTGATGGGCAACGAGGGCGGCGGCATCTCGTCCTCCGTCGGCGACATCGTCACCCGCCGGCTCCACATCCCGCCCTACCCTGCCGGAGCGCCGTCGTCCGAATCGCTGAACGTGGGCATCGCCACAGCCATCGTCTGCTCGGAATTCCGACGGAGGAGGCACCGCCTCTTTTAATTTCACGCCGGAATGCAGCGAGGCTTCCTGCCTTGCGAAAGAGTATAGCACCTCTTGACCGCAGAAGAGAAATCAGACATAATATCCAATAAGCGACATGTTGCAATAACCCAACCGTCCTGAAATGAATGTACGAATAAAGTTCAGCGCCATATGGATGGCGTGGTTGCTAATTATAACAGCTTTGGTCTACGGCGAGAATGCCGCCAACAGGAAAACATGGCCCTTTTCGGCCTACCTGATCTATGCCGTTGCGATTTCGGCGATCTGGGCGGTGATGATCTACGCCCAGCGATCGTTCAAGCCGCGGGTAGAATCCCGCACACGGCGGGGCAATGCAGCCCTCCGGCTGAGCCTGGCCTGGATTGCGGGGATGGCCCTGTTATTTTTGATCAACACAAAAGGGGAGTTCGACAAAGATCTTATAACGGCACAGCTGTTCGAGTCGGCAAATGTAAGCTCCTTCTTGATCGGAAGCTGGTGCCTGTCGGGAATATATAACCGGATGAGGCAGAATCCCTGAAGCATCTTTGCGTCGGAATGTGCGGGAGCGCAACCCGCCATCAGCCTCCCGAAAAACAACTGCCGGACTTTGCAAGTCCGGCAGTTTACATATCCCAGATACCATCGGGCAGGGCCATCTCGATGATTTTTTTCCGGTGACGCACGTTGACGATCAGATCGTCAGCCCGGGGAATAAGGACGGTATCGCTACCGACGCCGACCTCGAACAGCGGGTTCATCTCACTCTCCACCAGCCCGGTTATCACCCCCTCTTTCGAACTGTTCACATCTTTGAGCGTGTAACCGACCCACCTGCTCTCCTGCTCCCGGCCATCGGCCTCCTCCGCAGGGAGGAAAAACGGCAGCCCCACCAGCATCGCGGCACGCGCCTCGCTCTCGAAATCGTCGAACACAGCAACCGCTTTTCCGGGCCCTTTCCGTTCCAGCGACCGGAAAAAAAGAGGAACCGGCAACGCATCGATCGACACGTACACCGGTTCCTTTTTCATATCGAAGTCGGCAGGGAAGCCGTCGTAGAGCGAGATCATCACCTCGCCCGCCTGACCGTAGCATTTATTGATACGGCCCACCGGCCCGCTCCCCCCGTGCTCCATATCGCCGGATGCGGGGATTATTCCGCAGCGGGAGTTTCTTCGGCGGCAACTTCCGGAGCCTCAGTGGCTTCTTCCGACGCTTCCCCGGCGGCCTCTTCAGCAGCCTCTTCAGTTTCGTCGGCCTTGGCGGCGGCTTTTGCGGCAGCGGCTTTCTTTTCGGCTACGGCTTTGGCCTTGGCCTCTTTGATCTTCGCTTCTTCTTCCTGACGCGCTTTGGCCTTGGCAGCCTTGTCGCCCGAAAGTTTAGTGGCGGCGGCAACTACGCCGTCCTCTTTCTCTTTCAGCCACTTGGCGAAGCGTTCTTCGGCCACTTCCAGCGTGAAAGCGCCTTTTTTCACTCCTTCCAGCAGGTGCTTTTTCAACATCACCCCTTTGGCGGAAAGAATTGCACGACAGGTGTCGGTGGGTTGAGCCCCTTTTTGCAGCCAATCCAGCGCACTGTCGAAGTTGAGGTCGATGGTTGCGGGGTTGGTGTTGGGGTTGTAGGTTCCCACTTTCTCGATGAAGCGGCCATCGCGTGGCGCGCGGCTGTCGGCAGCTACGATATGGTAGAAGGCGTATCCTTTCTTACCATGGCGTGCCAATCTGATTTTTACTGGCATTACGTTTTCTGTTTTTAATTAAACAATCCTCTTATTCCCGATAAGAGAGTGCAAATATATCCATTTTTTAAGAAAAAAGCTACTCCGGAGCGACGGAGCGTAAAAAAATCCTTATATTTGTGGCTCAAACCTGACTGAATGGAGCCGGTTCCGGCTTTTCCGAACAGAAAACAATCCCATCATTTAAATGAACGATTTCAAGATTCTTGAGAGCAAGCCCCTGGCTGAGCTCAAAGAAATAGCCGGTGCAATGGGCCTCGACCCCACAGGCAAAAAAAGCGTGCTGATCGCCGCAATCCTCAAAGCCTCGCAGGCGGGGGGCAACAACGACACTTCCGCGCCCGAGGGCGGCGAAGTCAAGGCGGGCCCGGGCCGTCCGCGGCGAAAAAGGATCGTCCAGCCGGCGGGAAGTTTTTCTCCCGCGCACGAAACGACCGGCACCGACGCCGAACAGGCGCCCGCCCCCAGGATCAAACGGGCCTACACCCACAAGAACAAGGTGGTGGACGAAACCCTCATCAACATCGAACCCGAGCCGGAGCTTTTTCCCGACGAAACCGTCCCGGCGCCTGAAACGACGGGCGATCCGGCCCCTGCCGCAGAACTTGCAGAGCTTCCGGCCGTCGAGCCGCCCGCTCCCCGGGAAGAATACAGGCACAAACAGAACGGCAACAAACGCCACCCGCGCGACTTCAACGACGAATTCACCGGCGTGGTGGCGGGCAACGGCGTGCTGGAGATCATGCAGGACGGCTACGGCTTCATGCGCAGCGCCGAGTACAACTACCTCAATTCGCCCGACGACATCTACGTCTCGCCGGCCCAGATCAAAAGCTACGGGCTGAAGAACGGCGACACCATTTCAGGCCTGATCCGCCCCCCGCGCGAGGGCGAGAAATACTTTCCGCTGATGAGGATCAACTCCATCAACGGACTGCTGCCCGAACAGGTGCGCGACCGGGTTCAGTTCGAATACCTGACACCGCTGTTCCCCGAGACCAAATTCACCCTCACGGGCAAGGGGCACAACAATCTGTCGACCCGCGTGGTAGACCTGTTCGCCCCCATCGGCAAGGGCCAGCGCGCGCTGATCGTGGCCCAACCCAAGACGGGGAAGACCGAGCTGCTGAAAGCCATCGCCAACGCCATTTCGGACAATCACCCCGAAGTGTACATGATTGTGCTGCTGATCGACGAACGCCCCGAAGAGGTGACCGACATGGCCCGCAGCGTAAGGGCCGAGGTGGTGGCATCGACCTTCGACGAGCAGGCCACGCGTCACGTAAAGGTAGCCGAGATGGTGCTGGAAAAAGCCAAACGGATGGTCGAATGCGGACAGGACGTGGTTATCATGCTCGACTCCATCACCCGCCTGGCGCGTGCATATAATACGGTACAACCGGCTTCGGGCAAGGTGCTCTCGGGCGGGGTCGACGCCAACGCGCTCCACAAGCCCAAGCGGTTTTTCGGGGCGGCTCGCAACACCGAAGAGCGCGGCTCGCTGACCATCATCGCCACGGCGCTCATCGACACCGGCTCGAAAATGGACGAGGTGATCTTCGAAGAGTTCAAGGGCACAGGCAACATGGAGCTGCAACTCGACCGCAAGCTGTCGAACAAGCGCATCTACCCGGCCGTCGACATCACCGCGTCGAGCACCCGCCGCGAAGACCTGCTGCTGGAAAAGGAGATACTCCAGAAACTGTGGGTGCTGCGCCGCTACCTGACCGACATGAACTCGGTCGAAGCGATGGAAACGATCAAAAAGCAGCTGGAAATGACCCGCGACAACGAGGAGTTCCTGATCACCATGAACCGGTAACAGGCGATCTCAGTGCCCCCGGAAGCCTGTGGACGGAGAAGCGCAGCTGCCAAATGAGCCCGCGGTTCGCTTTATGAAAGCAGCGCATACGCTTCACTATGGAAAATTTCTTCACTGCGTTCGGGATGGAAGATTATCTTTTTTCGTATTTTTAATGCATCGGGAAAATAAAATAAATAGAGGGGTTATGAAAAAGTGTCTGACGGTTGTTTTATTTCTTGCGGCGGTTTTGCCGGTTCCGGCGCGCCAGGTTGTCAACCTGAATCGGGGTTGGGAGTTCGTGCCCGGCTACGAGGCGTCGAAGTCGTACAGCGAACCGGTGAACCTGCCCCACACCTGGAACACCGATGCACTGGGCGGGGCGAAAGATTACTACCGCGGGTTGTGCAGCTACATCCGCAACATCGACGTGCCGGCCTCGTGGAGCGGCAAGCGGGTGTTCGTGCGTTTTCACGGCGTCAATACCGTGGCCAACGTGCTGGTGAACGGCAAACATGTCGGCGAGCATCGCGGCGGGTACACGGCCTTTGCGTTCGATATCACGCCGCAGTTGCGGTTCGGCGAGCGGAACTCGTTGTGGGTGCGGGTCAATAACTCTCCACAACTGGACGTGATGCCGCTGGTGGGCGATTTCAATATCTACGGCGGCATTTACCGCGACGTGGAACTGATTGTCACCGAGCCGAACCACGTTTCGCTGGCCGACTATGGTTCGGACGGAGTGTACATTACGCCCCAGAAGGTGTCGCCCGAAAAGGCAAGCCTCGATGTATTGGTGAAACTCACAGGCATGCAGGGCGTTACCTCGAACGTAAACGTGTCGTTGGTGAACGGCGACCGCGACACCGTGGCCCGGGACTCGAAAAAAGTGAAGTTCGACAACGACGGCGCAGCGGCGGCGACCCTGTCGCTGAATGTCGACAAACCGAGGCTGTGGCAGGGCCGGAACGACCCCTATCTCTACGAAACAGTGGTGGAGGTGGCTACCGGCGGGGCGAAGGATATGGTGACCGTGCCCACCGGTATCCGCACCGTGAAAATCAGCCACAACCAGCTGTTGATCAACGACAAGCCCTATCCCGTACGCGGCGTCTGCTACTCGTCGGACAGGGCGGTCTACGGCGAGGCCGTGTATAAAGAGCACCTGGACGCCGACATGGCCGCCATGGGCGAAATGGGCGCGAACTCGATCCGGACGGTCAACCATCCGCAGGGGCGCCATTTCTACTCGCTGTGCGACCGTGCCGGAATGGTGGCGTGGTGCGACCTGCCTTTCACGGGCCCGGGCGACTATCGCGACAAAGGCTACATCGACATGGAGTCGTTCAAAGCCAACGGCAAGCGGCAGCTGGCCGAGATGATCATGCAGCAGTACAACAACCCGTCGGTGTGCCTGTGGGGGATATTCAACTCATTGATCGTTACCGGAGACGATCCGGTGCCGTACATCAAGGAGCTGAACTCCCTGGCCCACGCGCTCGATCCCACCCGCCCCACCGTTGCGGCCAGCACGCAGGACGGCCAGATCAACTTCGTCACCGATGCCATCGGGTGGAACCAATACTTCGGATGGGCGCAGGGACGCGCTTCGGACATCGGAATCTGGATAGACAACATCAAGGGCAATCCGGCCTGGAGCAATCTCAACGCGGCCATCAGCGAATACGGCGCCGGCGGATCGCCTTTCTGCCAGCAGGCGGCCTCCTCCAGGCCCGCGCCTTCGGGCCGAACCCATCCCGAGGGTTGGCAGACCGCCGTGCACGAAGAATATTACCACAGCCTGACAACCAAACCCAAACTCTGGGGGGCCTATGTCAAGAGCATGTTCGACTACGCCGACGCCAACCGCAACGACGGCGACCTGCGGGGCGTGTGCGACCTGGGGCTGGTGACTTTCGACCGGGCCATCCGCAAGGACGCCTTCTATTTCTACAAAGCCAACTGGAACAACGCCGATCCGTTCGTCTACATCGCCGACCGCCGCTGGTGCGTGCGCAAGGAGGGGGCTTACCACATCAAAATATTCTCGAACCTGCCGGAAGCGGAGTTAGTTGTCAACGGCGAGTCGAAAGGATCGCTGCCCACGACCGGAGGGAAAGCGGTGTGGAACGATATCCTCCTGACGGCAGGAAACAATGAAATCGTCGCCGTATCGGGCGAGTTCCGGGATACTATAACCATCACGTGCGACGTTGAATTAACAGGCGACCTTTAATTTCGGTCTCAGACAATGGATTCCGGGAAAGGGGAACCGTAGCATCTAAAAAACCTTACGACTATGAGAAAAATGATCTTAGCGGCTTTTTCATTGCTGTTGTTGTCGGCTGCCCCGGCCATGGCCCAGGGCGGTTCGGACAAAGCGGAGCGGAAAGCCCGGCAGGCAGCGCAGGACGAGGCCAAACGAGCCGAGACGGCGGCATTGATCGATGCGCAGAGTTATGTTTTCGAGGCCGACCGGATGTCCCCTTCGCTGCCCGGGGCCACCAGCCGCGACATCAGCGGGCAGAACTATTTTATGCAAATCGACGGGCAGTGGCTGCGCACCCACCTGCCTTACGTGGGCCGCGCTCATACCGACAACCGTTTTATCGACCCCAATCCGGCCATCAACATCAACGAGACCCGGTTCGATTATTCGGTGTCAGAGAAGAAGAAAAACAAGGGGTGGGATGTCTCCGTCAAGGTCTACGACCCGGTTTCGACCGACACCTACCGGTTCAGCCTGAGCGTCGCCTCCGACGGGACGGCCTCGCTCTCGGTCGTGAGCAACTACCGCTCGTCGATCAGCTACTCGGGACGGCTCATCGACCGGGCCGACATTTTGGAAGTGGAAGAAGCGGCGACCGAAGACACTGAATAGCCTCATTTTTATGGTATTAGATATCAATTCCAACAATAAAAAAACAGGGACAGTGACTGTCCCTGTTTTTTTATGACGATAGCGAACTTCGGGAAAAGAGCGTTCGTGGCCCCTCCCTGTTGTCAGACGAGCCGTGGCTGAATTATTCCTCTTTTATATTCACTCGTAAAGAGGACGAAAAGCAGGGCCCGCGTTCGGCCACCGCCGAATATCTAATTTCCCTCTGCCGGAAATGTCGCCGGCGGGGTATCGATCGTGTTGGGGGCATGGATGCCCACGATGCTGTCGACCACGTACTTGCTCATGCCCCTCCACGGCAGGCGCCCCAGGTACTCTTTGTAATGGAGGTCGAGCAGTTTGCCGCTCTGCAACTCCAGTACTTTGGCCACTTTTTCGTCGGTAACCGAAAACTCGAACTCGTTCGACTGGATGGTGCCCTGAGCCGAGCGGTAGCCCACCTGGATCATGCGCCCTTCGTAGGTCTTGAACACGTATCCTTTCCTGACGATGAAATTCAGCTGGCCCGACTTGACGCCCTCGCCGAACACATAGTAGAACTTCACGTATATGAACCCCGCCAGCAAAAGCAGCAGGATGCCGACGATCCACAATCCGATCCTCGGTCGTTTGCGGGGTTTGGAGGTGTTTTCCATGGTCTTATGGTTTCTTATTGTGATGCAAATATAGTACAAATTGTTCCTCCGGTTGCGTCCTGGTACAAGATGCGTGGGGAGATGTGAAAAATAATGCCTATATTTGTATAATATAGGATGCGGTTCGGATAAGCCTGAAAACAAGTTTTCGTCTTGTCGTTCACCTTTCACTATATTTGTTAAGTTAAACACAGGGGGGGCTTATGGAAAACAAGGGTGCGTATATCCGCTCGATCGACATCATCGAGTTGTGGGGAGTCTATAACATCCACTGGGAGGTGAATCCCGGGGTCAATGTTCTGGCAGGGGTCAACGGCAGCGGCAAGAGCACCATTCTCCGTTCGCTGGGCGAGATGTTTGCCGGCTGCAATGTGTCGGAGGGCCTGCGCGAGCGGATCGCAGACATCGTGCTGACGTTCGACGATGGCTCGCGCGCCTCGTTCGACGACTGCCATGTATTGAGCCATTGCAAGGCCGACATCGTCAGCACGTTCGACACCCGCCTCAAGGGAGCCGAAGCCATTCAGAAACTCACCGAAGACCGGGTGCGCACCGAACTCGACTGGGAGATTTTCCGCATCGAGAAGCGTTATCTGGCCTATCTGCTGGAGATCGGCAAGCGCGTGATCCAGATGATGGGCCAGAACAAATCCAAAAAGGAAATCGAAGAAACGATCGCCCCCAAAGACCGCTTCTTCGATCTGATCGACCAGCTGTTCGAACCTACCGGCAAACGCATCGACCGCAACAGCAACGAGTTACAGTTCGTATTCGAAGGCCTGGCGCTCAGCCCGTACCAACTCTCCTCGGGCGAGAAGCAGATGCTGCTGATCCTGATCACGGTGCTGATCCAGGACGGCAGGCCCTGCATCCTGATCATGGACGAGCCCGAGATATCGCTCCACTACAAATGGCAGCAGAACCTGCTGGACTATATCGTGGAGTTGAATCCCCGCGTGCAGTTGCTGGTGTCGACCCACTCGCCGGCCATGATCATGAAGGGATGGACGGACAACGTACAGGAGATAAGAGAGTTAATGCTTTAAAAACGGCAACCGATGGCAAAACTGGTCGAATCGCTCGACAGCAACTATTTCGAGGCCGCCTCGCGGATGGCAACCCCGGGGATACGCACGGTGGTGGTCTATGTCGAGGGGTACGAGGATATCGCTTTCTGGCGCCGCATCTTCGACGGTTACGAATCCGACACGCTGAAGTTCGAGATCAACGTTCCGGCCCGCGGCGATCTGGCCAAAGGCAAGAAAGTGGTGCTGCAAATGGCCGACAAGGCGGGCGACTACCTGCTGTTGTGCGTGGACAGCGACTTCGATTACATTTTCGGCGACCGCACCGAACAGTCGCGCCGGATCAACGCCAACCACTATGTTTTCCAGACGTTTACCTATTCGATCGAGAATTACCTCTGTTATCCGCCCAGCCTCCACTCGGTGTGCGTGCAGGCCACCAAAAACGACAAGGATATTTTCGACTTCGTGGGTTTTATGGAAGAGTATTCGCGGACGGTTTACCCGCTGTTTTTGTGGTACGCCTACTCGGCCTGGCACAAGAACATCAACTTTTTCACCCTGATCGACTTCCGCAACTCGGTGCGCATCAACTACCTCGACATGGATAGCAACGGCGAGGGGACGATCGCCTGGCTCAAACGGCAGGTCGACAAAAGGCTCGCCACGCTCCGGCACCGGCATCACAAAGAGGCGGATTCGATGGCCGAATTCGAGCGGCACATCCGGCAGTTCGGCGTGGCGCCCGAGCACACGCACCTCTACATGCAAGGGCACGTGCTGATGGACAATGTGGTGCTGATCGTGCTGCAAGCCGTGTGCGAGCAGCTGCGATCGATGACCATGTCCACGATCCAGAACAGTTCGCGGCGGGGGCTACCCCTTAAGAACGAGGTCAGCTACTACTCCAACTCATTGCGCGACGTGCGCGAGGTGCTGCTCGACAATTCCAACTTCCGGGACTGTTTCCTGTACCATAAGCTCAAGTCGGCGCTCGACGGCTATGCAAACCGAATGAAGGGGAGGTAACACATCCATATATACGGGCCACCTGATCGCCTTCGGGAGCATGCGCTCCAATGAGGCGGGGTTCAACCCCGGGTCGGGTGAAATTCCACGCACCCGCCGGGCGTTTCTGAGCGGCATTGCAGACGCACCTGTTTGCAGCATATCCCTGGCGAGGGTGTAGCCATTACCGTTAAGTGAACCCTGCGGCTCCGCCCACGAACGCCCTCGAATGAAACAGGGTTCCCGACAACAAGTGGGCCTGCGATTTCTTGTGTTCGGGAGAAAAAACGCCAAATCCTAAAATTTCTCCTCTCCGGATGTTATATTTTTCCCGAACATCCGTCTTATAATCAGAAATCAAAAAAACAGAAGCATCTTCCACCCCACATGAACCGAGGCGAGTTTGAGATAAAGGTCGTTGCCCTCGACAGCAAGATCTTCCGTTTTGCCAAGAGCTTGCTGTTGAGCGACTCGGAGGCGGAAGACGTTGTGCAGGACATCTACGAAAAGATGTGGGCCATCCGCGACCGGCTCGACCGCTATGAGAACGTCGAAGCGTTCGTGTTCACCTCGGTCAAGAACCTCTGCTACGACCGGCTGCGCCACCGGGCCATGCGCCGCAAAAGCGTGTCGGACATCGGCAAAGAGAGCTACAACGTGGCCGTGGAACACAACCAGGCCGAGCACAGCGACACCTATCGCCTGGTGATGCAGGCCATCGCCGAGCTGCCGGTCAAGCAGCGGCTGGTGATCCACATGCGCGACGTCGAGGGGCTCGAATTCGCCGAAATCGCCGAAATATCGGACAGCGACGTCGAAACGGTGAGGGTCAACCTGTCGCGGGCACGGAAGAACGTGAAAGAAAAAATGTTAAAAGTAATGAACCATGGACTGTGAAAAACGCATACGGGAACTGCTCGACCGCTACTTCGAGGGAGGGACTTCGCTGATTGAAGAAGACGAATTGCGCAGTTATTTCTCGGCAAACGAGACGGTTGCTCCCGATCTGGAGTATGCCCGGCGGATGTTCGACGGGTTCGCGGCCACGGCACGCCACGAGGTTCCCTCGGGCAAGGTTTCGGTGCCCCGGATACGGAGGTCGGTACGGATGAGCCTGGCGGTGAGAATCTCGGTCGTCGCAGCCTCGGTGGCGGTCGTTGCCACGGCGTCGTGGAGGCTGATCGGCCACAACCAGAACAAAACGGTGTACGCATACATCAACGGCATGGCCATCACCGACCAACAGGAAGCCATGGAGCAGGCCGAAAAAATGCTACAACAGGTGGCCGGGCCACTGAGCCAGCCGGTGGAGGAACTCCGGCGGCTTTCGGAGATCAACGAGAAGATCGGCGCCGCACTGCAAAATACGAATGTAAACTGATTACGATATGAAACGCTTTATCTTAACCGCTGCCGCACTCCTTGCCTTGTGCACGGGCGTCCTGGCCCAGAACAGCACGGCGGAGTCCGTATACAACACCTACACCGGCAAGCCCGGCTTCACCACCATGAGCATCCCCGGATCGCTGATCAAGTCGATGGCCAAAGGCGCGATGGGGTCGTTGGGCGATATGCCGATGGATATGGGCTCGGCCCGGTCGATCAAGGTGGTGCTGGTCGATGTCAACTCCGCCACCAGGGAAAATGTGACCGAATTCGGCGCCGCGGTGCGCAATATGGCAAAAGACCCGCAATACTACCAGTGGATGGAGATCAACGACAACCTGAACCAGAAAACCACGGTGTACAGCAAAAAGAGAGACGACTCGAAAGAGTATCTGTACGACCCGGTCATCACCATCGAGTCGAAGGGGTACATCATCCTGATGTACTATATCGAAGGTAAGCTGGGGGTGAAAGAGATCGAGTTCAAGACCAGCGGCAGCGTCATCCGCAACGCCGGCGACCCGGCCGGCAGCGTCGATCTGTCGGCGATACGATGATGCGCTCCACCCAGAAAAGACAGAATCCAGGCGGCCCTCAACGGGCCGTTTTTGTTATCCCCGGAAGAATTATCCCCGTGATACCGGTCTCCGCCCCATGACAACACGACTACCGACCGCCCCACCTGTCCCCGTCTATTGCCCGCAGCAGTGCCGCCGGGCGAGTGCCGAAAAAATGATGGGGAGGAGTTTTGACGGTTCGGGAATAATTCGCTACCTTGCCTCTCGATCAAACCAACTCGAACGAACAATCATGAAAAAATTATTCCTTTTATTGCTCCTGGCCCCGGGTCTGGCATTCTCGCAGGCAACGGGCGCTGAGCAGGTAAGGCGCGTCACGAACGAGACCCCCGAGCAGAAGGCAAAGCGCATGGAATGGTGGACAGAAGCCCGTTTCGGGATGTTTATCCATTGGGGGCTGTACTCGGTTCCGGGGCGCCACGAATGGATCCAACTCAACGAAATGATCCAGACGGACGATTATGCGAAATACCTCGAAGCATTCGACCCCGACCTCTACAACGCCAGAGAATGGGCCGCATACGCCAAAAAGGCGGGGTTCAAATATGTGGTTCTCACCGCCAAGCACCACGAAGGATTCTGCATGTGGGACTCGAAATACACCGACTATAAGGTGACCAATACCCCGGCCGGGCGCGACCTGGTGAAAGAGTTCGTCGACGCCTTCCGCGCCGAAGGGATCAAGGTGGGGTTCTATTTCTCGATGATCGACTGGCACCATCCCGAATACATTGTCGACGGGCTCCACCCCCTGCGCAAAACCAAGGACGAAGCCAACGCCGGCCGCGACATGGAAAAATACCGCCAGTACATGCGGAGCCAACTCACGGAACTGCTGACCAAATACGGCGAGATCAGCACCCTGTTCTTCGATTTCTCGCACAACGAAAAGGGGAAGGATGAATGGGACGCCGAAAGCCTGTACAAAATCTGCCGCAAATACCAGCCGGGCATCGTCATCAACGACCGCCTCGACCTGATGGAAGAGGGCGGATGGGATTACGCCACCCCCGAGCAATTCATGCCCAACCAGTGGCCCACCTACAACGGCGAGCGCGTGCCGTGGGAGACCTGCCAAACTTTCAGCGGCTCGTGGGGTTACTACCGCGACGAGCAAACGTGGAAGAGCGTCCCGCAACTGGTCGGCATGCTGATCGAAACGGTGAGCAAGGGCGGAAACCTGCTGTTGAACGTGGGCCCGACGGCCCGGGGCGCATTCGACGACCGCGCCGTAGACCGCCTGGAAGGCATCGGGGAATGGATGAGGTTCAACTCGCGGGCGATTTACGGGTGCACCGAAGCTCCCGACTCGATCGCCTGCCCGAACAACTGCCTGCTGACCTACAATCCGAAGACCAACCGGCTCTATGTGCATGTACTGTTCTGGCCCGTTCAGACCCTGACACTCAAAGGACTGGGCGGAGACAGGGTGAAATACGTCCAGTTCCTGCACGACGGGTCGGAGATCCGCTCCGTAAAAAAAGTGGGGTACTGGGGGGCCGAGGAAGCCTCGTCGGACGATCTGCAACTATCGCTGCCGGTGCAGAAACCGAACGTGGAAATTCCGGTGATCGAGGTGTTCCTGAATTAATCGCTCCCGGCGATCCGATCTAAACTGCTTCCGAAACTTTCGGGGGCAGTTTTTTTATGCATTTCGGCGGAGGACCGCATTATTTATTCTATATTTGAATAATACACGCAAAAAAAACAATCAACTAACCAACAATACCTTATGAGAAATTTAGGCAATATTTTGTGGCACTTCCCCCTGATGGGATTTATGCGCGCCTTTGCCATGTTGATCAGCGGATGCGCCTGCTGCCTCACCATCGTGCTTATTCCCGTGGGACTGGGACAGTTCCAGCTGGCTAAATTCTATTTGTGGCCTTTCGATCGCGCCGTCGTCACCCGTCAGGAACTGGCCATGCTCTCGGGCAGAAGCTATTCTCCCGACGGATTGATGGCCGTGCTGAATGTCATTGCGCGCATACTCTACTTTATTCCGGGGTGTGTGGCCGTTGTCAGCGGGGCCGTGGCCATGGTCGGCGAGTTCGCCTCTATCATCGGCATTCCGGCCGGGCTGGTCGAGTCGCGTATTTTGCGGGTCTATTTCAACCCCATCAATAAAGTGTGCGTTCCGCGCGAGGTGGGCGATCAGATCAAGATGCTGAAACAACGGGCCAATATCAACAGATATTCTGCGCCGGGAGCAGCTCCCGGAACAGCGGCGGCACCCGGCTTTACACGGGCCGGAACACCTCCCCAGGCACCCCCTCCGCCCTTCTATTCCGAAACATCCTCCGGCACCCCGCCCGCTGTGCCGTGCGATACACCCAAGCCCCCGGCATACAGTGCGGCTACGACCGCCGTTCCCGTCGCACAAACACAGTTCCAGGTGCTGGCCGACCGCGTCGTCAAAACGCTTTCGCCGCACAAGCCCGGAGCGATGCTGCTGATCGGCGTCGCCTTTGTCTACCTGGCGGGAGTCATCGCCAACATCATCGACATGGCCAGCTTCAGCAGCTACTCGCCGGTGCCGGGCATCGTCACGGCACTTTTCTCGGTGGCCGGGGTAGCGCTGATCCTCATCGGACTGGCAGACCTGCTCCGCCGCAGCAAAGGCGACCATAAGACCATATGGGCCGTACTGGGAGTGACGGCGGCGATCCAGTTGTTCCTGATAATTTTCGGAGTGCTGGCAACATTTATGGGAATCCGGCCAGACATACGCGTGGTGGAAATACTGTGCACGGCAGCGATGGCCGGCGTACTGGCCCTCGCGCTCACCCGCGCCAAATCGGAGGTGGTCAAATACGGGTGTCTGCTGCTGATCGGCGTGTCGGTGGTGGAAC
Organism: Rikenellaceae bacterium; assembly: GCA_031548435.1. Taxonomy (GTDB): domain Bacteria; phylum Bacteroidota; class Bacteroidia; order Bacteroidales; family Rikenellaceae; genus JAVBRA01. Next base: position 43,111 of record JAVBRA010000024.1, read on the forward strand.
TTCTGGGGATCATCTCGGGAATGCATTGGCCCTCGATACTCCGCGTGCTGATCAACCTCGCCCTGCTGGCAGGCTCCGTTGCCGGATGGGCCCTGCTGGCCACGGCCACGTACGAAGAATCGGATAACGAAGCATAAACCCTGTGGGGCATAAACATGAGGCGGGGGGGGGGGGTAGGAGGACGGCGCCAGACAGATGGAAAACAAAAGACAAA
>JAVBRA010000012.1:0-189875 GCA_031548435.1 Rikenellaceae bacterium
AAGTTGACGGAGATCGATTTCGAGGCAAACCCGTTTCTGGGCGATGAGCTCTATTTCGTGTTGCAGCAGCCCCCGAAACAGACGGGCGAGTACACGTTCACCTTTTCGGTGAAGAAGGCCAACGGCGAGGTGTTGACGGCCAGCACCCCCGCGATCACCCTGAATGCAGAATAGGGGCTCTGTAAGACAGAACAGCTGGGGCGGGCACAAGTGCCCGCCCCAGCTGTTTGCATTCCCGGAGTTGTCGTTATACCAGATTCTTGATCAGCGTGGCGCGGTCGCCATAGAGCAAGTCGATGAGCGGAATTTCGATCATCGTGTAGCAGCCGGGCTGCTGCAACATCGACGCCCGGGCGCACGACACCATGATCTGGGCCGTGACCGCCGGATTGTTGATCCGCATATTGAATTCGAACAGTTGGTTCTGAGTCGCCCCGGCCACGCCCTTGCGCACCAGGTTCACCCCATGGCCCATGTCCAGCAGGCTGTCGACGCACTCGACCTGCTTGACGTGCGTTTCATCGTGCACGAAGTAGGGGTCGTTCTTGATCTTGGAGGCGATCTCCTCGAACGTGTAGCCGTCCTTGATCTCCACGTAAACCATGCGGCGGTGGATGCCCGTGCCGGTGGGAATGGTCATCGACAGCGCTTTTTGCACTCCCTCGACCGCTTTCACCGCCACGGTGTGTCCCATACTCATGCCGGGGCCGAAATTGGTGTAAGTGATGCCTTTAGGGGCACAGGCCTCCAACAGCGCGCGCACGACCGAGTCGCTCCCGGGATCCCATCCGGCCGAAATGACGGCCACTTTGCCCATCTCCTTGGCCACTTTGTCCAGTTCCTCGCGCACGTCAGCGATCTGGGTGTGGATGTCGAAACTGTCGACCGTGTTGATGCCCTTGAACATCGTCTCCTCGGCATATTTCTTTGCGCTCCGCGAGGGGGTGCAAAGGATCGCCACGTCGACCCCGTCCAGTTTCGAGACGTCGTCCGTTACCTTATATCCGGCCAATTCTGCCGGAATGTCGTTCGGATCGCGGCGCACTACCCCCGCCAATTCAAAATCGGGCGCAGCTTCCAACGCCTCCAGCACGTACTTGCCGATGTTTCCGTAACCCACAATTGCTGCTTTGATCTTTCTCATACCGGTTTCGATTTAAGGTTTACGCCGCAAAGATACGAAAATCGAGCCGTCTCTGTTAAAAAAACGCCGAATGGATATTTATTTGTACAGAAAAGTCGTTCGATGTTAATTTTCAAAAGGCAATGTTCTCGATTCCTCTCGGGAGTGCATGCCTGATGAGTGCAGTCGGGCGTTCCGGTCTGGGTTAAATGAAATTCCGCGCACCCACTGGGTATTTTGAACCGCGAAACAGGCGCGTTTTGGACAGAGGGCTCAATTGGCCGAACACACCAAAATTCCACGCGGAAAAGGAAGGAGGAGCGGGCCATTCGGCCCGCTCCTCCTTCTCACCCGCGGCAATCGATCCGCCGCAGGCTATATCTGGTCTTCGATGTTCCAGACAAAGGCCCGGAGCCCCTGCATGCGGGTTTTGTCGTCGAGGGCGCGTAGTTTCTCCAGCAGCGGAGCCACCTTGTGATCGTCGATAACGGCCAGCACCGAGGTGTTTTTCGAGGGCCAGGTGTGCGAGCCGAAGTGGGGTTCGCCTTCGCGGCTGCCCCGGCCGTAAGTCTCTTCCCACCGCGAGAAGCCGCGGATGCCGCACTGGTCGATGATGTAGTTCACCGCCTCGGTCAGCGCCTGATTATATGAAATGAATACTGCTTTCATGGCCTATTTTCTATTATTTTGTTCGACATACGACAGGTAGTTGCGCTTGCAGCGTTCCTTCCTGATTCTGCGGGCGCCGGTGAGGCTGTACACGACCGGAATCACGATCAGCGTCAACAATGTGGAGAAGGTCAGGCCGCCCACCACGGCGATACCCATCGGCTGCCAGGTTTCCGAGCCTTCGCCCAGGGCCAACGACATGGGCACCATGCCCAGGATGGTGGTGAGCGAGGTCATCAGCACCGGACGCAAACGCGACTTGCCCGCCGTGACGATGGCCTGGTTCAGGGCCAGGCCCCGTTCGCGCATCAGGTTGATGAAATCGACCATCACAATGCCGTTCTTCACAACGATCCCCACCAGCATCACGGCTCCGATCAGGGCGATCATCGACAGCGGCGTGCCGGTCAGGTAAAGCGCCAGAAACACCCCGGTGAAGGCGAACGGCAGCGTGAACATGATGATGAACGGCATCCTGAACGACTCGAACTGCGTGGCCATCACCACATAAACCAGAATGACGATCAGCGCCAACAGCATCAGAATGCTCGAGAAGCCCTCCTGCTGGTCCTCAAGCGAACCGCCCATTTCGATGTAGATGTCGTCGGGAATTTCCATGCCGTCAACAACCCCGGTAACGATTTTCGAAGCGTCGCCCAACGCCAGGCCGTACATCGACACCTGCACCGACACCATCCGCTGGCGGTTTTCGCGCTCGATGGTCGGCGGGGCGAACTCTTCGTCGATCGTCGCCACATCGGCCAGGCGGATAGCATGCCCCATGTTGTTGTATATGAGTATGTTCTCAACATCCGAAAGCGATTGGCGAAATGGTTCGTCGTAACGCACCACGATGTTGTACTCGTCGCCGTCTTCACGGAACTTCGAGGCCGTTTGCCCGTTGATGCGGTTGCGCACGAACATGGCCGCCGTCGACGAATTGAGGCCGTAGAGCGCCAGCCGGTCGCGGTCGAACAAAATATTATATTCGGGACGCAGGTCGTCGCGGCTGATGGTGATGTTGGTCAGCCCCGGCACCTGTTTCAGCGTATCCTGCAACGCAACGGCGATGTCGTTGGTGACGTTGAAGTCGTAGCCGAAAATCTTGATGTCGATGTAGCTTCCCGACGACGACATCCCGCCGCCGCGGCTTCCGCCCGGGGTGATGGTATGCTCGACGATCTCGGGGATCTTGTCCAGATCCTTGCCTAACAGGTCGCTGATTTCGAAAATGTCGCGTTCGCGTTCCGAAGCGCGCGGAAGCCTCATGTAGTAGGTGATCATATACGAAGCCGATTCGCTCATGGCGGCAAAGGCGTTGCCCCCCGAGGCGTCGGCGGCGCCGGCGCGGGCCGAATAGAGCCGCACCTCGGGATATTTCGTCTTGATGATCTCGTCCACCTGGCGGGCGATCTTCGACGTGTAGTCCACGTTGAGGTTCTGGTCGAGCTTGATGGTGGCTTCGATCATCCCGTTGTCGGACGCGGGGAAGAATTCGGTCGGCACCCGCGAGAGCAGGAACAGGCTCGAAACGAAGATCGCCAGGGAGGCGCCCACCACCAGCGCCCGGTGCGAAACCGACCACGAGAGGATTTTAGCGTACAAATTATCGAGCCGGTCGAGGAACCGGTCGATGGGACGGAAGATCACCCCCAGCCCTTTGTAGGTGTGCCCGGCCTGGAAACGGAGCATGATCGAGGCGAGCATAGGCGTGAGCGTGATGGCCGCAACGGTCGAGGTGACCACCACCAGCGACACGATCCATCCCAACTCCTTGAACATGATCCCCGCCATGCCCGACACCATGGTCAGCGGCAGGAACACGGCCACAACCGTAAGCGTGGTGGCGATAACGGCGATCCACACCTCATTCGTGCCGTAAATCGACGCCTCTTTGGGCGAACTCCCTCGTTCGATGTGCTTGGTGATGTTCTCCAGCACCACGATGGCGTCGTCCACCACCATCCCGATGGCGATCGAAAGCGAACTGAGCGAGATGATATTGAGCGTGCTCCCCGTGGCGAACAGGTAGATGAACGCCACCACCAGCGACACCGGAATGGTGAACACGATGATGAACGTGGCCCTCCAGCGGCCGAGGAAGAACAACACCACCAGCACCACGAAGATGAATGCGTACATCACCGTTTCGCTCAGCGAGTTGATGCTGTCCACGATCGACTCCGAGGAGTCCATGATCTCTGCTATCTTGATATCCGGCGGCAGTGTTTTCTCGATAGCCGGCATGGCTTTCTTGATGTTGCCGACAATGTCGACGGTGTTGCCGCCCGACTGTTTCTGGACGATCACCATGATCCCCATGTCGCCGTTGGTGCGTGAGTCCATGGTCAGCTTGCGGAGCGTATCCCTGACCTGGGCCACGTCCGACAACAGCACCTGCTTGCCTTCCGAAGAAGCCACCACCAGCGAGCGGAGGTCTTCGGCCGAGTGGAACTCCAGGTCGGACTTGACATTGAAGGTGTAGTTGCCGATATCGATCGCTCCGGCGGGTACGTTCACGTTCTCCTGGGCGATGATCTGGCTGATCTGCTCGATCGACAACCCGTAGGCTTCGATCTTGCGGGGATCGACATTCACCTGGATCTCGCGCGTGGGGTTGCCGAACAGCGACACCGCCCCCACCCCGTCCACGCGGTTGAGCGGGTTGATGAGTTTCTCGTCGAGGATCTTCGACAGGGCGGCATAGCTTTCGTCAGCCGTCACCGAGAGCATCAGGATCGGCATCATCGAGCTGTTGAACTTGAGGATGATCGGCTTGTCGGCCTCGTCGGGCAGCAGCGACTCCACCATCCCCAATGCGTCGCGGATATCGTTGGCCGCCTCGTCGAGGTTGGTGCCCCATTCGAATTCGAGCGTCAGCAGCGACAGGTTGTCCTGCGATTTGGACGAGATTTTTTTGAGGTTGCTTACCGTGTTCAGGTTGTCTTCCAATATTTTGGAGACGTTGGTTTCGATGTCGCCGGCATTGGCCCCCTGATAGGTGGTGATCACCGATATCGAGGGAAAGTCCATGTCCGGGTACATATCGATGCCGATGCTCCGGAGCGAGAACACCCCGAGGATGATCACCGTCAGGAAGATCAATATGGTCGATATCGGCTTCCGTACCGCACTTTCATATATTTTCATTTCGCTTGTCGTTTAAAGGTTTGTGGTCGAAGGCCCTCCCCTACTGGATCGCCTTCACCTGCTGCTGGTCGACCAGTTTGCCGTTGCCTGCGGTGATAACCGTTTCGCCGCCGGCCAGGCCGTCGATCAGTTCGATCTTGCCGTCGAACATCCGGCCGGTGGTGACGGTTTTACGCACGGCCTTATCGCCGTCGAGCACGAAAACGTATTTCTCGCTCGATCCAAGCTGTTTGAGCACGGCCACATCGGGCACGATCACGCGCTCTTTGCTGCCCATGTTCATCGTCACGCGCGAGAACATTCCCGGGCGCAGCTTCTGGTTGCCGTTGGGAATGGTGATCTCGACGGTGAACGTGCGCGTTTTGGCGTCGATGGCCGGATAGATCAGCGACACCTTGCCCGTGAACGTTTCGCCGGCAAACATGTCGACACGGATGTCGACCGGCATGCCGTTCCTGACCAAAGGGAAATATTGCTCTGAAACGTTGACTGTCACCTTCAGCGTGTTGATCTGCATCACGGTCAGGATACCGGTGACGCCCGCCGCATTGGGCGTCATGGTGAACATGTCGCCCGGATCGTAATAGCGGCCCGTCACCACGCCGTCGATCGGACTGCGCAGTTCCACGTTCTCTTTCAGGTTCGAGATGGCGTCCTTGGCCACTTCCAACTGGGTGGCAATCTGGTCGAGCTGCTGTTTGGGCACTCCGCCGGCATCGTAAACGGTTTTGATGCGGTCGTACTCCACCTGCAGGTTGGCCAGTTGCGCCTCGCTCTGCCGGTATTGCGACTGATCCATACGCACCAGCAGCTGGCCGCGGCCCACGCGACGGCCCACGTCGACCAGGATCTGGTCGATGCGCCCGCCCATCGACGGGCAGATGTTGTTCTGCTTGAATGGCTCGATATTGCCCGTCAGTTCGACCAGCTGTTCCACCATGCCGGTGTCGGCCCGGGCGGTCTTCACTTCGGTGGCCGGCTGGTGCTGTTCGGCCTGGGGTTCGGTTTTTTTCCTGGCCGAGCATCCGGCGACGATCAGGGCGGTCAATGCGACGAACCCTGCGACATAAATCTTTTTCATAGTCCCTATACTGTTTTTAATATTTCTCACTTTTCGCTGCCCAGAATTCGCTGGTACTCCGCTTCGGCCGACAGAAAGTTGTAGACGGCCTGCGACAGGTTCAGGCTGGCCTGGGTGAGCGCCAACTCGGCGGCGTTCACCTCCAGAATGGTGCCGCTTCCGGCCAGATAGCGTGTTTTGGTGATGTCGTAGGCTTTCTGCGCCTGCTTGATCGTGGTTTCATTGGCGATCATCTGTTCGCGGGCCGTGGCAATGTCGTACAACGCCGTGGCGGCCTGCACGCTGACGCCTTCGACCGCATACTCGGTCTGCAACTGCAACTGCTCGATGCTTTTTTTAATCTGCCGCTCGCGGTTGCGGTTGGTGTTGCCGGCGAAGATGGGCACCGAAAGCTGGGCCCCGGCCGTCATGGGCGTAAACCATTCGAACGTCTTTTTGGCGCTGCTGCTTCCGTCGTCGCCCCCGAATGAGAACGACACCTTGTCGCGGCCCATCACCTGAAAGCTGCTCACGGCGGCCAGGCTCGGCATGCGCGAGGTGCGCGCCACACGAAGCTGTTGCTGCAGGATGGCGGTCTGGATCTCCAGCTGGCGGATGTCGGTGTTGCCGGCCAGATCGGGCGCCCCCATGCTCTCGGACGCAGCCACCTGCTCTTTGAGCTGGCTCAGGTCGCCCGTGATTTCGATCGGGGTGTCGAGCGGCAGGTAGAGGTACATCAGCAGCTGCTGCTTGGCCGACTTGATGCCGTTCTCGGCCTGCAGGATGGCGGGCCTGAGGTTGCCCGACTGCACCTGCGCCGTAAGCAGATCGTATTCCGAAGCCAGGCCGTTGCTGAACATCACCTGCGTCTGTTCGAGCGTCTGGTTGATGTTGGCCTCGCTCCCCCGCAGCACCTTGAGCGACTCTTCGGCCAGCAGGATGTTATAGAACGCTTTCTTCACCTCGCTCACCAGCGTGACGCGCGAAGCCCGGGCCGACTCGACCGCCGCACGCATCTGCTCGTCGTTGAGCTGCATGGTGCGGTAAACGGCCGGCACATACAGCGGAAGGCTCAGGTTGGCAGCCCCCAGCAGGGTGTTGTCGGGTTCGAGCGACATTTTCTGCCCGTTGCCCATGTCGAACGACGTTTTGATGACATTATAGTTGTAAGCCCCGGAAGCCGACAGGTTGGGCCACAGATTGCCCACCGTTTCCTTACGCACATATTCCTGGCGCTCGATCTCCTTGCCTGCGATCTGGATGGTCGGGTTGTCGCTCAGGGCAATCTCCACCGCCTGCTCCAGGCTCAGTTTGACGGTATCCTGCGCACCGGCCCTGGTCGCAACGGCACAAAGGAACGCCAGTAAAAAAATTGTCTCTAACCTTTTCATTATCGTTGTTGTTTTTTGTTTTACCTACTCCGTTGTTTTAAAAGTGTTCCATCGTCACAGGCTTTTGATCCGCCGGTCGATGATCCGCATCCCTTTGGCCGTCGATATCCCCCGGAAGAAATAGACGAAGATGTACTTGAACGCCTCGTGATGGGTGTATTTCTGCGCGGTGAACGTACTCTCTTTCGACAACACGCTGTTCATGATGTCGATCAAAAGGAACACCGCAATATCGGTTTTCAGGTCGGGCAGGAAGATTCCCTGGACGATTCCCTCCTGCAATTTCCGCTTCAGCTTCTCGACCCCTTCGCACTGGTGCATCTCGGTCACGTTGCGATAAACCGCGGGATAGAATTTGCGCAGATTCCCGATAAAATTGCCGTTTTCTTCGGCAATCTCCTCCCAGCAGTCGAGAAACACCAGCAATTCCTCGGCCATATTGGCGCACCCCTCCATTTTTTTCTCCATCCACCGGCTCTGCTGCACATGGTAGAACTCCACGCAGTCGGCAAGCAACGCCTCTTTGTCGGAAAAATGCTCGTAAAGCGTGCGTTTGGATATTCCCATCTCCGAAGCGATGTCGTCCATCCGCACAGCTTTGATCCCGTCGCGACGGAATAACCGGGTGGCTGTTTCTATGATTTGTTCCTTGGTCGACATTTTATCTTATATCTTACATTCAGGACTCGAATCATCGCATCCACATGCGGGAAACGCTTTAATTCCGCCACAAATGTATGCAAGAAAACCCAAGAAACAAAAAAAGTTTTCAAATTTTCAGCCAAACCGACAATTTAAGCCGTTCCAGGGAGAAAATCGGGCGTTCCACAACTCCAAAACAATAACAGGAACGGGGGCCGGCAAAAAAAACACGGCGCCCCGGACGATCCCGAATTAAAATTCACGGAAAGTCTGGCAAAATTATTTTATCGCCGTATCTTTGCACCCGAAATTTTAAACGGAAGAGAAGGGCCATGATCGATTGGATCGCCAATTTATTCACCGCGCACGGCATTGCACAGTCGATACTGGTGCTGGCGCTGGTTATCGCCACCGGCATGATGCTGGGCAAAATCAAGATCGCCGGCATATCGTTCGGTGTCACATGGATCCTGTTCGTGGGCATCGCGTTCAGCCATTTCGGCGTCACCATCGACGAACACGTGCTCCATTTCGTCAAGGAATTCGGCCTGATCCTGTTCGTCTATTCGGTGGGTTTGCAGGTGGGACCGTCGTTTTTCTCCTCGTTCAAGAAAGGAGGACTTACGCTCAACATGCTGGCCATGGGCATCGTGTTGCTGGGCGTGGTCACCACCTATATCATCTACGTGGTGACGGGACTGCCCATCACCACCATGGTGGGCATCCTCTCCGGGGCGGTGACCAACACGCCCGGACTCGGGGCCGCGCAACAGGCCTACACCGACATGACCGGCGCCAACGACCCGACCATCGCGTTGGGGTATGCCGTGGCCTACCCGCTGGGGGTGGTGGGCATCATCGCCTCGATCATACTGGTGCGGGCCATTTTCCGCGTCAATATGGACAAGGAGAACGCCGCCGTGCAGTCGAAGCAGAAAGAGAACCTCGACGAGGCGCAACGCATATCGGTGCTGGTGAGCAATCCGGCCATTTTCGGGATGTCGATCAAAGACGCCATGAAACTCGTGGGCAAAAGCTTCATCATATCGCGCGTGTGCGACACGGGCAACCACATCCACCTGGCCGGGGCGGGCACCCGGATCGAGAAAGAGTACAAGCTGCTGATCGTCGGGCGTAAGAGGGATATCCGCTCGATCGTCGTTTTTTTCGGCCAGGAGATCGACATGCCGCTGGTCGAGTGGGAGAAGATGGAAGGCGAACTGATCCTGCGCAAAGCGGTCGTCACCAAGCCCCGCATCAACGGCAAGAGCCTGAGTGAACTGAAATTGGGATCCATGTTCAACGCAACGGTGACTCGCGTCACCCGTGCCGGGGTCGATCTGGTGGCCACCCCCGACCTGCACTTGCAGATCGGCGACCGGGTGACGCTGGTGGGCTCCGAGCAAGCCGTGGAAATGGCGTCGAAACTGCTCGGCGACTCGGTCAAGCACCTGCGCGAACCGAACCTGATCGCTTTTTTCATCGGCATCACCCTGGGCGTGCTGCTGGGCAGCATTCCGTTCGTGTTCCCGGGTGTTCCCCAACCCATCAAGCTGGGGCTGGCGGGCGGCCCGCTGATCGTGGCCATCCTGCTGAGCCGCTTCGGCCCGCAGTACAAACTGATCACCTACACCACCACCAGCGCCAACTTGATGCTGCGCGAGATCGGCATCGCGTTGTTCCTGGCCTGCGTGGGATTGGGCGCAGGGTCGGGCTTTGTCGAGACGATTGTGAACGGGGGCGCCATCTGGATCGCATACGGCTTCATCATCACGGTAGTACCGTTGTTGCTGATCGGCATCATCGGGCGCCTGTTCTACAAGCTCAACTACTTTACGCTCATGGGCTTGATGGCCGGAAGCACCACCGACCCGCCGGCGCTGGCCTACGCCAATTCGGCCGCCGGAAACGGGATGCCCGCCGTCAGTTACGCCACGGTCTATCCGCTGACCATGTTCCTGCGGGTGCTCACGGCGCAGCTGCTGATATTGTTTGCGTAAAGAACGATAAAAAAACAGCGAGGGACGGAAGATCTTCCGTCCCTCGCTGTTTTATCAGCAAAATCATTGCAGACGCATTTTACGTCTCGTAACGCTATTCAGGATTTATCCGGGGTGAGTTCGTATTGTCCTTCGGGGTAACTATGACCCGGTCGAACGGCGGCGACTCCGGCCAGTACTCGGCTTCCACCACGATCATCGCATCGCCGTTCATATACTTCCGGTTGATCATGTAGATCTTCTGGCTGTTGATGATCTCCTTCATCTTCGCCTCGAACTGCGCCTGCGTCGCACCGGCGATGAACACATCCCAGTCGATCCAGTTCACGTTGTTGAGCAATGATCGGTCTTCCATGCGCGTGGAGTGATTGACAAACGCCTTATCTTCCGGATCGTAAGGTTGTTCGTGAACAAATCTGTATTTCAATTTCTTGTCGGCAGGAGATTTAAATCGATAAAAAAACAATGACATATAATGTTCATATGTTGAAAATCCTCCCTTCTCTTCAATCCCATTCATCCAATCATGCTCACAATACCCCGGGATCAGCGAGGTGAACACGATATAGATCTCCGTGGGCTTCTCCTCCACGGCAAGGCAGCACTCATCGTCCGGCATCGCGCGAATACCCTCCTGCGCCAAGGCTGTAGCGACCGACAACAAGACGATCCAAACTATCAACATTGCTTTTTTCATAGGCCCGAAACAAGAGCGGTTACACTACGAATATAATGCAATGGATTCAAAAATACAACGGAAGCATCTATTTTACCAGATATAATTTCCGTTAAACACCGCCGTGTTGCCTTTGGCGTCGGTGGCAGTCACCTTCACCTGATGGGTCTTGCCTTTCTCGAAGCGGGTGTAATCGAACGTATGGGTGATGGTACGGCTCTTCAGGTCGTAGTCGAACAGGGCCCATTTGCCGTCGATGGTCGCCTCCCAGGCCGAGATGCCGGAAAAGTTGTCGCTGATGGTGAATGCCAGGTTGCCGCGCGAGGCGATGTTGCTCCCGGAGGCCGATACCGCGGCGATGACGGGCGGGGTGTTGTCGACGGCAATGTAATAGGTGCCGAACAAGCGCGAAGTGCCCACCACCCGGCCGTTTTTGTATTCGCCTCCGGCAGTCGACTTGTTGCCCGCCGGGTCGATGTAGCCCAACAGCGCCTTGCCGCGCAGGTTTTCGGGCACCTCATCGGCCTTGATGCTGATGGTCAGCGCCAATTGCAACGGAGTGGCCGGGTCGCCGATGCGGTAAGCGGGCGAGTAGCCGCCCGCGGGAACGGCCCCCTCCGACATCCGGAACAGCGCCGACTCGTAGAGCGCCCATTTGGGAATGGTCACCGAAAGCTTATCGCCGATGGTGCCGGTGTAGGCCGCCGCCCAATAGACGGCCGCCGCGTCCGAATCGCCCTCCACCCGGGCTTTCGCTCCGGCCTTGGCGGTAAAGGTCAGGGTCGACTTGTTGCCCGTTTCGTCGTAAACGTCCGTGGCGACGGCATGCGTCCCGGTGTCGGCGAGCCGGATCACCCCGCGGCCCGTCACGCCGCTGTAAAACGGCAGCGGGTTGTTGGGCGAGAGGTAGCAACGGATCACGTCGTTGGCAACCTTCTTCGATTCGCCGTAAAGCAGGAACGTGTTCACGAACCGCGTTTGGTCGAACGCGAACTTGTTGAGGGCGAAGCTGAAATTGGTGGCGCCGTCGATTTTCTGCTCCATCGCATAGATGCCCATGCGGTTCTGGGTGTTGTTCTGGCGGTCGGTCACCTCGTAGGCCAGGTAGCAGGGATACGGCAGGCTGACCGTTTCCGCGACTTTATACACCCCGTCGGAGCCGCCGGTCGGTTTATAGGTGGCGGCCACCCGGTGCACCGGCACGTTTTTGATGGTGTCGATGGCCACAACATATAGCGTAAGGATCTGCGGCGGCAAGGTATCGTCGATCTTCATGAAGCCAGTCTTGGAGATGCAGGAGGCCCACTGGTTCTGATCGCGGATCTCGAAATGGAGGTGCGCCCCGCCCGACGAGCCGCTGTTGCCCGAATAGCCGATCAGTTCCTGCCGTTTGACCGGGAAGGCCGCGGCCCCGGGATAGAGATCGACCGCGAACGACCGGCGGCGGTACTGTTCGGCCTGCACATACTCGGCGATTTTGCCCTCGAAGCGTTCGAGGTGGGCGTAGACCGACGTGGCCCCGTTCGGATGCTGCACATAAAGCGCTTTGCCGAAACCCGACGGCGACACGAAAATGCGGCTGACGTACCCCCCTTCGATGGAGTAGACTTTTTTGCCGGTGACTCCGCCCGTTTTCATGTCCCATCCCGAATGGAAATGATTATCGCGGATTTCGGCGAAGTTCGACGAAAGGACGATGGGGATGTCCAGCGGCATGGCGTAGGTGTCGCACTTGATCTGCGCGGCAGTGGTCAGTTGCAGGGCGCACAGCATGGCGCCGATAAAGAGTTTTTTCATTACACTATCACTTTTATGACTTTCTGGATTCGTTCAGACGATCGATTCATTAATCATGTTGAAGAGCGTGTGCCCGATGAGCGCGGCCGAGCGCTCAACCCCGGGCCATATGAAATTCCACGGCCCGCAGGGGAAGGTTATTGGTCAGTTGCGTACCCACCGGGTGTTTGAGTAACAACCTTGTTGTTTATAAATGTTCCGGAGTGAAACAAAGTGTCCGATAACAAGTGAGCCTGTGGCTCCCCGTAGCCTTTTTATGGACTTTTCGGGCAATGACAAAAAGGATGGCCACGCCGGCAGGCGAAATCAATCCATCGGTTTTTCTGTCATCCTGAGCATTGTGAAAAATCGCCTCCATAACGAAGAAACGTATGTTTTTCCCATTCCACTTTTTCATCAAGGAAAAAGTAGCCGAAAACAGAGGCGCCGCACGCTCCCAAACGTGATAACCCGATGAGCCTTCCAACACGCATTCAACGAGTTGATTCCCTCCGGGGCCGTTCTTCCCTGGGCGGTTCGGCCAGCACGGCATCCACCGTATCGCCGGCCGTTTCGTAGTCGTAGCCGCGCGAGAGGGCGAAGCGGACAAGGGTCGCCCGGAGTTTGTAATCGGTGTATTTCTCGCGATTCATGGTACGGAGTTTGGCGCGCAACTCGCGTTTGAGTTTGCGGGCGAACTCCTCGGGATCGGCCTGGGCCATCGCCTCATCGATGTACTCCTGGGGGATCTTTTTCTCGCGGAGCGTTGCGGCGATTTTGTAGGCCCCCCAGTGGCCGAAGTTCATTTTGTCGCGTACAAAGGCGTTGGCGTAGCGCCGCTGATCGATGTACTTCTCGTTCAGCATCAGCTCGATGATCCCGTCCCATTCGCTGCGGTCGACGCCCCAGCGGTAGAGCAGCTGCTCGGCATCATGCACCGATTTCTCGCTGCGGGCGCATTGGATCATGAGCGCCTCGACGGCCTCCTGACGGCTCTTTTTCTTCATTTTGTAGCGGCTTACCTCTTCCATACGGCTTTTATCATTCGGTCTTTATCATGTATGTCTTTACGCAGCTCAACGCCGCTGAACCCTTTGGCCTCAAGCAGGGCGACGGTCTGCGGCCCGAAGCGTTCGTTGATCTCGAAAAACAGTTTCCCTCCCGGAACAAGCCCTCCCGCGGCGGCATGGCAAGCGATCGCCCCATAAAACGCAAGCGGATCGTCGTCGGGAACAAACAGTGCTTCACGGGGCTCATAATCAAGTACATTGCGCTCCATGCGCAACCGCTCCGACTCCGTGACATAGGGCGGATTGCTTACAATCACGTCGTATGTCCCCGGAATTCCGTCGAACACATCCTGGCGGACAAAACGCACCCCCGTGCCGTGAAACGCATCGTTTTCACGCGCCACCTCCAGCACCGTTTCAGAAACATCGGCCGCATCGACCCGCGCCTCCGGAAGTTCCGCCGCCAGCGACACGGCGATGATGCCACTGCCGGTGCCGATGTCCAGAATACGTTTGCAACGGCCGCAATCGGCTATGATCCACCGCACCAGTTCCTCTGTTTCGGGCCGGGGGATCAGCACCCCCTCGCGCACCGCGAACCGGCGCCCCATAAACCACGCCTGCCCCAACACATACTGCACCGGGCGGCCTTTCAGCAACTCGTCTGCCACGCGGTCGAAATCGCCGTTCGCTATAACCTCCGCGTCCGGATCGAGCGCGATATCCTGCCTTGCCAGCCCGAAAACGCACTCCAGCACCATCGCGGCGATCGAACGGGCCTCGCCGTGCGGATAGAGCGCGCACAGCTGCGTGGAAAGCGATTTATAGAGTTGGCTCCGGGTGGACATGGCGTTTTTAATTGAGCAAAGATAACCAAATTGATCGATTTTCTTAATCGCGATCGGGAGCGTGTACCCGATGAGCGCGGCCGAGCGCTCAGGTTCGGGCCATATGAAATTCCGCGGCCCGCAGGGGAAGGTTTCCGGTCAGTTGCGCACCCACCGGGTGTTTTTGAGCAACGACCTTTTTTCGCTCTCAAACATTCCTGAGTGTGGTGTGGTTCCCGATAACAAGTGAGCCTGTGGCTCCCCGCAGCCTTTTTGGTTCCTTTTTGGGCAATGACAAAAAGTCAGGTCCCGCTGGCAGGCGAAAAACGATGGATTTTCTTAACCGCGATCGGGAGCGTGCGGCGCCTCTGTTTTCGTCCGGGCACCCGGTTAGGGTTTAGCCCGCGAAAAGGGCAAAGTCAACTCGGGCCCGGAGTGCAACGGAGGGATAGTTGACCTTTGACTCGCGGAGATAAACCTTTAGCGGGTGGACGAAAACAGCAAGCGCCTTGATTTTTTGTCCACTTTTTCATCAAGGAAAAAGTGGGATGAAAATTCTTTCGATAATAAAGAACATGATTGTCATCTTTTGCGAGGCTCAAAATGACAGATTAATCCATCGATTTACCCAACGATTTTCTATCTTTGTGTCAATCAACTCCGATCTATGAGCGACGAACAATATATGACCCAATGCCTGGATCTGGCATTAAAAGGAATGGGCGCCGCAGCGCCGAACCCGCTGGTGGGATGCGTGATCGTCCACAACGACACCGTCATCGGCCGGGGGGCGCACCTGATCTACGGGCAGGCGCATGCCGAAGTGAACGCCATCGACAGCGTCGCCGACCGTAGCCTGTTGCGGGACTCGACCCTGTACGTCAACCTCGAACCGTGCAGCCATTGGGGAAAAACGCCGCCATGCTGCGACCGGATCATCGCCGAGGGCATTCCGCGCGTGGTGGTGGGCATGATCGACCCGTTTGCGCAGGTGTGCGGACAAGGCATCTCAAGGTTGCGCGAGGCCGGGATCGACGTGGTGGTGGGCGTGCTGGGCGACCAATGCCGCGACCTCAACCGGCGCTTCATCACATTCCAGACCCGGCTCAGGCCGTATGTCATCCTGAAATGGGCGCAGACAAGCGACGGCTACCTCGACAACAACCGCGACGCCTCGACCCCTCCCACCTGGATGACGGGCCCCGAATGCCGGAGACTCGTGCACCGGTGGCGCGGCGAGGAGGCCGCCATCATGGCGGGCACCAACACCGTGCTGCGCGACAACCCTTCGCTCACCGTGCGCGAGGTGCCGGGACGAAATCCCGCCCGAGTGGTGATCGACCGCAACCTGAGGTTGGACAACGGCTTCCGCATCTTCGACAACAACGCCAGAATTTTGTTCTATACCGATACCGGCAACGGCGGAAAGGCGCGCCAACTGCATCCTGCCGTCGAAGCCCATGAACTCGACTTCAGGCAGGAAATCCTGCCGCAACTGCTGGCCTCGCTCCACCGCGAGGGCATCCAGTCATTGATCGTGGAGGGGGGCGGACTGCTGCTGGCGTCGTTCATCGAAAGCCGGCTGTGGGACGAGGCGCGCGTCTTCACGGCCGGCATGACCGTCGCCGACCTCAAAGGCGGCCGTCCGACCCCGCCGTTGGGAACCAAAGCTCCGGCGCTCGACCAGGAGCCGGTCTCGGAACAACCCGTCGACGGCACGAAACTTGCCGTCTACCGGAACGAATACTCCCGTTAAAACCCTAAACGACAATGCCATGAAAAAACTGATCCGCAACCTGTTGACAGCGGCCCGCCGCTACGGCATCCTCGATTTTGCCGTGTTCAAGCTGGCCCTTTTGCTCATCGGCATCGTGCTGGGGATGTACCTGCACGAATTTTTCTTCGGCCTGCGCTGGCTTGTATGGATACTGGCCGCAGTCAGCGTTGCATACATGTTGGCAAGAACCGTCCGCTGCTTCCCCGACCGCGACAAATGACCCCCACACGGGAAAGCCGAACAAAAAACATCCGCACCGGGAAACCCGGTGCGGATGTTTCTTATCACAGGCAACCGATTAAAGCGGATCGGCGCTGAACGTCCCTTTGTAGCTGCCATTCAACTTCTTGCCGTTTGACAGGGTCACCTCGAAATGGCACTCGTATTGCCCATCGCCATTCTTTCTGATGTAGGCGTTACCGCTTTTCACATTGTTCATATCGGTGCCATTGCCATAATATTGCTGATCCAGAACGCAATAGAAATTCCAATCGGAACCATCTTCCCTCATCGTGTAAGACTTACCTAACTTACTGTCGGGGAGTTCGATGTCCATTCGATAAGAACCGGCAAAAAAACACAGACTCGTCGCCCCGTCCGAGACGAAATAATGAGCTTGGAAGACATTGGCTTTCTCTCCATCGACCGACAAGGTGTTTGTGTAGACATGAAGATCGATCGTGCCTTCGTTCTTCGTGCACGATGTGGCCGCCACAAGCAGCACCGCCAGAGCGAAAAAAATCTTTTTCATATTCATTATTTAAAGGTTGAAAAATTCGAGTATCCCCACCACCGCCCCGCCGGCGTCGACCACCGGAATGGAATGGATCTTATGGTTGCGCATCATCTCCTCGGCCACGATGATCTTTTCGTCGGGCGAGATGGTTTTTGGCGTACCGGTCATCACCTCTTCGGCCTTGATATTGAAGAAGTTCTCTTTGTATTTGGCCATGGCTCGCCGCACGTCGCCGTCGGTGATGATGCCCGCCAGCTTCCCCTTTTCGACAATGGCGGCCATGCCCAGACGGGCGTCGCTGATGGCGATGATCACCTGGTCGAGGGTCGTGTCGGGCGGCAGGCAGGGCAGGTTCTCTTTGCGCATCACATCCTTCACCCTGGTCAGCAACCTGCGTCCCAGGCTCCCGCCGGGATGGAACACGGCATAGTCTTCGGGCCGGAAGTCGCGCTCGTCGATCAGGGCGATGGCCAGCGCGTCGCCCATCACCAGGGTGGCCGTGGTCGACGAGGTGGGCGCCAGGTTCATGGGGCAGGCCTCGGACTCGATGCCGATGTTCAGGTGGTAGGTGGCGTTGCGGGCCAGCGTCGACTCGGGGTGGCTGGTGATGGCAATGATGACGTTGCCGTTGTTTTGCAGGTACGGGACGATCTTCAGTATCTCGTCCGTCTGGCCCGAATTGGCGATGGCCAGCACCAGGTCGTCTTTGGCGATCATTCCCAGGTCGCCGTGGTACGCCTCGCCCGGATGGATGAAGAACGACGGCGTGCCCGTGCTGGCGAACGTGGCGGCGATCTTGCGCCCGATGATGCCCGATTTGCCCATGCCCGTGACCACCACTTTGCCACGGCAGGCGAGGATGGCGCGGACGGCATTGTCGAAGTCGTCGGTAAGCAGGTTCGCCAGGTTCTTGATGGCCGCCGCCTCGAAGTTGATGGTGCGGACGGCCGATGCGCGGATGGAGCTCATTATTATAATGGTCTGATTTTAGTTTTTCTCTTTTATGTGTTCGGATATTTCCCGGCCCGCTTTTTGTATCGTTCTGCCGGGACGCCGCAAAGGGGCAAAAAGACGCTCGCGGCGAAAAAGCGGGACGCCTCCTTAAAATCGAATACAAATATACAAAGAATAAAGTTGTTTTCATTTTAAATGATAACTTTGCAGTTATCGAACATTCAGACGACAAGACGCGATGGCGACAGTAATCATCATGCCCAAGCAGGGGCAGACGGTCGAGAGTTGCATTCTCACCGAATTGAAAAAGAAAAAAGGAGATGCGGTTGTCCCCGGCGACCTCCTGTTCGCATACGAGACCGACAAAGCTTCGTTCGAGGAGAACTCGACAGTGAGCGGCACGGTGCTCGAACTGTTTTTCAACGAGGGCGACGAAGTGCCGGTACTCGCCCCGGTGATGGTCATCGGCTCGCCGGGCGAAGAGATCGGCGGGCTGGACAAAGGCGCCGTCCCGGCAACGGAAGCCGCGCCGAAACAGGAAACCCCGGCGGAGCAAGCAATCGCACAGGCAAAACCGGCCCGATCCGAAACAAAAACATCGGCCGGAGCATCGCCCCGCGCAAAGGCGTTGGCGGCCAAACAGGGAGTCGACCTTTCGGCGGTCGCAGGCACCGGCCCCGACGGACGCATCATCGAGCGCGACGTGCTGGCGGCGATGGGATCGCCGGTCAAAATGACCCCGCTGGCCAGGGCCGTCGCCAAAGAGGGGGGCCTGTCAGCCCCTGAAAAAGGGAGCGGACTGGGCGGGGTTGTCCGCGCAAGCGACCTGGTGGCAGGCAGTTCGTCCATTCCGGACGGCGGCAGGGCAGCAAGCGGAACGGCCGTTTCGGCTGGCGGATACGAAGAAGTACCCCTGACCCACATCCGCAAACTGATCGCCAAAGCCATGTTCGCCTCGCTGCAAAACTCGGCCCAGTTGACGCACCATCTCGGGGCCGACGCCCGCGGATTGCTCGAAGCCCGCAAAACCGTCAAAAAACAGATGGACGACGGCGGAGCGAACATCACCCTCAACGACATGATCTGCTTCTGCGTCATCCGGGCGCTGAAACAATTCCCGCGCGGCAACGCCCACCTGATCGGCGACACAATGCGCATTTTCACGCCCGTGCACCTGGGATTGGCCGTTGACACCGAACGCGGGCTGATGGTTCCGGCCGTGCGCGAGGCCGACTACCTGTCGCTCGAAGGGCTGTCGTCGAGGCTGAAAGAGGTGGCCGACGCCTGCAAGAAAGGGTCGGTCAACCCCGACCTGCTCTCGCCCGAGGCAGCCACGTTCACCGTATCGAACCTGGGCAACTACGGCGTGGAGATGTTCACGCCCATCATCAACCTGCCGCAGGTAGCCATCCTGGGGGTCAACACCATCGTGCCGCGCCCCAAAGACCTCGGCGACGGGGTATACGCCTTCGTGCCGCATATCGGACTGAGCCTCACCTACGACCACCGCGCATTGGACGGCGGCGAAGCCACGCGGCTGCTGAAACAGATCGCGGTGGAAATTGAACGTTTTAAGCTATAAGTTCCCTTGTATTGCGTTCGGGCGCCTTATGAGCGTGGCCGAGCGCTCAGATTCCGGGCCATATGAAATTCCGCGTCCCGCAGGGGAAAGTTCCCGGACAGATGTGTTAAGAAACGCCGCGTTGTCTGACGACCGTTAGACGAGGAACAAAGTGGAGCGGCTAAAAGGGAGGAGTCCGGCGTTTTAGCTGCTGACCGGAAACTTTCAGCGAGTATTTCATCCGGCCCGTAGCTTTTTTGCCGACTTTTTGGGCAATGCCAAAAAGTCAGGCCCCGCTGGCAGGCGAAAGAAAGAGAATTGTATAAAAGACATTTAAATAAACCGACTTATAAAATGATTGATCTGGCAATTATCGGCGGGGGCCCCGCCGGCTACGTGGCGGCCGAACGCGCCGGGGCGAAAGGGCTCAACGTGGTACTGTTCGAAAAAAGCAACCTGGGCGGCGTGTGCCTGAACGAAGGGTGCATCCCCACTAAAACACTGTTATACAGCGCAAAGATATACGACACGGCGGTCGGCGGATCGAAATACGGCGTCACGGCGTCGGAAGTGTCGTTCGATTTCGGCCGCATCGCAGACCGCAAAAATAAAGTGGTACGCAAGCTGGTAGCCGGCATCGGAGCCAAAATGAAGGCCCACAACGTAACGGTGGTCAAAGGCGCGGCTGTGATCAAGGGACGCTCGGGAGAGCGCATCGAGATCGAGTGCGAAGGCCAGACCCACACGGCCAAAAATCTGTTGATCTGCACCGGCAGCGAGGCGTTCGTGCCGCCGATCCCCGGGCTGAAAGAGGCGGGCGAGGTGATCCTCACCAACCGCGAGATCCTGGCGCTGAAAGAGCAACCGGCCTCGCTGGTGATCATTGGCGGCGGGGTGATCGGCATGGAGTTCGCGAGTTTTTACAACAGCCTCGGCACGCAGGTGACCATCGTCGAGATGCTGCCCGAGATCCTCACCGGCATGGATCCCGAGATGAGCGCCATGCTGCGCGAGATGTACGCCAAAAAGGGCGTCGCGTTCAACCTCGGCTGCAAAGTGACCGAGATCAAAGGCAACGAAGTGTGTTACACCGATAAAGACGGCAACCAGTCGTCGGTCAACGGCGATAAGATACTGGTCAGCGTGGGGCGCCGCGCGGTAACGGCGGGCATCGGGCTGGAGAACATCGGCGTGGAGCTGCTCAAGGGCGGTATCCGGGTCGATGAAAAGATGCGCACCAACGTACCCAACGTCTACGCCGCCGGCGATGTGACGGGCTTTTCGCTGTTGGCGCACACGGCCAGCCGCGAGGGCGAGGTGGTGGTGAACAACCTCACCGGCCGCCCCGACACGATGCGCTACAATGCCATCCCCGGCGTGGTTTACACCAATCCCGAGATATCGGGCGTGGGCCTGACCGAAGAGGCCGCCGCCGCCAAGGGCGTCGCTTACCGCGTGGCCAAGCTGCCGATGGCCTACGCCGGGCGTTTCGTGGCCGAGAACGAGGGCGGCAACGGCCTGTGCAAAGTGCTGGTGGGCGAAAAGCACGGCGAGGTGCTGGGCGTGCATATGCTGGGCAACCCGTCGAGCGAAATGATCTACGGCGCCTGCATGGCCATCGAAAACGAAATGACACTCAAGGAGATGGAAGAGGTGGTATTCCCCCACCCCACCGTATCCGAAATTTTCAAGGAGACGGTATTCGCTTTCGGCGAGCACGCATAGCGTGTTTGTTGGCAGGAACATTTCCTCATCGATGAACACCTCCAAGTGAATCGATCATTCAACGAACAAAAATGAACGCTCACCGCGTGTTTGTTGACAGGAACATTTCCTCAGCGATGAACACCTCCAAGTGAATCGATCATTCAACGAACAATAAAAAAACACCCGATATGCCAAAAAGCGAATACATCGATCCCGATCAAATAAGAAAAGCGTCGGAGATCAAGTTCCGGCCCATCCCCGTCAACCGGTACGGGAAAACGGTGAAAGAAGAACTGGCCGCCAAGAAGTTCACCGGGGACGAATTGCGTAAGATTTATTTCGACATGGCCGTGATCCGCGAGTTCGAGGAGATGCTGAACCAGGTCAAGACCTCCGGAGGATACGCCGACGTCAAGTACGACTATCCGGGCCCGGCGCACCTGTCGGCCGGGCAGGAAGCCGCCGCCGTGGGAATGGCTTTCACGCTCGACGCCGACGACTACATCTTCGGGTCGCACCGCAGCCACGGCGACATTCTGGCCAAGGGGCTGCGCACCATCGAACTGCTCGACGACAAGGCGCTCGACAAGATCATGAACGACTGCTGGAGCGGGCTCACCGTCAACGTGGTGAAGCAGGGCTTCAAAGGCACGAAGAGAGAACTGGCCCGCCGCTTCCTGCTCTACGGGGCGATGGCCGAGATCTTCGGGCGCGTCACCGGGTTCAACCGGGGGCTGGGAGGCAGCATGCACGCCTTCTTCACCCCGTTCGGCATCTACCCCAACAACGCCATCGTGGGCGGCAGCGCAGGCATCGCCGTGGGGGCGGCCCTATATAAAAAGGTGAACCGCAAAAAGGGGATCGTGGTGGCCAACATCGGCGACGCCTCGCTGGGCTGCGGCCCGGTGTGGGAGGCCATGATGTTCGCCTCGATGGACCAGTACAAACAACTGTGGGAGGGCGACATGAAGGGCGGCCTGCCGGTGATCATCACCATCATGAACAACCAGTACGGCATGGGTGGCCAGACCAGCGGCGAAACGATGGGCTACGGCTCACCGGCCCGCGTGGGAGCCGGGGTCAACCCCGAGCAGATGCACGCCGAGCGGGTGGACGGCTACAATCCGCTGGCTGTGATCGACGCCTACCGCCGCAAGCGCGAAGACCTTGACAAAAAGAACGGGCCCGTGCTGCTGGACATCGTCACCTACCGTTACAGCGGGCACTCGGCCTCGGACGCGGGGTCGTACCGCACCAGGGAAGAGGTCGATGCCTGGATGGCCGAAGACGGCATTGCAACTTACGGCAAAAGTCTGATCGAGGCGGGCGTCGCCACGCAGGACGATCTGGACGGAATGTGGAAAGAGATCAAAGAGCTGATGGCCGCCATGTACAAGCTGTCGATCGACGAAACGATCTCGCCGCGGCTGGACTTCACCGCCAACCCGGACGTCATCGGATCGATGATGTTCTCCAACGGTTCGGCCGACTCGCTTTCGAAGGCCAAACCCGAGGTCAACCACCCGCTGGCCGAGAACCCGCGTGTGAAGCAGATCGCCGGGAAGGAACGCTTCGCCACCGACAAGGACGGCAAACCGGTGTCCAAGCTCAAGCAATACCAGTTGCGCGACGGCATTTTCGAGGCCATCGCCGACCGTTTCTATAAAGACGCCTCGCTGATCGCCTACGGCGAGGAGAACCGCGACTGGGGCGGGGCGTTCGCCGTCTACCGCGGGCTGACCGAGGCGCTGCCCTACCACCGGCTGTTCAACTCGCCGATCTCGGAGGCGGCCATCGTGGGCACGGCCATCGGCTACGCCATGTGCGGCGGGCGGGTGATCCCCGAGATCATGTACTGCGACTTCCTGGGCCGCTGCGGCGACGAAGTGTTCAACCAGATGCCCAAGTGGCAGGCCATGAGCGGCAACATGATCAAGATGCCGGTGGTGCTGCGCGTGAGCGTGGGATCGAAATACGGCGCCCAGCACTCGCAGGACTGGAGTTCGCTCACGGCCCACATTCCCGGACTGAAGGTGGTGTTCCCCGCCACGCCATACGACGCCAAGGGACTGATGAACAGCGCACTGCAAGGCACCGACCCGGTGATCTATTTCGAAAGCCAGCGCATTTACGACATCGGCGAACAGTTCCATGAAGGGGGCGTGCCCGAGGGGTACTACGAAATCCCGATCGGCGAGCCCGACATCAAGCGCGCCGGGAAAGAGATCACCATACTGACCGTGGGCGCCACGCTCTACCGCGCGCTCGAAGCAGCCAGGATGCTCGAAGAGAAATACGGCATGAGCACCGAGGTGATCGACGCCCGCTCGCTGGTTCCGTTCAACTACGAAAAGGTGATCGAATCGGTGAAAAAGACCGGGCGCGTGATCGTGGCGGGCGACGCCTCGGAACGCGGATCGTTCCTCAACGACCTGGCACGCAACATCTCCGAGTTGGCGTTCGACTACCTCGACGCCCCGGTGGTGGTGGTGGGCTCGCGCAACTGGATCACCCCGGCCTACGAAATGGAAGAGAAGTTCTTCCCGCAGCCATCGTGGTTCATTGACGCCATCCACCAGAAAATCGTGCCGCTGCCCGGACACACGCCCGCGGCCGACTTCACCGCCGCCGAGCAGATCCGGAGGGCGAAACGGGGGATATAACAAACACCGGCATTTTGTATCTACACCGTACCCTGGGTGACAGGACGGATCTCCTCCATGGCGAAACATCCTTGTTCATGACCGCCCAGGGCGACGCAAGACTAAAACGATGACCCCCAACCTCTCCATTCCCGACCACATCGAATGCGTGGAAACGAACGGGCACCTCCACACGCCGTTTTCGTTCAGCGCGTTCGAGACCATCCCGCAGGCGCTCGACGCCGCGCGGGCCGAGGGGGTGCGCGTGGTGGGCATCAACGACTTCAACACCACCGACGGCTATTGGGAGTGGTACAACCACTGCCGCACACGCAAGCTCTACCCGCTGTTCAACATTGAGATGATCGGGCTGCAGGCCGGCAAACAGGCCGAAGGCATCCGCATCAACGACCCGGCCAATCCCGGACGCATCTACCTCAGCGGCAAGGGAGTGACATTCCCGACCGACCTGCCCGAGCCATACGCCTCGAAACTGGCGAACGTACGCCGGTTATCGAACAGGCACGTCGAGATGATGTGCATGAAGCTCAACGCATTGCTGGACCGCATCGGAGCCGGATTCATCCTCGATTTCGACCTGATCGAAAAGAAGCTGACCCGAGGGCAAACCCGCGAGCGGCACCTGGCCAAGGCACTGCGGATGGAGGTGTACGCCCATTTCAGGAACATCGACAGCGAGATAGGGCGGTTTTTCGAGATACTTTTCGGAGGCAAACCGTTGAAATCCAATCCGGACGACCATGCCTCCATCGAGAACGAGATCCGCGCCAACCTGTTGAAATCGGGCGGTGCGGCGTTCGTGGCCGAGAATCCCGAGGCGTTCCTGCCCCTGGCCGAGATCACTGAGCTGGTGCTGGCCGCAGGAGGCATCCCCACCTATCCGTTCCTGGCCGACGACGCCAAGGGGGCGTTCACCGACTTCGAGGGCGACCTGCCCCGCGCGATGGACGAACTCAGGCGGCTGGGCATCCATTCGGTCGAATTCATCCCCACGCGCAACAGCGCAAAGGTGCTGGAGGAATACGCCGCCTGCCTGTGGAGCAACGGCTTCATCGTCACCTTCGGCACCGAGCACAACTCGCCGGTGATGGAACCGGTCACAGTGCGCACCCGCGACGGACAGCCGCTTACGGAAGAACTCCGGTGCATCGGATATTACGGCTCGTGCGTAATCGCCTCGCACCAATACAGGGTGCGCAACGGCGAACGCGGCTGGGTCGACGGGACGGGCGCGGCCGACACCGCGCATTTGGGCGACTACATCAAGCATGGCGACGCGGTGATCAAATCAGCGATATTATGAAACAGCAAAAAGGAATTCTCAGCAACATTTTCGACAAGATCCAGGGTTTCTTCGACGAAGAGACGGAACAGGAAGCGCTGATGGTTCCGCCGGTGGCGGCGGTGCAGGTGGTTCCGGCCATCCGGGCGATGGCGGGGGGCAAAGCCGTCAGGCTGACCGAAATCCCCGAAGGGGCGTTCGACGAACGGGAGCTCACGCCCGAGGTCAAAGCCTACTGCGGCGGCGACTGCATCCGCATCATCAGCGCCGACGCCGAGGCCACCGTCAAGGCGGCGCAGGAGTGCATCGAGGCGCACCGCAGCAAGCACGGCGCCGACCCGAAAGTGATCCTGGTCAAGGGCATGGGCCTGGTGGCCATCGGCGACACCATTGCCGCCTGCGAAGCCGTCACGGCCGCCTACCTTACCGACACGCTTCCCGCCCATACGCCCGACCGCTCTCCGCAAGGTCGGCTGGCGGGGAAAAACGCGATCGTAACCGGCGCCGCACAGGGATTCGGCGAGGGGATCGCCCGCTGTTTGATAAAGGAAGGGGCCAACGTTGTGGTAGCCGACCTGAACGAAACCCTTGGAGGGCAAACAGCCGACAATCTCAACAAAACGGCCTCGGGCAACCGGGCGCTGTTCGTCAAAACCGACGTGTCGGACATGAGCAGCATCGAGCACCTCGTGGAACAGACCGTGCGGGCGTTCGGCGGCATCGACCTGTTGGTCAGCAATGCGGGGGTGCTGCGCGCCGGAACCATCGAAGAGATGACCGTCGACCAGTTCGACTTCGTCACCCGCATCAACTACAACGCTTACTTCTATTGCGTCAAGGCCGTGGCGCCGGTGATGAAGCTCCAGAACCGCTTCGCCGCCGACAGCTTCGCCGACATCATCCAGATCAACTCCAAGTCGGGCCTGCGCGGCTCGAAAGCCAACTTCGCCTATGCAGGCGGAAAGTTCGGCGGCGTGGGGCTCACTCAGTCGTTCGCTCTGGAGCTGGCCCCGTTCCGCATCAAGGTCAACTCCATCTGCCCGGGCAACTTCTACGAGGGGCCGCTGTGGAGCGATCCCGACAACGGCCTCTTCGTGCAGTATCTGCGGGCGGGCAAGGTGCCGGGCGCCAAAACCGTCGACGACGTGCGCGAATTCTACATGGCCCAGGTGCCGATGAAAAAAGGGTGCGCCCCGGAAGACGTGACAAAGGCCATCCTCTACGCCGTCGAACAAACCTGCGAAACAGGACAGGCCATCCCCGTCACCGGCGGACAGGTTATGTTGGCGTAAACGGGTGTTTTTCCCGGTGCCCGATCTGAACTTTTTGGAAAAAGTTCAATCAAAAACTTTCGGGAAAAACTACGTTTTTTTGTGATTTGCATCTACTGCATTTCAACTGCCTTTGTTTGGAAGGCCTCCTCCAAGAAGCTTCGATTGTGTAACAGGATAAAACATCATTTATGAAAACCAAAGCGGTACGGCTATACGGAAAAGACGATCTGAGACTGGAAGAGTTCGAGCTGCCACAAATCAACGAGGACGAGATACTGGCCCGGGTGGTGTGCGACAGCATCTGCATGTCGTCGTACAAGGCGGCGCACCAGGCCGACACGCATAAGCGGGTGCCGCGCAACGTGGCGCAGGAGCCCGTCATCATCGGGCACGAGTTCGCCGGGCAGATCGTCCAGGTGGGCGACCGGTGGAAGAGCGCCTTCGCTCCCGGCGACAAGTTTTCGATCCAGCCGGCGTTCAACTACGAGCAGGGGCCGGTGGGCGTGTTGAGCGCTCCGGGGTACTCTTACCGGTATATCGGCGGCGACGCCACCTACGTGATCATTCCGGCCGAAGCGATGGAGAACGGGTGCCTGCTCAAGTATAGCGGCAAGGGGTACTACCCCGCCTCGCTGGCCGAGCCGCTGTCGTGCGTGATCGGGGCCATGAACGCCAGTTATCACACCACGCCGGGGTCGTATGTGCACAACATGGGCATCACCGACGGCGGGACAATGGCGATTCTGGCCGGGGTAGGCCCGATGGGACTGGCAGCCATCAACTACGCCATCACCCGCACCGACCGCAAGCCGCGCCTGATGGTGGTCACCGACATCGACCAGGCACGCCTCGACCGCGCCGCGCAACTATATACGGTATCGCAGGCGGGGGCCAACGGCATCGAACTGCGCTACGTCAACACCTCCGCCATGGCCGATCCGGTGGCCGAACTGCGTAAAATCACGGGCGGCAGGGGCTACGACGACGTGTTCGTTTTCGCCCCCGTGGCCCCGGTCATCGAGCAGGCCGACGCGCTGCTGGCTTTCGACGGCTGCATGAATTTTTTCGCCGGCCCGTCCGACGCCGGGTTCACGGCGCCCATCAATTTCTACAACATCCATTATGCCTTCACCCACATCGTGGGCACCAGCGGCGGCACCAAGGACGACATGGCCGACGCGCTGGCGATGATGAACCGCGGGCTCGATCCCGCCGGGCTGGTGACCCACATCGGCGGCATCGACGCGGTGATCGGCACCACGCTGAACCTGCCCTCGATTCCGGGAGGCAAAAAACTGATATACACCCACATCGACCTGCCGCTGACCGCCATCGCCGACTTCGGACGGCTGGGGAACGAGTCGCCGCTGATGGCCGCCCTGGCCGAAATCTGCCACCGGAACAACGGGCTGTGGAGCATCGAAGCCGAAGAATACCTGCTGGAAAGTTTCGGGGCGGCGTAATTCAAGGGATTGCCGCAAGCAGGGTTTCGGTATTTGCCCGGAGAAAAAAGCGCGCGACATAAAATATTTTTTCTTTTTCCGGAATTATCACTATCTTTGCGAGCCCGTTAAAGTGGGTTTTCGGATCAAAACAGTATTAATTAAAACGTAAACAAAAGTGGATTCATTAAGCTACAGAACAGTATCTGCCAACGCTTCGACCGTCAGGAAAGACTGGTACGTGATCGACGCGAGCGATGCGGTGCTGGGACGCCTTGCTTCCCAGGTGGCAAAGATCCTTCGCGGCAAGAACAAGCCCGACTTCACCCCGCACGTCGATTGCGGCGATAACGTGATCGTTATCAATGCGGAGAAAGTGCGGTTGACCGGCAAAAAACTTACCGACAAGGTCTATGTGCGCCACACCGGTTATCCGGGAGGACAGCGCTTCGCATCTCCGGCAGACTACCTGGCCAAAAAACCCGAATTCGTGGTTGAAAAGGCCGTCAAGGGCATGCTGCCCAAGAACCGTCTGGGTTCTGCCATCTTAAACAACCTGAAGGTTTATGCCGGTACGGAGCATCCGCACGAGGCGCAGAACCCGAAAGTGATCAAACTAAACGAGATTAAGTAGTAAAGAGTATGGAAGTTGTAAACACCGTAGGACGTAGGAAGGCCGCCGTTGCGCGCGTCTACGTCAAGCCCGGTAAAGGCACCATCACCATCAACGACAAACCCTTGCAGACCTACTTCCCGTTGGAGATTTTCCAGTTTGTTGTAATGCAGCCGCTGGCCGTTACCAACAACGCCGAAAACTTCGACGTGACCATCAACCTGATGGGCGGCGGGATCAAAGGGCAGGCCGAAGCGGCACGTTTGGGCATCGCACGCGCATTGTGCGAAATCAACGCCGAGTTCCGCCCCGAGTTGAAGAAGAATGGTTTCCTGACCCGCGACTCGCGCGAAGTGGAGCGTAAGAAGCCAGGTCAGCCCGGAGCACGCAGAAGGTTCCAGTTCAGCAAACGTTAGTATTCGGTTACAGGCGTATTGCACGGACGGGGTTTCATGCAAATGCGGAAGATCATCGGGCGTTTGGCCCAGTAAAGATGCTACTTGCCGCATTGCCCCGACCGCGGAAAATGTCCCGGATCGCCTCATCGGGCGCTACCTGGCGACATTGATGAAAAGAGTGATTAATCAAAAAAGAAAGACAAAAAATGGCGACAGATTTCAATAAACTGCTTGAAGCAGGTGTCCACTTCGGCCACCTGAAACGCAAATGGAATCCCAAAATGGCTCCCTATATCTTTATGGAGAAGAACGGGATCCACATCATCGACCTTCACAAGACGGCGATTAAACTCGACGAAGCGGCTGCCGCACTGAAGCAGATCGCGCGTTCGGGCCGCCGCATCCTGTTCGTGGCCACAAAAAAACAGGCCAAGGACGTGGTTTCGGAGAAGATCAGCCAGGTGAATATGCCTTATGTAACAGAACGTTGGCCGGGCGGAATGCTTACAAACTTCCCCACCATACGCAAAGCCGTCAAGAAAATGACCACCATCGACAAGATGAACAGCGACGGCACCTATGAAAACTTCTCCAAAAGAGAGAGGCTCCAAATCGCCCGCCAGAGGGCAAAACTCGAAAAGAACCTCGGTTCCATCGCCGACCTGACCCGCCTGCCGGCGGCCCTGTTCGTGGTGGACGTACAGAAAGAGGCCAATGCGGTAAAAGAAGCCAACCGGTTGAATATTCCGGTGTTTGCCATGGTAGATACTTGTTGCGATCCGACAAATATTGATTACGTGATCCCGGCAAACGACGACGCTTCGAAATCGATCGCGGCCATTTTCGACGTGATTACCGAAGCCATCAAGGAAGGTCTGTCCGAGCGTAAGATCGACAAAGACAAAGAAGACCAGGAGGCTCCGGCCAAAAAGCCCGCCCGCGCCAAAGGCGGCGAGGACGAAGGCAAAACCGACGCCAAGCCAGCCCGCGCCCGCAAGCCCAAAACGGAAGGCGAGGCAGTAAAGGTAGCCTCGGCCGGAGTAGCCCCGGAAGAAGAGCCGGAAACCGCTGCTGCCGAAGAAGTTCCGGCAGCGGAATAACACGACTGATGTTCTGCAACAAATTGCCGGGCATCGCATAACAAACAGATTTTTCCCCGCGGCCTGGCCGCGGGGAATTAACGATTAAAGAGAAAGGACAAATACAATGGGAATTACAGCAGCTGACATTGCAAAATTGCGCAAGATGACCGGCGCCGGCATGATGGATTGCAAAAAAGCGCTCGAAGAAGCGAACGGCGATTTCAGCCGGGCGCAGGAGATCATTCGCGAGAAAGGTAAGCTCATCGCCGCCAAGCGTTCCGACCGCGATGCCACCGAAGGCGTTGTCGTGTCGAAGGTCGTGGGGACGAAAGGATACCTTTTGTGCCTGGCCTGCGAAACCGACTTCGTGGCCAAAAACGAAGATTTCGTCAAGTCGGCGAACGAAATATTGGAGATCGCCGTGTCGAACGACGCCGCCGATCTCGACGCACTGAAAAAAGTACAGGTGGACGGCAAGTCGGTCGAAGCGATTGTCACGGAAAAAAGCGGCCAGACCGGCGAAAAGGTGGATCTGCCGTTCTATGCACGGATTGAAGCTCCGTACGTGTTCGCTTACGTTCACATGAACAACAAGTTGGGTACGCTGGTGGGCTTCAATGCCGAGGTTCCGGCCGAAGTGGGCAAAGACGTTGCGATGCAGGCTGCCGCTATGGCTCCGGTATCAATCAGCGAAAAAGACTGTCCGGCGGACGTGATTGAAAAAGAGCGCCAGATCGGCCGCGAACAGGCCCGTCTGGAAGGCAAGCCCGAGAATATGCTCGACAAAATCGCCGAAGGAAAAGTGAGTAAGTTCTTCAAAGATAACACCTTGCTGGCACAGGCCCTGGTGAAAGACAACAAGAAGAGCGTGGCCGACTACATCAAGGCCGCCAACGCCGATGCAACGGTGGTGGCTTACAAACGCTTCTCGCTGAACGACTAACGCGCGTTCCGCTATATTGGGCAAGGACTCGCTGTCGGCGGGTTCTTGCTTTTTTATTTTGGATATAAAAGGATCCGGATCTCTCCCTCATGTTGAGCAGCAGCGAAACACCTCCCCCATATCGATAGCAAAGCATCTCATGATTAAAGGAATAACGTGCGGCTCGGGAGATCACTTCGGTCTGAATGACAGGAGAGAACGATGGATTAATTGCATCGGGGGCGGGAGCGTGCGCCCAGGTTCCGGGCCATATGAAATTCCGCGGCCCGCAGGGGAAGGTTTCCGGTCAGTTGCGCACCCACCGGGTGTTTTTGAGCAACAATCTTTTTTCGCTCACAAACATTCCTGAGTGTGGTGTGGTTCCCGATAACAAATGAGGCTGTGCCTCCTTTTTGGACAATGACAAAAAGTCAGGCCCCGCTGGCAGGCGAAATCAATCCATCGTTATAGCCGGTAAAACATTATCTTTGCTCTATCAAACAAGCATGGCAAACAAAGGAAAAATAAACGTCGTCACGCTGGGATGCTCGAAAAATCTGGTCGACTCGGAACGGTTAATGCGTCAGGCCGAGGCGGCGGGCTACGGCATCGTTTTCGACTCGGACGACCCCTCGGCGCGGGTGGTGGTGATCAACACGTGCGGTTTCATCGGCGACGCCAAACAGGAGTCGATCGACACGATACTGGGCTTCGCTCAGGCCAAGGAGGCGGGGATGATCGACCGCATTTTCGTTATGGGCTGCCTGTCGGAGCGATATAAAAAAGAACTGGAGACGGAGATCCCCGAGGTCGATTCGTATTTCGGTGCCGACAACATCGGGGATGTATTAAACGCATTAGGCGCTGATTATCAGCCTTGCCTGTCGCACGAACGCTACATCACCACCCCGCCCCATTACGCTTATCTGAAAATTTCCGAGGGATGCAACTGGGGATGCAGCTACTGCGCCATTCCGCTGATCCGCGGCAAGCACCGTTCGGTGCCGATGGAGGAACTGGAACAAGAGGCCCGGGCGTTGGCCGGCAAAGGGGTTAAAGAACTGATTGTGATTGCGCAGGACACCACCTACTACGGCATGGATCTGTATGGCGGCAGGCGGCTGGGCGAATTGCTGACCCGCCTGTGCCGCATCGAGGGCATCGAGTGGGTGCGGCTGCATTACGCCTACCCCGCGCAATTCCCGATGGACGTGCTGGAGGTGATGGCGCGCGAGGAGAAAATGTGCAAATACATCGACATCCCGTTCCAACACATCGACAGCGCGATCCTCGCCTCGATGCGGCGCGGCGTCGACCGGGAGAAAACGATGGAACTGATCCGCGCCATGCGGGATAAAATGCCCTCAATGGCCATCCGAACGACGCTGATCGTGGGCTATCCCGGTGAGACTCAGGAACAATTCGATGAATTGATGCGCTTTGTCGAGGAGGTGAAGTTCGACCGGTTGGGCGTCTTCCCCTACTCCGAGGAAGAGGGCACCCACGCGGCCGAAACGCTTGCCGACGATGTGCCGGAGGAAGAAAAAGAACGCCGAGTGGAGGCGGTCATGTCGTTGCAAAGCCGCCTGTCCAAAGAGCAGAACCACTTGCGGCTGGGCATGGTGGAGAAAGTGATCATCGACCGCACCGAGGGCAACTATTACGTCGGACGCACCCAATACGACTCGCCCGAGGTCGACCAGGAGGTGCTGATCGAACAGGGCATAAAATTGCGCATCGGGAAGTTTTACACGGTTAAAATAGTGGATGCCACCGATTTTGACCTTTTCGGCCAGGTGGTATGAATGCTTTCGTCGATAAACCGCACGTGTGTTGTGTTTCCACCCCGCGTGAGGTTGCGCCCATTCACTCCAAAGACGCGGGTGGAAAGATAAAAGCGATAACGGCACGAAAAGAGAACCGTTCGTTTATTTGTGCAAACCGTAAAAAAAAGTTACCTTTGAACAACTATTCGGATGTTATGAATCCGTTTTTGTGTTTTGTGTAACTGCGCTTATCGCTTAACCGACTGAAATTCCGACAGATGGAACAGACCGATTTGTTACTCAAAAGGATCGGGGGCAAACTGGCGGCAGTGCTTTCCGCTGCAAACCTGTTGCGGAAGCAGAAGCAGCACCTGGAGCAGGAAAACGCCCGGCTGAAAGAGACGGTCAGGATGAAAGACGAGCACATCGCCACCCTCACACAGAAGCTGAACAAGGTGGAAGTGGCCCGCATGCTCGAAGCGGCCTCGGGCAGCCGGCGGTCGGCCGTGCTGAGGATCAACGGCCTGATCAGGGATATCGACAAATGCATCGCCCTGATGAACCGTGCCGGAGAGGATGCCGGGCAGTCAGGCCAATAACATGGCCGTGAAACCGGCAAATCTTTCCGTCGAAACCGGCGGTTGGAATGTCAGGGGCAAGGCAAATGCGGCAAAGAGGCAATAAAAAAGCGCAGGAACAAGTTTATAGAGAGATGTTGGCAGGAACACTATGCGGGCCAACAGACACAAGGGGCAAGCCCGCCCGGGACGGAATGTCGGCCCGGGATCGCAGGCTGAACCGGAACAGGCAGGGCGGTCAAAATGAAACCGACCGGAACGAAAGCGGATCGATGCGGGACATCGGTAGCGCCCATAGAGGGAAAGACGTTTGATCTGCCGGGATAACAAAACAAAAAAACGGGCATTTTCAGGATAATCCCCTTGCGGGATCAATGCAGTGCGAGGTTCGCCGATGGAAGAGGACAAATTCAGGATCGTGGTCAAGATCGCCAACCGGGAATACCCGATGACCATCAAACGCAGCGAAGAGGAGAAAATCCGCCGCGCGGCCAGGCAGATCAGCGACATGGTGTTTTCGTACCGGAAACAATACCTCGCCGACACGTCCGACTATCTGGCCATGGCGGCACTGCAAACGGCAATAAGGAGCATCGAGGGCGAATCGATGCTGGAGATGGCCCCCGTGGTCGAGGGGCTGGAGAAATGGGAGGCCGAACTGGATAAATTTCTTGAGCAGCAATAAGATACAAGAAATATCGCTGCCGGAAGAGAGCAATAAAACGACGTTCTTTAGATAATACGAAGTGGAATTTACCGCATAAATTCCTTTTAGCTTTGCGAAACTCAACATGAATTTACGTTCAGGGAGACTCGCGGCGTGCGTAGGACAGGCCTTGACCCGCAAGGGTTTTCCGGTTTCAGGCCGGGGACGTTGGACGTTCGAGACATGCCGGATCCCGTATTCTTACAGCTCAGGGTTTTCGTCAAACCTCAAAAGGTTTTTATGCGGTTTTTTGTTTCCTCCTTCGGGCCAGACGGCCGGGCGTACGGTTTGCCTTCGGGGTTTTGGGTTCCGGCCCCGACTCCGGGCGGCAACCTCGGACAATACCCCGCAACGGACAAAGGACTATATAACAAAGATTTATAGAGAATTAACAAAAAATTAACCTGAACATTTAATCATATTACCAATTTAATTTTAAGATTATTTTACAATGACTGCGATTATCATAGCATCGGCTGTGCTTGCGGGCGTCGGGGCGGGGGTTCTCTCGGCCTACTTCTCTTTCAAGTCGGTCGGTAAGAAGAAAGACGCCATCCTGCGCGAAGCCGAGACGGAGGGCGAGATGCTGAAAAAAGAGAAGATTCTGCAGGCCAAAGAGCGCTTCATCCAACTCAAGGCCGAACACGAAAAGGTGGTGTCGGAGAAAAATTCGCGCATCGCCCAGTCCGAATCGAACATCAAGAGCCGCGAAAACGCCTTGTCGCAAAAAGAGGGCGACCTGGCCAAGAAAACCAAGGAGGCCGAAACGGCTAAAGAACAGTACGACAACCAGAAACAGGTTCTTGACAGCAAGAAGGAAGAACTCGAAAAAACCTTCCGCGAACAATTGGCCAAACTGGAGCAGGTGGCAGGCATGAGCACCGAAGACGCCAAGAACATGCTCATCGAATCGATGAAAGCCGAGGCCCGCAGCGAAGCCATCACGCTGGTGAACGAGATCATGGACGAGGCCAAGATGACGGCCAACACCGAAGCCAAGAAGATCGTGGTGAAAACGATCCAGCGAGTGGCCACAGAAACATCGATCGAGAACTCGGTGACCGTCTTCAATATCGAGAACGACGAGGTGAAAGGGCGCATCATCGGGCGCGAGGGGCGCAACATCCGGGCGCTGGAAGCCGCAACGGGCGTGGAGATCATCGTGGACGACACCCCCGAAGCGATCATCCTGTCGGCGTTCGACCCCGTGCGGCGCGAAATCGCCCGCCTGGCCCTGCACCAACTGGTAACCGACGGACGCATCCACCCCGCACGCATCGAGGAAGTGGTGGCCAAAGTCCAGAAACAGATCGAGGAAGAGATCATCGAAGCCGGCAAACGCACGGCCATCGACTTGGGCATCCACGGGCTGCACCCCGAACTGATCCGCCTGGTAGGCAAGATGAAATACCGCTCATCGTATGGGCAGAACCTGCTGCAACACTCGCGCGAGACGGCCAACCTGTGCGCCACCATGGCCTCGGAGCTGGGGCTCAACCCCAAAACGGCCAAACGCGCCGGGCTGTTGCACGACATCGGCAAGGTGCCCGACGACGAACCGGAACTGCCGCACGCCATCATCGGGATGAAGCTGGCCGAGAAATACAAAGAGAAACCCGAAGTGGTCAACGCCATCGGCGCCCACCACGACGAAACGGAGATGACCTCGCTCATCGCCCCCATCGTGCAGGTGTGCGACGCCATCTCGGGGGCGCGCCCCGGCGCACGCCGCGAGGTGATCGAATCGTACATCAAGCGACTGAAAGACATGGAGAACCTGGCCATGGCCTACCCGGGCGTGACCAAGACCTACGCCATCCAGGCCGGCCGCGAACTGCGTGTGATCGTGGGCAGCGACAAGATGTCGGATCAGGAAGCCGAACTGCTCTCGCACGACGTGGCCCGCAAGATCCAGGAAGAGATGACCTACCCCGGTCAGGTGAAAATCACCGTGATCCGCGAGTCGAGGGCCATCAGCTACGCGAAGTAAATTCCAATCCCATACATGGGACGCGGCCGGGACAGTTCCCGGCCGTTGTTTATTCCATCGGGTTAGGAGATCTGGAGAATTATCGTTATATTCGAGTATTACTCCCTTATATCGTTGCCCATGAAAAACTTCTTCGGCTTGGGATTTTAGCGCTGATCCTCAACGCCCGGAACAGTCAAGGCGAGGCACCCGTTCCCGCGTTCATCTGTTGCGAGATCGTCAAGTACGGAACCGAATGGAACACATAAAGTGTACATTACCGTTGACTTCGGACAGGAAGCAAAGTTCAGGAGCGATACCCGGTTGCGGAATAAGAGAGGTAAAGTCGTGCAATTCAATTCGATGGTCGACGCGCTCAACCGACTGAGCGGCGACGAATGGGAACTCTTCCAGATATATGTTGTTCCCGCCGATTCTCTCGACAACTATGCGAGCGTTCACTGCTTGCTGCGAAGGAATGTACAGGGGTTGACGCAGGAAGAGAAAGATGCTTTAACCGCCAAACTCAGAACAACGAAATAATAGCGAAGATCCTGTCGCGCTTATTTTGTAAATTTGCAATTAATCAAACAGAACAAGCCATGTTCAAAGCCGTGATCTTCGACCTCGACGGGACGGTGGGCGATACGTTGCCGCTGTGCATTGCCGCCTTCCGCCAGGCCATCGAGCCCTATGCAGGAAAAACCCTCGCAGACAACGAGATTATCGCCACTTTCGGCCCCAGTGAGGAAGGGACGGTGCGCGCGCTCGTGCCGCCCGAACACTATGAACGGGCGCTGGACGACTACATCCGCCTTTACCGCCAGTTGCACGGCATGTGCCCGCAACCGTTCGACGGCATTCGGGACATTCTGCGAATGCTGCGGCAGCGGGGCGCCATCGTGGCCATGGTGACGGGCAAGGGACGACGCAGTTGCGACATCACGCTCGAACGTTACGGCATCGCCGGGTGCTTCGGCCGGGTGGAAACGGGATCGCCCCTGGGGCCGGTGAAACCGGAAGGGATCCGGGCGGTGCTGGAGCATTACGGGCTAAAACCCGGCGAGGCCGTTTACGTGGGCGACTCGCCGAGCGACATCGTTTCGTCGCGGGAGGCGGGAGTGGCGGCCGTTGCGGCGGCATGGGCCCCGGGAACCGACGCATCGGCACTGAAAGCGCTCGCCCCGGACAAGTTATTCACCTCGGTGGATCAGTTGCGTGATTTTTTACAAAACGGGCCGGGCGTGAATCGCTAAAGGCGGGGTGTTTTGTTTCGCCGTTAAACCCGATCGGGGCTTTTCACTTGCCGACATAACTCCTTCATAAAAACAGGCGTCTCGGTTCATGTCGGAATGAATGATCCTGTCACTCCGAACCCGGTTCAGAAGTCGTCCCGGCGACATCACTCCGAACCTGACCCGGAATGACGCCACCGAGCGCCCGCAGAACTCTTTGGGGATTTCGCCGTTTTTAACTAATATTGCAAGGTAAACCGGTTATCCATGAAAATCGTCCTTCTCTCCCATTCCGACTCCACCGGCGGGGCCGCCATCGCGGCTTACCGCCTGTTCAAGGCATTGGAAAGCGCCGGACACCATGTGAAAATGGTGGTGCAGGAGAAAAAAACGGACGACCCGAACGTCATCCGCACGGGGACGACCGCCGGCTTCTGGTTCCGGTTCGCGCTCGACCGGCTGCGGTTTGTGCGGCGCGAGGCGTCGAAAAAGGTGCGGTTCCGGGTATCGCTCGCCTCCACCGGCGTCAATATCATGAAAAACAAATATGTGCGGGAGGCCGACATTGTCCATCTGCATTGGATCAACAACGGGTTCGTCTCACTCAAAGGGCTCGACCGGCTGATGGCCTCGGGCAAGCGCATCGTGTGGACGATGCACGATATGTGGGCCTTTACGGGCGGATGCCACTACTGCTCAGGCATCTGCGACAACTACGAAACCCACTGCGGCAAATGCCCGTTTTTAAGGGGCTACCGGCTGCACGACATGTCGTATCGCATTTTCAAAAAGAAACAGCATTCTTACACCAAAGCCGCCTCGCTTTCATTCGTGGGTTGCAGCCAGTGGCTCTCGACGGCCGCACGGCAAAGCGCGCTGGCGGGCAAACGCCCCGTGTCTACGATCCCCAACCCCATCGACACCGATTTTTTCCATCCGCAGGAGGCCGCACCGGCCCGAACCTCCCTTGGGCTCGACCCGGGCAAAACATACATCCTGTTCGGGGCATACAATCTCAACGACGAGCGGAAAGGCGCCGTCCGCCTGATCGAGGCGATGAAGACGGCCGTGCGCGAACGGAGCATCGATCCCGGCAAAACGGGCGTCATCCTTTTCGGACACATGGAGAACGACCTGACGGAACTGTTTCCGGCGGAAGTGAAATACGTAGGCTATGTACGTGACCGCGAGGCGCTTCGTACGCTCTACGCCGCCTGCACGTTCTTCGCCCTGCCTTCGTTGGAGGACAACCTGCCCAACACGGTCATGGAGGCGCTTTGTTGCGGGCGTCCGGTGCTGGCTTTCAGCATCGGCGGCATTCCCGACATGGTGCGCCACCGCTTCAACGGCTTTCTGGCCGAATGCGGCAACAACCGCCATCTGGCCGAGGGCATCGGCTGGCTGATGGAAAACACCGGCGAAGAGATGAACCGCTCGTGCCGCACATTCGCCGAGGAAAACTATTCGCCGGCGAGCGTGGTGGGAAAAATGGAGAAGGTCTATAACGGAACGCATGAAGAATAGGATAAAAAGCTGGATATGGCTGACCCTTGCGGTGGCGTTGCTGCCCAACTGCAGACCCAAACCCACGCCGGGTGCAAAGAACCGAACAGACACCGCCCTTGTGCAGTCGCTCCCGGAAAAAAAGGAGGACATTCCAGAAACGGCACCGCACCCGCCGATCTCCCCGGAAGAACTTGCATGGATGGCGCCCGTTGTCAAAAAATGGACAAACTTCCACCGGATCGACCCGGCCCGGGCACAACTCATCTCGTGCGACAGCGTGTGCCTGACCTGTCCGCCCGACACGCTCAATCCCTATTACTGGGAGTTTTCACAAGAGGACGATACCGGGCATTCGATTGGTGTCGACTACTCGCCCGACCGGATGCGGTACGTCGACATCGGATTCCTGTATGAATACCGCAACGGGAAACCGTACTTCCTCGGCGGCGACGACTGTCAGGAAATCTATCTGGTCGACCGGCGGCTGCGGCACCAGCACATGATTCTGTTTCGCGGAATTTCGGAAATGGCCGAAGCCGTATTCTGGAAGGGCAACGACCGGTTCATCGTCGCCGGAACCATTTATGCAGCACCTCTCAAACACTACCTCTACGTTTTCGACATCGCACACGGCACAAGAAAATACTACGAAATGGAGGGCGGCGAACCCGACAACAGCGGCAGCTACCTGATGGACGTGAACCTGAAGGAAAAAGGGATCGCGGTTGAGTAAATTCGAGAAGAATGCATATGCGACTGGTTATCATTGTTTTTTTGCTCTGTTTCACGGCAAACGCCCAGGACACGGTAAGGTATTCGGGGGTCATCGCCGGTACGTTTTTATATGAAACGATCGAACTGTACCCCGACTCGACGTTCCGGTGGACGTCCGAATACGATCTATGCTTCTTCGAAGACGGAACGTTCACGATCGAAGAGAACGCATTGACACTGAACTACGCGTCCAACAGAACAGAACGATACGAGATCGACGGAGAAAAGCTCTATCCGCTAAATGACAGGGGGCGGAAACTCCGCCGGAGAAAAGAGCGTTCGTTCCGGAAAGGCTTGAGTTCGATTTTCGGGCATAAATATGTCCTGTACCTGGCAGAGGGGCCGAAATAGTGGAAGAAAAACTGGAAAAATCCGCTTTTTTTCGTACCTTGCGACCCTCAAAAGCAACGTGATTTAGCGATGAAAATCTCATACAACTGGCTGAAAGAGTATATCAAAGCCGATCTGACCCCCGAAAAAACATCCGAAATACTGACCTCCATCGGGCTTGAGGTGGAATCGCTCGAAAAAAGCGAGACCATCAAAGGGGATCTCGAAGGCGTGGTCGTAGGCGAAGTGCTGACCTGCGAGAAACACCCCGACGCCGACAAACTGAGCCTCACCACGGTCGATGTGGGCACGGGCGAGGCATTGCAGATCGTCTGCGGCGCACCCAACGTGGCCAAGGGCC
Source organism: Rikenellaceae bacterium (assembly GCA_031548435.1). Classification (GTDB taxonomy): domain Bacteria; phylum Bacteroidota; class Bacteroidia; order Bacteroidales; family Rikenellaceae; genus JAVBRA01. The sequence goes on from JAVBRA010000012.1 coordinate 39,961, forward strand.
AGAAAGTATTGGTGGCCACCGTCGGAACGACGCTCTACCCCACCGGCAGCGACGAGGGGTTCAAAATCAAGCGGAGCAAGATCCGCGGCGTGGAATCGCTGGGGATGATCTGCGCCGAGGACGAACTGGGTATCGGCACCGACCACAACGGCATCATCGTGCTGCCGGGCGACGCGGTCGCAGGGACGCCGGCCATGCAGCAACTGAAGATAGAGGAAGATTACACGCTCGAAATAGGGCTCACGCCCAACCGCATCGACGCGGGGTCGCACTACGGCGTGGCCCGCGATCTGGCGGCTTACCTTAAATCGCAGGGCGAGAAGGTTTTGCTGTCGCTGCCGCAGGTATCGGAACTGAAAAAAGAGGCCGACGGGGCGGAAATAGCCGTGACGGTCGAAAACAGCGAGGCCGCCCCGCGCTACATGGGTGTGACGGTGAGCGGCGTGACGATCGCCCCGTCGCCTGAATGGCTGCAAACGCGGCTGCGGGCCATCGGCATCAACCCCAAGAACAACGTGGTGGACATCACCAATTTCATCCTGCACGAAACGGGCCAGCCGCTCCATGCCTTCGACGCGGGGAAGATCGAAGGCGGCAAAATCGTTGTCCGTACCTGCCCCGAAGGCACGCCGTTCATCACCCTGGACGAGGTGGAGCGCAAACTGTCGGCCTCGGATCTGATGATCTGCTCGGCCGAACGTCCCATGTGCCTGGCCGGAGTATTCGGCGGGCTGGACTCGGGCGTGACCGACACCACCACCGACGTGTTCATCGAAAGCGCCTATTTCAACCCGGTGTGGGTGCGCAAAAGCGCTAAACGCCACGGGCTGAACACCGACTCGTCGTTCCGGTTCGAGCGTGGGGTCGATCCCGACATGACGCCCTACGCCCTGCACCGCGCCGCAGCCCTGATCAGGGAACTGGCCGGGGGGAAAATCACCTCGGAGGTGACCGACCTCTATCCGCATAAGATCGAGCCGTTCCGTGTAACGGTCTCTTACAGGAACATCAACCGCCTCATCGGCAAGGAGATCCCCGAGGCCGAGGTCAAAAACATCCTCGCCGCCCTCGACATCGCCGTCGAAAGCGAAAAAGACGGCGTGCTGGAAGTTGTCGTAGCCCCCTACCGTGTGGACGTGCAGCGCGAGGCCGACGTGATCGAGGAGATCCTGCGCATCTACGGCTACAACAACATCGACGTGCCGCAACACGTCAACTCCACGCTCTCGTACGTACAGAACCCGGATAAGGAGAAGCTGGCCAACATCGCCTCGGACTTCCTGTCGGCGGGCGGCTACAACGAAATCATGAGCAACTCGCTCACCCGGGGGGCCTATTACGAAAACCTGTCGGCCTACAAGGCGGAGAACTGCGTAAAAATCCTCAACCCGCTGAGCAACGACCTGAACGTGATGCGCCAAACGTTGTTGTTCAACGCGTTGGAGGCCATCCGCCTGAACATGAACCACCGCAACGGCAACTTGAAACTCTACGAACTGGGCAACTGCTATTTCTACAATGCCGAGGCCGACAACAGCGGCAACGCACTGGCACGCTACCGCGAGGAATACCGGATGTCGATGGCCGTAACAGGCATGAAAAACACCCCGTCGTGGAACGTCACGGGCGCCATGAGCGACTTCTACACCCTGCGCGGAATGATCGAGAAACTGCTTGCGCGCATGGGACTCGACCTGGGCGAGGCGATCGTCACCCCGTTCGAGAACGACCTCTACTCCGAAGCCGCGGCCTGCAAGCTGCGCGGACGCCGGTTGTTCGAAATGGGCGTGGTGTCGAAAAAAGTGCGCAACCAGTTCGACGTCAAGCAGGAGGTCTGCTTCATGGAGATGGACTTCGACACCCTCGCCGCGCTGGTGAAGCAAAACAAAGTGGCCGTCCAGCCGCTATCCAGGTACCCGGAGGTGCGGCGCGACCTGGCCCTGTTGGTAGACAAGGCGGTCACGTTCGGAGAGTTGCGCACGGTGGCCATGAAGACGGAGAAGAAACTGCTGAAAAAAGTGACGCTGTTCGACGTCTACGAGGGAGACAAACTGCCCGAGGGCAAGAAATCGTACGCGATCGGGCTGGTGCTCGAAGACGAAACGAAAACACTCACCGACAGCGAGATCGACCGTGCCATAAGCGCCATCGCCGCCCAGTTGGAAAAACAGACCGGGGCGAAAGTGCGGGAATAAATCCGCGGTGCAACCCGATGAAAAAACCGCTCGAACTCCTCCGGGGAGCCCCGGCAGAGGCAACCCTCGGTCATTACTGAAAACCAAGGGAGCCTGCGGCTTAAAACAGTCACCAAGCAAACCAAACATACGATGGAAAAAATACTGATCATCGACCTGGGGTCGCAGTACACCCAACTGATCGCCCGCCGCATCCGCGAAATCAACGTCTATTGCGAAATCCATCCCTACAACAACCTCCCGTCGGCGGAAGGGTTCAAGGGGGTGATCCTTTCGGGCAGCCCCTACTCGGTGCGCGACGAAAACGCGCCGCAGATCGACCTTTCGCAAATCAAGGGACGCCTGCCGCTCTTGGGCGTATGCTATGGCGCACAGTATCTGGCCCATAACTTCGGCGGCGAGGTAAAGCCGTCCAAAACGCGAGAATACGGCCGCGCGATGCTCACCACGCACAACAACGGCGACGCCCTGCTGCACGGCATCGGCAACACGACGCAGGTGTGGATGTCGCACGGCGACACGATCGTCAGGATTCCGGACAATTATCAGGTCATCGCCAGCACCGAGGACGTCAAAGTGGCCGCCTACCGCATCGAGGGTGAACAGACCTGGGGCATCCAGTTCCACCCCGAAGTGTACCACAGCACCGACGGGATGCAGATTCTGCGCAACTTCGCGGCCGGCATCTGCGGCTGCAAAATGGACTGGACGCCGGCCTCGTTCGTGGAGGCGACCATCCGGGAAATCAAGCAGCAGGTGGGCGGCGACAAAGTGGTGATGGCGCTCTCAGGCGGGGTCGATTCGACCGTGGCCGCCGAGTTGATCCACCGCGCCATCGGCGACAACCTCACCTGCGTGTACGTCAACACCGGCCTCATGCGCAAGGGCGAGAGCGAGGCGATCATGGAGTCGTACCGCAGCATGCACCTGAACATCATCGGCGTGGACGCCAGCGAGAAATTCTTCGCCGATCTCAAAGGAGTAACCGAACCCGAAGCCAAGCGCAAGATCATCGGCCGCGACTTCATCGAGGTGTTCGACAAAGAAGCGCATAAACTCAAGGATGTGAAGTGGTTGGGCCAGGGCACCATCTATCCGGACGTCATCGAGTCGATTTCGGTCAACGGCCCGTCGGCCACCATCAAGTCACACCACAACGTGGGCGGATTGCCCGAGAAAATGAACATGAAAGTGGTGGAACCGTTGCGTCTGCTGTTCAAGGACGAAGTGCGCCGTGTGGGCCGCGAGCTGAACATCCCCGAAGATATCTTGGGCCGCCATCCGTTCCCGGGTCCCGGGCTTGGCATCCGTGTGCTGGGCGAGGTGACCCCCGATAAAATCCGCATCGTGCAGGACGCCGACAAGATCTTCATCGACGGGCTGAAAAAATACGAACTCTACGACAAAGTATGGCAGGCCGGCGTGATCCTGCTGCCGGTGCAGAGCGTGGGCGTGATGGGCGACGAGCGCACGTACGAGAACTGCGTGGCCCTGCGCGCGGTGAGCTCCACCGACGCCATGACCGCCGACTGGGTGCACCTGCCCTACGAATTCCTGGCCAAAATGTCGAACGAGATCATCAACAAGGTCAAGGGAGTGAACCGCGTGGTGTACGACATCAGTTCGAAGCCGCCGGCAACCATCGAGTGGGAATAACGACTCCCCGATAAAAAACAGCTCCGATGATCGGAGCTGTTTTTTTATCGGGTGCTCTCAATAATAAGCTCATATAAATGAACCTCCCCGCCGCAAGCCGAAGTATCATCAAGAATAGCTTCTCGCTTTCTCGCCGCAAGCGGCGGAGAATTTAACCCTTAGAGATAAAATCGCGCAAACTATGCCGAAACAGACACATCTTAAAGAAATAGGAGGAGTCGTGTTTCATTTCTTAAAAGATATCCCTACCTTTACTATCAAATCTACTAACTCAAAATTTCCATGCTTGTAAAGCTCTGCGGCTCCGCCGTGGCGGGTATCAACGCCATGCCCATCACCATCGAGGTGAACGTATCGACGGGGATCGGTTTTTTTCTGGTGGGACTGCCCGACAACGCCGTCAAGGAAAGCCAGCAACGCATCATTTCGGCATTCGGGGCCAACGGGTTCCGCATTCCCGGGCGCAAAGTGCTGGTGAACATGGCCCCCGCCGACATCCGAAAAGAGGGCGCAGCCTACGACGTACCCATCGCCATCGGCATCCTGGCCGCATCGGAACAGGTCTCCACACAAAAACTGGGCGACTACGTCATTATGGGCGAACTGTCGCTCGACGGCACCATCCTGCCGGTGCGGGGAGCGTTGCCGATGGCTATCATGGCTAAGGACGAGGGGTTTAAGGGGATCATCCTGCCCCGGGACAACGCCCTGGAGGCCGCCGTGGTCGAGGGGCTGGAAGTGTACGGGGTAGAGCAACTGAAAGAGTTGTCGGACTTTCTCAACGGATTCGTTTCGCTGGCGCCGGTCGATGCCGACACGCAGAACGAATTCTTCAGAAGCAACGAAACGTTCGACACCGATTTTTCGGAGGTCAAAGGACAGGAAGGGGTGAAACGGGCCCTCGAAATCGCGGCCGCCGGGGGGCACAACATCCTGATGATCGGCGCGCCAGGATCAGGTAAAACCATGTTGGCCAAGCGGTTGCCCACAATACTGCCGCCCATGACCCTCGACGAGGCGCTCGAAACCACCAAGATCCATTCGGTAGCCGGCAAAACGACCGAGATCCGCCGGGGATTGGTGAACAACCGCCCGTTCCGGTCGCCGCATCACACCACCTCGAACGTGGCGTTGGTAGGCGGAGGCGCCAATCCGCAGCCGGGCGAGATCTCGCTGGCGCACAACGGCATCCTGTTCCTGGACGAGCTGCCCGAATTCGGCCGCAACGTGTTGGAGGTGCTGCGCGGGCCTCTGGAAGACAAGGTGGTGACCGTCTCCCGGTCGAAATACAGCGTCGATTATCCGGCTAATTTCATGCTCGTGGCCTCGATGAACCCCTGTCCCTGCGGCTACTACAACCATCCCGACAAGGAGTGTGTGTGCGGCGGCGGGCAGGTGCAGAAATACCTCAACCGCATCTCGGGCCCGCTGCTCGACCGCATCGACATGCATATCGAAGTGGTGCCCATTTCGTTTTCAGATATGAACGCAAAGCGGGAAAGCGAACCGAGCGCCGTGATCCGCGAACGGATCACCCGGGCGCGGGAGATCCAGCAGGAACGGTTCCGGAACGAAAAGAGCATCCACTCGAACGCCATGATGAGCACGAAAATGCTCAACCGCTATTGTCAGCTCGACCAAACGGGCGCAAAACTGCTGCAACAGGCCATGGAAGCGCTCAAACTGTCGGCCCGCGCCTACAGCCGCATCTTGAAGGTGGCCCGCACCATCGCCGACATCGAAGCCGTCGAAAGCATCGCTCCCGGGCACATCGCCGAAGCCATCCAATTCCGCAGTCTCGACCGCGAAAGCTGGGGACAATAAAGCATCGAACGCTCTTTCCCATCATCCCGGTTTCCACACGACCAGAGTCCCGGACGGCCACGGCTTTCGGGAGCGTGTCGGTAAATTCAACACCCCCCAGGACATCACGAATGCACTTGGAATCAGAAACTTCTACTTCGATTTACAGCGAGCAGGTGCGCGACATCGGTTCCCGTTAATAACACACCCCGCGTGTGGCTTTGCCGCGATTGCGGATGCAGCGGGCCCTCGTCAACAAATCGGCTCCGGATGCGCCTGGTAATAACAAAATGCCGCGGCGGCGAAATCCCCTGCACGGCATGAACAGAGCGGGTGTTTCATTCTTCCCGGCTTCGGGCCGCCGCGTCTATACCTCCGGAAACATGTCCGACGTTTCCGGCGTCGGGTTGAATTGGCATGCCTCGCCCGGCAATACGACGACGGCGCCTTTTCTGGGCTTCAACAGCTCAAGTCTCTCTCCGACCGTCGCCAATTACCGCGCCAACGGTGCCGCGGTGCGTTGTCTCCAAGCATTTACCACCTCGGAAACCACCGGGAAAGACCGTTCAATGCCATCAACAGAGCAATCTTCCTGGGAAGAATATCCCGATCAAAACGATGCAACGGTATACGCCACAGCCAAAGGGCCAATGAACCGATAACCCAGGCGGATCTTTTCACAGCCATCCGCCACCGCCTCCATCGAAGACGCGGCAGGGTCGATGGCAACGATCTCGATCCCCTCCCTGAACGGGATTCCCGGCTTGCCATAATATTTGTATACCGCCTCTTTAGCGCACCAGATCAGGGCTTTGTACCGGTCGATGCCTCCGAATGCCGCCTCCTCCGCCTCCAGGATATAACGAGGGGCAACCCTGCCGAAATCGCGTCCCGCTTCCTCGATATCCACGCCGCACCGGGCCCGGGCGAACATCACGGCCACATATCCCCCGGCATGCGAAATGCTGATCGACCGCCGACCGCCAACAAGCCGGGGCGCGCCGTCCGCATCGTATTCCACCTCGGTTCCGGCGCCCAAAAAATTCTTAATAACCGTTCTGGCCGCCAACCACTCGCGCCGACGCCGCCCGTGCGACAATCCGGAGAAACAGAGCGCCTCGCCGGCGGTAAGGCGCACAGCGGCAAGCAACTCGTCTTCGCTCTCGGCAATACGCCACAGAAGAATGGCGGCGGCATCCGTTTCTATCGTTTCAACAAGCGGCATGGCGATTAAAAAAAGAACCTGCAACAACCGGGCAGTCGTTGCAGGCTCTGGAAAACATTCCGTTAAAATTTATACCCGAAGGTCAGCAACACGTTGTCGGTGGTCTTTTCGGTGCGGGTGATGCCGTCCGACTGGAACATCGGGTTGCCGTTGTAGCTGTACAGATAGTAGGGCAACTCTTTCGTCTGGCTGTTGATATAGGCCGCGTCGATAAAGAACTTGTCGGTACGGTAGCCGATGCCGCACGAGACGTTTTGGATGGCCCCGTAATCCTGCAAGTCGCTCCGTTTGTAGACCGAACTGTAAAAGCCGTAGCCCCCGCGCAGGAATATCCCATAGCCGAGGTTGGCCTCGATCCCCGCCTTAACGTTGCTGGTGGCGCGGTAGGCCGCTTTCACTTCACGCTTGATGTCGTCGCGGAACGTCAGATCGAGCCCGTCGGCGCGCATCCCGTTGAACCAGGTCAGCTCGTAGTCGGCCGACAGGATCACGCTCCGGGCAATCACATACGACAACCCGCCGATCAGACGCGTGGGCGTCTGCATCGTGTATTCCTGGATGGGTTCGGGCGTGTATTCGACCTGCGCGTCGACGGAGTTGGTTTCGTTGACCGTCATCCGTTCCTGGTAGATATCCGAAACGTCGATGAACGAAGGCGTATGCACGGCCAGCCCGATGCGCAGGTTGGGAATCGGGGTCACCACGGCCCCGAGTTTGACATTGAAGCCCGTCCCTTCCATCTCAAGGTAGGTGTCGTAGATAGCGCGTTGCAGATAGCCTCCGGTGTTGTCGAACGGCACCTCGGTGTAGGTTTTGTGCTCCTTGTAGCGGAGGTCCTGTATGCCGACGGCAACCCCCAGGTACAGGGCGTCGCTCACCTGGCTGCCCAGGGCCAGCGAGTACTCGTCGACGCCGCCCGAGGTGTAGACGTCGTACTGCGGAATGATCTGCGCGTTGGCGCCGAACACCGGCCCGGCCTCCGGAAATTCAGCGTCTTCGTATAAGGTGTAGCCCCCGTAAGCGGGGTTATAATTGACCAGGAACGTCTGGTAAGCCAGCACCGCCCCCCAGTCGGCCACGTTGATGCCGTCGAAGATACGGTAGTCGCCCGGGCCGATTTTTGTAGGGTCGTACGCTCCGTGGTTGAGCTGGGTCATGAATTTGTCGGCGATCGAGTTCTTGCCGTTGAAACCCTGCACCCTCACCGTGCCGTTGAAGTCGGCCAGCCGGTTGTAGCTGAAGCCCACCGCCCAGCCGCGGTTGGCATAGTCGGACTCGTGCACCACCAGCCCGAAGTTGCCGTTGAGGTACTTGGTTTTATTGGCCGAGGTGCTGACACTCTGAAACTCATCGGAATAGTTGAGCCCCTCGTACACCGAATTGTTGTTGATGAACGACAGCGCCGGAGTATAGGTGATCTCGTTCGAACGGTACATCCCCAGTCCGGCGGGGTTGATGCCGATCGACGAGGCGTCGGCCCCGAGCGAGCTGAAAGCCCCTCCCATCCCGATGCTGCGGGCCGTGCCCAGATTGTAGTTATACCTCGAAAACCGCAATACGTCCGAGGCCGTTTGTGCGTGAACCGTTGTGATGCCCACCGCAACAAAGCAAACGGCGGATAAAATTTTCTTCATAATTTACGGAAGCTGATATGGGTTATAACAGATCCGCAGAGCAGGAAGCCCTGCGGATCCGTATCGATATTTTTCAAATATTACCTGCGGCGGGTTCCGCCCGAAGAGCCTCCGGAAGAGCCGCCCGAACTCGATCCGCTCGATGAACCGCCGCCGCTCGAATAGCTGCTGCTCGATGAACCGGAACTGCTGCCCCGCTGCCTGTCGGACGAAGAAGAACTGGAGCTCGAAGAAGAACTGGAGCCTGACGAAGACGACCTGCTTGAACCGGAACCCGATCCACTCGAATAGCTACCCGATGAACCGCTCGATGAGCCGCCCGAATAGCTGCTGCCCGACGAAGCCGGCCTGTTGTGGGTCGACGAGCCGCTTGAGTATTCGTTTGAGTATCCGCGCTGCAAATTCGAAGATCCCGACCTGCTGGCACCCGACGATCCGCTTGACGATCCGCCGCCGGACTGATTTGTAACCGTTCCGCGGTGCCGCGTGTCAGTCGGGGTGCTTACGTCCGAGGAACCACTCCTCGATCCGCCTGAAACCGAACCGCCCGATGAGCCGCTATTTGACGGATTCGAAACCGTTCCGCGCTGCCTGGTATCGGTCGAGGTGCCGGAAGCACCACTTCCCGATCCGCCCGAAGCACCGGCCGGAGGCGTGTAGCTGCCGCCCGAAGAGACGGAACCCGCACCACCCCTCTGACGCGTAGTGCTGCCTGCGCCGCTTGTATTGGGATCGTACGTCGAACTGCGGACAGGTTCCACGGAACCCCTCTGACGGGTGGTCGAGGTCGAAGAAGACGAGCCTCCGGCTGACCGCGAAGTCGTACCGACGGATCCCCTCTGCCGTGTAGCAGACGAGTTGTAGCCCGACGACGAACTGCGGTAGCTCGCTCCCGAGATCCCTCCCTGGCGGTACGGGTTGTCGTAAGTGCCGTTGCCCAAGCTCGACGAACGGCGCCTGGTCGAGGGCGAACTGCTGTAATAAACGGGATTGTTTTTGCCCGGATGCGAGGGATAATAATATCCGCCTCCATAATAATAGGGGTTATATCCGGGGTAATAGGGATCGCAGCCCCAATACGGACGGTTCCAATACGACCACGAGGAATAATACCCCCACTGATAGGGCGCGTAATAATACGGGCCGTAATAGCCCCCGTAACCATAGTAAGGGTTATAGTAATACGGGTTGTACCGGCCGTAATACCACGGATTATAACAATTCCATCCCCAGCTGAACGAGAAACTGATTCCCGGGCGGGCAACGGGCAGGATGTTATAGCCGTACATCCACCACGGGTCGACCGAGGAATAATATCCGTAAAGGCTCGAATAGCGCCACGGGTCATCCTCGATATAGACGTTGTAGACGTTCACATTCGACGCCTGGCCGCCGTCCTGCTGCACGGCATACGACTGTCCGCCGCCATTGTTCTGCGGAACAGCCTCGGCGCCGTCCATCGAGAAGGGAATCACCTCATCGCCCGAAGCGGTGGTGACTTCGGCCGGTTTCTGCTGCACGGCTTTCTGGGTATTCGTAGCGGAGGAAGCCTGGGTCACCGTAGCCACCCTTCGGTAATTGGAGTTATAAAGTTCGTCGCCATAACGCGATGACGTCGCCCGCGACGACGAGCCGCACGAGGTCGACAATGCCGCCAAGGCTACAATCAAGCAACTGAAAATCAACCGTTTCATGATTATTTAAGTTTTAGGTTACAGGGCCTTACCCGCTTATGTGTCACGTTTCTTTATCAATATAACGTATGAACGGCAAAAAAGTTACATCGACACATCAGGTTCCGCTTTCCGTTTGCCGAAAAAACTTTCGCAGGCAAAAAAACACTCCCCTTGTTACTGTAAATATACGGACTTTCTATTGATTTGCAAAAAAATCGCGATTTTTTTGTGTTTTTTACAACAATACGATCATTTCCCGGCTGGCCGGAGGGCGCCCGTCAAATCAAAATCCCCCGCAACTGCGCGAGTCGCGGAGGATTCGAAAGGCTCTCTATCGCCCCTATTCCGCGATCGACTCAAAGCGGGTGTAGGGCACCAGCGCCTGCGGAATGCGCACTCCCCCGGGAGTCTGGTTGTTCTCCAGCAGCGCCGCCAGAATACGGGGCAAGGCCAGCGAACTGCCGTTGAGCGTGTGGGCCAGGGTGGTTTTCTTACCGCCGTCGCGGAAGCGAAGCTTGAGCCGGTTGGCCTGGAACGACTCGAAGTTCGACACCGACGACACTTCCAGCCAACGCCCCTGCGCGGCCGAATAGACCTCGAAGTCGTAGGTCAGCGCCGAGGTGAAGCTCATGTCGCCGCCGCACAGCCGCAGAATGCGGTAAGGCAGTCCCAGTTTCTGAATGATCGACTCGACGTGCGCCACCATTTTATCCAATGCCTCGTACGATTTTTCGGGGTGCTCGACGCGCACGATCTCCACCTTGTCGAACTGGTGCAGGCGGTTCAGGCCGCGCACATCCTTGCCGTACGAACCGGCCTCACGGCGGAAGCAGGGGGTGTAGGCGGTCAGGCCCACGGGCAGGTCTTTCTCGTCGAGGATCACGTCGCGGTAGATGTTGGTCACCGGCACCTCGGCCGTGGGGATCAGGTAGAAATTGTCTTCGGTGGCATGGTACATCTGCCCCTCTTTGTCGGGAAGCTGGCCCGTGCCAAAACCTGACGCCTCGTTGACCATCAACGGCGGCATCACCTCGGTGTAACCCGCAGCGGTATTGCAGTCCAAGAAAAAAGTAATCAATGCACGCTGCAACGCCGCGCCTTTCCCTTTATATACGGGGAACCCGGCCCCGGTGAGTTTGGTGCCCAGCTCGAAGTCGATGATGTCGTATTTTTTCGCGATTTCCCAATGGGGCAGCGCCTTGTCGCCCAATACCGGAATATCGCCGCCGCTGCGCACCACCACATTGTCTTCGGCCGTGCGACCCGCGGGCACCGACCCGTGCGGCAGGTTGGGCAGCAGCACGATGGCGGCGTTCAGTTCGTCTTCGGTTTTTTTCAACTCTTCTTCCAGCGCCCGGCTTTCATCCTTGATCGTGACGGTGCGCTCTTTGGCTTTGTCGGCCTCGTCTTTTTTGCCTTCCTTGAACAGGATGCCGATCTGCTTCGACAGGGCGTTCAACTCGGCCAGCAGGGCGTCGGACTGGGACTGGATCGCTTTGCGGCGGTCGTCGAGCGCAATGATTTTTTCGATCTGCGGGGCGGCGTCACAGCCTTTTACGGCCAGCCGCGTTATGGTGTCCCGGGTGTTCTCGCGGATTTGCTTCAACGTCAGCATAGGTTCTGTTTTTTATTTGCCCGCAAATTTATAATAAATTCCTCAGAAGCCGTTTAAGTTTTGCTTCCGAAGCGGCCTAAAAACGATTTTCTCCTAAAAATTTGCACTTTAACGAAAACGCCGTATATTTGCGGCGTAAACATCGCTCGACAATGATTGCACCGAACAACATCCACGGCCACCACCACCATCACTTACACCGCTTGGGGTAGGCTTTGGACCTGTTGTATCTTACGAACGAAACCGAATAAGAATATAATACGGAAGCTTACCTTGAAAAGGGTAGGCTTTTTTTATTAAAAAAACCGAGAAAACCATGATCAGATTAGCAGTCCAGGCCAAGGGACGATTGAACGAAGAGAGCATCCAACTGCTTGCCGAGGCGGGCATCACCATCGAACAGAGCAAACGCAAGTTGCTGGCCAAGAGCCCCGATTTTGCGGTGGAAGTATTGTACCTGCGCGACGACGACATTCCGCACGCCGTGGCCATGGGCGTGGCCGACATCGGCATCGTGGGCCTGAACGAGGTCGAGGAAAAAGAACAGCCGGTGGACATCGTCAACAAGCTCGGGTTCGGCAAATGCCGCATCTCGCTGGCGATCCCCAAAGCCGACAAATACGACGGGCTGGCCTACTTCAACGGCAAGCGCATCGCCACGTCGTACCCGAAGGTGCTGCGCCGCTTCTTCCGCGACAACAACATCGCGGCCGACATCCACGAGATCGCCGGCTCGGTCGAGATCGCCCCGGCCGTGGGCATGGCCGATTGCATCTTCGACATCGTCAGCAGCGGCGGCACGCTGGTGACCAACGGACTGGTGGAGGTCGAACAGGTATTGTTCTCCGAAGCCGTGCTGATCGCCAACCGGACCTTGAGCGACGAGAAGAAAGCGATCCTCGCCCAGCTGCTGTTCCGTTTCGAATCGGTGGAACGCAGCAAAGGCAAAAAATACATGCTGATGAACGTCCCCAATGCCAACATCGAAAAGATCGTGGCCATGCTTCCGGGCATGAAAAGCCCCACCATCCTGCCGCTGGCCCAGCAGGGATGGAGCTCGATCCACGTGGTGATCGACGAGAAGGAACTGTGGAACAAGATCGAAGACCTCAAAAAACTCGAAGCGGAAGATATCCTGGTGCTCTCGCTCGAAAAAATGATCCTGTGATGATTGAAATCATTGCCAACCCGCCCGAGGCCGAATGGGACGTCCTGCTCAAACGCGGAACGCAGGCTACGAGCGCGGAAAAAAACGAAGCCGTGGCCGGGATCCTGGCGCAGGTAAAAGTCGGGGGCGACAGTGCGTTACTCGACTTTGCGGAGAAATTCGACAAGGCAAAGCTCGCCTCGCTGGCCGTTTCGCAACAGGAAATAAGCGAAGCGCAAGCCGCTGTTGCGCCGGAGTTGAAACAGGCCATCGCTGCCGCCAAGGCAAATATCGAAGCGTTCCATGCCGCGCAAAAACGCGGGGACGTATTCGTCGAAACCGCGCCCGGCGTGAGGTGCTGGCAAAAAACCGTCCCTATTCAGAAGGTGGGGCTGTACATCCCCGGCGGCAGCGCGCCGCTGTTCTCGACCGTGCTGATGCTGGCCGTACCGGCGCAGATCGCCGGGTGCCGCGAGATCGTGCTTTGCACGCCGCCGAACGCCGAAGGAGGCATCCACCCGGCCATTCTCTATGCCGCCGGATTGTGCGGGGTGAGCAAAATTTTCAAGTGCGGCGGGGCGCAGGCGATCGGAGCGATGGCCTACGGCACGGCAACCGTTCCCAAGGTCGACAAGATATTCGGCCCCGGCAACCAGTACGTGACCATCGCCAAACAGATGGTGAGCGTGTCGGACACAGCGATCGACATGCCCGCCGGCCCGTCGGAGGTGCTGGTGATGGCCGACGACACGGCCGACGCGTCGTTCGTGGCCGCCGACCTGTTATCGCAGGCCGAGCACGGCAACGACTCGCAGGCAATCCTGGCAACCGACTCGGAAACGCTGGCCAGAGCGGTGCAAACCGAGGTCGAGATCCAGCTGAAAGCACTGCCCCGCGAGGCATTGGCCGCAAGCAGCCTTGAAAACAGCCGCATCATTGTGCTGCAATCAACGGAGGAGATGATCGGGTTTACCAACCGCTACGCCCCCGAGCACCTCATCATTTCGATGGCCAACCCGTGGAAAATCGCGGATAAAATCGAGTCGGCGGGAAGCATCTTCCTCGGCAACTATGCCCCCGAAAGCGCCGGCGACTACGCCTCGGGCACGAACCACACGTTGCCTACCAACGGCTGGGCGGCCTCGTACAGCGGCGTCAACCTCGACAGCTTCACCAAGAAGATCACCTGCCAGGAGATCACCCCCGAAGGGCTGCTGAACATCGGCGTCACCATCGAAACCATGGCCGAAGCCGAACAGTTGCAGGCCCACAAAAACGCCGTAACCGTCCGGCTGAACAAAATACGCCCATAGGGTGTTTTGTTGTCGGAGACCTGCGTGCGCTCACAAAGAGAACTATCGGAAACCACTTGGCAATACCCGGTATAATGACAGAAAATAGAAAAATGACCATAAAGAACCTGCTCCGCAAAAACATCGCTTCGCTCACGCCGTATTCCACCGCGCGCGACGAGTGCAAGGCCGAGGTCGACATCTACCTCGACGCCAACGAGAGCCCGTACCCCAACGGCTGCAACCGCTATCCCGACCCGCACCAGAAGCAGCTCAAACGGCGATTGTCGCAGATCAAGGGGCTGCCCGCCGAAAACATCTTCATCGGCAACGGCAGCGACGAACCCATCGACCTGGCGTACCGCATGTTCTGCTCCCCGGGAGTGGACAACGCCGTGGCCATCGCCCCCTCGTACGGGATGTACAAAGTGGCGGCGGCCATCAACGATGTGGAGTTGCGCGAGGTGCTGCTGAACGACGATTTCTCGCTCGACGCCGCCAAGGTGCTCGCCGCCACGGACAAAAACACCAAACTCATTTTCCTCTGCTCGCCCAACAACCCCTCGGGCAATCTGCTCGACAGAAACGAGATCATCAAAATCATCGAGGGGTTCAAAGGCATCGTGGTACTGGACGAGGCGTACATCGACTTCGCTCCGGGCGGGAGTTTCCTGCCCGAGTTGGAGAAATACCCCTGGCTCATCGTCCTGCAAACCCTGTCGAAAGCGTGGGGCATGGCCGGGCTGAGGCTCGGGCTGGCATTCGCGTCGGCCGAAATCGTCGGGGTGATGGGCATGGTGAAGTATCCCTACAACATCAACGTGCTCACGCAACAAAAAGTTCTCGAGATGCTGGAGGAGAGCCCGGCAACCGAGAAACAGGTGGCGGAACTGGTCGCCGAACGCAAAACGCTTCACGAAAACCTGAAAAAACTGCCCCTCATACGCAAAATATACCCATCGGACGCTAACTTTGTGCTGGTGAAAGTGGACGATCCGAAAGCCGTTTACGACAAACTGATCGACTCCGGGGTGATTGTCCGCGACCGCTCGAAGATGCCCCTGTGCGCCGGATGCCTGCGCATCACCGTGGGTATGCCCGCAGAAAACCGCCGCACCGTGGAGGTGTTGGCAGGGTTGTAATGCAACTACGCTCAGGTACGCGTTCCAATGAGCGCGACCGAGCGCTCAGATCCGGCCATATGTTTTTGTGCGGGTACCCGCACAGCTAAGAAGCCGGAAAGGCAGCGCGTTGTTTGAGCGAAGCGAGTTTAGCGCTGGCCCGGACTCGTGCTGTATTGCGGGCCACAAAACATCGGGCCTTGATTTTTTGTTACTTTTTCATCAAGAAAAAAGTAAATACGAAATTTTTATAAAACTAAAAGATGAAAAAAGCACTCTTCATAGACCGCGACGGCACGCTGATCGTCGAACCGCCGACCGACTTCCAGATCGATTCGCTCGAAAAACTGGAGTTCATTCCCGGGGCCATTACGGCCATGTCGCTGATCGCCCGCCTGGATTACGAACTGGCCATGGTCACCAACCAGGACGGGCTGGGCACGGCATCGTTCCCTGAGGAGACATTCCGGCCGGCCCAGAACAAGATGCTCAAAACGCTTGAGGGCGAAGGCGTGACGTTCGACGACATCCTGATCGACCGCTCGCTGCCGGAGGAGAACGCCCCCACGCGCAAGCCCCGCACCGGCATGATGGGCAAATACATGGACGGCAGCTACGACCTGGCGAACTCGTACGTGATCGGCGACCGCGCCACCGACATCGAACTGGCAAAGAACCTGGGCGCCAAAGGAATCCTTTTCCGCCCCGACACGTCCATCCTGCCCGAAGGAGTGAAAGAAATCTGCGTACTGGCCACCGACGACTGGCGTAAGATCTACGAGTTCCTGCGCATGGAAGACCGCACCGCCACCGTGTGCCGCGCCACCAGGGAGACCGACATCTGCCTGACGCTCGATCTGGACGGCGCGGTGGAATCGCACATCGAAACGGGGCTCAACTTCTTCGACCACATGCTGTGGCAGATCGTGCACCACGCCGGAGTGTCGCTCAACCTGCGCGTCAAAGGCGACCTGCACGTCGACGAGCACCACACGATGGAAGACACGGCCATCGTATTGGGCGAGGCCATCCGCAAGGCGCTGGGCAGCAAGCGCGGCATCGAGCGCTACGGCTACGCCCTGCCCATGGACGAATGCCGGGCCATGGTGCTGCTCGATTTCGGAGGACGCATCTCGTTCGAGTGGGACGCCGAATTCCACCGCGAAATGATCGGCGACACCCCGGCCGAGATGTTCAAACACTTCTTCAAAAGCCTGTGTGAGGCGGCCCAATGCAACCTCCACATCACGGCCACGGGCGAGAACGAGCACCACAAGATCGAGGGCGTTTTCAAGGCGTTCGCCCGCGCGCTGAAGATGGCCATTGCCCGCAACCCGTTTAATTACACGCTGCCCAGCAGCAAAGGCGTCTTATGATAGCGATCGTCGACTACAACACGGGCAACATCCTGTCGGTGGCCAACGCGCTCAGGCGACTCGGTGCGGAGTTCATTCTGACCGGCGACCCCGCTGAGATCGGGAGCGCCGACCGGGTGATCCTGCCCGGCGTGGGCCATGCCGCCGTGGCGATGGCAAACCTGCGCGGGAAGCGGCTCGACGAGGCGATCCGCCGCCTGACCCGGCCCGTGCTGGGCATCTGCATCGGCACACAGCTCATGTGCAGCCACAGCGAAGAGGGCGACACCCCCTGCATCGGCATTTTCGACAACAAGGTCACCCGGTTCTCCGCCGCCGAAACCGACGAGAAGGGCAACAAAATCAAGATCCCCCACATGGGCTGGAACACGATTTCACAGCTCAGGACGCCGCTGTTCAACGGAATCGGAGAGAACAGCTACATCTATTACGTCCACTCCTACTCGCCCTGCATCAGCGGGAGCACTGCCGCCCAGACGTTCTACGGCCGGCCGTTCAGCGGGGCGTTGAACCGCGACAACTTCTACGGCTGCCAGTTCCACCCCGAGAAAAGCGGGAAGACGGGCGAACAAATCCTCAAAAATTTCCTGACGCTATGATCGATATCATCCCGGCCATCGACCTGATCGGCGGCGAGTGCGTGCGCCTGACCCAGGGCGACTACGACCGCAAGACCACCTACTTCAAAGACCCGCTCAGGGTCGCCAAAATGTACGAGGAGATCGGCGTCAAACGCCTGCACCTGGTCGATTTGGACGGCGCCAAGGCGTCGAAGCCGATGAACCTGGCCGTGCTCGAACGCATTGCCGGGAAAACAAAGCTGACCATCCAGTACGGCGGCGGCATCAAAAGCGAGGAAGCGTTGAACGAGGTGTTCCTGGCCGGCGCCGACCGCGCCATCTGCGGCAGCGTGGCCATCCTCAACCCCGAGTTGCTGGCCGGATGGATCAAAAAATACGGCACCGAACACATCATCCTCGGGGCCGACGTCAAAGAGGGCCGCGTCGCCACCCATGGCTGGCTGGAGAGTTCGGACGTTTCGGCGGCCGACCTGATCCGCAAGTTCGTTTCATACGGCCTGTCGCAGGTCATCTGCACCGACATCTCGAAAGACGGCATGCTCGAAGGCCCCTCGTTCGGGCTGTACGAAGAGCTGCAAAAGGAGTTTCCCGGCGTGGAGGTGACCGTCAGCGGCGGCATTTCGTCGATCGACGACATCAAACGGCTCGATCGCATGAAGCTCCGCAGCGTCATCGTCGGCAAAGCCATTTACGAGAATAAAATCACCTTAGAACAGATACAGCAATGCTTGCAAAAAGAATCATCCCCTGTCTCGACATCAAGGACGGGAAGACGGTAAAAGGAGTCAATTTCGTTAACCTGCAGGACGTGGGCGACCCGGTGGAACTGGGCAAAGCCTATGCCGGACAGGGAGCCGACGAGTTGGTGTTCCTCGACATCAGCGCCACGCTCGAAGGACGCAAAACGTTCGTCGACCTGGTGCGCCGCATCGCCGAGAACATCGACATCCCGTTCACCGTGGGCGGCGGCATCTCGTCGGTCGAGGACGTGGCCAACCTGCTCAACGCCGGGGCCGACAAGGTGTCGATCAACAGCGCGGCGGTCTACAATCCCGGCCTGATCACCGAAATCTCGTCGCGCTACGGCAGCCAGGTGCTGGTGCTGGCCATCGACGCCAAGTTGCGCGAGGGGCAATGGATCGTCACCACGCACGGCGGAACGAAATTCACCGACAAGGAACTGTTCTCCTGGGCCAGGGAAGGACAGGAGCGCGGAGCGGGCGAGATCCTCTTCACCTCGATGGACCACGACGGCACAAAACAGGGCTATCCGTGCGAGGCGTTCGCCAAACTGAACGAACTGCTCTCGATTCCGGTGATCGCTTCGGGCGGCGCGGGCAGCACCGACGACATCGCCGAGGTATTGACCGTCGGAAAGGCCGATGCGGCGCTGGCCGCCAGCGTGTTCCACTTCGGACAGATCCGCATACCGGAACTGAAACAGGAACTGGACAGCCGGGGCATTACCGTAAGGTTATAACACTCGGTTGTCATCGCGAGCGCACCCAAAGGGTGTTTATTATCAGGAACCTGCGATTCGCCTCATGGCGTTCATAAAGCGAGTCGGGCAGCTCTGACAACAAAAGCATCTGTTGCGACTCTGCGGCTCGCTTCATCATCGCAAGGCGCATGCAATCCCTCTGATCGAAAGATCCTTCGGGGTACTCAGGATGACACAACGTGAAACTAAAACAGAAACCATGATAACTTTCAACGAATTAGACGCCGGTAAAAACGGCGACGGCCTCATCCCGGCCATCATCCAGGACGACAACACTCTCCAGGTGCTGATGCTGGGTTACATGAACCGGGAGGCCTACGACAAAACCGTCGCAACGGGCAAAGTCACGTTCTACAGCCGCACCCGCTCGTGCCTGTGGACAAAAGGCGAAACCAGCGGCAATTTCCTCGACGTGGTTTCCATCGCCAAGGATTGCGACAACGACACGCTGCTTGTGCGCGTCATTCCCGCCGGCAACGTCTGCCATACCGGAGAGCGCACCTGTTTCGCCTCGGAAGAGACCGAAGGGTTTATCCGCTACCTGCAACACGTGATCCAGGGTCGCCACAAAACCATGCCCGAAGGCTCCTACACCACCAAACTGTTCAACAAAGGGGTGAACAAGATCGCCCAGAAGGTGGGCGAAGAGGCCGTCGAAACAGTGATCGAAGCCGTCGCCGGCAACGACGAGGCGATGATCTACGAAGCCTCCGACCTGATCTACCATCTGCTGGTGCTGCTCGTTTCGAAAGGCTACACCATCGCCGATCTGGAACGCGAACTCGCCAAGCGGCATAAGTAGCCCCGGAAAGGCCGCGTTTCTCGCAACAGGCCGGACAGCAATTCCGACTCCGGCTAAAAAAGAAAGAGAGACCCCTCCGGGAAAGTTCATTTTAACGAACTTTCCCGGAGGGGTCTCTCTTTTACATCATCGGGGGCTGCCTACATTCCCACCGAAGGGATGGCCTTCAGCGCCTCCAGATCGATGTCCGGCATCGCGGACGCTCCGTTGGCCGTACGGGTGAACGTCGTATTGTAAACGGTATTGCTATCGAAGAACCCGCAATTTTTCAGCACGAACTTATTCCCGTTCGTCCCGCCGTAATAGTCGGCTCTCAATCCCTGGGCCGCCGTATTGTCATACGTAAACCTGCACTGGGTCACTTCGGTCCACTGGCCGCTCAGGTTTCGCGTCCACTGGTTGCCGAAATTGACCTCGCGGGTGATCCAGCCCTGTTCCGGCTTGAAATTCTCAAGGAACGAATGGGCCCCGGTATAAGTCTTGATCGAAGTATCCGGACGCCGCCAAGCTGCAATCAACCTCCATGCATTCTGAACCGGATCGAAGAAGTAAGCGGTGTATTCAGTCAGGTGGGGATATGTCGAAAATGATGAAGTACCGTAATACTTGACCTGGGTCAGGATCTTATAGGTCACACCCGCCTTCCACGGATAAACCAGATAGCTCTGTCCTCCAGACCCTTCACCGCCAAATTCCTGCGCGGTAACACCCTGTCCTTTACGAACAACCGTCACTTTCTGGTCGGCCGGAATGGTCTTCGGATCGTCGGTCTTAAACGGGCTCCACACCGAGAACAGTACCCAGCGCTCGGAAGCGGATTTGACCTGGAACCCGCAATACCCTTCCCCGAAACCGTTGGTCATGAAGTAACTGCCGATCACATCGTTGCCTTCGGGAACGGTCAACTCGTTATAGAAATATTCGATATTGGAACCGATGGTATAATTCAGGTGTACCGACGGCCCGCGGCGCGACCAATACTGTTCGGTGGGCACCTTGGCTTCGGTAACGAAATTGTTGGTTCCCGTGGTGGCCGCGCCGCCGATCTTCAGGCCGGTGACGGTGCCGTAGTAGCTGCCGCCGGTCTTGGACACGCCCTGGAGCGACACCTTGATATATCCGGGGGCCGTAACATTGAACTTGCCGATGGAGTAAAACTTGGTGGCGGAACCGGTCATGGTGACGTTCACGGCCATCCCGAGGACAGTCGCCTTCACCACGCCCGTATTCGAGCTTCCGCCCGCGTTGCCCACCAGACCCAGGTTCAACACGCCCGCCTTTCCGACACGGAAGTACATGTCGACCACGTTGGTGGTGTTCGAGAGACTGAATCCGCCTCCGACGCTTTCGGGAATAGACACCGATCCGACGACACAGTAGCTGTTCCCGGCCGCCGGGACGGGAATGGGTGTTTCGACTTCGGTAACGGGAGAGTTGTCGAGCTGGTTGATCGTAATGGAATCGATGACGATCCCTTTGTCCTCGTACACGATATAAATTTTGCCTGTGCGGGCGTTGCCTGAGCCACTCGCAGCCACGTTCCACGTGGTCGTTTTGCCTGCAACGGGCGTGATCCACGAGTCGTCCGGAGCGTCGATCCGGTAGCTGATGTTGGCCGCCGAAGGCAACGTATTAACGGTGAACGCCCGTTCTCCGCCCAGATTATCGACAACAATCGTTTTGGCCGGGGTGACGGTGACCGTCGGCACCGGATAGCCGGCCTGGATCACCGTGATCGAGTCGAGCAACTCATGCTTGCCGGCCAGGTAGATGTAGATCTTGCCCCCGCGCCAGTCTTTCGAATCGTTGACGGCGAAATTCCAGGTGGTCGTCTGGCCCGCAACGGGAGTGATCCAGTTGTTCGCCTCTTCGTACTCAAACTCCGCTCCGGCAGGGTACGAGGTGATGGCAAACGCCTTGTCGCCGCCCTGGTCGTCGATACTGAACATCTTGTTCGGGGAGACGAGCACCGTGGGAAGCGTGTAAGGCAACTGCGCCACATTGATGACATACGTTTTGGAGCCATACCTGATCGTCACCGTCGCCTTGCGCTCGGTTTTACCCGTGTTTTCAGCGCAATTGACGGATAGGGACCCCGGCCCGGTCTGCTCGGTGAGCGGAGATACCGTCAGGAAGCCCGTTTTGCCTTCGCCCGTTTCAGGATAGGCGACAGTCGCCGTCCACGTCTGCGTGGCATTGGTTTCAAGGGCGATGACATAATTTTTCTGTTCGTTGGTCAGGCGCATATTGGCCGAAGCTCCAGTAAAACTGAACCCGTCGGAGGTAAGGATGAATTTGGGGGGCTCCGGTTCGGGAGTCGGATCGTCGCCGCCATTGCCGCAACCGGTCAGCAGGGCCGCGGAAGCCAGCAATGGCACTATCAAAAGGTGCAAGAACTTTTTCATGGTTGTTCGCAGGTTGGTTGTCATTTGTTCGTTACAGGATCTTATCCAGTTTTTCAGTCAGGCTCTTTTTCGGGGTCAGGCCGATCTGTTTGTCGACCAGTTCGCCGTTTTTGATGAAAACCATGTACGGGATGTTGCGCACCCCGAACTTAGCCGCAATGGCGTTGTTGGACTCCACATCGCATTTGCCGACAATGGCCCGGCCTTCGTATTCGGCGGCGATCTCCTCAATGATGGGGCCCAGCATCTGGCACGGGCCGCACCATTCGGCCCAAAAGTCGATCAGCATCGGTTTTCCCGAATTCATCAGCTCGTCGAAGTTGGAAGTAGTAATTTCTGTTGCCATAAGGAATTGTATTATTTGATTTAAAAAAATTTCTGACGAAGTTATATAAAAATACCTATCTCAACGCATACCGGAGCTGATAATTCTCCATGAATTTGACCACGTTCCGGTTGACATCCACGGGAAAGGTGCGCGAGTAAAGCGTCACGGCCATATCCATCTCGTAGTCGATGAGCTTGATGCGCATCCGGGTGCTTCCCTTGTTTTCCGCGGCCACCGTTTTGAGCCCCGACACAAACTCCTGGTCGATGTCGTTGATGTCGACAGCGATGGTCAACTCCCGGATCAGGGTCTCTTTAGCCTCCGACAGCGTGGATATGGAGCCGATGCGGGCCTCCAGGTCGGTTTCGCGGTAGGGGCGCGGCCGCACCGATCCCTTGACGAACAGATAGTAATGCTCGTACATATAACGTCGGAACTCCTCATATTGTTTTCCGAACACCGAAAATTGATATTTGTCGGTATAGTCTTCGATGGTGAACCGGCCGTAGGGCTTGCCCTCTTTCGAGAACAGGTGCACGGCCTCGGTCACCAGCCCCGCCACGGCGAAGTCGCTGCCCTTGATCGCCTCCAGGTTGTTGAAGTCCGAGAGGGTATGCGAGCAGAAATTCTTGATCACGATATCGTACTCATCCAGCGGGTGGGCCGACAGGTAGATGCCCGTCACCTCTTTCTCTTTGTTCAGGGTCATCAGTTTGCTCCACTGCTCGCCCGCGGGCGGCTGCGGCTTCTGGATGGTGACATCGGCCCCGAACCCGCCGAAGAGGCTCTGCTGGGCATTGTTCTTCTCGCTCTGGATGCGCTGGCCGTAGCCCGCCAACGCCCCGATAAAGTTATTCCCGCTTCCTTCGGGGTCAATGAAATAAAGGCTGCGGTGGAAATCCGACACCGAATCGAACGCCCCGCCGGCAGCCAGCGACTCGACGCATTTCTTATTGACCGTCTGCAAATTGACCCGCTCGAAGAAATCGTAGACCGAGGTGTATTCGCTCTCTTTCCGGGTGTCGATGATGTTCTGCACGGCCAGTTCGCCCACGCCCTTCACCCCGCCCATCCCGTAACGGATGTTGCCGTCGGCGTCGACCGAGAACTGCGACAGGCTCTTGTTCACGTCGGGCCCCAACACGTTGATCCCCATGCGGCGGCATTCGTCCATGAAAAAGCCGATTTTGGATATATCCGACAGATTGCGGCTCAGCAGCGCGGCCATGAACTCGGCCGGATAGTTGGCCTTGAGGTAGGCCGTCTGGTACGACACATAGGCATAGCACGTCGAATGCGACTTGTTGAACGCATAGGAAGCGAACGCCTCCCAATCGCGCCATATCTTTTCGCAGATCGCCTTGTCGTGGCCCCGTTGGGCGGCGCCGTCGAGGAACTTGTCCTTCATTTTGTCCAGCACCTCTTTCTGCTTTTTGCCCATGGCCTTGCGCAGGGTGTCGGCCTGGCCCCCGGTGAATCCGGCCAGCTTCTGCGACAGGAGCATCACCTGCTCCTGGTACACGGTGATGCCGTAGGTGTCTTTCAGGTACTCCTCCATCTCGGGCAGGTCGTAGGTGATGGCCTGCTGCCCGTGCTTGCGGGCGATGAAGTCGGGGATGTACTCCATGGGGCCCGGACGGTAGAGGGCGTTCATGGCGATCAGGTCTTCGAACCGGTTGGGCTTCAGGGCCCGCAGGTGCTTTTTCATTCCCGGCGACTCGAACTGGAACAGGCCGGTGGTTTCGCCCGAGCTGTACAGTTCATAGGTTTTCGGGTCGTCGAGCGGAATGGCGTCGATGTCGATCCGGATGCCTTTCGACAGGTAGACGTTGTGCACGGCATCCTTGATGATCGACAGGGTCTTGAGTCCCAAAAAGTCCATCTTCAGCAGGCCGATGTCCTCGACGTGCTTGCCGTCGTACTGCACCACGAACAGTTCGGCGTCCTTGGAGGTGGCCAGCGGCACGAATTTTTCCAAGTCGTCGCGGCCGATGATCACCCCGCAGGCGTGCACGCCCGTCTGGCGCACCGACCCCTCCAGCACATGGGCGTATTGCAGCGTCTCGGTAATGAGCTTATTCTCGGACCGGCGTTCGGCGTCGAGCTCGGGCACCTCTTTGAACGCCTCGTCGAGCGAGATGCCCGGACGCTCGGGCACCATCTTGGCCAGACGGTCGCTCTCGGGCAGGGGCAATTTCTGCACCCGGGCCACGTCGCGGATGGCCAGCTTGGCCGCCATCGTCCCGAAGGTGATAATCTGCGCCACACGCTTCTGTCCATACTTGTCGACCACATATTTCAGCACGTCGGCACGGCCGTCTTCGTCGAAATCGATGTCGACGTCGGGCATCGAGATGCGCTCGGGGTTGAGGAAACGTTCGAACAGCAGGTCGTATTTCAGCGGATCGATATTGGTGATCCCCAAGCAATAAGCCACGACCGATCCGGCGGCCGACCCGCGGCCCGGCCCCACCGACACCCCCATCTGGCGGCCGGCCCGGATAAAATCCCACACAATGAGAAAATAGCCCGGGAATCCCATCCGCTCGATGGTCGAAAGTTCGAACTCCAGCCGGGCGCGCGTGCGGTCGTCGAACGTGTCGCCGTAACGTTTGCGCGCCCCTTCGCAGGTGATGTGTTCGAGGAACTCGAACTGCTTGGCCGTGGTCAGCATCGCGGCCACGGATTCGAGCGCCGGGTCGCCCGCCACCGCCGACTCCAGTTCTTCGAGCGAAGAGACGCTTTCCAGCCGGTTTTTCAACTCGGGAAGAGGTCCGGCGGACAGGTTTGTTATTTTTTCCAGGCCGGCGACCACTCCGTTGCGCAGTTTTTCGAATCCGAACGGAAAGTCGTCCGGCAGGGGAAAATCGGGCATATAGGGGTCGCGGCTCAGCGAGTAGGTCTCGATTTTGTCCGCGATTTCGAGCGTGGTTTCCAACGCCTCGGGATACTCGGGAAACAGTTCGAGCATTTGGTCGTAGCTCTTCAGAAACTCCTGCCCGGTGTAACGCATACGCGCCGGATCGTGCAGGTCGGCGCCCGTGTTGAGGCAGATCAGGCGGTCGTGGGCCGGAGCATCCTCTTCGTTGATGAAATGGACGTCGTTCGACACCATGCATTTGACCCCGTGCTTCCGGGCCAGGCGCACGATCGCTTCGTTCACCTCCAGCTGGCTTTCATAGGTGTCGCCGCCGATCGAGGCGTCGGTCGGGCGGTGGAGCTGCATCTCGAGGTAGTAATCGCTGCCGTAGATCGATTTGAATTCCTCGATCACGGCCGACGCCCGGTCTTCACCCCCGTTCACGATGGCCTTGGACAGCTCGCCCCCCAGGCACGCCGAGCAGCAGATCAGCCCTTCGCTGTATTTGCGCAACAGCTCTTTGTCGCACCGCGGGCGCGAGTAGAACCCCTCGGTCCAGGAGTACGACACGATCCGCATCAGGTTGTGGTAGCCGGTCAGGTTCTTGGCCAGCAGGATCAGGTGGTAACGCGCCTCTTTATTATTCACCTTCTCGTGGCGGCTGCCGCTCACCACATACACCTCGCAGCCGAGGATGGGCTTCACCCCCTCTTTGGTGGCGGTCTGATGAAACAGCTTCACCCCGAACATATTGCCGTGATCGGTGATGGCCAGCGCGGGCATACCCAACTCCTTGGCCCGTCGCACCAACTTCTTGATGTCGGACGCGCCGTCGAGAATGGAAAACTGGGTATGTACGTGAAGATGAACAACTTGAGACATGGCAACCTGTTTTTATCGGCAAGACAAATATACGGTTTCGAGACACATTTGCGGCATAAATTTTGAATTATTTATTTTCATAGCTACCTTTATGATGAGAATCAGCATTATTCACCACAAAATCCTACGGCCATGAAAAAGAAGGATATCAAGCTCCATCTGCTGCGGCGCTATCTAACACAGTCCGAGGCACATATCATTCAGTCGAAACTCAAGTCGTACGGCATCCGATCCGAGATCGTGCACGACACGTTGGCCACGGTGGTCACCACCGGCCTCGACCCCACGGGCGTGGAGTTGTGGGTGGAAGAAAAAAATGCGGAACAGGCGGAGGAAATTCTGAGGGAACTGAACGATTGACGCGCCCGCAGGGTGTTTCCGACCAGGGAGGAATCGATGCCCGACAACCTCAGCGAGTGTGCGGCAACCCGTCATTCCGGGCGAACGCAACGACGCACCCGCAGGGTGTTTTGTTTCCGGGAACGGGAAAGAGACCCTTGTATGCGCTTGGCTGCGTCGATGGTTCGGCCATCTTTCGCTGCGTTCAGGGACGGACACAGGTGCGAAACAACACGACTTCTCCATAGGGAGATCGATCCCACGCCTGTTCAGGATGGCAGAACCATTGGAATAATGAAACGCCCGGGAACGGTTGATCAGATATACCCCGCCACGCGGAACACATCCCGGATGTTGGGATAAGTATTCTCCAGCAGTCGGGGTATCCGCTCCGGGGCCACCCACTCCACCCGTTCGATGCCTTCGGCCGTCTGTGGACGGGGCGCATCGCCGCCATTGTAACGGGTGCGGTACCAGTACGTCGTTTTGAGCACCGGAGAGCCGTGCAACCGGTATATATGATGGGTATTGGTCAGGAACCCGCCGCACACCACCCCGCCGATGCCGCACTCCTCTTCGATCTCGCGCAGGGCGCACGAATCGATCCGCTCGTAATCTTCGAGTTTGCCTTTGGGCAGATCCCATTTCCCGTGGCGGAAAATCATCAGCACACCGCCGTCCGGACGGGTGGTCAGCCCGCCGGCCGCCGTGATGCAGCGCATCCCGCGGCACAGGGCTTCGAATGCCGCGTCGGGGTCGTCCGACAAGAAAAGCACCGATTTGGAATGTTCGGGAAAATTGAGCAAATTTGTTGCCTCTTCTCCGCCATGCAGGCGTACCACGGTTTCCGGGTTATAGCCGCGGTCGGCAGAGTCGATGGTCATCGTTTTTTTGTCGAAATAGATCCTAACCATTGTTTATGAGCGATATCAGTAAGAAAGTAGCCGAGAACCTGTTGCAAATTAACGCAATTAAACTCAATCCGTCAAACCCGTTCACCTGGGCCTCGGGGTGGAATTCCCCCATTTACTGCGACAACCGCAAGACGCTGTCGTATCCCGAGAGCCGCAAGCTGATCTACGAAAGTTTCGCCGGCATGATCGCCGAGAAGTACCCGCAGGCGACCATCATCGCGGGCGTCGCCACCGGGGCCATCGCCCACGGGGCGTTGGTGGCCGAGCGGATGGGCAAGCCGTTCATCTACATCCGTTCGGCAGCCAAGGGACACGGGCTCGCAAACCAGATCGAGGGCGAATGCCCCTGGGGAGCGAAAGTGGTGGTGGTCGAAGACCTGGTGTCGACCGGTGGCAGCAGCCTCAGCGCTGTGGAGGCGTTGCGCCAGGCCGGATGCGAGGTGCTGGGCATGGTGGCCATTTTCACCTACGGCTTCCCCGTGGCCGAGGAGAATTTCCGCAAAGCGGGCGTCGAACTGACCACATTAAGCGACTACAACACCTTGATAAACACGGCCATCGAACGCGGATACGTAAAACCCGAAGAACTGGAATCGCTCAACAAGTGGCGGCAGAACCCCTCGGAGTGGGAAAAACAGCCGCACTCTCTTTAAACGGAACCCTTCCGCCGGCAATCCGACCAACGCGACGTTTAACCCCGACAACAACCGATCATGAACGAATACATCAGCAAACAGGTCGTCGTGCATAAATCCGACCAGGCTCTCTTCGACGCCCTGTCGAACTTCCACAACCTCACCCCCTACATCGGCGACAAGATGGAAGGCTGGACGGCCACCGAAGACAGCTGCACGTTCAATGTGCAGGGATTCAACATGTGCCTGCGCATCCAGGAGAAGGAGGCGCCGAGCGTCATCAAGCTGGGCGGGGACGAAGGGTCGCCGGTCGACTTCAACTTCTGGATCCAGCTCAAGGCCACCGGCCCCGATGAAACCCGCCTGCGGCTGGTGCTCCACGTCAAGCTCAACATGATGCTCAAAATGATGATCGGCAACAAACTCCAGAAAGGAATCGACCAGATGGCCGAACACATGGCCCTGGCGCTCAGCAATATGAAAGACGACGGTGTGGCCATGAAATGACCGGCATCAACCGGGCGGACGTTCCACATCGAAAAGTTGCAAGTGAAAGAAACTCGGCTTCAAAGCAACGCGGGCACGCTTCGGGACATATATTTCCGTCATCGAAGCCCGACATGTTCCGGGGGCGGCTTTTTTGTTATCGGGAGCCCCGCCCGGGGATATCCGTGGGTGTAAAAACATGTTCGCACAGAGTGAACATGTTTTTACACCCACAAGCGTTGCTCTGAAAACAGGGATTTCCGTTCAGGAAGCGTCCGTGACGCCGAGATCAAAAACCGATGGATTCATTTCGCCTGCCGACGGGGCCATCCTTTTTGTCATTGCCTAAAAAAGAGGCACAGCCTCGTTTGTTATCGGGAACCACACCACGCTCAGAAATGTTTGAGAGCGAAAAAAAGGTTGTTGCTCAAAAACACCCGGTGGGTGCGCAACTGACCGGAAACCTTCCCCTGCGGGCCGCGGAATTTCATATGGCCCGGAACCTGAGCGCCCGGCCGCGCTCATCGGGCATACGCACCCGAACAAGATAAATGAATCCGTCAATTATACCCGTACCCGCCGCCGGAATAATAGTCGAGCATTCCCGATTCATACAGTAAGATCAACTGTTCCAGCACCTGATCCTCGCCCTCGGCGTCGTACTGCTCCTTGAGGTTGGCCCCGAAAATGCGGGCCACCCCCTGCCAGAAAAACGCCGACACCGACCCGCGAAACTCCCGGACGATCTCATACGAGGTGTTGCCCGTTTCGCGGTCAATGAGTTTTAGCAGGATTTTTCCTTGCGAGTAGGTCATTCGTTTCAGTACCGGGGTGTATTCTTTTTTTAGTTCGTCTTCGAGCCTTTTCATGTACTTGTTGGCCTCGCGGCGATCCATGCCCGCCAGGTCGACCTCCATCCGGCGCATCCGGTCGCGGGCAAAGGCGGCAAGCGGATACACGATCCGCAGGTTGCGGATCATTTTGTCGTAGCGGCGGTAATCGGCCTTGGTTTTAAGCATCGGATGGGAAAAAAAGTAGAGCGGCGGCAACTTGATGACATAGGTCGTGTCGCCCCGGTCGTCAACCTCGACGCCGTGGTAATACAAGAATCCCCCCTGGGCACGGGCCGCACTTCCCGCTCCCAGCCACAAAGCCGTCAGCACGAAAAAGAACCGGCAACATCTCGACCAACCCATATGATACTCTATTCTAACGGCGCAAAGTTACGAAATTGTTCATGGAAACAACACGTCCGGTAACGCCTCCCTGACAATACGCAGCCAAGCGTTGTTTATTGTCCGCATACCCGGTATTTTCCCTCCTCCGGCGACAAAAAGAAAAAAATCGCTTTGGGGGGATATTTTTTTATTTATTATTTGTTATTTCTGTTTGACTTATTATTTTTGTAATGAAATTCATTGTGGAGAGAAATAGTATTTTTAGCGCGACAACAGAACTAATTCACTTACTATGAATTGATTCCGATGCAAAAACAATATTTCCGACGGTGGAATTGCCGGAAATATTCCGGTGCAAACGACGGAAACAGAGCAAGATTGGCCCGAAAACCCGGACGCACATTGAAATAAAAAACGGAATCGCCGTTAAATAAAATAATTTTCAGACGGCCGGTAGTTATT
Organism: Rikenellaceae bacterium; assembly: GCA_031548435.1. GTDB lineage: Bacteria > Bacteroidota > Bacteroidia > Bacteroidales > Rikenellaceae > JAVBRA01. The sequence continues at coordinate 70,074 of JAVBRA010000012.1, forward strand.
GAAATTAATTTTCATTAGTTTTGTATATTGTTTTTAACCCGCTTCACTTAACAAGGATTAATAGAAATTAGAAATAAGCTGAAATTTTACCAATCTAAATTATTAATTTATGAAAATGAGAAAATTACTTTCTGTTTTTACCCTTGTCTCGGCAGGGATGCTCGCGTTTGTGAGCTGTAAAAAAGATGAGATGGAAGTGAATAACTCGGGGTGGTCGCACATCACCAACCAGGTTACCGCATCCACTTCCGCTTTCAATTTCGTGGCAGCCGGAGGCACCGGCACGACCACCATCTCGGTGACCAAAGGCGCCGCGTGGACTTATTCGGTCGACGAAGTCGGGGCCGAATGGTGCGAGGTATCTGTCAACGGCAACACGATGACCGTTTCCGCTCCGGAGAACTTCGACAAAGACGAGGACGATCTTTACGTAAAGCGCACGGCCACCATTACGGTTACTTCCGCCGACGGCAAGGCCAAATCGACGTCGATCGTCGTGAACCAGGCCGCTTACGTGCCCCCGATCCTGACAGCGGATATCACGGCCATGCACTTTGTTGATATGGGCGATGAGATAACTATCGCGATCACTACGGATCAGGGCGAATGGGCGTATGACGTCTCTTCCGGCGACCTCAGTTGGCTGACAATTGTGAAAAATGCAGGGAAGAACACGCTCAAACTCACTTCAACCGAAGACGCAACCGCTGATGAGACTGCACAAATAACCCTCACCGCCGGCGAAGCCGAACCGGTGGTCATCACCATCACCCGCGGCCCGGCCAAGGCTTATGCCATTGCAGTTCCGGACTTTTCGAAATCGTTTATTTACGAAGTCTATGACAAAGCCGGAACAACCAAAGTTGCGGAAATCTGCAAGGAATACATCCGCCTGTCGGACGGATCGATCGAAGAACAGGCGATCGTTGTTTATCCGGTTGTAGCCGGTGTTCCCGACTGGACCCAGGGCTATGTACACCAGGTTGTGGCCAACGCGGGTAAAGTTCACTCGGGCACCATCTCGTTTGACAAAACGACCAACAGCATTACAACTTACAACCGGGGAACAAGCGCAGCCCTGTCGTTCATCTACCTGAACCTGGACTACACGATCAGCCCGATTTTTGTGGAAGGAGCAGGCTCTCTCAAGAACGTGAACGCTTACACTCCCAGCGACTTCGACAACAATAAATACAAGACCGTTAAAATCGGCGCTCAGGTTTGGCTGGCTGAAAATCTCAGGTCTGTCAAGACTCCGAGATCTGGCATTTCTTTCTCACTCCAAGCCGAAGGGGTAGGAACAGGCGCTGTCTGGAATGCTTCCGATGCAAACAAGTCCAGTTTCTATTGCTATCGGGAAGGTAAAGAAAACTACGGCTACATTTATGCTTATGACTCTTTTGTAAAAGGCGTAAGGAATGATGGAAGCTCGCACGGCACAGACATCGCCACCGTAACCGGCTTCAAGAAACCGAGCGATGTCAACGGTGCTATCGTAGGCGACGCTGCCGATCAAAGAGACTTCGGCAAATTAATCTGCTATTTGGGAGGCTTGAGCGTTGCAGGCCAGAAAATGCTGGATAAATCTGCAGGCGGAACCAACATCTCCGGATTCAGTGTCCTTCTCGGCGGCTTCAGAACCGGGAATGTGGACACCATTACGGAATTCGACCAGACCGCCGCATTCTTCCGCGGATACGACACTTGGGGCTTCAAGATCAAGAGTGACGGGTCATTGGAAGTAACGAATTATTATGGTTATTCTTGCGGTATGTCTGTACGTTTGATCAGACAATAACCTTATTAGCATTTAGAAAAAAAGTGCGTTGGAAGTTCCAACGCACTTTTTTTATCTAAACTATTTGGAAAATAAAATCGAATCGCTAATTTTACATAACCGAAAAGATCCGTTGTCGTCAAATAATGAGGAAATATCCGCGCATTGATTAAAAAAAGACGCTTTTTTTTGAATTGACAAAAAAAAGTGTATATCTTTATGGTGTTTATTGGAGCTGTAAAGAAGCGACAAGAGCTGGGATCAACAAACAAACACCACGCAAGCGATTGATTATTAATATAAACCTAATTTTAATTTAACGTATGAAAACAAAATTACTCTTTTCGTACTTCGCTCTGCTCTTCGCAGGGTTGTTAGTATTTTCGGCCTGCTCGGACGATGATAAGGCCGAGCCCCTGTATTTGACAATGTCCTCGTCGACGCTTGCGTACGACATCCCCGGCGGACAGAAATCATTCTCCGTATCGACCAACATGGAAAACTGGGACGTTTCCGTGCCCACGGCAGACCAGACGTGGTGCGAAGCATGGATCAGCGGCAACTCCGTTTTCGTCGACGTAGCGAAAACCACTGAATTCAACAACCGCGGAACGACGATAACCATCACGGGCACCTCGGGCAACACGACGATCACCAAAACCGCAGCCGTGATCCAGGGCGCATTGCCCGCTCCTACCCTGAGTCTGAGCAATTACTCGATTCTGTTCACAGGAACGGGGGCCGAAATCGTAACAGTAACCACCAACCAGGAAGATTGGAGCTACGACATTGCCTACGATGCGAACGGCTCTGACTGGCTTGATGTCACCATCGAACCGTCTGAAACGGCAGGTGAATATTACATGCAGATCGAAGCGATCGAAGATCCGACCGTCGACCGCGAGGCTATCGTTACCGTAACCGCTGCAACCCTGTCTCTGGAGATCAGCGTATCGCAGGGGGCTGCCCAGTCGATTTCGTTTATTCTCCCCGACTTCTCCGGGTCAAATATCTACGGAATCTATGACAACGACGTAAAAGTAGCTGAAGTATACCTCGAATTCCTGAAAGGAACCGGCGTTACGAACCGTGCCGCAGTTGTTTATCCGTTGAGCGGAGGCAAGGCAGACTATACACAAGGAGTTGCTGTTGTTTTGTATGGCGCTGACGGAAATCCGGAAGCCGGAACCATACACGGCGGTACCGTTTCTTTCTCGGGCCAGACCCTGACCTACACTGCCGGAACCAGCGCTGCCATGACAACCGCGTATATGACCCTCGCATACCAACCTTCAGGTACGCCTCTGTCTGCGGCCAAGAAACTGACCGATCTCCGTCCCATCACCGTTCAGGACGTATGCAATAACGAGTACAAGATCGTGAAGATCGGCGGCCAGATCTGGTTAGCTGAACACCTCCGCACCACCAAGTGGAAAGATGGGACCGACATTCCTGTAATTACCGACCTTTCTCTTGCCGCCAAAGCACACGTTGCAGACAAGGCCTCGTTTGCAATGTATCCGAGGAACAACCCCAGTGGGGAGGTTCGGAAGTACGGTATGTGGTACAACCAATACGCTGCAATGTTCGGAAAAGCGGGGAATGCAGGTGGCAATGTGACTTTTGCCGATGATGTCGCCGCCATCAAGACCGAATACGGAACCTGGAGGGTTGCAACCGGCTCGAGTGATAACACCAATGGTGTAGCTCCGTTCAAGGATCTGACAGATTGGGGTAAAGTTGTTACCTATGTGGGATCGAACGACGCTTTGATGGCTACCATAACAGCCAACAACATCACAGGAACCAATCTTTCCGGCCTCAACCTGGAAGGGTGCGGAGAGATATACGACATGAAATACGTAGCTCCTGACTATAAAGCAACTGAATACTACTCCCCGTCTTGCTACGTGTGGAAAGGCCAGTCTTACAACGGCAACAACTACGGCGGTATCTGTTTCTTCGAGGGCGCTGCCAATAATCCGACCGACCCTTATGCAAAGAACTGGAACCACAGCAACAACTGTATTAATATCCGTCTGGTTCAGACCGCAAAAGGAACGGCGTTCTAATAATCGTTCTTAAAAACAAAAAGGCTGCCCGGGTTGGCAGCCTTTTTGTTTTTACATAATGCCCGTCCAAACACAACGAGCCCTATTTTTTCCTAACTTTGAGAGACCTAATCGCAGGGAACATGAAAAAAAACAGGTTACTGGTTCTTGCCTCATTTTTATGCCTGGCCGGACAGGCGTCCGGACAACTGACCATCGGGCAATGCCGGGAAAAAGCGCACGAGAACTACCCCCTGATCGTGCAATACGGACTGATAGAGCAAGCCAGCGGTTACGACCTGAACAATGCCGGCAAGGCCTATCTGCCCCAGGTTTCGGTCTCGGGCAGGGCGACCTACCAGTCCGATGTGGTGTCGTTGCCGATCATGGTTCCCGGGCTGGAGATCCCCTCGCTGGACAAAGACAACTACAACGCGGCGGTCGAGATCGGGCAAACCATCTGGGACGGCGGGGCGGCCGGCGCACGGAAAGAAGCTGTCCGCTCGAACGCACAGGTCAACCGACAGAGCCTTGAGGTGGAGATGTATGCCATCAACCAGCGGGTCGAGCAGTTGTTTTTCGGCATCCTGCTCATCGACGAGCAACTGAAGCAGAACGCCGTGCTGGCTCAGGAGCTGCAACGCAACCACGACCAGGTGTCGGCATATATCGCCGGGGGCATCGCCAATCAGGCTGACCTCAACGCCGTCGCCGTAATGCAGCTCGACAACACCCAAACCCGGATCGAGATGGAAACGCGGCGCAAAAGCTACCTGGCCATGCTGTCGGCTTTCGTCGGCGAACCGATCGATCTGCAAACCACCCTCGTCCGGCCGCCGATCGACAACGCGGTCAATATCAGTCAGATACACCGGCCCGAACTCGCCCTGTTCGACGCCCAGAATAACCTGATCGAATCGCGCCGCAAAGCCATCCGGGCCGGCGTCTCCCCTGCCCTCGGGGTGTTCGTCCAGGGCGGATACGGCAAGCCGGGGCTCAATTTCCTGAGCAACAATTTCGAGGCCTATTATATAATAGGTGCGCGGCTGTCGTGGAGCCTCGGCGGGTTCTATACCAAACGGAACGAATTGCTCAAGATCGACAGCGACCGCGCCATCGTCGAATCGCGCCGCAAGGCGTTCCTGTTCAACACCAACCAGCAGATCATCGGGCAAAGCAACGAGATCGACAAAATATCCCGGCTGATGGACTCCGACGAGCAGATCATCGCCCTGCGCGGCAATATCAAACGCTCGGCCGAGGCGAAGGTGGCGGGCGGCACGCTGAGTGTGACCGAGTTCATGCGCGAAGTGCTGGCCGAAAGCATCGCCCGGCAGAACAAGGCCGTGCACGAGATCATGCTGCTGAAAGCGATCTACGACCTCAAAAACACCACCAACAACTGACGCGATATGAAAAAACACCTGGCAATCGCCGCATTGGCGGCCATCACCCTCGCGTGCGGGAACAAAAACATGGATTACGACGCCTCGGGCATCTTCGAAGCCACCGAAGTGATCGTTTCGGCCGAGACCGTCGGCAGGATCGTGGCGCTCGACATCACCGAGGGCGATTCGGTCACAGCCGGCGATCCGATCGGGCTGATCGACACGGTGCAGCTGCACCTGAAAAAACTGCAACTGGAAACCAGCACCCAGGCCGCACTCAGCCGCCGCACCGATATCGGCAAGCAGATCGCAGCCACCACCGAGCAGATTAAAACGGCCCAAACCGAAAAAGCACGCTTCACCCGGCTGCTGGAACTCAACGCCGCCAACCGGAAGCAGATCGACGACATCGACGCACAGATCGCCGTGCTGCAAAAACAACTGGCCGCCCAACGATCGACGCTGGAAAACGCCAACGCCTCGGTTTCGGAAGAAGGGCGCGCCCTGCTGCTGCAAGCCGACCAGACAAAAGACCTGATCGAGCGCTCGATCGTCAAAAGCCCCATCGACGGTACCATCCTGAGCAAGTACGCCCAGGCAGGCGAGATGGCCGTGCAGGGCCGGGCCTTGTTCAAAGTGGCCGACATGAGTAAATTGTTCCTGCGGGCCTACCTCACCTCGGGGCAACTGTCGCAGGTGAAGCTGGGACAACCCGTGCGCGTGTTTGCCGACTACGGAAAAACGGTACAGGAATATGCCGGAACCGTCACATGGATCTCGGACAAGGCCGAGTTCACCCCCAAATCGATCTACACCAAAGACGACCGCGACAACCTGGTCTACGCCGTCAAAATCGCGGTGCAGGGCGACGGGTACATCAAGATCGGGATGTACGGGCAGATGAAATTTTAACGCAAAACGCATACGAGCCCCATGCCCACACTCACCGCACAGGGAATCACCAAGAGATACGGCGCGACGCAGGCGCTCCGCGGGGTCGGTCTGTCGGTGGAGGCAGGCGAGATCTTCGGCATCATCGGGCCGGACGGAGCGGGAAAAACATCGCTGTTCCGCATCCTGGCCACGCTGATCGTGCCCGACGCAGGTTCGGCCACGGTCGCCGGGCTTGACATCGTGAAGAATTACAAGCAAATACGGAACATCGTGGGGTACATGCCCGGAAAATTTTCGCTCTACCAAGACCTGACGGTCGAGGAGAACCTGCGCTTCTTCGCCTCGGTGTTCCGCACCACGATCGAGGAAAACTACGACCTCATCGGCGACATCTACCGCCAGATCGAACCGTTCAGCGGGCGGCGGGCGGGCGCGCTCTCGGGCGGCATGAAACAGAAACTGGCCCTGTGCTGCGCGCTGATCCACAAGCCGTCGGTGCTGCTGCTCGACGAGCCGACCACAGGCATCGATCCCGTGTCGCGGCAAGATTTGTGGGAGATGCTGCGCAAACTCAGCGGCGAGGGGATCACCACCCTGGTGTCGACCCCCTATATGGACGAGGCCACCTTGTGCAACCGCATCGCCCTGATGAAAGAGGGGTTGTTCATGGACACCGACACCCCGCAGGGCATTGTCAGAAAATTCGGAGAGCGGCTGTGGGCCGTATCGACCGGGAAGATGGGCCGGCTGCTGGGCGACCTGAGGGCCTGGCCCGGCATCGGGAGTTGTTTCGCTTTCGGCGACAGGTATCACGTCACCACCGTCAACACCGACCCGCGGCAGGAACTGCACGCTTACCTGTCGGGCAAAGGACACGCGGAGATCGTCATCACGGAAATCACCCCCACCATCGAGGACTGCTACATGAAAACCGCCGGATCATGAACGACCAAACCGTCATACAGGCCACCGACCTGATGAAGCGATTCGGGGATTTCACCGCCGTCGACCGCATATCGTTCGACGTGCGGCAGGGCGAGATCTTCGGGTTTCTCGGGGCCAACGGCGCGGGAAAAACCACCGCCATCCGCATGCTGTGCGGGCTGAGCAGGCCCACTTCCGGCCGGGCGCAGGTAGCCGGAGTAGACGTGGTGCGCCGCCCCGAGGCGGTGAAACGCAACATCGGCTACATGAGTCAGAAATTCTCGCTCTACGAAGACCTCCGGGTATGGGAGAACATCCGCCTGTTCGGGGGCATCTACGGACTGAAAAAGAAGCTGATCGCCGAGAAAACCGATTCCCTGTTGGGCCGGCTCGAAATGGAAGACCACCGCAACACACTGGTGCGTTCGCTGCCGCTGGGATGGAAACAGAAACTGGCCTTTTCGGTAGCCATCCTGCACGAGCCGAAAATCGTGTTCCTGGACGAACCCACAGGCGGGGTCGATCCGGCCACGCGCCGCCGTTTCTGGGAGCTGATTTACGAAGCGGCCGACGAAGGGATCACCGTTTTCGTCACCACACATTACATGGACGAGGCCGAGTACTGCGACCGTGTGTCGATCATGGTCGACGGGCGCATCGACCAGCTCGACACCCCGAAGAACCTGAAACAGGCCGCCGGCGTGGACAACATGAACGATGTGTTCCGCAAGTCGGCCCAGAAAACGACGCGGGTATCGTTTTAGGGTTCCTGATAACAGGAAAGGACAGGAAAAGACAGCACCCCATCCGATCAAACCCGCAACAAATAAAAAAATTGGGCACGACCCCCTCACCGAAATGAAACAACTACGGGTATTCATACGGAAAGAGTTTCTCCACATCCTGCGCGACCGGCGCACGATATTGGTGTTGCTCGGAATGCCCGTTATCCAGATCGTGCTGTTCGGGTTTGCCATCACCACCGAGCTGCACCAGGCCGAGGTTGCCGTGCTCGCCTCCCCGAACGACGAGACCGCCCGCTCCATCGTCCAGAAGATCGACGCCAGCGAGTACTTCCACATCAGCGCCCGCCTCACGGACGCCTCGCAGATCGACGCCGCGTTCCGGGAGGATAAAATCCAGGCCGTGATCGCATTCGAAGACCATTTCAACGAAAATCTCGTCCACACCGGCCGCGCCGACGTGCAGGTGATCGCCGACGCCACCAACCCCAATACGGCCACCATGCTCTCGGGCTACGCCGTCAGCCTCATCGCCTCGTACCAGCAGGAACTGGCCCAGCAATCGGGCCGGCCGCCGGTTGTCGGCATCCACACCAACCTGCTGTACAATCCGCAGATGAAAAGCGCCTACAACTTCGTACCCGGGGTGATGGGGCTGATACTGATGCTTATATGCGCCATGATGACCTCCATCGCCATCGTGCGCGAGAAAGAGAGCGGGACAATGGAAGTGTTGCTCGTATCGCCCCTGCGACCGTCATACGTCATCATTTCGAAAGCGGTGCCCTATGCCGTGCTTTCGTGCGTGAACCTGACCTCGATCATTTTGTTATCGGTTTATGTGTTGGGGGTTCCGGTGGCCGGCAGCTTGTGGTCGCTGTTGGCCGTGTCGCTGCTGTTTATCGTGGTAGCGCTGCTGCTGGGCCTGCTGGTGTCGACGCTCACCCGCACGCAGGTTACAGCCATGCTGGTGTCGGGGATGGTGTTCATGATCCCGACGATGCTCCTCTCGGGCCTGATCTTCCCGATCGAGAGCATGCCGCGCGTGCTGCAATGGGTCTCGAACATCGTACCGCCGCGGTGGTACATCTCGGCCGTACGCAAGCTGATGATCGAGGGGCTGCCCCTCTCCTCGGCCGCGACCGAGGTATGCGTGCTGTTGGGCATGACGGCCGTACTGGCCTTTTTCAGCGTCCGCAAATTCAAAGACCGGCTGGAATGATACTCAGGTACCTCATAGAAAAAGAGTTCAAGCAGATTCTCCGGCACTCGTTCCTGCCGAAGCTGATCTTCATCTTCCCGTGCATGGTGATGCTGGTGTTTCCGTGGGCGGCCACCATGGAGGTCAAGCACATCAAGGTGGCGGTGGTCGACAACGACCACAGCGGCTACTCGCGCAAGCTGACCGGCAAGGTGCAGTTCTCTGAATTTTTCGACCTGACGGGTTTCCACCCCTCGTATCAGGATGCATTGGAAGAGATCCGCGCGCAACGGGCCGACGTGGTGCTGGAGATAAGTCCCGGTTTCGAGCGCGACATCATCCGTCAGGGCCAGGGGCAGGTCATGATCTCGACCAATACCGTCAACGGCGTCAAAGGAGGGCTGGCCTCGATGTACCTGAGCTCGATTGTCGGCGAAGCGGCCCGTGAAATCGAACAGGAAGCGGGGCCCTGGCTGCCACAACAGCCCGCGCCGCAGATCCGGGTGCTGACCGACAACAGGTTCAACCGCTACATGGACTATAAAGTGTTCATGGTTCCGGCGCTCATGGCCATGATACTGACCCTGTTGTGCGGTTTTCTCCCGGCGCTCAACATCGTCGGCGAGAAAGAGGCCGGCACCATCGAGCAGATCAACGTGAGTCCGGTGGGAAAAGGAACCTTCATTCTGGCAAAACTGATCCCCTACTGGGCCATCGGCTTCCTGATCCTGACGCTGTGTTTCGGCATCGCCCTGCTGGTATACGGACTGCCGCCCTCGGGCAGCGTGGGGACGATCTACCTGTTCGCCGCCCTGTTCATGCTCACCATCTCGGGATTGGGACTGGTGGTGTCGAACAACTCGTCGGCCATGCAGCAGGCCATGCTGGTGATGTTTTTCTTCATCATGCTGTTCCTGCTCATGAGCGGCCTGTTCACCCCGGTCGAAAGCATGCCTGCCTGGGCGCAGGCCATCACGGCGGTCAACCCGCTGAAATACTTCATGCGGGTGCTGCGCATGGTCTATCTCAAAGGCTCGGGCCTGGGACAACTGATGCCCGAGCTGGCCACCCTCTCGGCCCTGGCTGCGGCGGTCAATGCCTGGGCCATCCTCAGTTTCCGGAAGAACAAGTGACTCCTCTTTCCCCGGAGTGCGTGACGGGAGAGAAACCTTTTGTACATAACGAACTTTTGCGTATCGCCCCGAGCAACAAAGGCACCGTTTTTGATACATAAATTTATACGAATAAACATCCTGCCCATGAAAAGCAGATCGCACGGACGCATCGCACAGGTCATCGGCCCTGTGGTGGACATCAGCTTCGAGAGCGAAGCCGGCAGCAGCGGGCTGCCCTCGATCCACGACGCCATGACCATCGAAGACAACACCAAATCGGGGCTGATCGTCGAGATCCAACAGCACATCGGAGAAAATACCGTGCGCGGCGTGGCCATGGCCTCGACCGACGGACTGCGCCGGGGCATGAAGGCCGAATCGATCGGCTCGCCCATCACCGTGCCCGTGGGCGATCAGGTGAAAGGACGCGTGCTCAACGTCATCGGAGAGGCCATCGACGGATTGGCGCCGTTCAACCGCCAGGGAGGCTACCCCATCCACCGGCCGGCGCCCAGGTTCGAGGATCTGGTCAACACGCAGGAGATATTTTTCACCGGCATCAAGGTGATCGACCTGCTGGCCCCCTACTCCAGGGGCGGCAAGACGGGCCTGTTCGGCGGCGCGGGCGTGGGCAAAACCGTGCTGGTGATGGAGCTGATCAACAACATATCGAAAAACAACGACGGGTTCTCGGTGTTCGCCGGCGTGGGCGAGCGCACCCGCGAGGGGAACGACCTGCTGCGCGAAATGCTCGAATCGGGCGTGATCCGCTATGGCGAGAAGTTCATGAAAAGCATGGCCGAAGGCAACTGGGACCTGTCGCTGATCGATCCCGATGAGCTGAAAAAGTCCCAGGCCACGCTGGTGTTCGGGCAGATGAACGAACCGCCCGGGGCGCGCCTGTCGGTAGCGCTGTCGGGGCTGACCATCGCCGAATCGTTCCGCGATTCGGGAGAAGAGTCGCGCGACATCCTCTTTTTCATCGACAACATTTTCCGTTACACGCAGGCCGGGTCAGAGGTTTCGGCGCTGCTGGGGCGCATGCCCTCGGCCGTGGGCTACCAGCCGACGCTGGCCTCGGAGATGGGTGCGATGCAGGAACGGATCACCTCCACCAAAAAAGGGTCGATCACCTCGGTACAGGCGGTCTACGTGCCGGCCGACGACCTGACCGACCCCGCTCCCTCCACCACGTTCTCGCACCTGGACGCCACCACGGTGCTCAGCCGCAAGGTGACCGAAATCGGCATTTACCCGGCGGTCGACCCGTTGGAATCGACCTCACGCATCCTCGATCCGCTGATCGTGGGGCAGGAACACTACGACACCGCGCAACGGGTAAAGCAAGTGCTGCAACGCTACAAGGAGTTGCAGGGCATCATCTCGATCCTGGGCATGGAAGACCTCTCGGACGAAGACAAGACCAGCGTGGCCCGCGCCCGCCGCGTGCAGCGTTTTTTATCGCAGCCGTTCCACGTGGCGGAGAAATTCACCGGCGTCAAGGGGGTGATCGTGCCCATCGAAGAGACGATCCGCGGTTTCAAAATGATCCTCGACGGCCAGGTCGACCATCTGCCCGAATACGCGTTCATGAATGTGGGCACCATCGACGACGCCATCGCCAAAGCGAAGGAGGGCGTGAAATGAGACTGAGGATCCTTTCGCCGCAAAAGCCGCTGTTCGACGGCGAGACTTCGTCGGTCGCCCTGCCGGGACAGATGGGGATGTTCACCGTGTTGCCGCACCATGCGCCGCTGATTGCCGCGCTGACCAAAGGCGCCATCGTCCATTCGGGAGGAGAGCGGGTGGAGATCGCGGGCGGATTCGTGGAAGTGAAAGGCGACACGGTGACCGTGTGCGCCGAGTTGGAACAATAAAAACCGTACCGAACATGAAGAAAAGAATCCTCATATCCCTCTCGGTCATTCCCGCCGTCGGGCTGATCGTGGGCCTGGTGCTTTGGTTTTATTTCCCCGAGCACTACATCGGCATCTATCCGCTGATCCCGCTCTACTACCTGGTTATCGGCATCGTCTTCAGCGCCCTGATGTACCGGTACAAAAAAACCAATCCGCGGCACCTGATCAACATCTACATGCTGATGCGCACCATCAAGTTCGGCGTCACGCTCGGCAGCATCGTGGTGTACGAGATCGCGACCTCCTGGAAAGCCTACGGGTTCGTCATCATGATGATGTCGTTCTATTTCCTGTACCTGATCATCGAAACCTACCTTTACTACATCTTCGAAAAAAGGCCCCTGAAATGAGACGGATCGTGAAAATAGCGTTCCTTGCGGCCCTGACCCTGCTTCCGGCCCTGCCGCTCTGCGCGCAGGAGGAGCGGGAGCAAACCCCGGACGTAAAAAAGATCGTGTTTTCGCACATCGGCGACTCGTACGGCTGGCACATCACGCGCATCGGCGGGCGGGAGATCGGCGTGCCCCTGCCGGTGATCGTACGCGGAAGCGGCGGATGGCGCCTGTTTTCATCGGCCCGGTTGGAAAACGGCGCCTCTTACGACGGGTTCGCCCTGGCCGCCGACGGCAAATACGAAGGTAAGGTGGTGGAAACGGCAACCGGCAAGCGTCCGGTCGACCTTTCGATCACCAAAAACGCACTGGCGGTCATGGTCAGTTGCACGCTGCTGCTGGCAATGGTTTTGCCCGTAGCCCGCAAATACCGGAAGGGCGGACACCGCGCCTACGGGGGATGGGCGGGAACGATGGAAATGGTGGTGATGGACGTCCACGACAACGTGATCAAACCCTGCGTGGGGCCCGACTATCGGCGCTACTCGCCCTACCTGCTGACGGCGTTCTTTTTCATCTTCCTCAACAACCTGCTGGGATTGGTGCCGATCTTCCCGGCGGGGGCCAACGTGACGGGCAACATCGCCGTAACGCTGGTGCTGGCCGTGTGCACATTCCTGGCCGTGAACCTGTTCGGGACAAAGGAATATGCTAAAGAGGTGCTGTGGCCCGACGTTCCGGTGTGGCTGAAGCTGCCCTTTCCGCTGATGCCGGCGATCGAGATCTTCGGCGTATTCACCAAGCCGTTCGCGCTGATGATCCGTCTGTTCGCCAACATCATGGCGGGCCACGCGATGGTGCTGGGGCTCACGTGCCTGATTTTCGTCACGGCGTCGATGGGCGCGGCCATGAACGGCCTGATGACGGGCGTGGCGGTGGTGATGACCGTATTCATGATGATTCTGGAGTTGCTCGTGGCTTATATCCAGGCATATGTATTTACGATGCTTTCGGCCGTGTTCATCGGACTGTCGAGGCAGAAGCATTTGCAGGGTAATTCTTCGCACGAACCGCCATCCGTTTAACAATGTTTCAAGCGATTCAGGAAAAATAAGTAACCCTCTAAAAAACAAAATTATGTTACTACCGGCTATCATTTCAGCAGCGGCCACCGGCATCGGAACGATCGGGGCGGCCATCGGCGCGGGCATCGCGGTCATCGGCGCAGGCATCGGCATCGGCAAGATCGGCGCAGCGGCCATGGAGGCCATCGCCCGCCAGCCCGAGGCCACGAACGACATCCGCATGTCGATGATCATCGTGGCGGCGCTGATCGAAGGGGCGGCGCTGTTCGCCATCGTCGTTTGTTTCATGGCACTTTAAAACCGCCCGACCATGTCTTTGTTTACACCCGACGCGGGACTGCTGTTCTGGATGCTGCTCAGCTTCGGCATTGTGCTGGCGCTGCTGGCAAAATTCGGTTTTCCGGTCATCGTCCGGGCGGTCGAACAGCGGCGCGACCACATCGACGCCTCGCTCAGGGCGGCCGAACAGGCGAACGCCCGAGTGGAACAGGTTAAGTCCGAGATCGAGGCGCTGCTCGGCGACGCCCACGCCCGTCAGGCGGCCACCCTCAAAGAGGCGCTCGACGCAAAAGCCCGTATCATGGCCGATGCGAAGAAACAAGCGCAGGTTCAGTTGGACGGCATCACCGAAGAGGCCCGGAGGCAGATCGCCAAACAGAAAGACGCCGCCCTGCAACAGATCCGCGCCCAGGTAGCCGTACTGTCGGTCGAGGTGGCCGAACGGATCATGCGCGAAAGGCTCTCGGGAGAGAAGTCCCAGATGGAGATGATCGACCGCATACTGGACGAGATCGAAACCCAACGCAAGTCATGAACACCGGACTGATCTCCATACGCTACGCCAAGGCCCTGTACGCCTTCGCCGACGAACGGGAGCGCGCCGACAAGGTGTACCGGCTGGCGAAAACGCTCTCGGAGAGTTTCGCCCGCGAGCCGCTGCTCCGGCGGGTGCTGGCCAATCCGGTGCTCTCCCGCCGCGAAAAAATGCGCCTGATTTGGATCGCCGGCGGGATGGAGAAGAAAGAGACGCCCGAGTTCGACCGGTTTCTGAAGCTGCTCTTCGGCAACAACCGCGAGGAGTTTCTGCATCCGGTCTGCATCTCGTACATCGGGCTTTACCGCCGCAAAAAGAACATCAACTACGGCAGCCTGATCTCGGCAACACCCATCGACGCCGAAACCGAAGCCAAGATCAGGGCATTGGTGCTGAGCCGCACACGCGGCAGCGTGGAATTCAAAACCGAGGTCGATCCGGCGCTCATCGGCGGGTTTGTCATCGAGATGAACTCGTACCGCCTCGACGCCAGCCTGCGTCGAGGGTTGAAAAAAATCGAAACCTCGCTTACGGAAAAAGAGCTGCGATAGCCCGGGATGACAACAAGACAAAGACCATTCAACTGAAAAAACAAAACCATGTTCGACCAGATCAAAGCAAGCGAAGTGTCCGAGGCGCTGCACCAGCAGTTGCACGATATCGATATGAGGCTCAAGCTCGAAGAGGTGGGCACGGTGTTGCGCGTGAGCGACGGCGTGGCCAGCGTTTACGGGCTGATCAACGCCGAATCGAACGAACTGCTGGAGTTCGACAACGGCGAAAGGGCCGTGGTGATGAACCTTGAGGAAGACAACGTGGGGATCATGCTGCTGGGCGACACCGACCGCATCAAGGAGGGCGACACGGTCAAACGCACCGGGCGCATCGCCTCGATCCGGGCGGGCGAGCCGCTGCTGGGCCGCGTGATCGATCCGCTGGGCGAGCCATTGGACGGGCTGGGCGCCATCGCCGGCGAAACCGTCGAGATGCCGCTCGAAAGGCGGGCCCCGGGGGTGATCTACCGCCAACCGGTGAGCGAACCGCTGCAAACGGGACTGAAGGTGATCGACGCCATGATCCCCATCGGGCGTGGGCAACGTGAACTGATCATTGGCGACCGGCAGAGCGGCAAGACCTCGATCGCCGTCGACACGATCATCAACCAGAAGGCGAACCACGACGCCGGCGACCCGGTCTATTGCATCTATGTGGCCATCGGGCAGAAAGGATCGACCGTGGCCTCGCTCGTGGACAAGTTGCAGCAGAAAGGGGCAATGGCCTACACCACGGTGGTGGTGGCCACAGCCTCCGACCCGGCGGCCATGCAATACCTGGCGCCGTTCGCAGGAGCGGCCATCGGCGAGTATTTCCGCGACACGGGGCGCCACGCGTTGGTGGTGTTCGACGACTTGTCGAAGCAAGCGGTGGCCTACCGCGAAATCTCGCTGATCCTGCGCCGCCCGTCGGGACGCGAAGCCTACCCGGGCGACATCTTTTATCTCCACTCGCGCCTGCTGGAACGCAGCGCCAAGATCATCGCCAACGACCAGGTGGCCGCCCGCATGAACGACCTGCCTGAAACCCTCAGGGAGAAGGTGCGCGGAGGCGGATCGCTCACCGCCCTGCCGATGATCGAAACGCAGGAAGGCGACGTTTCGGCCTACATCCCCACCAACGTGATCTCGATCACCGACGGACAGATTTTCCTCGACACCAACCTGTTCAATCAGGGAAACCGTCCGGCGGTGGACATCGGCATCTCGGTGTCGCGCGTGGGCGGCAACGCCCAGGTGAAGGCCATGAAGAAAGTGGCCGGAACCATGAAGATGGATCAGGCCCAGTACCGCGAACTGGAAGATTTTTCGAAGTTCGGAGGAGCGATCGATGCGGCCACCGAAGCCATCATCGACAAGGGGAGGAAGAACGCCCGCCTGCTGGTGCAACCGCAATACTCGCCCGTGCCGGTCGAGGAGCAGATCGCCATCCTGTACTGCGGCTCGAACGGATTGCTGAAAGACGTGCCGCTGGACAAGGTATCGGCATTCGAGTCGGAACTGCTGACCATGTTGCGCCAGAGCGACGTTCTAAAAAAAATCAGGGAGGACGGAATGGACGAGACCGTCATGAAAAAAATAGAGGAAACCGCCGCCGTCATTGCCTCGGCGCTGGGACGCCGGGAGCAGGCGTCCGCTCCGGAAACGACAACCTCCCCGGAACGGGAACCCGAAGCGAAACCGGAACCCGAAACGAAACCGGCGAAGGCGGGCAAGAGGAAGAAAAGAAAGTAAATCGGAACCTTTCGAGTGGCATTGTAAAGACACGCGCTCGCCCGGAATGACGCATCCGCAGGGACTTTCCGGGCAGAAACGGCACAGGCTTCAGAGTCCACGAAGGTTTCCGCAACCCATTATCCCGAACAAGGCGCAGCGATGCATCCGATAACGCCGAAGAGTAACGTTCCCTACCAACAGCTCCGGGCGGCCTGTCGCCGGATCATGAATAACAGTAACCGCACACAACCCGTTTCGATCTAAGAATCAACCCCATGGCATCGCTCAAAGAGATAAAGGCCGACATTTCCTCGACCCGCAGCATCCTCAACGTCACCTCGGTGATGAGGATGATCGCCTCGACCAAACTCACCGTGGCCCAGCGGCAGGCCGAGGGGATGCAATCCTACTCGCAGGCGATGGAAGGGATCGCCGCCAAACTCGTTTCGATGGCTCAGAACAGCGGCGGAACAGGCGGCAAAGCGATCGACCTGCCGCAAGCCGATGTCCGTGAAGTGAAACGGGTGGCCATTGTGGCCGTTGCGTCCGACACCGCCTTTTGCGGAGTATACAACTCGAACGTGGCCAAGGCGTTGCATGCGGTGCTGGAGACCTATAAACATCTGCCCAAAAGCGACATCATGCTGGTGCCGATAGGAAAAAAAATCGCTTCGTACGTGCAGGGACGAGGCTACGTCATCCTCAACGATTTCGCGGGCGCGGTCGCCAAACCGTCGTACCAGGAGGCGGCGCGGCTGGCCGACCGGCTGAATGGGCTGTTCCTGTCGAAACAGGTCGACCAGGTGGAACTGATCTACCACCGGTTCAAAAACATCGTGATGCAAACGCTGGTCCGCGAAACCTTCCTGCCCATGTCCGCCACGCAGGAAAACGGCCAGGCGCCCGTTGGGGTGGACGAATACATCCTCGAACCGGAGATCGGCGAACTGCTTCCGGAAATCATCCCGAAAGTACTAAGAACCAAAGCATACGACCTGTTGATCAACGCCTCGGCCTCAGAGCATGCCGCCCGCAGCGTGGCCATGGAAACGGCGGCCGGCAACGCCGAGGAACACATCCGCAAAATGAAGATCCGGTACAATAAAGAACGCCAACGGATGATCACCGACGAGCTGATGGACATCGCCGGCGGGATGAACCGCTGACGGAACCGCCATGTCCGGATGTGAAACGAGGTCTCCGGCCAAAGTCGGCGGTTCAGGAATAAACGCTATCTTTGCAGCTTAGAATCGTTATAAATAATTATCATGATCCCAATAAAAATAAGCGACAGCATCCACTACATCGGCACGAACGACCGCCGCAAAGAGTTGTTCGAAAACATCTGGCCGCTGCCTAATGGCGTGTCGTACAACAGCTTCCTGATCAACGACGACAAAACCGTACTGCTCGACACGGTCGAGAGCGGCAGCCTTGCCTCGTTCGTCGGCACGGTAGCGGATATTTTGCATGGAAAGCAGCTTGATTACCTGGTAATCAACCACATGGAACCCGACCACTCGGGCGAGATCAAAACAATCGTGTCGCGCTGGCCGGAAGTGAAGATCATCGGCAACAACAAGACGTTCAAAATGCTGGAGGGCCTGTACGGCATCACCGGCAACCTGCACGAGGTCAAAGACGGCGACATGCTGGAACTGGGCCGTCACACGCTGAAATTCGTAACGACCCCCTGGGTGCACTGGCCCGAAACGATGATGACCTATGACCTGACGGACAAAGTGCTCTTCTCGGGCGACGCCTTCGGTACGTTCGGTACGCTCGACGGCAACATTTTCGACGACGAGATCGACTTCACGCTCTACGAAGACGAAATGCGCCGCTACTATTCGAACATCGTGGGCAAATACAGCAACATGGTGCAAAAAGCGTTGGGCAAGCTGGCCGGGATGGAGATCAGCTGCATTTGTCCGCTGCACGGGCCCATCTGGCGGTCGCACCCGGAAAAAGTGATCGGACTGTATGACCGCTGGAGCCGCTATGAGGCCGAGGAAGGCGTGGTGATCGTCTATGCATCGATGTACGGCAACACGGCCGGCGTGGCCGACTACATCGCCCGCAGGGTGGCCGAGCAGGGCATCCGGCGGGTGCGCGTGTTCGACGTGTCGAAGACCCACATGTCGTACATTGTCAGCGAGATATGGAAATACAAGGGGCTGATCCTGGGCAGTTGCGCCTACAACTCGTATATGTTCCCGCTGATGGAAAACCTGTGCCGCGAATTGCAGCACGTGGGCATCGGCAACCGGGTGTTGGGGCTGTTCGGCGGATACAGCTGGAGCGGCGGTGGAGTCAAGAACCTGAGCCTGTTCGCGACCGAAAGCGGCATGGAACTGGTGGGCGAACCGGCCGACATATTCGGCGCCCCCATCCCTGAAAAACTCGAAAAATGCGACGCGTTGGCCAAAGCCGTTGCGGAAAGAGCCAAAGGCTCGCTTTGATTTTAAATCAGATTATGGAACCAGGACTGAGCTATACCTCCCGCATCACCGTTACGGAGGCCGACACCGCCGCCCGCATGGGCTCGGGCGACATGGCCGTATTCGCCACTCCGGCCATGGCGGCCCTGATGGAGAACGCCGCCATGAACGCCGTGGCTCCCTATCTGCAGACCGAGAGCGCGACGGTCGGCACGGCGATCGACATCGCGCACACGAAAGCCTCGCCGGTCGGGGCCCATGTGGAAGCCACCGCCACCCTTGTCGCGGTCGAAGGGCGCAAGTTGGTTTTCGAAGTGGCGGCGTCGGACGGAACGGGCGAAATCGGGAGGGGAACACACACACGCTACATTGTCGGACGGGAACGTTTTCTTGAGGGCATCAAACGCTGATCCAAGGCCGGTTACCCGAAGCGCAGGCCCGCATTGATCGAGCGCACAGCGTCGCGCGGATGCATCGCAACGCCTCACCCGCAACGACATTTTCGGACTGAAAGCGCACCGGCTCCGAAATCCAGGCAGGTGTCGCTGAACCGGTTATCCGAAATTGAAGCGCAACAATATCCCGCGGGATATTTCCGGGTAACATGCACGACACAAAAAGCACCCGCCGAACACACCTCCATAACAGCAAACAGGGTTCATTTTTTTGGATCCTGTTTTTTCGTTTTCAACGTTAATTCCATACCTTTGCACCATTGTTTTCAAAAAATCGAACAATTAAACTTAAATAACTATGGAACAGTCAATTGTAATTCTCACAGGAGGAGGCCCGGCTCCCGGCATGAACACCGTGGTGGGCAGCGTGGCCAAAACCTTCATCAAAAACGGCTACCGCGTCATCGGGCTGCACAAGGGATATTCGGGATTGTTCTCGAAGAATCCGGTGCACGAAGACCTGACGTTCCTCAAGGCCGACGATATTTTCAACCGCGGGGGATCGTACCTGAAAATGAGCCGCTTCAAACCCACCGACCAGGATTTTGCAGAGAATTTCAATCTCGACTTCTTCAAGACGAACAACATCAAGTTGCTGGTGACCGTCGGCGGAGACGATACGGCCTCGACCGCGAACCGCATCGCCAAGTTCCTCACGGACAAGAACTACCCGATCGCCAACATCCACGTGCCGAAGACCATCGACAACGACCTGCCGCTGCCCGTGGGCTCGCCCACGTTCGGCTACCAGTCGGCCAAGGCGCAGGGAACCATCATCGGCACCACCGTCTATGAAGACGCCCGCACCAGCGAAAACTGGTTCGTTGTAGCGGCCATGGGACGCTCGGCCGGCCACCTGGCCTTCGGCATCGGCGCCGCCTGCCACTACCCCATGATCGTGATCCCGGAGATGTTCAATAAGACCACTATCACGGTCGAAAAGATCGTGAACCTGGTGGTGTCGGCCATCCTCAAACGCCAGCTGATGGGCATCCCTTACGGTGCGGCGATCATCTCGGAAGGGGTGTTCCACGAACTGAGCGACGAGGAGATCAAGAACTCGGGCGTGACCTTCTCGTACGACGATCACGGCCACCCCGAGCTGGGCAAAGTCTCGAAGGCGCATATCTTCAACGAACTGCTTGAGAATAAACTCAAAGAGACTAAACTGAAGGTAAAGAGCCGCCCCGTTGAGATCGGGTACGAAGTTCGTTGCCAGACCCCGATCGCATTCGACCTGGTCTATTGCTCGCAACTGGGCATGGGTGTTTATACGCTGTTCAGCCAGGGCAAAACGGGCTGCATGGTCTACATCGATCCGGCCGGAGAGCTGTCGCCCCTGTACCTGAAAGACCTTCAGGATCCGAAAACCGGCAAGATCCCACCGCGCCTGGTGAACGTCGATTCGAACAAGATCCAGAGCGTGGTGAACAACATCCTGCACTACATTGGCGAGGCCGACTACGAAGCCGCCAAACAGTACGTGAGCGATCCCTCGAAGTACGACTTCAAGAAGATACTTAACTGGTAATCAAGGTATTTTCATGCCAAAACGGGAGTCCTTTGCGGGACTCCCGTTTTTTTCATCCAACCCGACCGCGTTGAGTGCCATTGCCAAACGAATCCCTTATCGCAATGCATCCCTCGGGACGACACGCATGGCAACAGGCATTATTGAACAACAAATTATCACGGGCATGAAGCGATCCGTTCAAAAATATTTCGATCCGAGGTACAACCATCCGCCTTTTTGCATATTTTTGTCACCTGGATCGAACATCGATCCAAGTTCGTTACATTGGAATTTTTCAGCCAAAGTAATCACCCCGGATTAAAAAATCAACCGCAAGGCAGAGATGAAAAACAAGTACATCGACCTCATCGACCAGACGTTCGAGTTCCCGACCGAGGAATTTTCCGTCACAGACAACGAGCTCAATTTTCACGACATTCCGCTCATGGATATCATCAAGCAGTATGGTACACCGCTGAAAATAACCTATTTACCCAAGATCAGCTCGCAGATCCAGCGGGCCAAACGGTTGTTCAACGTGGCCATGGCCAAGGTCGACTACAAGGGCACGTACAACTACTGCTACTGCACCAAGAGTTCGCATTTCTCGTTTGTGATGGAAGAGGCCATGCGCAACGACATCAACATCGAAACGTCGTCGGCCTACGACATCCACATCATCAACGCCCTGTACGAAACGAAGGCGATCGACAAAAACATCTTCATCGTGTGCAACGGCTTCAAGCGCCCGCAGTACATCGAAAACATCGCCGACCTGGTGCATCGCGGCTTCGAAAACACCATGCCCATCCTCGACAACAAGGAGGAGATCGAACTACTGGACGCCGCCCTGAAAAAAGAGTGCAAGATCGGCATCCGCATCGCCTCGGAAGAAGAGCCCAAGTTCGACTTCTACACCTCGCGCCTGGGCATCCGCTACAACGACATCGTGACGTTCTACAAAGAGAAGATCAAGAGCAACAAGAAGTTCAGGCTCAAGATGCTGCACTTTTTCATCAATACCGGCATCAAAGACACGGCCTACTACTGGAGCGAGTTGAGCAAGTGCATGAACGTGTACTGCGAATTGAAAAAGATATGTCCCGATCTCGACTCGCTGAACATCGGAGGCGGGTTCCCGATCAAGAATTCGCTCTACTTCAGCTACGATTATGAATACATGACCGAGGAGATCATCGCCCAGATCAAGAACGCATGCAACCAGGCCGGGGTCGCCGAACCCAACATATTCACCGAGTTCGGATCGTTCACCGTGGGCGAAAGCGGCGCCACCCTCTACTCGATCATCAACCAGAAGCAGCAGAACGACCGCGAGAACTGGTACATGATCGACAGTTCGTTCATGACCACTCTGCCCGACATCTGGGGCATCAACCAGCGCTACATCCTGCTGGCGATCAACAACTGGGACCGCGAATACCACCGCGTGTTCCTGGGCGGCCTCACGTGCGACAGCGAGGATTTCTACAATGCCGAAGCGCACTCGAACGCCATCTACCTGCCCAAACTGGTGAGCGGCGAGGCGCAGTACATCGGCTTCTTCCATACGGGCGCATACCAGGAATCTCTCGGAGGGTACGGCGGCATACAGCACTGCCTGACGCCCGCCCCCAAACACATCATCCTGGACAAGGACAAGGAGACGGGCGAATACTTCACCCGCCTGTTCTCCAAAGAGCAAAGCCACCGTTCGATGATGAAAGTACTGGGGTACTAAAACGGATTCAACATAACTACCGACAACCGGGAAGAGAACTCTTCCCGGTTTTTTATACTATTTTTATCAAAAACTATTTTGATTTATGAAATAGTTTCTTTTATTTTTGTTATAGACAATACTTAAACTTTAGGATCATGAGAAAAATACATTTGGCAATATTGGCGATCCTGTGCATGCTGTTTACAGGATGCCCATTGGCGTGGGAAACGATTGGAGAAGGTGATATGGGAAACTGGTATGTTAAGAACAGTTCTCCTTCACATTTTGTGTTACATATATTTACAGATGCACCCGGAGTATGGGGAGGGGGAGATGTATGCATACAACATAAAATCCGATTCATTAGAATCAATCCTCTTAAAGAATTGTGGATCTCATCTTGCGTTCGAGCGGCTATTCGATGTGAATGATGTGAACGATTCCGTGCAGGTTCTTTCAACTGAAGGAGTTGTGCTGAGAACATGGCGAGAATCGGAACAAAACGAACCGGGCCGTCAGTTTTTCAACAAGGCTTTCTGGACAGGAACAGGCAATCCGCAAGGCATCGATTCCTCCTGGACTTTCGAGATCCTGCCCGAAGACCTCCAGTAAACTTACAAACACTTAAAACACAACGATCATGAAAAAAATACTATTCACAGTCCTGGCCGCCATTCTTTCAATTGCAGCGGGAAATAGCGCAAAAGCCCAGTCAACACGCCCATTAGTGGCCGTGAACGGCCTTGAAATCGGGCACAAGTACAACCACCAACAGATCGTGGCCGCAATGGGGCGGGAGCCGGTGGAGATGAAACTATCTCACGCCATCACGCCCAATTATAAAACATACATCTACGGCACGAATGCTCAAGGAGCTGCATCGTATCTCGCATTCAAAGAAAACGGCGAATTCCACTGTTTCGAGCTGCACGACGACAATTTCAGCGTGAACGGGCGATACAACGTAGGGGAGAATATTTCCGAAATTCTCACCACATTGTACGGAACGCCGGTTTATGGAGTACCTCCCCTTTATGCCGGTAACATGAGCAAGAATTATATCCGGTGGAGTTTTGCGAGCTACGAAGTTTATCCGATCGTCTATTTTAAGGTGGATTACACTCCGTCCAACAGCGCGATCAGGAACATCACGGCCATGATCATGGACTTGTAGTGTGCGCCGGGTAGCCCGACCAGAGCGCCAGCCGGCGGAATTTCGGAAAAAAAGCTGCGGCCCCTCCGCATTTTAATAAAAAGTATTATCTTTGCACCGACTTTGCGGGGTGTAGCACAGTTGGCAGCGCGCCACGTTCGGGACGTGGAGGTCGGAAGTTCGAGTCTTCTCACCCCGACTACAATAAGAAACAGGTTTACCTGAGAAGGTAAACCTGTTTCTTATTTTATGCCCATTCGCAACAATGCTACCCGGCCGTCATTCCGTACACTCGAAAAGTGTTTCGAGCGCCCCCCTATATTCACTCATGATGCTCCGAAACGAAGCGCTCATGCCATCGAATAAGGCTGTATCCGAGAATATCTCAATCAAAAGCATGAGCCCCGTTTGAGAGGGAGATTACTCTGCTCCCAATCGTCACCAAGAAACTGCTACGCGGCAATGCGCTAAAATCGCAGGAGCATCGCAGACAGGCGTATTTTTAGCCCGGGGCCGCTACGCCACTGCGCAGATCCGATGCGCCGGGAAGAGAAATCACCGCACCTCGCCCTTGATGGTCAGCACCAGCCCCTGGGGATAGATGTTGTTGCGCAGGGTGATGCGCTTGTAGAAAGTGCCCGTCTGCTTCGCGTCGTACGACACGGTGATGGTGCCTTTGCCGCCGGGCATCACCGGGCGCTTATCGTATTTGACCTTGGTGCATTTGCAATTGACCTCGGCGTCGACAATCACCAGCGGGGTCGAGGTGGTGTTGGTGAAGTTGAAAACCACCTCCTGCCCCTTGCCCTTCTGCATGGCGCCGAAATCGTGCAGCACTTTGTCGAACGATACCGTATCGGCCAGAGGGGCCGCCTCTTCCATCGCATCGGGCGACTGGGCGAACACCGCCGCCGAAGCGGCAATCAGAGACAACAGAAAAATAATATGCTTCATAATCAATAGCTTAGTTTATCCTGCGGCACAGGCACATACTTGTCCGACGAAGGGGCTTTGTATACAAACCCGCGCGGCGACCACACCTTGGGCCATCCGTCGATGACCGTGTTGTTGAACACGAATTTATAAGCGTGTTTACCCGTTTCGAGCGCCACCGCCGCCTTGTTGTTGTAGTGGCGGGCCAGCAGGCCGTCGTTGTCGATGACCATCACCCCGTCGATCCAAAGTTCCGTCATGTCCGAGCCGAAGATGTACACCCCGCTCTCGTCCACCTCGAAATACCCCTCGTAGAAGCCGATCGAGGGGCGGTCGATGTCGTACGACGGCTCTCTGAAGCTCGTCATCTCCACCCCTGTCTCAATGTTCAGGTTGCGATAAATGGAGCGGTCGGCGAAATAGCCCGTGGCTTCCCTGTACCGGAATCCGGGCTTGGTTTCGCCTTCATAGGCGGGGTTCGGGGCCACTTTCTTTACCTCGACCGTACGCACGGGGCTCAACTTGCCCGAGGCGGGAAGCATGGTGGCGATTTTGACGGTCTTGTTTCCTTCTATAACGATCGAATCCATGTAAATCTTGCTCCGCGAGGTGGGGTTTTTGCTGTTGAGCGTATAAACCATCGGATAGTTGCGGGTATTGGTGAATTTAAGAGTGTAGCTGTCGCCGCCGGCATACACCAAACGGTCGGTTTCCATGCCTTCGGGCAGGGGGATGTGGTAGATGATGCCACGCATGTCGAGCCGCACCATGGCGTTGTCGAGACGGCGGTTGAAGTCGTCGAAATCTTTCATCTCCTTGGGCGTCCAGTCCAACTCGGCCAGGGCCGCGATGCGCGGCCAGCCCATGTACTCGGCCTTCTCTTCGCTGGTGGTATATTCGCCCCACAGGTTGGCCTGCGCCCCGAGGATGTAGTGGCGCTTATCGGGATCGATGGCCTCGGGCACAGGGTCGTATTCATAGACCTTGCTCAGCGGGACATAATGCCCGATGGTGATCGGCTCGACCCCCTTGTCGCCCTGATAATAATCGATGTACATGCTCTGCGCCGGGGCCATGATGACATGGTGGCCCGCATTGGCCGCCGCAATGCCGCCCGTTTCGCCCTGCCATGACATCACCGTGGCCGACGGGGCGATGCCGCCTTCGAGGATCTCGTCCCAACCGATGATCTTTCGGCCCAGCGAGTTGACGTGCTTTTCGATGCGGGTAACAAAATAGGCTTGCAGCTGCTGCTCGGTCTTCAGCCCCTCTTTTTTCATGCGCTCCTGGCAGCGGGGGCACTCTTTCCACCCCAGTTTGGGACATTCGTCGCCGCCGATGTGGATGTACTCGGACGGAAAAATCGCCGCCACTTCAGTCAGAATATCGTTCAGAACCATGAACACGCTGTCGCGCCCCGCACAGAAAAGGTTGTCGTGCACCCCCCAGATGTTACTCACCTGGTACGGATCGCCCGAGCACGAGAGCCCGGGGAAGGCCGCCAGGGCCGCCGTAGCATGGCCCGGCACTTCGATCTCGGGAATGATCTCGACAAAGCGCTCGGAGGCATAGGCTACCAGGTCTTTCAGTTCTTCCTGGGTGTAGTATCCCTGCTGGTAAACGGCACCGTCCTGGCCGTAACGAACCGAGCCGACAGATGTCAGTTGCGGGTATTTTTTGATCTCGATGCGCCAGCCCTGATCGTCGGTCAGGTGGAAGTGCAACGTATTGATTTTGAACATCGCCATCGCGTCGATCTGCTCCTTGACCCACTCCAGTCCAAGGAAATGGCGGGCCGGGTCGAGCATCACCGCGCGGTAGCCGAACCGGGGCTCGTCGGTAATGCTGACTGCCGGAGCGCTCCACTCCACCCCGTCGACCTTCACTGAACTTTCGATCTCGGCCGGAAACAGCTGCATCAGCGTCTGCATGCCGTAAAAGAGCCCTGCGGCAGAGGGGGCCTTGACAGACACCCCGTCCGGAGCCACATCCAGTTTATACCCCTCGTTCTTCATTTGCAGCGTCGTGTCGATCTCCAACGCAATCGTTCCGGTCGGCATACCCTGCTGTTCAAACGTGTACCCGGTCGATGCGGCCATTTTCGTTTTGAAATATCCGGCCACCTGTGCCGCCTCGCCCGCAGCCTCAAACACCACATCCGGGGTCAGCGCGAAACGCCCCTGGCCCTCGGTCAGCGAAACCGGAAGGGGAATGATGTTGATCCCCCGGTTATACGTTCGCTCCGCCTTTTGCGGCACACACGCGGCCAGCAACAGCATTGCGGCGCATACAATCCCTGCTTTTTTCATCGTTATTTGTTTTTGATCAGTTCCTCCACCAGTGCCGGCAGCCCCACTGCCGACCGCTCCCTGATATAGTTGATCCGACCGCCGAAACCGCCGACCCGCACATCGGACGGATCGACCACGTAAACCGGGGACGGGGGGGCGCAATAATAAACCAACTGCGCCGCCGGATAGACATTGAGCGAGGTGCCGACCACAATCAGGATATCGGCCAGGGACACCAGCTCCACCGCCTTATCGTAGTTGGGCACGCTCTCGCCGAAAAAAACGATGTGCGGCCTCAGTTGCGAACCCTTTTCGCACCGGTCGCCCATCTTCAGCTCCCACCCGTCGAGAGTGCTCACCAGCGACGGATCGGCGGTGCTGCGCACCTTGCGCAACTCGCCGTGCAGATGCAGCACATGGCTGCTTCCGGCCCGCTCGTGCAGGTCGTCGACGTTCTGCGTCACCACCTGCACGTCGAAATGCTCTTCCAGCCGCTTGATGGCATGATGTCCGGCGTTGGGTTCCACCCGGTCGAGTTGCTTGCGGCGGGCATTGTAGAAATCGAGCACCAGCGCCGGATTGCGTTCCCACGCCTCGGCCGTGCAAACGTCCTCGATGCGGTGCTGCTCCCACAGCCCCCCGGCATCGCGGAAAGTCGACACCCCGCTGTCGGCGCTCATGCCCGCCCCGGAGAAAACAACCGCTCGTTTTTTCATATTCGTTTCAAAGAGTGCGTCCCGGCATGCGGAAACAGGATTTTACTCTTACAAAGATAGCGAAATTTCAATTTTCCCCGCAGCTTCCGGCCCTTTCATCGCGATGAAATTTCCATTGCACTTTTTTGTTGGTTAAAAAAAACACATTATCTTTGCCCCGTAAATATTGACCTATGGTGTAATGGTAACACTGCAGATTCTGGATCTGTCATTCTTGGTTCGAATCCAGGTAGGTCAACAATCAATCGTGACATTCAATTAGTTGCAAAAATTACACCCGCTTTCGCACCCAATAAGTGCGAGGCGGGTGTTTCTTTTGGAATCAATTGGTGGGTGGATGAGGGCTTCCCAATTTTCCCTCACAAGAAGCAACGCGTTTATATTGATCTTTTAAGCGACCGGGAAAGCGACTGGGGCTATTCTACTAACATTCAGAATATTATACGCCGACAGTTGTCTTTCCGGATTTTGAGGAAGTGGCACATTCGTCTTTACATCTTTACATCCGCTCCGGCAGGAAGATCCCAAGACAACCGTCCCGACAACAAACCTCTAATCTTCTGAAAAACATCAGAATATCTCAGATCATCAAGCTGGCCGGTCAATGCAAAAGCGCTTCCCGGAAGAAGCGCTTTTGTCTTATCAATATGCCCCTGCGACATTGTTCCCTATATTAAACTCGATAAAAAAAACCATGCCGTAAATGACATGGATTTTTTACAGAACGACTCCCGGGAGCTACCGGAACATATAGGCAAGACTGAGCGTCCAGTACGAGGCCGACTCCTTGGCTTTGAACGAAACGTCGGAATAGTCGAACTCGCGGACGGTTTTGCCGAACGAGCCGCCGTAGCGGGCATCGAACGAGATGCGGCGGCTCAGGTCGAGACCCAGGCCCACCTGATAACCGACGGACGCCTCACCGAAATCGACATCGAGCGCGCTGTTGTCCGTCACCTTGATGCCCGTATTGAGATTAAACACCGGGCCGGCACAGGCGCGGAGCATGAACAGTTTCAGCCCCACCAACACCGGCAGATCGACCGATCCGCTGCGGATTTTGTCGGAGCCGGAACCGTCCGCCCGCTCGACATTGGCTGTATATTGCCTGTAAACAAGTTCGGGCTGGATGTGGAATCCCATCAGGTTGATTCGCGAAACGATCCCCGCATGCCATCCCATATCGTTGTCAACAGCCACCTGGGCCGAGCCGTTTGAGATGGTGAACGAGTTGCCGGGAAAATCCACGCCGCCCTTTATCCCCAAGCTGAACAACTGAGCGTGGGCCGCGACGGATGCACCGGCAAACAGCAACATTAAAACAAGCTTTTTCATAACGGTCGTATTTGTTGTTTTCTTTTCAAAGGTATCAAAAATCTCGCAAAAGTTCGAAATTCAGATAAAAACAGACGTTTTTGTTTTTCGAAAATAAATCGTATTTTTGTGAAAATAAAACGAGTGACGATCCTCCCCGGCAACACGGGGCAGGGTTTTTTATTTATGGAAACTCACGAATAACCGGAACAATTATGGCAAACATAGTATATATGACCGAAGAGGGGCTGCTGAAATTGCAGAACGACCTCGAATTCCTCCGCACGGTCGAACGTCCGCGGATCTCGTCCCAGATTGCCGAGGCCCGCGACAAGGGCGACCTGTCGGAAAATGCAGAATACGACGCCGCCAAAGAAGCGCAGGGGATGCTTGAAATGCGCATCGCGCAACTGGAAGAGGCCATCGCCAACGCCCGTGTGCTCGACAAGTCGCAGATCAGCACCGGCACCGTCCAGATCCTCAGCACGGTAAAGATCCGAAACACCAAAACCGGCGCCGAAATGACCTACACCCTCGTCTCCGAGAACGAGGCCGATCTCAAGGCGGGCAAACTTGCCGTGGGGACACCCATTGCCAAAGCGCTGTTGGGCAAAAAAGTGGGAGACAAAGTCGACGTGACCATCCCTTCGGGCACCATCGGGTTCGAGATCATCGACATCTCGCTCTGACACCGCACTGCCACGTCAAAAAACGGAGCCCGACAGGTTCCGTTTTTTTATTCCCGCCCGATACAACCGGAGGCGGCCGCGGGCCGGAGTTCCGAAGGAAATTCTGAGGGGAGTTGCGACAACCTTCGTATTTCGATTTCATCGGTGGGCAGCGCCTGCGGAAGAGCACCCTGTAAATTCAGCCCCTAGGGAGCCGGTTAATCGCTTCAGGTTCAATTCATCGAAACTCTGCTGCGATGTAGTTTACTTATCAGGAACTTTCCAGCGTTTGTGAGGAGGCTTCCGAATAATGGGGAGGGCCTGCTCTCCCGTTCGCGACGTTCAGACGTAAATCAGACTCTTATAATAATGTGTCCCCCTGTATGAAAATGAGTCAGAGCCGCCGGGTGCGCCTCCTTCTCGTGCATCGAGCGGGTGCCTTGTTTTCCCGGCTTCGGACTATCATCTCAGCACGTCCGGGAGCATCACCCTCGTTTCCAGCGGCGAGTACGACTGGTTTGCTTCGCCGGGCAATACGACCGCCGGGGGCAATCTGCGCTTCGACAGCGAACGCATCAACCCGGGCAACAGCACTCTCCGTGCGAACGGTTTTCCGGTACGTTGTCTCCAAGTCACCTGCCGCCATCCGGTTAAAAACAACAGGGCCGCCTTTTTGAAGGCGGCCCTGTTCGTTGTCTGTATCCGGATTATTTCACCAGAGCGGTGAAAGCTGCATTGGTTATCAGGCTCTTGAATTCCACGTCAGTTGCGGCGTAAGATTTCAGTGAAGAGTCTTTCGAGATCGCAGATTTCAGGTTGGCCACTGCATTCGTATCGTCGCCTTCGCGAGCAGCAATAACGGCTTTCAGGTAGTCGGCCTTGGCGCTCGACTCGTTGGCCAGCAGGGTCTTGGCTTTCGACACATTGCCATTCAGGAACTCGGCAACAGCCAGGTTGTAACCATCGCTGATCACTTTCGTGGCGGCAGCGTAGTCGCCGGTAGCGATGTCAAGCACGCCCATGTTGTATTTGGCCTCCGGGGTGTTGATCGAGCTGAGGTACTTGGCGGCATCTTTGGTATTGCCTTCAAGCAGGGCAATAACGCCCAGGTTGTTCACCACTTCGTTCGACGAGTTGTTCAACTGAGCGGCTTTGTTGAGCGAAGCCTTGGCGCCGGTCAGGTTGGCAGCTTTGATCTGGGTGGCGGCCAGGTTGTTCCAAGCGCGGTAGTCGTTGTACTTGTTGGCAGCCTGAGTGTAGATCTGGGTCTTGGTGGCGTTGTCGTTGAACAGGGTGGCGGCGAACAGCAGTTCTTCGAGGTTCAGCGAAGAGATGTTGTTCTTCACGGCAGCCTGAAGTTCAGCATCGGTCAGACCCTGAACGTCCACGTTAACCGTCAACTTGGTGCGGCGCAGTTCCGGAAGGATCTTGTCGGCCAGAACCTTGTAGGTCGAGGTCATGTTCTTGATCTCCTTTTCGCGAACGGCGGGATCCTTGTACAGGTTCAGCACCTGGATGATCATGTCCTTATCCTGGATGTTCGAGTTTTTCACCAGTTCGGCAAAACCTTCCCAGTCTTCGCCCAGAGCGTCAACGTCGAAGTTTTCGCCTTCGATCTTGTTGTTGAATGCTTTCTGGGTGTTCTTGCCGCGTTCCTGCGAGAGCTTGTTGTTCAGGTCGGTCGGGCCGTCGGGAGAGGCGTATGCTTTGGCATACACATCGCTCACGCTCTTCTTGGGATCGTTGCCGTTTTCCTTGATAAAGTTCTTCAGGTCGTTGATTTCGCTGTTGGTGAGCTGCTCTTTGCGAACGTTGGCGCTGTTGATCAGGAACATTACGCGGGCGCTCTGCGAAATCTGCGTGGTACGCTGGAACTGATCCGGAGCGTAAGCCACCTTGCCGGTATAGTCGGCCAGTTGCTGAACGGTCGAAACGCCGTCGGCAACCACGATGTCGTGTGCGAACGGAGCCATCACTTTCTGCTGCTGAGATGCGTTCTTGCCGCAAACGGCTTCGACGCGCAGGATCAGCTGCGACTCGCGGAATTTGGGATCGTACGGGAACGAAACGGTCTGAGTGTACGAACCGCCGTTGGCCTTCGAAATAACAGTGTAGTTATCGTTCACGCTTTCGCCCTGAACATACTTGGGAGTGCCCAGTACTTCGCCCATGGTCGAGATCAGAACCGGGGTCAGTTTCAGCGTGGCTTTTTTGTGGAAATAGTCAGCAGGGAACGTAACCGTAATCGTAGCAGGGACTTCCGTGCCTTTCAGGGAAAGGGGTGAAGGTGTGCAGGAGGTTTCGATCAAGTTGCTGTTTTTGTTCATCTTCTTGTAGCAACTGCAGCCCGGGAGCAACAGAACCGTTGCCACGAGAGCCAAACTTACTTTCATTAAGTTTTTCATAATAGTTACTGTTAAAAATTAGTTATTTGTTATTGTGTCCTTCTTTGCTATTGGCAAATTTATGTTTTTTAGTTAAATCGAACAATTTTTTGCCAAAAAAATGCTGTTTTGATTATTTCCCGGCGTCGTCTTTTTGCAGCAGCGCCTTTTTCGACAGTTTGAACTTCCCGTTCTTGGGGTCGACCCCGATCAATTTCACTTCCAGAATGTCGCCTTCCTTGATGCCGGTTTCTTCCATCGTTTCGTAGCGTTTGTTACCGATCTCCGAAATGTGGAGCAGGCCGTCCTTGCTCGGCATGAATTCGACGAACGCGCCGAACTGCACGATGGTCTTCACCTTGCCGGTGTACACTTCGCCGACTTCGGGAATGGCCACAATCGCCTTGATCTTGTTCAGCGCGGCATCCATGCCCTCCTTGTTTTCGCCGAAGATATCCACGATGCCTTTGCCGTCGATCTCGGTGATGGTGATGACCGTCCCGGTCTCCTTCTGCATCTCCTGGATGATCTTCCCGCCCGGGCCGATGATCGCGCCGATGAAGTCGCTCGGAATGGTGATCTGAACGATGCGCGGCACGAACGGCTTGTAGTCTTCCCTCGGGGCGGGTATCACTTCAAGGATCTTGCCCAGGATGTGCATGCGGCCTTCACGGGCCTGTTCCAGCGCTTTGGCCAGCACTTCGTACGACAGCCCGTCCACTTTGATATCCATCTGCGTGGCGGTGATCCCGTCCTTGGTGCCGGTCACCTTGAAGTCCATGTCGCCCAGGTGGTCTTCGTCGCCCAGGATGTCCGACAATACGGCGAACTTCGTTGCTCCCGGGGTTGAGATCAGCCCCATCGCGATTCCCGACACCGGCTTTTTGATCTTGATCCCGGCATCCATCAGCGCCATGGTTCCGGCGCAAACCGTCGCCATCGACGACGATCCGTTCGATTCCAGAATGTCCGACACCACGCGTACGGCGTACGGATTCTCTTCTCCCACAGGCACTACCGGCTTCAAGGCCCTCAAGGCCAGATTGCCGTGTCCGATTTCGCGGCGCGAGGTGCTCCGGATCGGACGAGCCTCGCCGGTCGAGTACGGGGGGAAGTTGTAGTGAAGCACAAACTGTTCCGTGCCCTGCACCAGCACTTCGTCGATCTGTTTTTGATCAAGTTTCGTGCCAAGGGTCACGGTGGTCAGCGACTGCGTTTCGCCGCGGGTGAACAGGGCCGAGCCGTGCGCGGCGGGCAGGTAGTCCACCTCGC
Organism: Rikenellaceae bacterium; assembly: GCA_031548435.1. Lineage (GTDB taxonomy): Bacteria > Bacteroidota > Bacteroidia > Bacteroidales > Rikenellaceae > JAVBRA01. Next base: position 103,447 of record JAVBRA010000012.1, read on the forward strand.
CCCAGATCGGGCGGATCTCGTTGGTTTTGCGGCCGTCCAGGCGGATCCCCTCGTCGAGGATCATGTTGCGCATGGCTTTCTTCAGCACGTCGTCGTGGAAATAGCGCACCAGCATCGATTTGCGGGCAGCCAGTTCCTCTTCGCTGTAACGGGCGATGAATTCGGCATACACCTCATCGAACTTGTCGCTGCGCTCGTGTTTGGGCAGCTGGCTCTTGGCGATGGAGTACACTTTATCGTACGTGGCGGCGACAATCTCCTTGCGCAGCTCTTCGTCGTTCTCTTCGTGGCAGTAGGCGCGTTTGACCGTTTTGCCCACTTCGGCCATCAGGTCGATCTGGGCCTGGCACTGCTTCTTGATCTCCTCGTGGGCCACCTTGATGGCTTCGAGCATTTCGGCCTCGGAAACCTCTTTCATTTCGCCCTCGACCATCAGGATGTTGTCGATGGTGGCGCCCACCATGATGTCGATATCGGCCTCCTTCATCTGCGAGTATCCGGGATTGATCACCCATTGTCCGCCCACGCGGGCCACGCGCACTTCCGAGATCGGGCCGCCGAACGGGATATCCGACACGGCCAGCGCAGCCGAAGCGGCCAGTCCGGCCAGCGCGTCGGGCTGAATGTCCTTGTCGGCCGAGATCAGCGTTACGGTTACGAACACCTCGGCATGGAAGTCAGCCGGAAACAGCGGACGGATGGCGCGGTCGATCAGGCGCGACACCAGGATCTCCGAGTCATTCGGGCGGGCTTCCCTTTTCAGGAACCCTCCCGGAAAACGCCCGCACGAGGCGTATTTTTCTTTATACTCGACCTGCAACGGCATGAAGTCGCAGTCGGGTTTCGGTTCTTTCGAGCAGGTGACGGCGGCGAGCAGCATCGTGTCGCCCTGTTTCACCACCACCGAGCCGTCGGCCTGTTTGGCCAGCTTGCCCGTTTCGATGGTTATCTGGCGGCCGTCGGGCAGTCCGACGACCTTTTGTGTTGCGTTGTACATCATATTATGGTCTTCTTCGTTTTGCAGCAGGGCCTTCCTGCCGCCTCTCAATTTTCCGGAAAAAAGGATGTCTCGGAACCGCTTCTAAAACATCCTTTATAAAGAAGCGGGTAAGGGCCAACGCCTTACCCGCATGGTCTGAAAAGTCTTATTTCCTCAGGTTGAGCGCTTTCAGTATCGCCCTGTATCTCTCGATGTCCTTGGCCTTCAGGTACTCAAGCAGGCTGCGGCGTTTCCCTACCAGCCTCAGCAGCGAGCGCTGGGTGCCGTAGTCGTGTTTGTGCTGCTTCAAATGTTCGGTCAGGTGAGAAATACGGTAGGAAAACAGCGCGATCTGGCTCTCGGGAGAGCCCGTGTCGGTGTTAGACTTTCCGTAGGAACCGAATAGTTCCTGTTTTTTCTCTGAATTCAAATAGTTCATAATTAGACGGATAATTTAAAAAAAGATAAAATAACGGGCAAATTTAAACCTTTTTTCTTTCCCAAGCAACGTTTCAGCCATTTTATTTTTTGACAGACAGGCGTTTGAGACGCATTCGTGCTTTAGGGCAAGGGCGCCGTTCGGCCTGCAAATGCGACAAAACCGGGAAGCGGGAAGTTTATTCGGCCAGCACCTGCCGCCGGATGGCCTCCACATCCGCATCGCGGATAAAGACGAGGATGTCGCCGTAGACTTTGTGGTAGCCGTATTCGCCGTTCGCCAGCTCGTCGATCGCATCGTCCTTGCTCCAGCCCTGGAACACGATGCGGTACATGGCCGCCACCAGTCCCGTGCGGTCTGATCCGTGCCAGCAATGGATGGCGATGGGGCCTTCGCGGTCTTTAATGATACGCAGCGCCTCGACCACTTTCCCGCACTGCGGGTCGGCCGCCCGCATCTCGACGCGGCGGAGCGCCAGCGATGTGTTTTCCGCCTCATCGTCGTCGCTGTGGAGGTTGCGCAGGTTCAGCACCTCCCTCACACCCATCCGCTGCAACTCGGCGAACCCTTTTTTGTCGGGCTGTCCGCAACGGTAGACCCCGGTGTCGATCTGATAAAGGTTTTCGATGTGGGTTGCCGCAACGGCCGCAGCCCAGCGCGGATTGCGCGGCCGCGACTGCCCCGAAGCGGAGCACGCCGCCGACAGCAGCAACGCGATTCCTGCCAGCCAGAAACCGACCCGGGCCCGCCTACTTGCCATCGCTGAGTTTTTTGATCTGTTCCTCCAACCGGGCAATGCGCGCGCGCAGTTCCGGCAGGGTTTTATAGGTGGCAAACGTGCGGTGGTGCTGCATGATGGGAACGGCGGGCGAACCCATCCATCCCGAATCCTTGTTCTCGATACTATATTCCACCCCCGACTGCGAGGCCACTTTCACCCCGTCGGCGATCGAAAGGTGTCCGACAACACCCACCTGCCCGCCGAACATACAGCCCCGGCCGATTTTCGTGCTGCCCGCGACACCCGTCTGGGCGGCGAAGACGCTGTTCTCGCCCACCACCACGTTGTGGCCGATCTGGATCAGATTGTCGAGCTTCGTCCCTTTTTTGATCACGGTCGATCCCATCGTGGCGCGGTCGATGCAGGTGTTGGCGCCGATCTCCACGTCGTCTTCAAGCACCACGTTGCCGATCTGCGGGATCTTTTTGTACTCGCCGTTCACCGGGGCGAACCCGAACCCGTCGGCGCCGATCACCGCCCCGGCATGGACAATCACATTGTCGCCGATGCGGCAGTCGTCATAAATCCTGACGCCCGGAAACAGCTTCACGTTCCTGCCCACCGTCACCCGGTCGCCGACATAGACCTGCGGATAGATCTTCGACCCCTCGCCGACGGAGCTCTCCTGGCCGATGCAGCAAAACTCGCCCAAATAAACGTTGTCGGCGATTTTTGCCGCCGGATGCGCGAACGCCAGCGGGCTGACCCCCTCTTTCTGCGGCATCGACGCCACATACAGGTCGAGCAACTTCGCGAAAGCCGAATAAGCATCGTCGACTTTCACCAGCGTGGAGTTCACCGGTTTCTGCGGCACGAACTCCTTATTGACAATGACGATCGACGCCCCGGTGGTGTAGATGTGCTGTTCGTATTTGGGGTTCGACAGGAACGCCAGACTCCCGGGGAGCGCCTCCTCGATCTTGGACACCGTGCTGACGGCCGCCGACTTGTCGCCCTCGACCGTGCCTCCGAGGAAGGAGGCGATCATTTCCGCTGTAAACTGCATATGGCTATGTGGTTAAGTATTTTTTCAGGTCGATGCCCTCGGGCATGAATTTGTCGGGATTGCCGTTGTTTTCGAGGATCTCCCGCACGATGCTCGACGAAATCGACACATACTCGGGCGGGGTGAACAGGAAGATCGTTTCCACATCCGGCAGCAGCGACTTGTTGACCTGCATCATGTTGCGCTCGAACTCGAAGTCGACCGAGTTGCGGATGCCGCGCAGGATGAAGTTGGCCCGCTCGCGGCGGCACATCTCGACGGTCAGCCCCTCGTACTCGATGACCGACACGTTGGGGTTGTCCCTGTAAATATCGCGGATCAGCCGCACCCGGGCCTCGGGCGAGAGCAGGTGCCGCTTGGCGGGATTGTATCCCACGGCAATGGTCACCCGGTCGAACAGCTTGAGCGCCTGATCGGTGACGATCTTGTGCCCCAGGGTGAACGGGTCGAACGTCCCGGGGAAAACGGCCTTTCTTTCCATCGTTTCTGTCTGTGAAATCGTTACGAAGGTATAACAAATGATCCGAAAATTCTCCACTGCCGCAATATTCATTTGTCTAATATCTGAATATCAGATGAATTTACCATGCACACAAAAAACCATAAGAATTGATTGTTGTAAACTAAAAATTATATATTTGTAGATAAATAGCCTTTATATGAGAAAAAAATCGCGCTTCTTCTTGCTCTGTCTCTTGTGGGATGCAAAGCTAAAAACAGCAATACTTCAACCTCAACAATTCAAATTTCAGTTGATTTAAAAGAGACTCGCCGGATCAGCATATCGGAGTTTGCAGATTCGGTTCGCTTCATAAAACTGGAAACAACCGGAGACAATCTGATTTCCTATGTGACAAAAGTATTTTTCGATGACGGAAAGATCATCATTGCGGACGAAGAGGCCCATCAAATATTGATTTTTGATGAAACAGGCAAATTTATCAATAAAATTTCAAGGGTCGGGAGGGGGCCGCAAGAATACATCGGCACATCGGCGGTGCTTTATGATCCGGCACAAAAGAACGTCATGGTTTATGATGGAATGTCGCACAAGATATTATTCTACGATTTGAACGGAGCATTCATCAGATCGATTGACGATTTCAGTAACAAAGCCCTGATTCGAAAAGTGATAAACCTTCCTGACGGGAATTTTCTCTGTTATACATTTGATTATCCGGAAAGCAAAACAGGCGAAAACGGATCCGGCTTGTGGATGGTCGACCAAAAGGGAAATTTTGTCCGGTCGTTTTTTACCTATAAAGATCAGTATCCGGCAGTATTCACTTTCGAAAACTCCAACTTAAATATCATAGAAGGCGGGATCGGGATTTCCGACGCGATATTCTGCGACTTATATCATTTCGAAAAAGATTCGCTCTTCAAATACATTTCGTATGACATCAGAAACAGCAACCTTGAGGCGCTGAAGGGAGTGGAATATTCGCCCGATAATGGTTATGTTCAGGTTATGAGCGTTCAGGAGAAAGGAAATTATATCATTTCTTATTGGAACGGCTCCGATTCCGGGAACTATTTTTCGTTATATGACAAAGTATCCGGAAAATTTTCCGTAGCCACCAGCGATGATTTCGATTTCATCCATTCCGGGCTTTCGGCTGTTCCCGGTTGGTTTTTCAGGGATACGAACAGGCAGGACATCTTTCTTGTCGCCCTGTCTTCAAAACAGATCGAAACACATCTGGCCGACGAAGGGATCCCCCGGACAACAAAAGACGTTTTGAATGGATTACTGCAAGGCATGAGCAAGGAAGAAATTGCCAGTATGAATCCTGTCCTGGAGTTATTACATATAAAAAACCGAAAGTAAGTAACCGACCCTGTCGATTATACACTATGTTGTCGCGTCCGATCGCCCTGTGCGGTGAGTGTTTTGTTCGCGCATTCGACCCCCGATCAGGCAAATCAGAGCATGGATGATGCTGTTTCACAGGGGTTCACGGTTAAATTCAAGAATCCCGGATTGGACGCCATGATCAAAACTGCGAAAAGCGGCTCCAATATGGCGTTGTTCCGATTGAAATAGGGGCGTTATCGAAAAATCGTTACCATATCTTTCTAAGGAGGCAGACATACGTGTTTGCCTCTTCTGTTAATTTTGCAACACTCCCGTCTTCGGGGTGGGTTTCACCGGTCAAAATTTGCAGGATTTATGAAAAAGCATATCTTTGCATATTCATTTTTATTTTTAAGCAAAATCCAAGTAACTGTCTAATATCTATGAAAGAAGAATTCAAAATCGTAGTTCTGGCCAAGCAGGTTCCCGATACGCGCAACATCGGAAAAGACGCCATGAAAGCCGACGGCACGGTCAACCGCGCCGCCCTGCCGGCCATTTTCAACCCCGAGGATCTGAACGCCCTCGAACAGGCGCTGAGCCTCAAAGACCGGTACGAAGGCGTCACCGTGACCCTGCTGACCATGGGCCCGGGCCGGGCTGCCGACATCATCCGCGAGTCGATGTTCCGCGGGGCCGACGGAGGCATCCTGCTTACCGACCGCAAGTTCGCCGGATCGGACACGCTGGCCACCTCGTACGCCCTGTCGCGCGCGCTGATGAAAATCAAGCCCGACCTGATCATTGCCGGCCGCCAGGCCATCGACGGCGACACCGCCCAGGTAGGCCCGCAGGTGGCTGAAAAACTGGGCTGGCCCCAGGTGACCTATGCCGAGGAGATCGTCGAGTGCGAAAAACGGCAGGTAACCATCAAGCGCCGCCTCGAACACGGGGTGGAAACGGTGGTGTCGTCGCTGCCGCTGGTGATCACGGTCAACGCCTCGGCCCCCGAGTGCCGTCCGCGCAACGCCAAGCTGATCATGAAATACAAGCACGCCAAGACCGTGACCGAAGTGCAGGAACAGACCGAAGACTACTACATGAGCCTGATCCAAAGCCGCCCCTACCTCAACATCGCCGAGTGGGGCGTGGCCGATGTCGAGGCCGAAGATCCGGAACTGGGCCTGACCGGCTCGCCCACGAAGGTGAAGAAGATCGAGAACATCGTCTTCCAGGCTAAGGAATCGAAGAGATTCACCTCGTCCGACAGCGACATCGACTCGCTGATGAAGGAGCTCATCACCAGCCATACCATTGGTTAATTGTTCAACCTAACATCGAAAAAACCGTGAATAACATATTTGTATATTGCGAAAACGAGAACTCCAGGGTGGCCGACGTGTCGCTGGAGTTGCTGACCAAAGGGCGCGAGCTGGCCGACACGCTCGGGTGCAAACTCGAAGCGCTGGTGATCGGGCACAAGCTCGACGGCATCGAGAAAGAGCTGGCCAAATACGGCGCCGACACCGTGTACGTTGCCGACGACCAAAGCCTGGCCCCGTACCGCACCCTGCCGCACACTTCGATCATCTGCGGCATTTTCAACGAAGAGAAACCCCAGATCGCCCTGTTCGGCGCCACCACCGTGGGCCGCGACCTGGCCCCGCGCGTCTCTTCCGCCCTGCACAGCGGCCTCACCGCCGACTGCACCTGCCTGGAGATCGGCGACCACACCGAAAACAAGACGGGCAAGGAGTATAAAAACCTGCTGTACCAGATCCGCCCGGCTTTCGGGGGGAACATCATCGCCACCATCATCAACCCCGACTGCCGTCCGCAGATGGCCACCGTGCGCGAGGGCGTGATGAGGAAAGAGTACGCCAAAACCCCCGGCAAGGGCGAACTGAAAAAGATCGACCCGAAGAAATACGTGTCGGACGCCGATTTCGTAGTGAAGATCATCGAGCGCCACATCGAGGAGCGCAAGATCAACATCAAGGGCGCGCCGATCGTGGTGGCCGGCGGCTACGGCGTGGGGTCGAAAGAGAACTTCAAAGTGCTTCACGAGCTGGCCGAGCTGCTGGGCGGCGAAGTGGGCGCCTCGCGCGCGGCGGTCGACGCCGGGTTTGCCGAGCACGCCCGCCAGGTGGGCCAGACGGGGGTGACGGTGCGTCCGAAGCTCTACATCGCCTGCGGCATCTCGGGCCAGATCCAGCACACGGCCGGTATGGACCAGTCGGCCATGGTGATCTCGATCAACAACGATCCCGAAGCCCCGATCAACAAGATCGCCGACTACGCAATCACCGGCGACGTGATGGAGGTAATCCCCAAGATGATCCGCTCCTATAAACAAAACAGCAAATAAATGACGATCCGTTTCGAGCAGACCATCGACGACACGATGGCGTTTTACAAGCATTTCATCCGCACGAGCGAGACCATAAAGCGGTCTTTTGTCCGGATGCGGTGGTACCTGTCTGCCGGGGCGCTGTTGGCCTGGATGATCACGCAAGACCCGAAGTTTACGGCGATCATGGCTGCCATTCTGCTGGCATTGGTGTTGCTGCTGCCGTGGTACACAAGGAAGATCATGGAGCACCGTGCACGCCAGACCTACCAGAAGCCCGACAACGCCCGCATGATGGGATGGCACACGATGGAACTGACCGACGAAGGGATGGTGGTGACCACCGACAACGCCACTGCCACTTATAAGTGGCCGGTGGTGTTGAAGACGGTTCATGTCCCCAACTACGTATTCATCTACTTTTCGGAGATGATGGCGATCGTAGTGCCGGTAAGCCGCCTGACCCCATCCGAGGTTGAAGCCCTGAACAAAACGCTCGAAACACACATCAAACAATAAACTATTAAAAAAACGAACGATATGGCTAATTTTTTTCTGGATAATGCCGATCTCCAGTACCATCTGAACCACCCGCTGATGCGGAAAATCGTGGAGTTGAAGGAGAGGGGCTTCGCCGATAAAGACAAATTCGATTACGCACCCGTCGACTTCGAGGACGCAATGGACAGCTACCGCAAGGTGCTCGAAAGCCTCGGGCAGATATGCGGCGACATCATCGCCCCCAACGCCGAAGAGGTGGACAAGGTGGGCCCCAAAGTGGTCGACGACCGTGTGGTGTACGCGCCCGGCACGGCGCAGAACATCGAGGCGCTGACCAAGGCCGGCCTGTTCGGGCTGACGCTGCCGCGCAAGTACGAGGGACTGAACTTTCCGCTGGTGTGCTTCGTGATGTCGAACGAAATGGTGGCGCGCGCCGACATGGGCTTCGAAAACATCTGGGGCCTGCAGGACTGCGCCGAAACGCTCAACGAGTTCGCCTCGGACGAGATCAAGCACGAGTTCCTGCCGCAGGTTTCGCGCGGGGCCACCTGCGCCATGGACCTGACCGAACCCGACGCCGGGTCGGACCTCCAGGCCGTGATGATGAAAGCCCATTGGGACGAGAAGAAACAAACCTGGCTGCTGAACGGCGTGAAACGCTTCATCACCAACGGCGACGGCGAGATTTCGCTGGTGCTGGCCCGCAGCGAGGAAGGAACCACCGACGCCCGCGGCCTGTCGATGTTCGTCTACGACAAGAGGCACAATGCCACCAAGGTGCGCCGCATCGAGAACAAACTGGGCATCAAGGGTTCGCCCACATGCGAGCTGGTGTTCACCAACGCTCCGGCGCAACTGGTGGGCAGCCGCAAAATGGGGCTCATCAAGTATGTGATGGCGCTGATGAACGCTGCCCGTCTGGGCATCGGCGCACAGTCGACCGGATTGAGCGAAGCCGCCTACCGCGAGGCATTGAAGTACGCCCACGAACGCGAGCAGTTCGGCAAGCCGATCATCGAGTTCCCGGCCATGTACGAAATGCTCACCAACATGAAGGCCAAGTTGTACGCTTCGCGCGCGCTGCTGTACGAAACCACCCGTTTTGTGGAGATCTACAAGCAGTACGAGCACATCTCGCACGAGCGTCCGCTCTCACCCGAAGAACGCGCCGAACAGAAGGAATATTCGCGTCTGGCCGACGCCTTCACCCCGCTGCTGAAGCTCTTCACCAGCGAATACTGCAACCAGATGGCCTACGACTCGCTCCAGATCCACGGGGGGTCGGGCTACATGAAGGACTACCCGGTGGAACGCCTCTACCGCGACGCCCGCATCACCAACATCTACGAAGGGACGACGCAGTTGCAGGTGGTGGCGGCCATCCGCCACGTCACCACCGGCACGTTCCTGTCCAAGATCAAGGAGTACGAAACACTCTGCTTCCCGCAGGAGCTGGCCCACCTGAACAAAAAACTTGTGGGCATGCGCGAGCAGTACGAAGCCGCCGTTGCCAAAGTAGTGGAAATGAACGACAACGAGATGATCGACTTCCACGCCCGCCGCATGGTGGAAATGGCCGGGCACATCGTATTGGGGCATCTGCTGCTGCACCAGGCCTGCCAGAACGAGGAATACCGCATCAGCGCCGCCGTGATGGTCAAGGAGGGGTTCTCGCAGAACAACAAAATGTTCGAATACATCATGAACTCCGGCGTCGAAGACCTCGATCTGTTCAAGGCCGTCAAGCAGGAGTACGTGGTTGAGAAGTAACTTCACCGCGCTTGAGATAGCTGCACGCATGGGCGTGGCGAACGCATTTGCCCTCATCAGGGCATCGTCCGGTTTCGGAATAGTTGCGGACGAGGGCTTTTGCCGATGACAAACCCAACGGGTGCGAATGAAAGGGAGCTTTAGCGGCTCCCTTTTTTTGCTGCAAAACGACGAAAACCCGCTGCCGCCGGAAAATTCGGCCAACACCTGTTCATAAGTTATCGACAATTGTTGATAACCGAACCTCCGTTTGTTGCCGGAACGATTTGTTTCATGTTGCGTTTCGTTGTAATTTTACCGGCTGAAACCGTGCCGTTATGATCCTCGATATAATCAACCGATATTCCATCCTCCAGCTCCTGTGCATGGGCGTGCTGACCGTGACGTTCGCCTACCAGATGTGGTTCTACCTCTTCTCGGTGGCCCGGGTCGCCTCGCACCGCCACGGCAAACGGAACCGCAAAACCGGCAAAAACCCGCCCGTGTCGGTGGTGGTGGTCATCCGCGACGATTTCTATTTCATTGAAAACAACCTCCCGCCGCTGCTGGAACAGGAGTACGACAATTACGAGGTGGTGGTGGTCGATGATTGCTCGGACGAGGCGGCCGAGATCGCTTCATCCCTGAAAATGATGCGGTTGAAATACCCGCACCTGAAATACACCGCCATTCCGTTCGACGACTACTTCAAACACAACAACAAACTGGCGCTCAACATCGGAATCAAGTCGGCCACCCACGACAACATCATCATCACCCGGCCCGACTGCCGCCCCGCGTCGGCCAAATGGGTGGGGCTGATGGCGCGCGGGTTTACGGGCACCAACAGCATCGTCACCGGATACACGGCCGTGGAACCGGCCAAGGGACTCAAAAACAAGCTGATCCGCTGCGACAACCTGTTCATATCGGCCCGGTTCCTGAAAAAAGCGGTGAAAGGCAAGTGCTACAAGGCTTCGGAGCGCAATTACGGTTTTACCAAAGACACTTACTTCAACAGCCGCGGATTCAACAACCCCCGCTTGTCGGTGGGCGACAACGACGCATTCCTTCAACCGTCGGTGACCCGGAACAACGTGTCGGTGATCCTCAGCCCCACCTCGACCATGGTGATGGAGAGCGGATCGGGGCGCCGCTGGTGGTTTGAATACAAGAAATTCTTCACCTACACCTACCGCTATTACCCGGGGGCGGTGAAGTGGGGCATGGCGTGGGAAATGCTGTCGCGCTGCCTGTTTCTGGCCTCGGCCGCGTCGATGTTCGCGCTGATGTCCGAACGGATGTTCTGGATCGCCGCCGGGGCCTTGGTGCTGTTGAGGCTGGCGGCGGTGATGCATACGGTGGATAAAGTGGCCAAACGGGTCGGCGAGCGCGGTCTTGTGTGGGCGTATATTCTGTACGACCTTTACTCGCCGGTGACCGAGACGTACCTGTCTGCGGTGCGGAAACTGCGACCCAGCAAAGGATTGTGGGTGTGATGGAAAACCGGACAGACCAGGAATTGATCGGAATTGTGATCGGGGGCGACACCACGGCGTTCGACACGCTGTTCAACCGCTACCGCGAGCAGGTGTTGCAGTCGCTCATGCAGCGTACCGGCAGCGAACCCGTTGCGCAGGACCTGTTGCAGGAGACGTTCGTGAAGGTGTTCCTGAACATTATGCGCTACGACAACAACTACGCTTTCGGACAATGGGTGCACGCCATCGCCCGCAACACGTTCATCGACTATACGCGCAAACACCGCGACAACCTCCTCTCGTCCGACGAGATGGGGGGCAAAATCCGCACGGTCGAGGCGCTGTCGAACCTCCCGACTCCCGAGGAGGAGATGATCAGCGCACAGAGTTCGGTGATGCTGGACAAATTCATGGGGCGGTTGCCGGAACACTACAACCGGATGATCGTGCTGCGCTTTTACAGGGAATATTCGTACGAAGAGATCGCCGCCGAACTGTCGCTGCCCCTGGGCACGGTAAAAACCCGGATCCGCCGTGCGCGCGAGGCCCTCTATCAACTGATTGTCAACGATAAAGAGAATATATTTTGAAAGGGATCGTCACCCGGTACTTTCCCGGCCTCACCCCGCGGCAGACGGCGCGTTTCGACGCCATGAAAGCGCTGTACGACGAGTGGAACGGCCGCATCAACGTCATCTCGCGCAAGGACATGGAGGCGTTTGACGTGCACCATGCGCTCCATTCGCTGGCCATTGCCCGGGTGGTGGAGTTCGCCGCCGGGTCGCGGATCATGGACGTGGGTACGGGAGGCGGCTTCCCCGGCATTCCGCTGGCGGTGATGTTCCCCGAAAGTCATTTTACGCTGGTCGATTCCATCGGCAAGAAGACCACCGTGGCGCGCGAGGTAGCGCGTTCATTGGAATTGAACAACGTGACGGTGATCAACGACCGGGCCGAGAAAATTCCGGGAAAATTCGATTTTGTGGTCAGCCGCGCCGTTGCCCCCGCCAAGACGCTGTTGGAGTGGAGCTGGGGTAAAATCGAGCGGGGCGCCGCTTCGTCGCGACCCAACGGCCTGCTGCTGCTCAAAGGGGGCGATCTGGCGGCCGAATTGGCCGAGACCGGCAAAAAGGCATCCGTTTACAACATCGGCGACTTTTTCGAAGAGGATTTTTTCGAAACCAAACGAGTGGTTTATATCGAGAGGTGATCTTACGCCGGTTTTCCATCCGGAAATAAAAAACTCCTGCCGTGTTGCAATCGGGCAGGAGTTTTTTGTTTTATCCCTCACGCATCATGGATTTTGGTCGGGGGTTTTCAGGCGGTAGAACAGCAGCAGGGGGTTGTCGTACTCGGCGATGGCCATGTCCCGGACGCGCTCCTGCAAACGCAGCAGCATCGGGTTCCTGATGCCTGTTACTGCCGGGAACTCAAGCGCCCTTGAGGCTGCCACCGAGGTCACGAAGAAATCGCCGTGCGACGCATCGGGAGCCGCCACCCCCAAAGCCTGATACCCTTTGTCATAATCTTCCTGATACAGGAACTGGCCCAACAGGAACGTTTTCCCCGATTCTTTGTGGCGGAACAACTTCCGGGGCATCATTTTCACTTGAAGAGAATAACATTCCCACGTGGAATTCTCCTTGTATCCGCCCAGCAATCCGTATTCGGCTTCGGAATGAAGGAGCGTTTTTTGATAGACGTTCATGAATACATTGTTCGGCGGCGATCCCTGGAATGCATCGTAATAATTGTCCGGAACCTGCCATTTGCCCAGAAGGACGTGCCGGTACGGAACGAGGGAGTCCTGCGTGACCGTGTAGATGCACTGGTTGATCGGGTCGATGAAACGGAGGTTGTTGTCCTGATACGAGAAGCAACTTCCGAATCCGTAATACGATTCTATCCCTTTGAAATCGATCGAGAAATTACGCCGGGTTTCGCCTTTCATATCCCTGACCGAGAAGCCTCCGGCCCCGTCGTGCTCCACAATGAACGCATCGTCGACCAGACCTACGCCACAGGCGCTGGTTTCCATCCGGTGTTGAAACGCGCCGTTGTGGTCGTAAGCAAGCAGAAAACCCTGGGTGTCGTCCCACAGGATAATGGATTGCGGCGTGACAATAAAATCGCCGATGCCGAGGTATTCGTTGGGGCCGCGCCCCTGCATCCCGACCTGGAACAGGGGATTTCCATCGGCGTCGAATACGAACAACTTTTTATGGTCGCCGTTCCGATCCAACACATAGACCCGCTCTCCTGCGAAATGAATTTTGGAGATCTGCGAGATAATGAACGGCTCCCGGGTGTGCAACCGGAGCAGAAAAACGCTGTCGATCTGATTGTAAAAGTCGGTGGTTTGTTTGCCGACCTCGGTATCGTTGACCGTCACCTCGATGAATGACGAGGGCTCCGGCCCTTTTTTCTTGCACGCGAAAAACAGCCCGACGCAAAGGGGGATAAATATTAGCCGCAATGAAATCTTCATAGGAAAAGGATAGGTTGTAATGTGAGCAAATATCGTCATGTAAGAATTAAAAAACAAGTCCACCCGGCATATTTATATCAGAAAAAAAATGACCCGGGAGAACAAAACAGTGGTTATCAAAATAAAAAGAAGAGATTTTTTTGGGACATAAATAAAAGTCGTATATTTGCATCCACATAATTCAAGGAGGGGGTTGTTGACCGCAATGGATAATTAATCCCCGGAAATTACGTTAATACATTAATGAAATCAATTTAAAAACATACAGACATGACAAAGGCTGATATCGTTAGCGAAATCGCAAAAAGCACAGGCGTTGAAAAAGTTCTGGTGCAGCAGATCGTTGAATCGTATATGGAAAACATCAAGAAAGCGCTGGCCGCCAAGGAAAATGTTTACCTGAGGGGCTTCGGCAGCTTCATCGTAAAGCGCAGGGCAAAGAAGATCGCCCGCAACATCTCCAAAAACACCACCATCACCATTCCCGAGCACAACATTCCGGCGTTCAAACCGTCGAAGAGCTTTGTAGCCGTCGTGAAGGATTCGAAAGCGAAATAATTCAAACCTTAATAATTACAACTATGCCAAGCGGAAAAAAGAGAAAAAGGCATAAAATGGCTACCCACAAAAGGAAAAAACGTCTGAGAAAGAACAGACATAAAAAGAAATAAGTAGCCGGAATTTTTAAGCCATAAATAAACCTAAAAAGCTTGGGCTTTTTAGGTTTATTTATGTCGGGCCGGTGCAATTCGGCCTGAAATTTGATTGCCGCTAATAAACCCTCTGTGGGTGCATTGCGCCGCATGGCGCGGCATAACGATATGAAACAATGACAAAAGAACTGATTATCAATGTCAATCCGGAAGAGGTGGTGATCGCCCTGCTGGAAGACAAGCAATTGGTGGAGATCAACCGCGAGCGGACCGATTCGGGCTTCTCGGTGGGCGACATTTACCTGGGGCGCGTGCGCAAGATCATGCCGGGCCTCAACGCCGCCTTCGTGGACATCGGACACGAGAAGAACGGGTTCGTGCATTACCTCGACCTGGGGACGCAATTCCGCTCGATGCGCAAATTCACGGACAGCACCATCAGCCGCAAAAAAGGGTTCTCGTTCGAACGGTGCAAACCCGAACCGGGGCTGCCCAAAGACGGGAAGATTTCCGATATGCTCAGCACCGGCAGCAACATCCTGGTGCAGATTTCGAAAGAGGCCATCTCGACCAAAGGGCCGAGGCTGACTTCCGAGATCTCGATCGCCGGACGCAACGTGGTGCTGATGCCTTTCGGCAAAAAAGTGTCGATCTCGCAAAAGATCAAGGCCAACGACGAACGCAAGCGGCTGAAGAAGATCGCCGAGGAGATATTGCCGCCCAACTACGGGCTGATTATCCGCACGGCGGCCAAAGGCAAAACCGACGCCGACGTGGAGTCGGACATCCGGTCGCTGATCGCCCGTTGGGAAGCCATCACCGGCAAGCTCAAAACCGCGCCCGCCGCACCGGCGCTGCTGATGAGCGAAATGAACCGCACCACGGCCATCATCCGCGACCTGCTCAACGGCGAGTTCAGCGGCATCTATGTCGACGACCAGGCCGTGTTCAACGAGGTCAAGGCCTACATCCGCAACATCGCTCCGGAGAAAGAGAAGATCGTCAAATTGTACAAGGGCAACGTGCCGATCTTCGACAACTTCGACATCACCAAACACATCAAGTCGCAGTTCGGGCGCGTGGTTTCGGTCAAAAAGGGCTCGTACCTGATCATCGAGCACACCGAGGCGCTGCATGTGATCGACGTCAACAGCGGCAACCGCGTCAAAAAAGGCGACGACCAGGAGGCCGTGGCCATGGAGGTGAACCTGGGGGCGGTGGAAGCGATCGCCCACCTGCTGCGCCTGAGGGACATGGGCGGCATCATCGTCATCGACTTCATCGACCTGCACAAGAGCGAAAACCGCCAGAAGATCCACGAGAGGATGAAAGAAGTGATGGCGGCCGACCGGGCCAAGCACACGATCCTGCCGCTGACCAAGTTCGGCCTGATGCAGATCACGCGCCAACGCATCCGCCCGCAGATGGACTTCGTCACCACCGAAGCCTGCCCCACGTGCAAGGGAACGGGCGAGATCGCCCCCACGGCCCTGCTCGACACGCTGATCGAAACCGACATCGCCAAACTGACCAAGGACTACGGCTACAAACGCCTGATCCTGCATGTGCACCCGTTTGTGGCGGCCTACCTCAGCAAGGGGCTGTTCTCGATCAGGTGCCGCTGGATGTGGCGCTACAAGGTGCGGCTCAAGGTGATCTTCACCCTGTCGCAGGGACTGATAGGCTATAAATTCTACGACAAGGACAAGAAGCCCGTCAACCTGACCCCGCACGACCTTCCGGCTACCGAACGGCTTCCGGAAGAGGGCGAATGACGCCCACTTTCCCATCGGGAGCGGGGCATCTTCGGCTCTGGACAGCAATATTCCCATCGCCGGGGGTGTTTTGGCATCCGGCACCGGGCATATTTCGGGATGTCACTGAGCGAACGGGTTTCATGTTTGCGGAAGGAAAATCCGGAACGAGACAAGGCCCGGTTTCGAGAAGAAACGCCGGCCGATTAATTATCAGAACATTAAACCGCCTCGCAACAGAGCGTTGAGGAACTTTCAGAGATTAAACGTGGGCAAACTAAGGGACGGGATCGTCCGTGTGATCGACTTTTTCTACTTTCCTTTCCTGCGCCGGTGGATTCCCTGCGGGTTGTTCCGCTACGGTTTTTGCGGTGCGGCCAACGTGGGGCTCGACCTGCTGCTTTACTTCATCACGTTCCACTATGTGCTGAACGAGACCGACATCGACCTGGAATGTGTAACCGTTTCGGCGCCCGTGGCCGCGCTCATCATTGTTTTCCCTATCACGTTCCTCACCGGTTTCTGGTTGGCCCGCAGCATCACATTCCAGCGTTCGTCGCTTCGGGGGGGCACCCAACTGTTCCGTTATCTGGTCACCACCGGCGCGGCGTTCCTGGTCAACTACTTCGGACTGAAGCTGCTGGTGGGCTGGGGCATCTACCCCACCCCATCGCGCGCCATTGTGGCCGTATTCGCCGTGGCGCTGAGTTTCTTTCTGAACAAACAGTTCTCGTTCCGCGGCTGCGAGATGGGCGGGCCGCAGAAATGAACGGTGCTGTATCCGAACACACTTGGCCCGCTTTAAGGCATTTTTCAAATGGAGACCCCTGCGGACATTCAGGACAATAGCAGAAACAAGGCAATCACCAGGAACACCGTCCCCTCCACGATGTTCATCACCCGGCCGGTCATCACCCGCGCCGGAATGCGGGCGGAGACCCATCCGGCCAGCAGCGACACGGTCGAAAACACCACCAATGCCTGTGCGATAAACACCCCTCCGAGGATAAAAATATCTGTTGCCGGATGCGCGGCGTCGGCCCGTAGGAATTGCGGCAGCAGCGCAAGAAAAAACAGGATCACTTTGGGATTGAGCAGGTTCATCAGAATGCCGCGCTTGTAGAGCCCTGTCCGGTCGTCTTTCGATGCGGCGCTTTCACCGCTTCCCCCTTTTTCCGCGAATGCTTTATAGCTGAGCCACAGCATGTAGGCGATACCCGCATATTTGATAGCGTTGAACGCCGCGGGCGATCCCTTGATCACTGCAGCCAACCCCAGGGCCACCGCCGTGGTATGGAAAATGAGCCCGGTGCACAGCCCCAACGCCAGTACAATGCCGGCCCGTGCACCGCGTGTCAGGCTCTGGGCCATCACCAACAGGATGTCGGGCCCGGGCAGGATGGTCAGCGCGGCGGCTACTGCTAAGAATTCGAAAATCCTCATATTCCGTTAGCGAACCTTGATCTTTTCTCCGATCTGCAACACTTTGTTTTCCGGGATGCCGTTGAGTTGGCACAGTTTGGCGACCGTGGTGCCGTAGCGGCGCGCGATGGCGTAGAGGGTGTCGCCGCGGGCCACGGTGTGTGAAGTTGCGGGCGTGGCCGCGGATGCGGGAGCGGGCGTGGCGACCGTCGTGTCGCTTCCCGCCGCGCTCCCGTCGGTGTTCGAGGCCACGATACCGTCGTTGCGGTAGCAGAGGTAGAGTTTACCGCTTCTTATGGTGCGGTTGCCGCAGTCGATCAGGTATTCGGGATTGAACGGCCGCCCTTTGGCCCGCAGCTCGAAGTGGAGGTGCTCGGTGGTGGCGCGGCCCGTGCGTCCGGCCAGCGACAGCGGTTGCCCCGATTTCACGGCGTCGCCCACCTTCACCAGGTTTTTGCTGTTGTGCGAGTAAACGCTTTCCAGTCCGTTGTAATGCCTGACAACCACCACATTGCCGTATCCGCTGTAAAGTTTCGACATGCGCACCACACCTGAGAAAGCAGCGCGGATGGTGTCGTTCGGGATGGCTTTGATGTCGGTGCCGGTATGCATCCGGCCGCCGCGCATGCCATAGGGCGAGATACGGTTGCCGGGATAAGGATAATGGAAATCCGCTTTCAGTTCATCCAGATCGAACACCAGCCGATCGCCCCCGGCAAACGGATTGTAGGCGCTGGTGCTGACGTGCTCGGTCTCAAGTGCCGAAAACGACATCGGCACGTTGGAGATCACCGTGACAGCGGGCTCCTCGGGCTTTTCACCGGCGGGTTCCGGCCCGATTACCGGCGGCTCCGGATGTTTTTCCGACCCCGGTTTGGGCGCGATCGTGCCGCGCTCGGGCCGCTGCTGCGCCACGGCCACTTCCTGGGGGGTGATCTTCATGACCTTGCGGTACAGCCGCGACGAGGTCGAACAGCCGCCGGCAAGCAGCAATAACAGCAGCAGGGGGATATATTTCATTCGTTGCATTTTACAGGTGCAAAAGTGCCTCCCGGCACCCAAAATTGCTGGCTTTATCCAGCCAAAGATAGGAAAATATTCGTAATTTTGAAGCCGGAGGAGGCGCGGTCTCTTTTGTTATCGGATGGCGGTGCCCGTGAGTGGAAACTTCCATCGATATGCGTGCCGCCGACTTGTGCTTCCGGATGTTTGTGACCGGATGCATTTATAAAACAGGCGCTGAAAAGCGATAATTCTAAAAAAATACGATATGGAAAAAGTAAAATGCCTGATCATCGGCAGCGGCCCGGCCGGATACACCGCTGCCATCTACACCTCGCGGGCCAACCTGTCGCCGGTACTCTACCAGGGATTGGAGCCGGGCGGACAGCTCACCACCACCACCGAGATCGAGAACTTCCCTGGTTACCCCGAGGGCGTGTCGGGCCCGCAAATGATGGAGGATATGCGCAAGCAGGCCGAGCGGTTCGGCGCCGACATCCGCAACGGCATGGTCACGAGCGTCGATTTTTCGACCTACCCCTATCTGGTGACCATCGACCTGAAAACTCCCGTGCTGGCCGACACGATTATCATTTCGACCGGGGCCACGGCCAAATACCTCGGCATTCCGTCCGAGCAGAACTTCCGCGGAACGGGCGTGTCGGCCTGCGCCACGTGCGACGGTTTTTTCTACCGCAACCTGGAGGTGGCGGTGGTGGGAGGCGGCGACACGGCCTGCGAAGAAGCGTCGTACCTGGCCTCCATTTGCAGCAAGGTGTACATGGTGGTGCGGAAAGACCACCTCCGCGCCTCGAAACACATGCAGAAGCGGGTGCTGTCCGACCCCAAGATCGAGATGGTTTTCGGGCACAACACCAGGGAAATCCTCGGAGACGACTCGGGCGTAACGGGTATGGTGGTCGTCAACGACAAAGGCGAGGAGCGGACGCTCGAAGTGAAAGGGGTGTTCATGGCCATCGGACACCATCCCAATACCGAGTTGTTCAAGGGACACATCCACCTCGACGAGCAGGGCTACATCAAAACCGAACCCGGCACATCGAAAACCAACCTCAAGGGGGTGTTTGCCGCCGGCGATGTGCAGGATCCAGTTTACCGTCAGGCGGTTACGGCGGCCGGATCGGGTTGCCGCGCGGCCATCGACTGCGAACGTTTTCTGATGGGAATTTGATCGCCGCCGACCAGATAACCGGAATCGCTTCAAGGGGGGAGTTCGACGCTCTTGCCTTGCGGTTGTTCTGTTTTCAGGCTGAAAAGTGCGCCCCGTACCGGGAATACGTTTCGCTGCTGGGCATCGACCCCGCAACGATACGGGACGTCGGGCGGATCCCGTTCCTGCCGATCCGGTTTTTCAGGAGCCGCGACGTTTATTGCGGGGGCGCGCCGCCACAGATCACATTCACCAGCAGCGGCACCACCTCGGCGCAAACGTCGCGGCATCCGGTGGCCGATGTGTCGCTCTACGAGACCTCTTTCACGCGCGGGTTCGAGTTGTTTTACGGCAACCCGGCCGACGTGGCCATCTTCGCCCTGCTGCCGGGATATCTGGAGCGGCAGGGATCGTCGCTGGTGTACATGGCCGACAAGCTGTCCCGATACAATCCGGAGGGCGGTTTCTTTATCCATGACAAAGCCGCGCTGGCCGAAAAACTGGCCGCAAGGGATGCCGCCGGCAAAAAGAGCCTGCTGATCGGGGTGACGTTCGCCCTGCTGGAGATGGCGCAGGAATTCCAACTGCGGCTGAAAAACACGATGGTGATGGAAACCGGCGGCATGAAGGGCCACGGGCGCGAGCTGCCCCGCCAAACGCTGCACGCCATTCTGTGCCGGGCATTCGGCGTCGGGGACATCCACTCCGAGTACGGCATGACCGAGTTGCTGTCGCAGGCCTATTCTTCGGGACAGGGGCTGTTCCGTCCCGTGCCGTGGATGCGGGTTTCGGCGCGCGAACTCAACGATCCGTTCCGCACTCTGCCTGCCGGGGCCGCCGGAGGCATAAACATCATCGATCTGGCAAACGTTCACTCGTGCGCCTTCATCGAAACCGAGGATTTGGGGACGGTCGAAACCGACGGCAGTTTCCGCATCGCCGGCCGCATCGACCGAAGCATCCTGCGCGGGTGCAATATGCTGATATAAAACACGCAACGACAAACATACATGAAAGCGATATTCAACCGGCTGTTCCGGAACAGCGAAAATTTCCCGTCATGGTTCATAGGGCTCAACTGGCTCTCGCTGACCCTGATTTTGGTGTGGCCGCTGGTATTCTTCACCTCGATCTTCATGTTCGACGCGCCGGGCTCCGACACGCTGCCCAACTACCTGCTTTTTTTCGCCATCAACGGTTACCCGCTGCTGTTGGTGGGCATTGCGTTCCTGAGTGTCGGGCTGTATCCGAGAAACAGGATCGCGGCCACTCTCCTGCCATGCATTCCGCTGGCGGTGTTCGGATGGTTGCTGTGCCTGCTGTTTTTTTCGTGAACGGATGAGAAACAACTCCGCCCCAATCGGTGTGAGAGATAAATTTCCGGTAATCTTTTCCGCTTAGGCTTCGGAACAAGCCGTAGTGTAATCGCCTGACAATCATTTGTTATATTCTGTTTTCTATCCGGTTGAGCGTATCCCTGCCTGCCGGATCTACTATTTTATTCCCTTTTTACTGTCATATTTTTGCCCCGGATTAAAACGAAGATGATGGGCAAAATCAAAGGCACGATCGAAATCGACAGGGAAAGGTGCAAGGGGTGCGCCGTGTGTGCGCAAGCCTGCCCGCTGAGCCTGATTTCGATGTCGGACGAGGTCAACGCCAAAGGATACAACTACGCCACAATGGACTCGGCCGACTGTACCGGTTGCGCAAGCTGCGGCATCGTGTGCCCCGACAGTTGCATCACCATCTTCCGCGCCCTCAGGGAGGCCGATTAACAGGAGCTCCGGCTTCGAAATGAATGAACCGAGGGAACAACAACAAATGCCAATGGTCATGAGCGAGATAAAACTGATGAAAGGGAACGAAGCGGTGGCCGAGGCGGCCGTGCGGTGCGGATGCGACGGGTATTTCGGCTACCCGATCACGCCGCAGACCGAGATCATGGAAACACTCATCGACATGCGCCCGTGGGAGACCACCGGCATGACGGTGTTGCAGGCCGAGAGCGAGATCGCCTCGATCAACATGGTCTACGGCGCGGCTTCGTGCGGGCGGAGGGCCATGACCTCGTCGTCGAGCCCCGGCATCAGCCTGATGACCGAAGGGTTGAGCTACCTGGCCGGGGCCGAACTGCCCTGCCTGGTGGTGAACGTGGTGCGCGGAGGGCCGGGACTGGGAACGATCCAGCCGGCGCAGTCGGACTACTTCCAGGCCACCAAAGGGGGCGGCCACGGCGACTACCGCCTGCTGGTGCTGGCGCCGGCGTCGGTGCAGGAAATGTACGATTTTGTAGGGCTGGGTTTCGACCTGGCGTTCAAATACCGCAACCCGGTGATGATCCTCTCGGACGGCGTCATCGGCCAGATGATGGAGAAGGTGGAGCTGGGCGTCCCGGTGCCGCGTCACGACGGGAAACAGATCGCGGAACAGTGCGGCGATTGGGCCACAACGGGCAAGCCGGCCACCCGCGGCCGCAACATCATCACCTCGGTCGACCTCGACCCGGTGCGGCAGGAGGATTTCAACCGCAAACTCCAGGAGAAATACGACCGCATGCGCCGCGACGAGGTGCGCTACACCGAAAACCAGTGCTCCGACGCCGACTACCTGTTGGTGGCCTACGGCTCGTCGGCGCGCATATGCAACAAAGTGGTGGACATGGCCCGCAAAGAGGGGATCCGAGTGGGGCTGCTGCGCCCGGTGACCCTGTTCCCGTTTCCCTACGCGCCGATCAAACGGCTGGCCCCGCAGGTGAAGGGCATTCTTGCCGTCGAAATGAGCATGGGGCAGATGGTCGAGGATGTGATGCTGGCCGCCTGCGGACAAACCGCCGTGGCCCACTACGGCAAGTGCGGCGGGGCCATCCATTCGCCCGCCGACGTCTACGAGGCGTTGAAGCAAACGTTCCTTTTATAAGGAATTCCGTTATTCCCCTTCTTAACGCAAAGGGAGGCCAAAAATTCAAAACCCGATGAAATTTCATCGTTTAACTACACGACAAGTAAAATGGAAGGCTATAAAACCACATACAAGAAATCGGGCTTGCTGACCGGCGAGCCGATGCACTATTGTCCCGGTTGCAGCCACGGCACGGTCAACAAGCTTGTGGCCGAGGTGATTGAGGAGATGGGAGTCCAGGACAGGTGCATCGGCGTATCGCCGGTAGGGTGCTCGGTGTTTTTGTACAACTACGTCGACATCGACTGGATCCAGGCCTCGCACGGGCGTGCCACAGCGGTGGCCACGGGCGTGAAAAGGGTGTGTCCCGACCGTCTGGTATTCACCTATCAGGGCGACGGCGACCTGGCCGCCATCGGCACGGGCGAAACGATCCACACCTGCAACCGCGGCGAAAACATCGCCATCATCTATATCAACAACGCCATCTACGGCATGACCGGCGGACAGATGTCCCCCTCCACCCTGACCGGCATGAAAACCTCGACCAGCCCCGACGGACGCGATCCGCGCGTCCACGGACACGCGCTGAAAATCACCGAAATGCTGGCCCTGCTCGATGGCGTGTGCTACGTGTCGCGCCAGAGCGTCGATGCCCCGGGCAACGTCCGGCAGGCGAAGAAGGCGATCCGCAAGGCGTTCGAAAACTCGCTCGCCGGCATCGGCACGTCGGTGGTGGAGATCGTGTCGACCTGCAGCTCGGGCTGGAAAATGTCGCCCGTGGACGCCAACACGTGGATGCGGGAGAACCTGTTCCCGATCTACCCTTTGGGAGACATGAAAGGGTAGTTGTGCCTGTGGGGATCGCGGATGAATTGCATTCGTGATCCGGCGGGCCGGCATAACGAAGGCGCGCCTTCTGAAATCGGACACATTTTATGCACAACAGGCACCTGAATACGTTTTCAAAATCAGAAAAATAAGAAAAATATGAACGAAGAAATGGTCATAGCCGGATTCGGCGGACAGGGTGTCCTGTCGATGGGAAAAATCCTCGCCTACGCAGGCGTCATCCAAGACCTGGAGGTATCGTGGATGCCCTCGTACGGCCCCGAGATGCGCGGAGGAACGGCCAACGTCACCGTCATTCTCAGCGACACGCAGATCAGTTCGCCCGTGCTCAAAAAATACGATACCGTGGTGGCGCTCAACCAACAGTCGCTCGACAAGTTCGAGGGCGAAGTCAAACCCGGGGGCACCCTGCTGTACGACCCGAACGGCATCTCGTCGCCGCCCACCCGCACCGACATCAACATCTACACCATCGACGCCACCGGACAAGCCATCAAAGTCGGCAACCCGAAGGTGTTCAACATGGCCGTACTCGGAGCTTTATTGAAGATCAAGCAGGTCGTCAACATCGAAAACGTGATGAAAAGCCTCAAAGCATCCCTCCCCGAGCGCCTCCACTCCCTGCTGCCCAAAAACCGCCAGGCGTTCGAACTGGGAATGCAATCGGTCATCCAGGTCGGGTTCTGCTGATGCCCCGGTGCCAGTTCTAAGCTTTTTGTAAAAAGCTTAACCAAAAACTTTTCGGAGAAACTGCGTATCTCATGATTCAGTTCTATACATTCCGCTGACCTTATAAAAGGAAGTCCCCCCTCGGAGAAACCTCTAAATCAAGAGGCTTTCACAAGGGGGGGCTTCCTTTTATAAGGTCAATTGAACAGAGTAAACTCAGTCACGAAAAACAAAGTTTTTCCCAAAAGTTTTTTGTTGAACTTTTTTGCAAAAAAGTTCAGATGGAGTCCCCGGGAAACTACCCGAAAAACCGGTCGTCGAAGTTGACGAAGTAGACTTTTTCGGTTGCGCGGGTGATGGCGGTATAGAGCCATCGCATCAGGTCGCGGGTCATTTGTTCGTCGCCGAATAGCATTTTGTCGATGAAGATGCATTTCCATTGTCCGCCCTGGGCTTTGTGGCAGGTAACGGCGTAGGCGAACTTGATTTGCAGGGCGTTGTAATGGGGATTTTCAACGATTTGGCGGTAGCGTTTCTGCTTGACGGTGATGTCGGCATAGTCTTCCTCGATGGCGAAGAACAGTTGCTTGCTCTGCTCCGAGGTGAGCGAGGGCGAGGTGCTGGAGAGGGTGTCGAGGTTCACCTTGCAGTCGAGTTCCAGGTCGTTGTAGTCGGGAAAGCGCAGCAGCACATCGGCAAAACGGAACCCGTAGAGCTCTTCGTAGCGGCGGATGCGCACGATCTCGGCAATGTCGCCGTTGGCGATGAAGCCCACCTCTTCGATCTTCTGCTGTTCGACGTAGTGGTAGTTGTTCTTGACCACCATCACCATGTCGCCGGGGCCGATCTCCTCTTCCTGGGCCAGCACGTGGCGGCGGATGCCTTCGTTGAAACTGACCGCCCGTTTGTTGGAGCGGGTGACGACGATGGTTTCGTTTTCTCCATAGCGGTAGTAGCTGTCTGAGAATTCGTCGAGGAAATCGCCGCCGCCGATGACTTTAATGTCGGGAAACCCGGTTTCGAACAGCGGAATGTCGACAATGTTGTTTTCCAACATACAGCGTACCAGCGTGGCGTTGAACAGGATGCCCGACTGTTGCTGCTGGCGCACCACCTCGTCGAGCGTGCAACAGGTCACCTCGCCGTAGGCCCCCATGTACGAGGGGTCGAGGGCGGGGCTTTCGTCGGTGCCTATGGGGGGCAACTGGGCGCTGTCGCCCACCACCATCAGTTTGCAGCCCCGGCCCGACTGCACGTAGCGCACCAGGTCGTCAAGCAGGTGCCCCGATCCGAAGCCACTCTCGCCCGACGAGTAGTTCGAGAGCATTGACGCCTCGTCGACGATGAAAAACGCATCCTTGCTTTTGTTGATGTCGATGTCGAAACGGGCGTTGGTGTCGGACAGGCTCCTCTGGCGGTAGATGCGCTTGTGGATGGTGTAGGCCGGCACGCCCGCGTACTGGCTCATCACCTTGGCCGCACGGCCGGTGGGGGCCAGCAGGACGCACGGGATGTTGAAATCGCCCAGCACCCGGACCATCGCCGCCACCACCGAGGTTTTGCCCGTCCCGGCATAGCCGTTCACCATCATGATGCGCTCCGGAGCGTCGTCGGTGATGAACCCGGCAAGGGCGTCGATTAATTTTTTTTGCCCGATAGTTGGAACAAAACCAAATTTACTGTAAATTTGAGACGAAATATGTTCTGAAAGCATACACTTCAAGTGCCGCCCGGAGGCCGGTATTAGTTGGCCGGAACAGTTGGTTCGGAGTATAAAGTCCGGCCGGTTTCACGGAAACAAATTTAAATAAATATAAATAATGAAAAAAATTATCCAAATCGTTCTTTTGCTGGTCATTCTCGGTTTAGGTTATGTGCTTTACCAGTCGATCATGAAGCCCATCCGTTTCCAGAGCGAAACCAAAGTCCGCGAAACGGCAATCATCGAAAAGTTGAAAAACATCCGTTCGGCCGAGCGCATGTTCAAGGCCAGCTACGGTTATTTCACCGGCAGTTTCGACACGCTGACCTCGTTCATCCTCGACTCGACGCTGACCTTCGCACGCACCGTGGGCGACGTCAACGACTCGCTCCAGGTGGCCCAGGGGCTGGTCTATAAAGAAGACTACCGCGTGCTGGCAAAGGACACGATCTTCGGAAGGGAATTCCCGGTCGAAAGGGTGAAGGAGCTGAAGAAATTGCCCTACACCGACAACAAAGAGTTCATTCTTGAGGCGGGGATGCTGGCCACCGAATCGGGCGTGGTGGTTCCGGTGGTGTCGTGCCGCGCGCCGTACAAGGAGTTCCTGGCCGACCTCGACAAACAGGAAGTGATCAACCTGCTCGACGTTTGCAAGATCTCGAACCGCTACGGCGGCTTGAAATTCGGTTCCATGACCGAGGCTACCAACGAATCGGGTAACTGGGAATAACCGCGCGACAATGGCCAAGGCTGTTTCGTACGATATCATGTCCATCCGCGTAACGGCGGGTGGACTTTATTTTTCCGGCCGGCGCAAGGGCAAGTGGCGCGAACTGAAGTTTTTTCCGCTGCTGGACGACCTTACGGCCGACGGGCTGCGTGGGATGCTGGCCGAATGCCTGGGCGGCGGAGCATTACCGGGCAAAGTGGCGGTCGAGTACTCCGGTGCGAAGACCACCCTCGTTCCCTCCGAGCATTTTTCGCCCGGACTGGCCGCGCGGTTCCTCTCGATTTGCGGCCGGTTTGTCGGCCGGGACGAGGAGACGGTGTGGTCGGACGAGGGAGCGAGGATTGTGGCCGTAATGGCTGTTCCGCGCCATCTGACCGATACGCTGAAGGAAGCGTTGCCTGCCGGGTTCGTTTACAGCAGCCCGTTGCTGGCGCTTGTCGCCTGGGACGAAAAGATCAAGCCGCGCGGATCGTACCTGCTGGCAACGTCCGACGGCCCCCTGGTGCATCTGGCCGTCCGCAAGGACGGCAAACTGCTGGCGGCCGAAACGCTCGCCGCCGATAGCGACACCGCCCGGATCTGCCTCATGCAGACGCTGGCCACGCGCCACCGCCTCGGAAAACCGAAAGCGATCGCATTCAACGGAAGCGAGACGTTCCTCAGAACCATCCGCGGTTATTTCGGCAAGCCGCTGCGGATCAAGTTATTTCCAACGCCGCAGCCATGAGGATCGTCAGCGGGAAATACCGCGGGCGCACCATCAACCCGCCCAAAAACCTCAAGGCGCGTCCCACCACCGACTTCGCCAAGGAAAACCTGTTCAATGTCATCGCCAGCCGGTTCGATATCGAACAGCTCGATGTCCTCGACCTGTTCTCGGGCACAGGTTCCATCGCCTTCGAGTTCGCCTCGCGCGGGGCGCGTGAGGTGGTGTCGGTCGAAGCCAACAATGTCCATCATGCATTCATCCGGTCGGTGGCCAAAGAACTGGGAATGACGCAATTGCACGCTATCAAAACCAACGCGTTCGTCTACATCAAAACCTGTAAAACCCCCTTCGACATCATCTTCGCCGACCCGCCCTACGACCTGCCCGGAATCGAAACCATCCCCGACACCGTCTTCGCCCGGAGCCTGCTCAAAAACGACGGCCGGCTCGTCCTTGAACACTCCAAAGACAAAAACTTTTCCACACACCCCCGGTTCCTCGAAAAACGAACCTACGGCAGCGTCAACTTCTCGGTGTTCGGTTGCGCCGGGGACTCCATCTGAACTTTTTTGCAAAAAAGTTCAACAAAAAACTCTTGGGAAAAACTTCGTTTTTCGAGACTGAGTTTATTCTGATCTATTGACCTTATAAAAGGAAGCCCCCCCCCTGTGAAAACCTCTTGATTTAGAGGTTTCTCCGAGGGGGGGGCTTCCTTTTGGAATGTCTAGAACTGAATCATGAGATACGTAGGTTCTCCGAAAAGTTTTTGGTTAAGCTTTTTACAAAAAGCTTAGAGCGGGTACCGGGGCAATCTACCCCTTGCAGGCGATGGTCTCGATCTCGATTTTGACGCCCATGGGGAGTTTGGCTACCTGGTAAGCGGCCCGGGCGGGCATGTTTTGGGTGTAGTAGCGGGCATAGATGGCGTTGACGGTGGCAAAGTTTCCGATGTCGTCGAGCAGCACGGTCGATTTGACCACATCGTCGAAGGTGTATCCGGCGGCGGTGAGAATCGCTTCGATGTTCGCGAACACCTGAACAGTTTGTTCCTCAATGGTTTCCGGAATTGTCGTCGTACCGGGAACCAAGGGAATCTGGCCCGAGATGTAGAGTGTTCCGTTTGCTTCGACAGCCTGGCTGTAGGGGCCAACGGCTGCGGGGGCCTTGTCGGTGGCGATAATTTTTTTCATATTTGCGATGGTTTATTGTAAGGCAAAAATAGTGAAAGATGAAACATCACCCGATATATTTTCTCGCGACGGCCGCACTTTTCTTTGCGTTGGCATCGTGTTGCCCGTGCCGCAAGGCGGTGAAGCATCCCGTTCCGCTTGTGGGCACCGAGTGGGTGCTGACCGAGATGGACGGCAAACCTGCTGCGGGCCGTTACACGTTGACGCTCGACCGGCAAACCGGTCGCTACCAGGGGCGCACCTCGTGCAACAGCTACTCGGGCGAGTTCACCCTGCCGGGCACGAAACAGGTTTCATTCGGCGACGCGGTGTCGACCCGGGTGTATTGCCAGGACGCCGGGTTTGAGTCGCGGTTCCTGGCGGGGCTGGGCGAGATCGACGCCTATACCATCGACGGGACGGTGCTGGTGCTGATCCGCCGGGGCGATGTGGTGTATGTCTTCGAGCGGCCGTCCGTCACGATCCTGTGACGCAGGGCGCTTCGGATTCTGACGTCATAAAGCCTGGCTCCAAAACATCCGGCAAAACATCCGGAAGGGGCTACATTCCCCTGACCACCGCGTTGAAAAAATCGTTGAACGGCTTCATGGTTTTGAAAATACCGGCCGCCGTGCCGATAAATTTCTCCGACAGTATCTCCTCCTTTTTCAGGGGACGTTCCACGCAAAAATCCTTGAATTTCAGATATTCCGCCGCCGGAGACCCTTTGTCGAACCCGGCCGGGATTTTTTTCAGCGCGCCGCCGGTCATGGCGCCGAAACAGGCGCGGAACGCCTTGTCCTGCACAATGGCGCTGAACGTGTCGAAGTTGTAGTGGAGTTCTTTGCGCACCTCTTTCAGCACGTCGGGTTGCGGCATGTAGAGCCCGCCCGAGCAGAACGGGGCGTCGGGATCGAGGTGCAGATAATAGCCCGCCAGGGTGCTTTTGCGCCCTCCCCCGGCACAAATATAGGCGCCGAAATGGGTTTTGTAGGGTGTCTTGTCGGGCGAGAAGCGGATGTCGCGGAAGATGCGGAAGATGCGGAACGTGCACTCCTTCGGTTCGAGGCTGCCCACCGACAGATCGAACCGGCTCACGGCGGCGATCAGGTCGGCCGTCACGGCGTCGAATTCGGCCCTGGCCTCGTTGTAGGCCGCCTTGTTGGCGTGGAACCATTCGCGGTTGTTGTTCTGTTTCAGCTGGCTGAGGTAGTGCAGCGATTTTTCAAGCATAATCGGTGTTTTTGGAGTTTCACTCATCGCCGCAATCGGGTGCATTGTCTGTAAAACCCGCCGCCAGCGGATGGAACCGGTCGAGCTCCTGGCGCAGGAAGTCGCCGCTGACGTGGGTGTAGATATCGGTGGTGACGATCGACTCGTGGCCCAGCATCTGCTGTATCTGGCGGATGTCGGCGCCCCCTTGCAGCAGGTGGGTGGCGAACGAGTGGCGCAGCGTGTGGGGGCTGATCGACTTGGCGATCCCCGCTTCGGCGGCGGCTTGTCTGATGATGTTGAAGATCATGATCCGCGACAGCCGCTTGCCCCGGCGGTTGAGAAACACGAATTCCTGGTGTTTGGTGTCGACGGGCAGCGATCTGCGCTGTTCGAGGTAGATGCCCACCTGCGCCTGTGCTTCGTCGCCCACGGGCACCAGGCGTTGCTTGTCGCCCTTGCCCGTGACGCGGATGTGCCCGTCATTGAAAAAGAGGTCGGTGAGTTTCAGGTTCACCAGCTCGCTCACACGCAGGCCGCAGCCATAGAGCATTTCGAGCATGGCCCGGTTGCGGTGCCCCTGCGGATGCCCCAGATCGATGGCCCCGATCAGTTCGCGCACCTCAGCCAAGGTGAGCACGTCGGGCAGATGGCGCGAGAGTTTGGGGCTGTCGACCGCCTCGACCGGCGATTCGTCGATCAGGTCGTTCACCTGAAAGAAGAGAAAGAAACTGCGCAGGCCGCTCAGTATCCTCGACTGCGAACTTTTCTCCATCCCCCGGTCATAGACCGAGGCCATGTATTGCTCGATGTGCTCCCCGGCCACCTGCTGCGGCTCCACCTCCGGATAACCGGACTCCATAAAGGCGCGGAACTGCGCCACGTCGCGCGTGTACGCCTCGACGGTGTTGTCGGAAAGGCCTTTTTCGAGCCGGATGAACCGCAGGTAGCCTTTCTCGGCATCTTCCCACTTCATGATTACAAAGATAGGATATTTTGGCAAAACACGTGTTATTTAAAATCGTTCCCTTAATTTTGAGTCGGAATGCTTTTCGCTATCTTTGTATGGGGCAAAAATAACCGGGCTTACGACCCGGCCGGTTGAAAGCCGTAAGTTTCAGACATATAAATAAAGCTGTATGGTATCGCTCATAGCCGCCGTGGCGCAGAACGGGGTGATCGGCGCGGGCAACTCGCTGATCTGGCACATTTCGGAAGACCTGAAATACTTCAAGTCGGTGACGCTGGGAGCGCCCGTTGTCATGGGACGCAAGACGTTCGAGTCGCTGGGCCGCCCATTACCCGGACGAACCAACGTAGTGGTTTCCAGGCAAAAAGATTTCAGGCCGCAGGGGGTGGCAGTCGCCGCATCGCTCGACGAGGCGATGGCAATGTTCGACCCCGCGCAAGAAGTGTTTGTCATTGGCGGCGGCGAGATCTACGCTCAGGCGTTGCCCATGGCCGACAAGATGTACCTGACGGTTGTGCACCGCGACTATGGGGGCGACACCCGTTTCCCCGACTGGCCTGCCGGCGAATGGAAGCTGGTTTCCGAAAAGCGGATGGAGCGCGGGGAGGCATTCGAATATCCGTTCACGTTCAAAACATACGTCAGAATAAGGAAATGAAGAGGATCGGACGCTTGATGGGGATTTGCCTGGCGGCCCTGTCCCTTTGGTCGTGCTCCACGACCAAAGGGCTGAAGGGGGGCCAGTACCTGCTGTCCAGGAACGAGATCGAGATCCGGAACGATAAAAAACTGCCCAAGCGGCAGGAGATCAGCGTCGACGACGCGGCCAAATACATCGAACAGTCGGCCAACAAACGTTTCCTCGGCGTCCCGTTCTTCCTGTGGATCTACAACTGGGCCGACCCCGACAAAGACAAAGGGTTCAACAAAATGTTCAAAAACCTCGGCGAGCCGGCCGTGGTGCTCGACTCCGGAGCTGTCTACAATTCGTCGGTCAACCTGTTGGCCTACGCTCAGCTCGGACGCGGATTCTTCGACGCCACGATCCGAGATACGGTCACTTACCGCAAGAAAAAAGCGACGGTATCCTACACGCTTCGTCCCGGCTTGCCTTACCGTATCAAGACGATCAACTACCTGTTCGAGGATGTGTTGCTGGAACCGGTCATCCTTTCCGACACCGCCGGCCGGCTGATCAAAACCGGCCGGATATTCCGCAGCGAAGACCTGGGCGACGAACGCGACCGCATCACCAACAACCTCCGCAACCAGGGGTTCTACGACTTCAGCGCCAGCCGTATCTCGTACAACGTGGTGAAAGATTCGGCCAACCGGCAGGTGTTTCTGACGGTGGTGGTCAGGCAGCACACCTATTTCGAAGACGGCGAGGTGAAAACGCGCAACAACCCCGTTTACCGGATCAGGGACGTGGCGGTCTTTCCCAACTACGATCCCGAAGCCGACATCTCGGCCCTGTTCCGCCCGGCGTACGACACGGTGCTGCGTAAAAACATCCGCTTTATCTACCGGGGCGGGCGCAACATCCGCTCACGGGCGCTGCTCAAGAACATCAGCATCTATCCCGACTCGATCTACAACGAGTCGGCGGCCTACGCCACACGCACCAACCTGCTCTCGGCACCGTATTACCGGGCGGTCGACATCCGTTTTCCGGAGGTGCCCGACGACACGGCGCGCGGCTACACCAACCTGATCCGTTACGAACGCAGCGGCCGCAGCATCTTTCTCGAAGAGCGCTACCGCAACTGCGTCATCCAGTGCACCCCGGCCAAGCTGCAAAGCTACGACGTCGAGTTCGAGTATGCCACTTCCGAAACCTACAACAGCCTCACCATCGGGTTGGGATACGGCAACAAGAACCTGTTCCGCGGGGCCGAGTTGTTCAGCGTCCGGGGGACAGGGTCGCTTGAGTTCATGCGTTCGGGCGTCCAGGGCACGTCGTATGCGTTGGGGCTCTCGTCGTCGTTGCAGTTTCCCCGCTTCATCATGCCGTTCGAGGTCGATAAGAAGGAACACCTGATCAACACCAAAACCAAGATCGAGATTTCGTCCAGCATCCAGCACCGGCCCGACTACCACCGGGTCATCAACAACGCTTCGTTCGGCTACAGCTGGGGCAACCGGCACAGCGGGCAGTTCACGCTCAAACCGGTGGACGTGAGTTACATCAAGCTCAACTGGATCGACTCGGCTTTCAAGGCCAGCATTACCAACCCCTACCTGTTGCAGAGCTACGAGTCGCAGATCATTGCCGGGTTGTCGGCCTCGTATGCCTACCGGCACGCCACCCCTTCGGGCGATCTTTTATTGCTGAGGACGGGGGGCGAAACGGCAGGCAATCTGTTGTCGCTGGTTTCGCCGTGGGTGTCGAACCCGCAGACCGACGACTCGGGGCATGAATACTACAACCTGATGGGCATCCAATATTCGCAGTACGTGCGCGGCGACCTGAACGCCAGCTACAACATCCGGCTCGGGCCCAAGAGCGCTTTCGTCACCCACTTCTACGCCGGGGCGGCCAAGGCCTACGGCAACTCGACCTCGGTGCCGTTCGACCGGATGCTTTACGCGGGAGGGGCCAGCAGCATGCGCGGCTGGCAGGTGCGTACCCTGGGCCCGGGCAGTTCCAGGATCGACACCACCGGCACCCGCGGATTCCCCAACCAGGTAGGCAATATGCGCCTAGAGCTGAACCTCGAATACCGTTTCCCCATCGTCAGCATTCTGCGGGGAGCGTTGTTCTCGGACGTGGGCAATATCTGGTACACGCCCGGCACCTCACCCGACCCGGACGCGGTGTTCCACTTCAACCGGTTTTATAAGCAGCTGGGGGTGGCCTCGGGCATCGGCGTGCGGCTCGATGCCTCGTTTTTCATCATCCGGCTCGACTGGGGATTCAAGGTGTACAACCCGAACAAACCGGCCGGAGACCGCTGGATCCGGAGCCTGACCATGCGCAATTCGGCCCTGAGTTTCGCCATCGGCTATCCGTTCTAAATTCCGGGATGCGACGGCAATGGAAACATCTTTCGCAATGTCCGGGATGACAATAAAGAAGAGCATGTTCTTCATTATCAAGGAATTTTCCGACTTTCTTCTTGATGAAAAAGTGGACGAAAACAGAGGCTCCGCACGCTCCCGAACGCAATGAAATGAATGCATCGTTATAAGTAAAAAACGAACCAAAAACCTAAGTATATGAAAAAACTGCTACGATTATTCTTCATTGTACCCCTGTTCTCCGCCGCTCTGCTGTCGATGGGCACGGTGGAAGTACGTGCACAGCAGGCCGTTGGCCAGACTCCCCGCAGCGAGATTTTCCAAAGGCTCTCAGACATTCCCGGTGTGGTGTCGGTCGAACCGCTCGGAAGCACCAGGTACGAGTCGAAGTTTGTGGTGAAATTCACCCAACCGCTCGACCACAAGAATCCCTCGGCAGGAACGTTCTCTCAACGATTCGTGGTGTGTCACCGGGGTTTCGACCGTCCGGTGCAGATGGTGACCGAAGGCTACGGCGGCAGCTACGCACTCGATTCGAACTACACCGAAGAGATCGCCGAGCGGTTCAAAACCAACCTCGTGTTCGTCGAGCACCGCTATTTTCTTGAGTCCACCCCCGACACCACCGGGTCGGGTTACCGCTACCTGACGGCGGAGAACTCCGCCTGCGACCTGCACCGCATCAACCTGGCGCTCAAGGCGCTGTACGGCGGCAAATGGATCGCCTCGGGCATCAGCAAGGGCGGCCAGACCACCATCATCTACCGAACGTTCTTCCCCGACGATGTGGACATCTCGGTACCCTATGTGGCGCCCGTGTGTTTCGGCGTGGAGGACGGACGCCACGAGCCGTTCCTTAAAAAAGCGGGCACGGCGCGCGAACGCGACATGATCCTCGCTTTCCAGAAAGAGGTGCTGAGCCGCCGGGCCACTATCGGCGCCATGTTCGCCGACTATTGCAACAAGAAAGAGTACACCTTCGAAGCGCCGGTCGACGAGATTTTCGACATGACCGTCCTCGAATACCCCTTCTCGATCTGGCAGTGGGGTACGATGGTGAGCACCATCCCCCCGCTTTCGTCCTCGGACGAGGTGCTGTTCAACCATCTGCTCAAGATCGTCGAGCCGGGCTACTTCTCGAACCGCTATCTCGACTCGTTTTTTGTTCAGGCGGCCAGGGAACTGGGTTACTACGGCTACGACGTCAGGCCGCTCAAAAACT
The DNA here is from genome assembly GCA_031548435.1 of Rikenellaceae bacterium. Lineage (GTDB taxonomy): Bacteria > Bacteroidota > Bacteroidia > Bacteroidales > Rikenellaceae > JAVBRA01. The sequence continues at coordinate 138,178 of JAVBRA010000012.1, forward strand.
TGCTGAGCATCTCCTCCGCCGAAGGGCACGTGGCCCGATACATGCTCCAGGGCGAAACGAAAAACATCTCTTTCGACAAAGCCCTTTCCCGGAAAATTTACGACTATCTGCAACACAACGACCCGAAAATGATCTTCATCTACGGCCAGAACGACCCCTGGACAGCCGCTGCAGCCGACGACAAACTGTTCAAAGGCAAGGAGAACATGCTCAAGGTAGTCGAACCCCGCGGCAGCCACCGCTCGCGCATATCGACCCAGTCGCTGGGGATGAGGGAGTACCTGTGGGATCTGTTGGAGCGCTGGCTGAACCCATAGGGCGCTTTTCCCGGAAATATCGTTCCGTTCCCGAACCTTGGTGAGTGAATAATGGTCCGCCTCACTGTTATTCGGGGACACACCTGCAAGGCGCGTTGCCGTTTGGCGGGGCTGATCAACCCCGTCGCCCCCATGTCCAACCTAAAAACCGAAAAACCATGGATTATATAGAGTACCAAATAGCCATTGCCGACGATCAGGCCGAAGAGATTGCCGTGGCCGAATTGGCCGAGCTGGGCTTTGAGAGTTTCGAGCGCGAGGGCGACAGCCTGCACGCTTACATTACCGACGAGGCCCATACGAAAACAAAGAACCAGATCGATAAATACCTGAAAAACAACAAACTCAAATACACGTCCGGACGGATCGGGCAGCAGAATTGGAATGCGGTGTGGGAGTCGAACTTCGAGCCCATCGTGGTGGACGGCCGCTGTGCGGTCTACGCCCCGTTCCACAAGGGGCTGCCCCGTTACGAATACAACATCGAGATCATGCCCAAGATGTCGTTCGGCACCGGGCATCACGCCACCACCCACCTGATGATCAGCCGTATGCTCGCCACCCGGTTCAAGGGAGAAACCGTTCTGGACATGGGCAGCGGCACCGGTGTGCTGGCCATTCTGGCCGCAATGATAGGCGCCTTTGAAGTCGACGCCATCGACATCGACCCGTGGGCCTATGAAAATATGACGGAAAACATCCGCGCCAACGGGGTCGCAGGTCGGGTGCATCCCCATCGGGGCGACGCCGCCCTGCTGGCGGAACAAGAGTACGACGTGATCCTTGCCAACATCAACCGCAACATTCTGCTCGACGACATGGAACGCTACGTGTCGGTGCTCAATCCCGGCGGAAAAATCATCTTCAGCGGCATCCTCGAAGAAGACATCCCCCTGATCGCCGCCCGGGCCGCATCGCTCGGCCTGACCCTTTCGCACACAGCCGTCCGCGACAAATGGGCCCTGCTCGAAGCCCGAAAATCAAACCTGTCCGCCGCTACGCATTACTTCTGACGGGAAGATTCCCCGGTACTCAATCTGAAGTTTTTGGTTAAGCTTTTTACAAAAAGCTTAGGGCGGGTATCAGGCAACTCCCGTCAGGAAATAACGCTGCCGGAAGCGGTTTCGTCCTCGGGTTTGACGACGACGAGTTTTCCGGAGGCGTCCTGCGCCATGAGGATCATTCCTTCAGAAGTGATTCCCTTCAGGTCGCGGGGGGCGAGGTTGACCAGCACCACCACCTGCTTGCCGACCATTTGCCCGGCGGTGTAGTGTTCGGCGATGCCCGAGACGATGACGCGGGTGTCGATGCCCGTGTCGACGGTGAGCTTGAGCAGTTTTTTGGTCTTGGGCACCGGTTCGGCGGCTACCACTTTCGCCACGCGGATATCCATCTTCATGAAGTCGTCGTAAGAGACGAGCGGCTTTTGCGGTTCAGCTTTCACTTCGCGGGCCATGTTGGCCTGGCGGGTGGCTTCGAGCTTGGCCAGTTGCGCTTCGATCACCGAATCCTCGATCTTTTCGAACAGCAGTTCGGGTGTGCCGATGGCATGGCCGGCGGGTACGAGGCCGGCTGCGCCCAATCCCTCCCATGTCAATCCATCCAAACAGGCCATTTGCCTGATCTTAACCGCAGTAAACGGCATGAACGGCTCGATGGCGATGGCGATGTTGGCCGTGATCTGCATGGCTACGTTGAGGATCGTTTTCACGCGCTCGGGGTCGGTTTTGATCACTTTCCACGGTTCGCTGTCGGCCAGGTATTTGTTGCCCAGACGGGCAAAGTTCATCGCTTCTTTCAGCGCTTCGCGGAAGTGGTACGTTTCGAGGTTCTCTTCCAGCGCCTTGCGGTAGGCGGGCATTTCGGCCAGCGTCGCCCGGTCGTAGTCGGTCAGGGAGCCGGCGGCGGGCACCACCCCCTCGTAATATTTTTGGATCAGCACCAGAGCCCGGTTGACGAAGTTACCCAGCACGGCCACCAGCTCGTTGTTGTTGCGGGCCTGGAAATCCTTCCAGGTGAAGTCGTTGTCCTTGGTTTCGGGGGCGTTGGCGCACAGCACGTAACGCAGCACATCCTCCTTGCCGGGAAACTCATCGAGGTATTCGTGCAGCCACACGGCCCAGTTGCGCGAGGTCGAGATCTTGTCGTTCTCCAGGTTGAGGAACTCGTTGGCCGGCACGTTCTCGGGCAGGATGTACCCGCCGTGCGCCCTGAGCATCGACGGAAAGACGATGCAGTGGAACACGATGTTGTCCTTGCCGATGAAATGGACCATCTTGGTCTCCTCGTCCTTCCAGTATTTTTCCCACTCAGGGGTCAGTTCCTTGGTGGCCGAGATGTAGCCGATCGGCGCGTCGAACCACACGTAGAGCACCTTGCCTTCGGCCCCGTCCACCGGCACGGGGATGCCCCAGTCCAGATCGCGGCTCACGGCACGCGGCTGCAACCCCATGTCGAGCCAGCTCTTGCACTGCCCGTAAACGTTGGGCTTCCACTCCTTGTGCCCATCGAGTATCCATTGGCGCAGGAACGCCTCGTACTGGTCGAGCGGCAGGTACCAGTGCTTCGTTTCTTTCATCACCGGCACGGCCCCCGATATGGCCGACTTGGGATCGATCAGGTCGGTGGGATTGAGCGTCGATCCGCACTTCTCGCACTGGTCGCCGTAGGCCCGGTCGTTGCCGCAGCGCGGACAGGTTCCGGTGATGTAGCGGTCGGCCAGAAACTGGTTCGCCTCGGGGTCGAAATACTGCTGCGAGGTCTGCTCGATGAATTTTTCGTTATCATACAATGTGCGGAAAAAATCCGAAGCAGTCTGGTAATGCACAGGCGACGAGGTGCGCGAGTAGATGTCGAAGTCGATGCCCAGCCCCTTGAACGCGTTCTTGATGATGGCGTGGTACTTGTCCACGATATCCTGCGGCGACACGCCCTCCTGTTTGGCCTTGATGGTGATGGGCACCCCGTGCTCGTCCGAGCCGCACACCGAGATCACGTCCTTGCCCCGCAGACGCAGGTAACGCGTGTAAATGTCCGAGGGGATGTAGACCCCCGCCAGGTGGCCGATATGCACGGGCCCGTTGGCGTAAGGCAGGGCCGAGGTGACGAGGTAGCGTTTTGGTTCTTTCATTTTGTATGGTTGAATTACTTTTTTTGATGTTTCTTACGATGGATTTTCTTAATCACTTTCAGGTGCACATGCCCGATGAGCGCGGCCGAGCGCTCAATCCCGAGCCATATGAAATTCCGCGGCCCGCAGGGGGAGGTTCCCGATAACAAGTGAGTCTGTGGCTCCCGTAGCCTTTTTTGCATCCTTTTGGGCAATGACAAAAAAAGGGCCCGCTGGCAAGCGAAATTAAACCATCGTTTATGCTCGCTGTCCGGTTTACGGAATAAACAAAACCTCCGCCCCCGTTTTTCCAATGGCCCGCTCATCTAAGGCCGCCAAACGAGACAAGACTTCCGGCAACAAACGAGGCGTACGCCCCTACTTCCCGTAATTGAAAACGACGGTCTGCTTAAGCGCAGGGTCGAGCGACTTGGCCACCGGGCAGGTGTCGGCCGCCGCCTCGATGATGCGCCTGATTTTGGCGTCGTAGTCGCGGGGAAAGTTGATCTCCACCACGATCTCGCCGATGCGCCGCGGATTCTCGGCCATGATCTTGGTCGTGTCAATAGTCGTGCCGTCGATATCAAACCCGTGCACCCTGGCCGCAATGCCCATGATGGTGAGCATGCAACTGCCCAGCGCAGCAGCCACCATATCCGTCGGCGAGAACGACTCTCCCTTGCCGTGATTGTCCACCGGCGCGTCGGTAATGATCTTCGTGCCCGACTTCAGGTGCGTGATCTCCGACCGCAAATCTCCCGTATACACAGTCTTTGTCGTTGCCATAATCGTTATACTTGTTGGTTGGAAGCACAAAGATAGCTGTTTTCCCTGTACCCCGCTCCAGGCTTTTTGTAAAAAGCTCAACCAAAAACTTTTGGGAGAACCTGCGTATCTCATGATTCAGTTCGTTTTATTTAAGTGACATTTATAGAAAAACCCCCTCAATGAAAGTTTGAACAATCAAACAATCACGAGGGGGCCTTTCTATAAAAGATCAATAGATCAGAATAAACTCCGTCACGAAAAACAAAGTTTTCCCAAGCGTTTTTTTGTTGAACTTTTTTGCAAAAAAGTTCAGAAGGAGCACCGGGACAAACCGCCTACTCCTTTGTGCCTGTGGCCGATTGAGCGACTGCTTTGCTGCGTTCGATGGACTGGAGGGCGAGGTAGTTGTTGCCGAATTTAGCCATGTTCTCGGTTTCGACGTCGAAAGTGTCTTCGTGGAGTTCCTCTTCGGCGATCAGGTCTTCGAAAAGTTTTTTGGAGATCGCGTCGGAGTTGGCCGAGCACTCGTTGGCCCATTTGTTATACGCATCGATGGTGGTATCTTCGAGGTGTTTGCCCCATTCGAGCATTTTTTCCACATCGTGGATTTTTTTCACCGGCCCGTCCATCACCATTTCCACTTCGCCTTTGAGGAAGAGGATGCGTTCGGCCAGCTTTTCGACATGCACCATCTCCTGAATTGCGGTGCGCTTGAACATGTTGGCCAGCAGGTCGTAGCCGCGGTCGTCGCAATGAAAGTGGAAATACATATACTGGTGCACGGCGTTCAGTTCCATGCCCACAGCTTTGTTCAGCAGTTCGATGCTTTGTTCTCTTTTTTTCATGGTTGTATGGTTTTTATAGTTGTTTGTTCTGTCTGAGTAAAGAGCATGCAAAAAACAGGCCAAAATCATTTTCCGGGAAACAAAATCTTTCCGCTCCGGGAAGCGCGACAATAGCCATTATGCATTGAGAAATCCGTAACCTTTAGTTTTCCAGGAACTTCTTCGAAAGGGAGATGTTGTAGAAATTGAACCTCGTCGAGTCTGACGGTGCAAATTCGATGAAGTCGATCTTCTTCACGTTGTCGGCGATTTTCGGGAAATAGATCTTGAACTCGACCTTCTGTCCCACCGGAATTTCGCGGTCGTACTCGGGGAAGATGGCGATATTCTCCGCCTTTTTGTAGTTGTAGGTAACCACCTCGCCGCCTTTGCAATAGGCCACCAAGTGCGTGGTGGGGTGCAGGGTGACGTGCTTGCCGTTGCCCACAAAGGTCAGGTAAACGACCGTGTGTCCGCCCGAGTTGTCGATTTTGGAAAGGTAAACCTCTTCGTTGGAGCGTTCCTGCGACCCGGAATAGCAATAGATCTGGGCCGAGGCCATCGTGGTGCATCCCAGCAACACGCCCATCAGCGTAAGCAACTTTTTCATGGCATAACGATTTAAAGGTTAAACGTCTCCGAAAATTAAAAATAATATTCGGAACCTCCAAATTTTTTCATGCGTTTTTTCACTCGCCCGCCCCGGCTTTATGACCGGATCGACGACAGGCATCGCTCCGCCTGCTTTCGGAAAAAAGAAAGGGCTGTGCTGCGGAACGATCCGCGAACACAACCCTTTCCAAAATCGGAATATCGGCCGGATCAGAACCGGTACCGGATGCCCAGTGCAAGGCCCCAGTCAAAACCGTCGGACTCTTCGATGAAATCGAACATCGGACGGGCGTCGATGGTCAACTGGAGCGGAATGTTGAAATTGTAGCCGACACCTATCTGGCCGCCGATCGCCACGCCTACGTAGTCGTCGTGATCGTGCTTGCCGTTGTTGAGCGTAATGCCGGCTCCCGGCCCAACATACCAGTTAAAACCCTGGCCGCCGATGGGCCATACCCACTGGTAAACCCCCGCCATGCCGATGCGGTTGTAATTGCTGTTGCCGCCAAACCCCAAACCCAGTTCCAGCCGGTTCGAATCGCTAAACCCCAGCTGATACGAAATTTCGGCGCCCGACACACTCCCTCCGCCGATACGGAGCCCCAACGCATTACGATCTACCTGGGCCTTTGCCGTAAATCCGGCCATCATGGCAATCGCCACCAACACAATAGTCTTTTTCATACAATCAAATTTAAGTTTGGCAAAAAAGGATAAATCTATAACGTAAGTCTGAAAATTCATTTCTTAAACACAAATGTAAGAAAACTCGCGATAATCACCGTATAAATCGCTTAAAAACACTCGCTATTTGCCAAAATATCCGAAATCAGCCTTTTGACGGATGCCCCCGGAGGCGATGTTCGCACTTCAATTCCGGCAGAAGCTTCATCTACCGCTATTACTTGATAAAGCCGGAAAGATGAAAAACGAACACATCCACCGGCATCGACGAAACGCCGTCCGTCACAATGTGCCAGTCGCGCTGGTCGGTACGGGATCACGAAAAACAACGCCTTTCCGGACATTCCCGGCGTTCCACATTATCGAAAGAATAATCCGGCGGCTCCCGGTTGCAGTCCCAAGCCTCCTCAGCCGGCGATCACGGCCGATCCGGCCAGGTCGCCATCGGGGGTGTACCATGCCGCGAACTGGCCGGAGGTGATGCCTCGTTGCAGTTGTTCAAAAACGATGTAGTTGCCTTCGGCAAGCAGGTACAGCCGCCCTCGTTGCAACGGTTGGCGGTAGCGGATGCGGAACAGGTACTCCGCGCTTTCGCCCTCGCCCGGCGCCATGTCCGGGCGCACCCAGTGGATGCCCGGCTCAAGGCGCAGCGCTTTGCGCAGCAACCCCGGATGCGATGGCCCTTGCCCGGCATAAATGACGTTTTTTTCGGTGTCGGTGCCTATGACGAACAACGGCTCGGGTTTGCCGCCCACGTTCAGCCCTTTGCGTTGGCCCACGGTATAATAATGTGCTCCGGGATGCTCGCCTACCTTTTTTCCGTCTGCGTCATCGTATGAAAACGGGGTGGCAAGAGCCGGGATGAGCGAAATTTTTTCCGATTCATTCCACTCATTTACTCGTAATTGATACCGTGAATACTCCTTCCATGCCGAATCCACCTCCACGATGCCGCCTTGTTTCGGAGCCAGCTTCTGTTGCAGGAACACCGGCAGATCGACCTTGCCCACGAAACAGATCCCCTGAGAGTCTTTGCGTTCGGCCGTGGCCAGTCTTTCGCGGGCAGCGATGGCTCTCACCTCGGGCTTGAGCAGCTCTCCGATCGGGAACAGCGCGTATTTCAACTGTTCCTGAGACAGTTGGCACAGAAAGTAACTCTGATCTTTGTTCGGGTCGGCGCCGGCTACCAGCGAATAGACCGGATTGCCGTGTTCATCGGCCAGCGTGCGCTTGCGGCAGTAATGGCCCGTGGCCACATAATCGGCGCCCATGTCCATGGCCGCTTTCAGAAAAGCGTCGAACTTGATTTCGCGGTTGCACAGCACGTCGGGATTGGGCGTACGCCCGCGCCCGTACTCGGCAAACATGTAGTCGACCACCCGGCGGCGATATTCGTCGCTCAGGTCGATGAACCGGAACGGAATGTCGAGCCGCTTGGCCACCAGTTCGGCAAACACGCGATCATCGTGCCAGGGGCAGTCGCCTTCGAGCGTGCCGGTGGTGTCGCTCCAGTTGCGCATGAACAGGCCGATCACATTGTATCCCTGCTCTTTGAGCAGATACGCGGCCACCGACGAATCCACGCCTCCGGACAACCCCACCACAACCGTCTTTCCATTCATCGCACAACAAATTTTACCGACAAAGATAACGCTTTGGAGGCATATGTCCGTTTTTTTGCCCCCATCTATTGACAACGGCCCTCCCGGAAGTTATATTTGCATGGCCGTACACGCGGTATCTGCCTGGAAATAGATTGGATAATAGACATGTCGTACTACAACAAGGAACTGATCCGCCACCTGTCCGCAAGCGGCATCCGGCTTACCCCGGCGTCGGTGGACAAGATGCTGCAAGAGGGACTGCTCTCGTACAGCGGCATCCGCAACTACCTGATCCGCATGACCGTCAATGAGCTGGAACGGGGTGGAACTCCCCGCATGGAAGCCATGAACCTGGCGGCGGAACGGCTGGCCTGCTCGGAAAAAACCGTCTGCCGGGCCATCTACACCAAACGCTGACACCCACAGGGTGTTTGTTGTCAGGAGCCTTTCTCGCTGATGAACATTATCCGGAGAAACAGCCCTTTCGCTTGAAAATAAGGGGTCGGACTCCTGATTGAAAGGGGGCTTCCGGCAAAAGAAAATCACACCGAAACGCCGATGACAACACCGAAAATATATCCCTGGGGCGATCAACGCCGGTATAACAGCTACTCGCGCCATTTCCGCACCCTGTTTGGCGGCCGGGTGCAGAAGGTGACCGTCAACGCCGGATTCACCTGCCCCAACCGCGATGGCAGCAAAGGCCGCGGCGGATGCACGTTTTGCAACAACGAGGCGTTCACCCCCTCGTACTGCATGCGCGGGTACGACGTGCGGCGCCAGATCGAGGAGGGAATCGCCTTCCACCGCAAGCGCTACCGGACGGCCGAGAATTATCTGGCTTATTACCAGAGTTTTTCGAATACCTACGCCCCGCTCGAACGGCTGAAAGAAATCTACTCGCAGGCGCTGAAAATTCCTGAAATAAAGGGACTTGTGATCGGCACGCGTCCCGACTGTGTGGACGAGGCCAAACTCGACTATTTCGCCTCGTTGGCCGAAAAGCTGCACGTGGCCATCGAATACGGCGTCGAGTCGTGCTACGACCACACGTTGCAACGCGTCAACCGGGGACACACGTTCGCCGACGCGGCCGACGCCATCGGCAAAACCCGCCAGCGGGGCATTCACGTCGGGGCGCACTTCATCGTGGGCCTGCCCGGCGAAACGGATGCGATGGCGCTCGACGCGGTTCCTCTGATCAACTCGCTGGGACTGGACAGCGTGAAATTCCACCAACTGCAACTGTTCCGCGGCACGCAAATGGAGCTGGAGTATCTTGAAAACCCGGATGCATTCCGCTTCCACACGCTGGATGAGTACCTTGATCTTTTCTGCGACATCCTGGCCCGGCTCGCCCCCTCGATTGTGGTGGAACGCTTTGCCGGCGAAGCTCCGCCCCGCTATCACGCCGCTGGAGGCTGGGGCATGGTGCGCAACGAAACCCTGCTGCAAATGCTTGAGAACCGGCTGGAAGAAAGGGGAGTACACCAAGGAATGCTGTATTAAACTACATCGCAGCAGAACTTCGAGAAATTGACCCTTTAGAGATTAGCGATCGTTTTTTTCTAACCGCGTTGGAGGGCGTGTGCCCGATGAGCGCGGCCGAGCGCTCAATCCCGGGCCATATGAAATTCCGCAGCCTGCAGGGAAAGGTTGCCGGTCAGTTGCGTACCCACCGGGTGTTTGAGCAACAACCTTGTTGTTTATAAATGTTCCGGAGTGAAACAAAGTGTCCAATAACAAATGAGACTGTGGCTCCGTTTTAGCAACTGACTGGGAACCTTCAGCGCACCCATGGGGTGTTTTTGAGCAACAACTTTTTTCGCTCTTAAACATTCCGGAGTGTGGTGTGGTTTCCGATAACAAGAGAGACTGTGACTCCCCGTAGCCTTTTTGCATCCTTTCTGGACAATGACAAAAAGGATGGCCCCGCCGGCAGCGAAATTAATCCATCATTTATTACAACGAGCAATCTCGCAGGCATTAAAAAGAGGAAGCTCCTCCCATCCGGGAGGAGCTTCCTCTTTTTAGAGCGGGCCCGGTATTACAACGCCCCGATCTCTTTCAGCACGGCGTTTGTGCCGCGTACTGCGGCTGCGCTCTTTTCGAAGAGTTCTTTCTCTTCGGCCGTGAGCGACAGCTCGATCACTTTCTCAACGCCGTTGCGGCCGATCACAGCCGGAACGCCGATGCAGATGTCCTTCTGTCCGTATTCGCCATCGAGGGCCACGCACGAGGGAACCACCTTCTTCTGGTCGCGGATGATCGACTCGACCACATAAGCGGCAGCCGCTCCGGGAGCGTACCATGCCGATGTGCCAAGGAGTTTGGTGAGCGTGGCGCCCCCGACCATCGTGTCCGCAACCACCTGATCGGCTGCTTCTTTGCCCAGCAGTTCGGTCACCGGAATGCCTTTGTACGAAGCCTTGCTGATAAGCGGGATCATGGTGGTGTCGCCATGGCCGCCGATCACCATGCCTTCGATCTCGTTCGAGTTGGCGTCGAGCGCCTTGCTCAGGTAGCATTTGAAACGCGAACTGTCGAGCGCGCCGCCCATCCCGAACACGCGGTTGCGGGGCAGGCCGCTAAGCTGCTTGGCCAGATAGGTCATGGTGTCCATCGGGTTGCTGACGATGATGATGATGGCCTCGGGCGAGTACTTCAGGATGCTCTCCATCACGCTCTTAACGATGCCGGCATTGACGCCGATCAACTCTTCGCGGGTCATGCCCGGTTTGCGGGGCAGCCCCGAGGTGATCACCACCACGTCCGACCCGGCGGTCTTCGAGTAGTCATTCGTTACGCCGGTCATGTTGGTGTCGAAATCCATCAGTGTAGCTGTCTGGAACATGTCGAGCACCTTGCCTTCGGCGAACCCTTCCTTGATGTCGATCAGCACCAGCTGATCGGCGATTTCTCTTGTTGCCAATACATTGGCACAGGTGGCGCCCACATTGCCGGCGCCTACAACCGTTACTTTTGCCATTTTCGGTAAATTTTAAGGTTATCCGATCAACGCGCTGTAACCGGCGGCATCGAGCAGCGAATCGACTTCGCCCTTGTTCGACATTTTCACTTTGATCATCCAGCCTTCGCCGTACGGATCTTTATTCACGGCGTCCGGAGCGTCGTTGAGCGCTTCGTTGAACTCGACGATTTCGCCCGAAACGGGGAGATAGGCGTCCGAAACGGTTTTAACCGCCTCGATGGTGCCGAACACTTCGTTGGCGCCCAGCGTTTCACCCACGGTGGTGACGTCTACAAACACGATGTCACCCAGCTGGCTTTGAGCGAAATCGGTGATGCCGATCACGGCGATGTCTCCTTCGACCCTGACCCATTCGTGGTCATTGGAGTACTTCAGATTTGATGGAATATTCATGATTAATTTGATTTGAAATTTTAAACAGACCCAAAGATAATGCATATTTTAGGTTCGATGCAAACTATCCGGAGTTTTTTTGTTAATGATTTAACGCTTTATTTTTTCTTTACGGTGCAATTTTCTAATTCGGGATTTGTTATTTCTCTCAATATGCGTATTTAAATGAAATAAAATAGAATTTATTTCTCCTTAAATGGCCTTTTTGTGGGAAAGATTTGTCTGTCCGGCGATTATTACGTATATTTACATTTCTATCGCCCGCATTTTAGCGGGCATTTTAGCGGGCATTTTATCCGTAATCATAACTTAACCTGAATAGAACGCAATGAGAACCAAACTGATTTTTCTGACATTGACGCTGCTTGCGGCCGCTTTTTCGGCCGGTGCGCAGAAGCCCGAGTGGCAGGACGAAACGGTGGTGGCTGTGGGCAAGATGTACCCCCGCACCCAGTTCCTGAGTTATTCGAGCAAGGAGAAGGCGATGGCCGGCGACAAAACGGCCGACGAATTCTATTCTTCGCTCGACGGCAAGTGGCACTTCAAATGGGTGGACGAACCCTCGAAGATTGTCCCCGATTTCTACAAGCCCGACTACAATGTCGACTCATGGCGCAAGATCGACGTGCCGGCCAACTGGGAGGTGAACGGTTACGGCGACGCGCTCTACACCAACCATCCCTATGAATTCCAGCCGGTGAACCCGGTGCCGCCGACCCTGCCCGAGAAAAACCCGGTGGGGATGTACCGCACCACGTTCAAGGTGCCCAACGACTGGCTCGAACGCGAGGTGTTCCTGAACATCGGCGGCGTGAAGTCGGGGTGCTATGTCTACGTCAACGGCGAGAAGGTGGGCTACAGCGAAGACTCGAAAAGCCCGGCCGAATTCGACATCACCAAATATATAAAGGTGGGCGACGTCAACACGCTTGCCTTGGAGGTGTACCGCTGGAGCACGGGCAGCTACCTCGAATGCCAGGACTTCTGGCGCATCAGCGGCATCGAGCGCAGCGTCTACCTGTGGTCACAGCCCAAGATCGGCATCCGCGACTACATCGTCAACACGACGCTCGACCCCACCTACACCAACGGGACGATGGAGCTGGGCGTGGTGGCCAAAACCTACTGGCTCAATAAAAAGAACGTCAAGATCTACTACGACCTTTACGATGCGCAAGGCAACCTGATGGGATCGGATTCGAAGAACGTCGGGCTCGACATGCAGCAGGAGGACACGGTGCGCTTTGCCCTGAACCTGAACAACGTGCGCAAATGGAGCGCCGAAACGCCCTATCTGTACACGCTGTTGCTGCGCGTGCAGGGCGAGAACGGACGCTTTTCGGAATACATCACCGGCAAGGTGGGCTTCCGCACGACCGAGATCCGCGGCAACCAGTTCTTTGTCAACGGGCAGCCGGTGCTGATCAAAGGGGTCAACTACCACGAACACCACCCCATGACGGGCCATGTGCTCGACGAGGCGACGATCGTGAAAGACCTCGAACTGATGAAAAAGCACAACATCAACGCCATCCGCCTGTGCCACTACCCGCAGCAGACGCGCTTCTACGAACTGTGCGATCAGTACGGTTTCTACTTGTGCGATGAGGCCAACATCGAATCGCACGGCATGGGCTACAATCTGGCCAAGGGACGCACGCTGGGCAACGCCCCCTCGTGGCTCAACGCCCACATGGACCGCACCATCAACATGTACGAACGCAACAAGAACCACGCTTCGGTGGTGTTCTGGTCGCTGGGCAACGAGGCCGGCAACGGATACAACTTCTATATGACCTACCTGTGGCTCAAAGACCGCGAGCCCCAGCGCCCGGTGCAATACGAAAGGGCGTTGCTGGAATGGAACACGGATATCTTTTGTCCGCAATATCCCGGTGCGCCCGAGTTCGCCCGTTGGGGACAGAGCAACACCGACCGCCCGTACATCGCCTCCGAGTATGAACATTCGATGGGCAACAGCACCGGCAACATCAAGGATATCTGGGCCGAGATCTATAAATACCCCAACCTGCAGGGCGGGTTTATCTGGGACTGGGTCGACCAGGGCATCTGGGTCGACCGCGGCGAGGATGGCCAGTTCTGGGCCTATGGCGGCGACTTCGGCAAGAACGCGCCCTCGGACGGCAACTTCCTGTGCAACGGGATCGTGAACCCCGACCGCACTCCCCATCCGGCCATGGCCGAAGTGAGGAAGGTGTACCAGAACGTGCATTTCACGCCGGTCGACCTGGCCAAAGGCACGATCGAAATAAAGAACGGCTACTTCTTCACCAACCTCGACCAGTACCGCATCACCTATAAGATCATGGCCAACGGGACAGAGATCAAGTCGGGCGACATCTCCACGGAGCTCGAACCGCAGCAGGGCAAGAACATTTCGATCCCGACAGGCGACATCAAAACGACCCCCGGCACGGAATATTTCGTAAACATTGCCGTGAGCACCAAAACCGACGAACCGTTGCTGGGCAAGGATTACGCCGTAGCCACCGAACAGTTCCGCCTGCCGATCGAAACAGACAAGCCGCTCTATTCCGAGAAATTGTCGAAACTGCGCGTGAAGCAGGACAAGTACACGGCCACTGTTTCGTCGCCCGAGTTGGAGTTCGTGTTCGACAAGGTCAAAGGCAGCATCATCTCGTATAAAGTGAACGGCATCGAGTACATCACCGACCGCTTCGGCCTCAGGCCCAACTTCTGGCGAGGCCCCACCGACAACGACTACGGCGCCGGCATGCCCCGCAAGATGCAGGTGTGGAAACAAGCCGGAAAGAACGCCAAAGTGCTTGAAACCAAGATCAAGGAAAACGGACAGGGCATGGCCACGATGACCGTCGTCTACTCGCTCGGCGACATTGCGCCCGAGTTCACGGCCGTTTACACGATCCTGGCCAACGGCATCATCCACGTCGACGCCACGCTGTCGACCAAAGACGAGTCGCTGCCGGGCCTGCCGCGCGTGGGGATGCGGATGCGACTGCCCAAATCGTTCGAAACGGTCGAATATTTCGGGCGCGGCCCGCAGGAGAATTACTGCGACCGCAACTATGGCACGGACATCGGGCTGTACAAGAGCAGCGTGGCCGACCAGTATTTCCCCTATGTCCGCCCGCAGGAGAACGGCCACAAGACCGATGTGCGTTGGGTGGCCCTGTACGACAACAAAGGCCGCGGGATGATGGTGCTGGCCGACAAAACCATCGAGTTCAACGCTCTAAACAACAGCGTGGAGGATTTCGATGGCGAAGAGTCGTACCGTCCGTACCAGTACCGCAATTTCCGCCCGGGAAGCGAAAAGGATGAAGACCTGAAAGACGCCCGTCCGCGCCAGACGCACATCAACGACATTGTGCCGCAGGACTATGTGGAGTTGTGCATCGACGACCGCATGCAGGGGGTCGGCGGCGACGACAGTTGGGGTTCGCTGCCCTATCCGCCGTACAGGCTTTCGGCCGCGCAACCCTACAACTATGGCTACACGCTCATTCCCATCGCTTCGGAGAAAGATATCCAGAAATACTGGGGCGTTAAGTTCAAGTAGCTTATCGTCTGTGCAATCGAAAGTGCCGCGGAAGTTCTCCGCGGCACTTTTTTGATGGATTAATCTATCATCTTTCGCAATGCTCAGGATGACAACCATCACGAAGAGCATGTTCTTTATTATCCAGGAATTTTCATTCCACTTTCTCCTTGATAAAAAGGTGGGCAAAAAATCAAAGCGGAGCCACAGGCTCATTGCTCTCCAACGCGGTTAGAAGAAACGATGGATTTTGTGCAATAAGTTTTCTCGCGTCATCCCGTTTTATTCCCTTTTTCATCAAGGAAAAAAGAGCCGAGGAAAGGGGGCGCAACTATTTCACTACACCGCAATCGGAGCTTTGATGGTGGGATACGGATCGTAATCCTCAAGCGTAAAGTCCTCGTATTCAAAGTTGAATATCGATCTTACATCGGGATTGAGTTTCATCGCAGGCAATTTTCTCGGCGTGCGCGACAATTGCTCGGCCACCTGGTCGCGGTGGTTGAGATAGATGTGCGCGTCACCCAGCGTGTGGACAAATTCACCTGGTTTTAAGCCCGTTACCTGTGCCATCATCATGGTCAGCAGGGCGTACGAGGCGATGTTGAACGGCACTCCCAGGAACACATCGGCACTGCGCTGGTAGAGCTGGCACGACAACCGCCCGTCGGCCACGTAGAACTGAAACAGCACATGGCACGGCGGCAGGGCCATTTTGTCGAGCTCCGACACATTCCATGCGCAAACGATGTGGCGCCGCGAATCGGGATTGTTTTTCAGCGAATCGACCACCTGGCCGATCTGGTCGATGTGGCCCCCCTCGGGTGTGCCCCACGAGCGCCACTGATGGCCGTACACGGGCCCCAGGTTGCCGTCGCGATCGGCCCACTCGTCCCAAATGGTAACGTTGTGGTCGCGCAGGTAACCGATGTTGGTGTCGCCCCGCAGAAACCACAAAAGTTCGTAAATGATCGAGCGCAAGTGCAACCGCTTGGTGGTCAGCAACGGAAAACCCTGTGAAAGGTCGAACCGCATCTGATACCCGAAAACGCTTTTGGTTCCGGTGCCGGTGCGGTCGCTTTTGATCACCCCTTCCGCTTCTATTTTTTTTAACAGGTCGATGTATTGCTTCATAACTTGGATTCGTTTTATCCGCCCGTTGACATCGGGCATCTCCGGCACCCTTGCCGCGAGTTTTTTGTCGTTAAAAAAGCGATAACCCGGACAACCGGCACTTGTACCCCTAAAAACGCACCAACCGGAAACCGCCCTCGTCCAGCACCCCGTAGACCGGTTCGCGAAACCACCCGCCCAGAACAAACAGCCGACTTCCCCCGCCCAGATCGTGCTCGGCAGGGCAATGGTAGTGCCCGAGAACAAAGCAGTCGATGCGGTCTTTTTTCAGGTAGTCCGAGGCAAACTTCACGGCTCGCAGTTGTCCGTCGGTGTGCTGGTCCGGTTCCGCTTTCCGCCGGCTGCGCGACCACCGATGGGCCAGACGCACAGCGAAATCGGGATGGAGCAGGTGCGAAAACATCCATTGCAGCGCCTTCGACCGGAAGCACGATTGCAGAAAACGGTATTTGAACGCCTCGCCCAACCCGTGTCCGTGCGCGATGAACAGCCTGTGGCCATACAACTCAGTGATATAAGGCGTTTTATGCACCGTTACGCCCAATTCCCGTTCGAGATAGCCGAACGTCCACAGGTCGTGGTTGCCCACCAGAAAATGAACCGGCACTCCCCTGTCGGCCAATGCGGCCACCGCCCCGAAAAACCGGGTGAACCCTCTGGGTACCACCTGTTTGTATTCGTACCAGAAATCAAAAATGTCGCCGTTCAGAAAAATTCCCTCCGCACCGGGCCCGACGCTGGCGAGCCACTCCACAAGCCTTCGCTCGGCCAGTCTCGCGTCGCCGTCCACGGGCATTCCCATATGGGCGTCAGATGCGAAGTAATAGGCCATGCGAAAGGTTATTTGAACAGTTCTTCCAGTTTTTTCTCCAGTTCCTGGCCATACAGGTTGCGGCCGATGATCTGCCCCTGCCGGCTGATGAGGAAATTGGCCGGCATGCGGGTGATGTTGTACACTTGCAGGTAGTACGAGTCGATGCCGGTATCGTCGTTGACGCTGATCCACGGCAGGTTTTGCGTGCGGACAGCCTCGATCCAGTCGGGCTTCGATTCGTCGAACGAAACCTGATAGACCTCGAAACCGTAGTCGCGGTAGAGGTTGTAAAGATCCATCATCTCGCGGTTGCGGATCTTGTCTCCCACGTTGTAGACGCTCCAGAAACTCAGCAACACCACATTGTCTTTGAGCGACGACAACTTGACGACATTGCCTCCCATATCGGGCAACGCAACATCGGGATACCCCACCTCCGAGATGGCGAATTTTTCTTCGATGGTGTTGAAATCTTCGTTGGTCGCGTACGCCAGAACGTCTTTCTGCAATGCCTGCACATGCGGCGATTCGGGGTAAAGTACCGCCAGCGAATCGGCCACCGACTTGAAATAGATGAAATCTTTCTCGTTGCCGAACAGCTGCAACCCGTTGGGCAGGCGCTGGTAGAGCGCGAAAAGCGATGCCAGCGAGCTTCGGTGCGAGGCAATGAAACGGATGTTCTCCTGCTTGAGTTTGACATAGATGTCGGCGTAGTCGTTGGTGATCTGGTTGCGCAACAGGCCGGCGCTGGGGCCGTCGTTGATGCGTCCGTACACCGTGCCCAGCGAGTCGAAACTCTTGATGGCTTTCATGGTGCCCCGGGTGATCTCCTTGATGTAGCCCGAGTTGACCGACCCCTCGACCGTATAGGTCTTCAGAATGTCGGGCATGGCCCACACCTTCACCCGCTCGCCGCCCGCAATCAACAGCGTGATCGACTGGCCCCGGTAGGTGATGTTATAAAACGAGGGATACCCCTTGTCGGGCCTGAATTTGAACTCGAACTCCCCTTTTTCGTCGGTAGCGGCCGAGTCGAGCACCGTTTTGGCGCCCACATCGACCCGTTCGAGGTAAACCACCGCGCCTTCCAGCCCGACGAACGTGCCTTTAATTGTTGCTTTCCTGTTGCCCGAACACGAGGCCAACAGCAGGCATACGCCCAGCAGATAGAACAGTTTTTTCATTTATACCGGATCAATTTATTTTCAAAGATAATCTATTTTCTGTAATCACCCATCACTTTTTCGGCAACGGAACAATGGTTGGGAGAAACCTTCGCGTGCACCCGGCAAAATCACGGGAATGAATGCAACCGCTCAAAACGCCCCCCATTTATACCGCGCCTGATCGGGAAACAGCAGCGACACGATGCGTTCTACCACCGTATTGCACAACGCTTCGACGCTTTGCGGCCCGGAGTAGAACGACGGGCAGGCGGGCAGCGCTACCGCCCCGGCCTCGGTCAGTGCCGTCAGGTTGCGCAGGTGGATGAGGCTGAGCGGGGTTTCGCGCGGCACCACAATCAGCGGGCGCCGCTCCTTGAGCATCACATCGCACGCACGCGAAATGAGGCAGTCGGAAACGCCCGAAGCAATCCGTGCCGCCAGCCCCATCGAGCACGGCACCACCACGGCGGCATCGTAGTCCGACGACCCGGAAGCGAACGGCGCGTAAAAATCGGTATTGTCGTATATTTTCAGACGGGGGCCCTCTTGCGGAAGCGCGCCCGCTTCGTCCAAATAGATATCACGGCCGTTACCGGAGAAGACCACGGCGATCCGCTCCACGGAGTCGATCGACAACAACCTGTCGATGAACATCTTCGCATAAACGGCGCCGCTGGCACCGCCGACGCCCACCACCACTTTCCTTACAGTTCGATCGCCTGGCATCGCAGTCCCATTTTTTGAATGTGTTCGAGCGTACGCGGAAGGGCGTAACGGATGTTGCGGAACGATTTCCGCGAGTCGTGGAAAGCCACGATCGATCCGGGGCGCACATGGTTCACCACGTTCCTCAGGCAGGCGCGCGGAGAAACGAACCGGCTGTAGTCGCGGCTCAGCACGTCCCACATAATGATGTTATAGTGTTCGGAAAGCCGACGCGCCTGCGAGGGTTTGATGCGCCCGTACGGCGGCCGGAACAGGTTCGAACGGATGAACGAGGCGGCGAAGTCGACGTCTTCGAGATAGCGGCCGGTGCTCATCTCCCACCCTTTCTGGTGGCTGTAGGTATGATTGCCCACGGCGTGTCCGCCGTCGACAATGGCCCGGAAAAGCTCCGGGCGCAATTCGACGTTTTTTCCCAGACAGAAAAAGGTGGCCCTGGCCCCGTAACGGGCAAGGCACTCCAGGATCCACAGCGTGGTGTCGGGATTGGGCCCGTCGTCGAAGGTGAGGAATACGGAATCGGCCGACTCCATGTTCCATATCAGCGACGGCATCATTCGTTTCAAAAATCCGGGGGGCCTGAAATACATCGGGACGGAGGGTTCTGGATTCGGCACAAATTTAGAAAATTTCAGGTAAAAAGAGGAAGAATCGGATTTTTTACCTATTTTTACACAACTAAAACAATCGTAACATGAACTCCTACCCCACCTATCTCAGGCACACCGCATTGCTGGCCGTCGCCATGCTGGCGCTGACGGCGTGCTCGAACAAGAAAAAGTACCTGCCCGCAGCAACCGGCAAACCCTACGAAGTGATTGTGGTGGCCGACGACGCGGTGTGGAACGGCCCCCTGGGCGACACCGTGCGCAGCATCATGGATCGGACCATGCCGATGATCAACCGCGACGAACCGCTCTTCGACATGGTGCGCACCGACAGCGCAGGGATCCGGCTCGACCTGGTGAGAAAGCACCACAACCAGCTCTACCTGCGCATCGAAGACAAATTCACCGCCCCGGGCATCCATGCCGTGTACGACCGCAACGCCAGCGGGCAGATCGTGGTGCTGGCCACGGCCAACAATGCCGACTCGCTGGCCGTGTACCTGTCGCAGCACGCCGAAGAACTGTTCCAGGCCCTGGGCGACCACGAAAGGAAACTCTACATTTCGAAAGTGAAACCCGCCCAAGCCGTCATCGGATCGGTGAAAAGCCGGTTCGGGATCGGGATGACCATCCCCTGGGGATACACCCTGAAAAAAGACGAGCCCGATTTTCTGTGGGTCAACAACGAACTGCCGCTGGCCACCCAGGGGATGTTCGTCTACTCGTACGACATCCCCGGCACCGAGCAGCTCACCGTGCGCAGCCTGATCGACGCCCGCAACCATTACCTGCAAAAATATGTCCCGGGGCCGAGCGACGACTCGTACATGACAACCGTCGAAGAGATCGTGCCCGCAACCCGGCTGGTCGACATCAACGGCGAAACCTGGGTCGAAATGCGCGGATACTGGGACGTGAAAGGCGATTTCATGGGCGGCCCGTTCGTCAGCTATTCGACCATCCGGGGCAACAAGGCCTACACGATCGACTGTTTCGTTTTCTCGCCCCACTATCCCCAGAGAACGCTGTTGCGCCAACTGGAAAGCATGGTCTACACCGCCCAATTCGCGGAGTAGATCCCCGTTTTATATCATCAGCCTTGCATCCGGTCTGCACAACCGGAGCAAGGCTGATTTTTTTCAAGTTTAATCGTTCGTAAAAAACAGTCCGCCATTCCGTTATCGGGCCCCTTTTCAGTCGCAACCGAAATAACACGCGCTATAAGAGGCGGTCGTTCTTCAACCGGGTAAAATAGGCGTAGCTGCCGAACCCGGCCCGGAGCGAGAGCTGCTCGTCGGAGTGATCCTTGCTCTCGGGAGCGACCCGGAGGGTCTCGTACTCGCGCATGCGGCATCCGTTGATGTAGCGGCTGAAGTTCATATCATACTCCTGATTGATGAACGACGAGATGTAGGTGCGGTTCACCCCCAGGTCGCCTACCAGATCGGTGATTTTCAGGTCGGGGTCGAGGTAGGGCTTTCTGGAGGCGATGTATTCGTCGAACATGCCCCTCGAAAGGATATTTTTTTTGAGCATGTCGGGGGCCGGGTTGCCGCCCGCCGAAACCACCGGTTTTTCAGGGATCTTCTCCGCGTCCGACTCCCGCACGATGTAGTTGCCTTCGATCGTATTATAGGTCAGATAGGTGTATTGCACCAGGATCAGACAGATCGGGATCAGCGCAAGCCCCGAAGACAGCAGCATACGGGACGTGATTGCGGCCACAAACAACAACAAAAGGTAGTACGACAGGCAAAAGTAAAGCCACTTGAGCGAAGAACGCTTCTCGTTCGAGGCATAGTCCTGGATCTGCCTGGAGTATTTTTTCATCCTTATAAACATCAACACCATATAAAACAGGACGCAGAAAACGGACGTGAGCGGCTTGCTGTTGATGAAATGGAAGTACCAGGGCACGGCTTCCGAATATTTCCCGCGCGAGAGCACGATCGCCAACGACACATCGTACGGCAGCAAAATCGTCAATATCAGCACCGCCGCCCCTATCGCCGCCGGAAACACGTAATGCCAGCGCGAAACCCGTTCCCCGGAAGACGTTTTCGTTATCTCAAATACAAATTCGAAAAACGCGACCGGCGAAACAAGCATAACGACATAACAAATCCAGTTGCAGTACACGAAAACCGACGGAGCAAAATAATAGCAGATCGTACATCCCCACGAAAGAATGACGGTTATGAAATAGTACAGCAAGAAATTCTTAACCCGGCGATCTCCTTTCGCGCTGTTACGGATATCCAACACCAACATAATCGACATCGTCAGGATGAAAAAGACCGGTGCGAACAGATTAATTACGCTAAAAATGGAGTTGGAACCCATAATAATGATTTAAGATCAAATGCAAAGTTAAAAAAAATGTGAAAATTGATCATTTTTACGATATCCGGAATTTACACTTACATTTTCAACAGACATAAACATCTGATTATAAATAAATACAAATCGTAAGTAGATTTTATTCGGCGGTCGGAAAATATTTATTTAACTTTGTATAGCATTTGAAATTCCGCCTCCGAACGGCTTTTGGAACGGCCTGTTTTTTGATATTCATCACACAAGAAACCCCAAGGCACCAGTGACCGCAATTTGCCCCCTAACTACACACATCATATTTTTAAAGCCTATGGAAGGACAACTCTACCTCATCTCGAACATCATCATCATTACAGTGACGATAAGTTCGTTGATCGCCATCCTGTCGATCACATACCCACCTGACAACCAGTCAGAAAAACGCAACGGACACGCGATCGCCAAAAAATTTCTCGTATGCGCCTATTCGGCCCTGTTCCTATTTATAGGTATCCGGATGCTCAACGGCGCACCGATCGTGAGCCGGGAGATCCTCGCTTTTTCGCTGCTGTTCATCTTCTCGCTGGAGGTTGAGCTGATGGCCTTTACGTTGCTCTCGCTAATCGATCCCGACTATCCCTCGCTGAAAAAAACGCTCGCCTGCGGGTCGCCGCTGATCGCATTCTCTCTGCTGTACGCCGTCTTTTTAATGATCGGAGGCAAGGATCCCGAGATCCACTCCATGACCGATTTCAACAATTCGATCGGTTCGCCCGCCATCTGGATCCGGCTGGGAATGTTCGCCTTTTTCCTGTTCGAATTGGTCTATTATCCCATTCTGTTTTACAAGCGCCTGAATAGCAAACGGCATGCCGAAGCGACCCAACCGGAAAATTCGGACATTCGATGGGCCAAATGGAACGTCTTCCCGACGATGGGCATCGCCCTGACGGCCCTGGTATCTTTATTCGTCGTGAACATCGACGCGATATGTGTTTTCACGCTGTTGTTCACGATTTATTTCCTGGGATTCTCGGTGCTGTTCCTGCGCCACAACATGAGGTATAACATTCTGGTGGGCAACACCGGCTCAAGAAGGCGCAAGCACAAAGAGCGGATGCCGATCGAGGCCATGATCAACCAGTTGCTCGATAAAGAGCCGTTGTTCTTCACCCGGCAAGGCATCACGGTGGAAAACGTGGCCCGCAAGCTCGGCATCAGCCGCACCACGCTCTCGAACCACCTGAACAAACAGGCGGGAATAACTTACAGCGAATGGATCAACCACCTGCGCATCAATTATGCAAAAAAGATGATTCTGGAAGAAAACGAGTTGAGCATCTCGGCCGTTTCCGACAAAGTGGGCTTCTCGGAACCCACCAACTTCATCCGGCAGTTCAAGAAATGCGCAGAGGAGACCCCATTGCAATGGAAAAAGAAACAAAAGCATTAAAAGAATATCCATTTTCGATAAAATAGTTGAAAATAATCACCTGAAAAACAAGCATTTGTACAGGATGATTATTTAGGCGGGCGGTGAACTGGTATCTTTGTTATAACAGAACCAGTGACTTTCATACTTAACCTCCTAAATCAACTATTATGAAAAAAACCGTACCTTTTTCTTCCTCCCCCTGATTGCACAACTGTTTCGCGCGCGAAACATCATGCAAACAGGGGGATTTTGGGCTTATCGGCCCATTCTTCGGCAGGTTTCTCTTTGTCGGAGAAAAATAATAACCAATTAATAACATAGATTATGAACGTAAAAAAACTCGGTTTTCTGGCCGTGTGTATGCTATTTTCCCTAAATGTGCAGGCACAATGGCTTGGATTGAAAACCAATGCTTTGGCGTGGGCATCGACCTCGCCGAACCTTGGGGTTGAGTTCGCTTTCGGCGAAAAGTCGCGCAGCGGATTCTTCAACAGGCTGACGCTCGAAGTGGACGGGATGTACAACCCGTTTACATGGAGCGACGGCCGGTCAACTGAAATTTGGGCCGTACAGGCCGAATTCAGGGAATATTTCGACTACAAGTTCACAGGGCACTTCATGGGCTTGTACGGCGAATATGCCGACTACAACTATGGTTTGTGGAAATATCGTTATGTGGGGACCCTGTGGGGAGGAGGTCTCTCGTATGGTTATGTGTGGCAACTGTGTCCGCGATGGAACGTCGAAGGCAACATCGGGCTCGGAGTGACACGCATACTGATCGACGATAAATACGACCGCAAGGATGACAGGATCGATTACGGGCCCGAAACGAACACCAAGTTCGGGGTGTCGCGCATCGGCATCAATTTCACTTACTTCTTAAAATAGTTTAGCCATGAGACGTACATTAGCTTATATATCGGCAACCATGGTTGTCCTGGCGGCAGTTTCATGCGTAAACATTCAGAAACTGAAAAACTACCCGTCCGTCCAGGCCGAGGTGACCGACAAATACCTCCAGGAATACAAAGGCAACCTGGATGTGGACATGGACATCCTGGTGCCGGAGGAATTCCGCAGCTGGCACACGGGGCTGAAGATGGTTCCGGTGATCGAGGGCGAAGGCGACATGCTGGTGCTCGATCCGCTGGTTGTGGAGGGAGTGGTTCATAACAAAATGAACGACCGCTTCGAATGGGCGCGCGAAGACGCATACGACGGCACGCCCACCCGGGTGCGCTATGCCAAACGCAACAACGCCACCGAGGTCGACTACCACACCACCGTGCCCTACGAGCCGTGGATGGACATGTCCGACCTGTATATCGACATTTGGGGCGACGCCTATACCAAAGAGGTGTACCTGGGCCGCATCTACGCCGCGTCGGGGGTATTCTCGATGAAGCAGTTCATGGAATTCGACCCGGTGCTCAAGTACTATTTCTATACCGACCAGCGCGACCGCCACATTGTGACGGGCGGCGTTTCGTCGATGCCGGTGGATGTGTCCGTCATCTTCCCGGTCAACTCGTCGAAGATAAACAAGAAGCAGCTGGCCGAGATCGACCGGTTCTTCAACGGCGCCAAAGGCAGCCCCGCATTCCTGGGCGCCGAGGTGGACGTGCACGTGCAGGACTCGCCCGAGGGCAGCTACAAGCTCAACGAAAAACTGGGTGACAAACGCGCGGCCGCCGTTCGCAACTACCTCGAATCGATCGGCATCAAGGACAACATCGACGTAACGATCGAAGTGGAAGCCTGGACCGAACTGATCCAGAAACTGGAAGAGTCGACCCTGCAAAACAAGGCGGCCATGCTCGACATCGCGCGTTCGAACGAAGACCCCGACATCAAGTCGTACCGGCTGAGGCAGTACTACAAAGACTACAACACGATCCTCAACACCATCTACCCCGACCTGCGCCGCGCCGACATCTCGGTGGACATGGTGAACCAGGGCGAGCAGGGTCAGTTGTATGAGTACCTGATGAAAGAGCAGGTGGCCAAATGCGAAGGCCGCGAAGTGGCTTCGTTCGCCAAAGTGAGCGACGACGCCGACTACGAGGCGGCGCACCGCAAAATGCTCGACGCGATTCTGGCAGGCGACAAAGAACAGGCCCTGACCTATGCAGACCAGATCCCGACCATGGTACAGTCGCCGGTGATCACCTGGAACAAGGCCGTGCTCTACACCGAAACAGGCAAATACCGCGAGGCCAAGCATTTGTTCTCTCTGGTCTCGTGCATGCCTTATGCCGACTATAACAAGGGCCTGCTGGAGCTCAACAACCAGGAATACGCGGCAGCTTCGAAAGACCTTTCGCAGTATGTGAACATCAACAGCGGTATCGCCAAACTGTATGCGGGCGACAACGAGGGCGCGATCGACGTGCTGTCGGTATGCAGCAAAACCGCAAACAGGGACTACCTGCTGGCCATTGCCTACGCACGCCAGAGCGACACCGACAACATGATGTACTGGCTCGACAGTGCCGTCTCCAAGGACTCGACCCTCAAGGCAAGGGCATACCGCGAAACCGATTTCGCACCGTGGAGGGAAACCAGGCAGTTTAACGAAATTTTGAAATAATTAAAATACAGATAGATTATGAAAAAAATGAATCTCAGCTTCCTTAGCAAAGCTTTGCTACTGGTTGCAACAATGGTTTCGTTCTCTTTCCTGAACGGTTGTAAAGAGGATGACGCGCCTTTCTTGTCGCTGTCGGCGGAGAAACTCGTTGTGGGACAGGATGCGCAGCTGTTGACAATCGACGTATACACCAATGCCTCATTGTGGCAGGCCGTTTCGGATGCCCCGTGGATCGAAGTGCTTGCGGGAACGGGCAAATACAAAGGCGAGTTCCAGATTTCCATCGAAAGAAACTCCACCACCGAAGAACGCACGGGCCATGTAACCGTGACGGGAGGCGGACTGAGCACCACATTGACCGTGGTTCAGACACCGGTTGCAGCCGACCTGGCGCTTTCAACCAATTCGGTGTCGTTCACCAAAGCCGCAGGCCAGCACACCGTTACGGTGTACTGCAACAACTCCTGGACGGTATCTTCCTCGCATCCTGACTGGTGTACGACTTCTGTCGCCAGCGGCGATGCTTCGCACAACATGTTCGACATCATGGTCGCAGCCAACGCCACGGGCAAAGACCGCGTGGCCGTCGTATCGGTGACCACTATCGCCAACGGCCAGGGACAGATCAAGACCGTAAGCGTGTTCCAGTCCGGCTCGGACAACATTCTGGTCATTGCTCCCGAAGAAGCTTCTGTCAACTTCATGACCAATACCGTGACCATGACCGTTACCGCCAACTGCGACTGGGATGTCACCCCGTCCGTAGATTGGCTGACCATTGGCGGCGCAACCTCTTACAGCGGAACGGGCAATGAAGCCCTGACCATCGAAGTGGCTTCGAACGAAACAGGCCTGGAACGCACCGGGACCATCACCGCCCGCTCGCTTACCCCGGGTGAACAGATCGTACGCACGTTCACCGTGAAACAGAGCGCCGACGAATTCTACCTCGATGTCCTGTCCGAACCGGTCATCGTCAACTCGACGGCACACAACGGCGCAGACGCCATTGAAGTGGGTGTTTCGACCAACGTCGAGTGGAGTGTACGCAGCACCGCCGCAACATGGTGCACCGTTACCAAGAACGCCACCGACGACGGCGCGATCATCGAAGTAGCCGCTAACGCTACCGACGCCGAACGCACCGCAACCCTCATCTTCACCACTACGGCCGCCGGCACGAAGATCGAAAAGACCCTGACCGTTACGCAGACGGCCACCAAGAACTTCTTCGAGATCCTCTCTGTCAACCCGCTGATGGTTGAAGCCGACGGCACGATCCCGGGCATGACGACTCCGATCGTTTCATTCAACACCAACGCCGATTGGACCGTCTCCGCTCAGGGCAACACCTGGCTCACGCCCGGCGCCAATTCGGGTACAAGCAGCGATGTAGAGGTCGGAATGACGATCATGGCCAACACCACGCCCGACACGCGCAGCTGTATCCTGACGTTCACCACCACCACGGCCGGCAATAAGGTGACCAAAACCATCACCGTAACTCAGAAAGGCCTCCAGAACAACCTGACGGTAGACGCTCCGGCAAACGTTGAACTTCCTTCAGCCGCAGTAGCCGCCTACCCGACTACTCCTTACGCGATCGCAGCCTCGGGAGTTGTGACTGTCACCAGCACGTCCCCGACATGGTTGATCCCGACCTTCACGACAGCCGTGGGCGGCGGAACGCTGACCTTCGAACTGACGGAAAATACGGGCGCAACCCGCACCGCAACGATCGACATCACCTCGACCCTGGGCACGAACATCGTCCGCAAGACCATCACCGTAACCCAGTTGGGCGCTGACGCTCCGTTCGTTACTCCGGCTTCGGCTTCGATCGAAATTTCACACGAAGCGGCCGCTACAGGCACAGTTACTGTTAATTCGAACTGCCTGAGCATTTCGGCTTCGACCGGAAGCAACTGGCTCACCATCGATCCGGTCGATCAAACGAACCTCTCCGGCGATAAAGACGGCTATGCTCCGATCAGCTTCTCTGCGACAACAGCCAACAACGGCTCGCAGCAGCGCACGGCGACCATCGTCGTCGAAGGCCGCAGCGCAGCAGGAGACATCATCCAGAAGGAAGTGGCCGTGATCCAGAAAGCGGGCGCATCTCCTTACATCATTCCGTTGACCAGCTCGCTGACCGTGGCTCCCGCAGCAGCGGACCCGGCAGGCACCTTCGGCGTGGAAACCAACATGGTTGATCCGAATCCGTTGATGACCGCCGCCACGAACGTGCCCTGGCTGACCGCTACGGTGGACGCCGCAGGCACGACGGTAACCCTGGTTACAACCCAGGATAACCCGAACACCGCTTCCCGCACGGCGATCGTCACCCTCACCGCCACCCTGAACGGCCAAACCGCCCAGAAAGAGGTGACCGTGATCCAGGCAGGCAGCGACGCCAACTTCCTGAATGTGGAAGCTCCGGACGCCATCAATTTTGCAGCTGCCGCACCTGCCGCCAATCCGATCTACGAGATCACGGTCCCGGCAACTGCCACCGTAACCGCCGTGTCGAACTCGACCGACTGGCTGACCGTCGTCAATGCCGACGAAACCGAGCTGGAAATCGCTCTGACCGAAAACACGGGCGCTCCGCGCACGGGTACCATCACCGTTCGCTCGACCATGGGCTCCAACGTGGTATCGAAAGTGATCACGGTGAACCAGGCAGGCAGCGACAACGCTTACCTGATCGTAGCTGGCGACGTTGAAATCGAGGCCGCAAACGGCTCTACCGGTGTCGTAGCCGTAACGACCAACATCGCTACCGCAACCGACATCTCGGTCAATACGGGCGCTACCTGGCTGACGGGAACCTACGCCGCTGCCACGGGAATCACCGTAACGGCAACAAGCGACAACAACACCGCCGCCACGCGTGTGGCAACCGTAACCGTGACCGGTACGATGAATGGCCAGACCATCCAGAAGACCTTCAAGGCTACGCAGTTGTCCAACGCCGTTCCGAACCTGATTCTCTCGGGCGACGTTGAAATCGCGGCCGCGAACGGCTCTACCGGTGTGGTGGACGTAACGACCAACATCACCACCGCAACCGACATCTCGGTCAATACGGGTGTGAGCTGGTTGACGGGAACCTACGCCGCCGCCACGGGCATCACCGTAACGGCAACTTCCGCCAATACGGCAGAAGCCGCCCGTACGGCCAACGTAACCGTAACGGCAACGCTCAACGGCCAGACCATTCAGAAGACCTTCAAGGCAACGCAGGTAGGCACTCCGGTCGTTCCGGGCGTGATCAACTTCCTGACGCTGGCAGCTCCTTCGACCGTGACCATCGACGCCGCCACCGCAACGGCTTTCAGCTATGGCTTTACGGCGGCAACCGGCACGGCGGTCGATGCATTCAGCAGCGACGCTTCGTGGCTGACGGCCGACATCAACGGAACCGATCTGGAAATCACGCCGACAGCCAACACTACGGCAAATACCAGGACGGCCACGGCTTACATCACCTCCATCCTGGACGGCGACCAGATCACCAAGTCGGTGACCGTAACCCAGTTGGGTACAGGCGTTGTGCTTGCGAACTCGCTTGAAATCCTGACCTCGGGCCCGATCCAGACCGACAACACGGTGAAACTGGCCAACACTGCCGAAGGAATGGGCATCAGCTTCATTTCCAACTCGTCGTGGAAGATCAGTTCGCCCGATTCGTGGATCACCCTTCCGGGAACCACAACCGGAGCTGTTTCGACCGATATCCAGCACATTTATGTCGGAGTGACGGCCAATGCTTCGGCACGCCGCGAAGGCACGCTTCTGATTGAAACGACCAGCGCAACGGGTAACAAGGTCATCCGTGCGATCAAGATTGTGCAGAGCGACCAGCCGTCCAGTACGAGCACCGGTGCAGACGGACACTTCCTCACCTTTGCAGCTCCGGAGCAAATAACGGTAACGGGCAATAACGCCCCGGTCGGGACATTCAATTACTTTTCGAATGACGATGCCTCCGTTACATACTATAAGAGCGTAACATGGTTGACTGTAAATCAAGACAATACAGCGAAGACGATAACCATCGAATGTTCGGGACAGCCCGGCAACGGAGAAACAAGAACCGGAGTCGTGGCGATAGTATCGGCCCGCAACGGGGGTGAAATCGTACGAACCTTTCAGGTGAACCAGTCAAAGCCGTAACCATCCTCCCAAGAAACATCCTGTGAACATCGGGAGCCGCATCGCAAGGTGCGGCTCCCTTGTTTTTGCACGAAAAAAATCACAGGACATCCCGAATGCACTATTTGATGATAAAAAAATACTATCTTTACATCCAAATAACGTCATTGTCGTGATCAAATAACACCATCTGCTAACCCAAACTTATTATCGACATACCATGCAGTTGCCGTCGATCACGGAATACCTGGAGTCGTTCTCCCAGGCCGAGGCTTTCGCAAACTCCCTCTCGAAGTTCCGCTTCGAAAGGGATTTTGCGGGGCGGGCCGTATTTGTTTCGGGCAACTACGCCGTGGCGTTGCGGATGACGGACGGGCAACGCACCCTTGCCGTCAAGTGCTTCACCCGCCACAGTCCCGGCCGCGCCGAGCGTTACCGCCTCATCTGCGAGAGGCTTGCGGCGGAAAACAACAGCTATGTGGTGCCGCCCCAATACCTCGACAACGAAATCTACGTGTTCGACCAGGCGGGGCAAGGGCGCTTTTATCCGGTAGTGGTTTCCTCCTGGATCGAAGGGCACACCCTCGACCACACGCTGCAAAGCCTGCTGTTCCACAAGCAATACGATCGGCTCGTCCCGCTGGCGGAAAAGTTCGACCGCATGGCCCTGTGGCTGCTGGCGAGCGACTTCGCCCACGGCGACCTCAAGCCCGAGAACATCATGGTGTCGCAGGAAAACGAACTGTCGCTGGTGGATTACGACGGGATGTTCACCGGAGAAATGGCCGGAAGCACGTCTTGCGAATGCGGGTCGCCCGCGTTCCGACACCCGTTGCGCGACCATTCGTTCTTCAACAGGCACATCGACGACTATGCCATTGCGCTGATCAGCGTCAGCCTCCATGCCCTGGCCGACGATCCGTCGCTGTACGCCCGGCACAACGACGGCGAGAACATCATCCTCGATCCGGCCCGCATCTTCTCGTGCGCAGGCGATCCGCTGCTCGACAGCATCGCACGGAAATGGTTCTCGGAAGGGCGGCTCAAGCTCTACCGCCTGTGCGAACTGCTGCACCGGCGGACACCCGTGCTCGACGAACTCGAAGAGATACTGGGATCGATGTACAATAAACCGGGAGAAAAACCCGTTTTTGACTTTACCGACCGCGTTTGCGAAAACCTGAAGGTGGTGTGCCGGTCAGGGAGATACGGATTCGCCGACCCAAACGACAACACCGTCATCGACACGGTTTACGATATGGCCCACGACTTTTGCGGCGGCAAGGCCCGCGTGCGCAAAGGCCGCGAATGGTTCGAAATCGACCGGCGAGGACAAATACTATAAACCGTCATGACTGCCCCCAACCGCTATACCGCGCGGATCACCCGCAAAACCCCCACCGCTTTCGTGTTCCTGCTTGACATGTCGGGATCGATGGAAGAACGCATCCGCTACGAGGGTGCCGTCATGCCCAAGGCCGAGGCGCTGGCCATGGCGATGAACACCATGATCGGGGAACTGCTGAACCGCTGCCGCAGGGAGACGGGGTATTACGACTACTTCGACATTGCCGTGTTGGGCTATTGCGGCGACCGGATCGTCGACCTGCTGGAAGAGGCGGCGGGCGCCTGTTTCTGCAAACCCTCGGAGCTGGCCGCGCGCCAGGTGCCGGTGCGGTCGGTGCAGAAAGAGAGGCGGTTGCCCGACGGGCAAAGCGTATTCGTCAGCGTCGACCAGAAGCAGTGGATCGCGCCGCAGGCCGAATCGACCACGCCGATGTTCGCCGCGCTCGACCGCTGCCACACCCTGTTGCAGAAATGGCTGTCGGACCACAGGTCGCTGGCGTGCTACCCGCCCACGGTCATCAACATCACCGACGGCGAGGCCACCGACGCGGGCGACGAAAAAATTCTGGGCATGGCCGACAAAATCCGGTCGCTGGGCACCGACGACGGCCAGGTGCTGATGTTCAACATCCACCTGAGCAGCTCGGAGGACGAACGAACAATATCGTTCCCCTCGGCCGAAGACGAGCTGCCCGACATCCGTTACGCCCGATTGCTGCACGCCATGTCGAGCGAGATGCCCGCCCCCTACCACGACCAGATCCGGGAGATGAAGGAGAACGGCTTCCGCCCTTCGTACCGCTGCGTTTCCTACAACACCAGCATGTCGGAACTGATTCGGCTGATGAACATCGGTACGGTCAGCGTCAACCAATTAAGATAACAGCCATGTTCTATCCCGATATCAGCCAATACACCGAGTCGTTGCTCAACCCCCAGGGGAGGTTCCGTTCCCTGACGGGGGTGGTGCCCCGTGTGGACGGGCAGGGAATGCCGCTGTTGCACTCGAACGCCAACCGGGTGACCTTCAGGGTGACGGTCGACGGGGCCGCGTACCTGATGAAATGCATCCTCAAAGAAGAGGGCCCCTGCTCGGCCGCCATGCTCTACGAACACATCGCCGGGCAGAGACCGGAATTTCTTCCGCGAACCGCCTACCTGTATAAAGAGATGTACGTTTTCGACAACAGCGGCAGCGGCCAGTGGGTCGACGTGATCCTCGAAGAAGACGCGCCGCACCGCACGGTGGACGTGTACCTGAACGACGCCTGCCTGCGCAGGGACTACGACCGGCTCGACACCGCAGCGCGGCAGGTTTGCCTGATGACGCTGTGGAAAATAGACGCCGACCTGTGCCACGGAATGATTTCGCCCTCGAACGTGCGGGTAGGCGACGACGGCCGGGTTCGGCTGGCCAATTTCGACTTTGCCTCCATCGGGTCGTTGTCGGACGTCCCGTCGCACCCGGACCACGACAACCTGGCATGCCTGTGCCTGTGGGCGCACACGCTGCGCATCGCGCCGCAGGTTGCCGGAATGCTGGAGATCGAACCGTCCGACCCGATCCAGGTGAAGTACCACCGTGAAAAAATCGTTGCACTGGCCTCGGAGATCGTCCCCCTTTACGGTTCGGATGCGGCCAAAGGACTTTTCGAACATGTGTGGGCCGGAATGCACGACCCGGAGCGGCTGCGAGGCATGGTTGAGGCCTTGCTGTCGGGAAACGAGCCGGTGGTGCGGCTGCATCCCCCTGTCAGGGAGGAGCAACCGACGCCCGAAGCCGCAAAAAAAGAACCGGTGGACTTGAGCCGGTACGAATGGGCCGGGCAGTGCAGCGAAGGCACCTACTGCGTGATGAACCGCGACCGGTGGGGTTTTGTTTCCGAACACGGCGAGCAGATCACCCCGCTGATCTACGACTGGGCCGATGACTTCCACGAAGGGCGCGCGGCCGTGATGAAAGACGACCTCTACGGGCTGATCGACAAACAGGGCAACGAAGTGATTCCCTTACAGTACGAAGACCTGCAATGGGAGTGGGAAACCGGCATCGCCATGGTGGCCCGGGACGGCCGCTACGGCTTCATGAACCGCATGGGCGAGAAAACCGTGGCCTTCCGTTATTCGTGGGTGGGCGAACCCTCAGGCGGGCTGATTGCCGTTCAATACAAAGGCAAGTACGGGTATGTCGACAAAGACGGAGAAATGGTGATCGACGCCCAATTTGACGACGCCTACTCGTTCGATGGAGGCAAAGCGCTGGTTGTCAAAGACAACGAAAGATATTACATCGACGCCGCCGGCGATTTCTTTTCGTATTGACCGGACGCCGGGAAAATAAATTCACCCAAAATTTTGAGGATTGCGGAATCCGTCTTATATTTGCACTCGCGTAAATAAAAACCAACGGCACCGTAGCTTAATTGAATAGAGCATCTGACTACGGATCAGAAGGTTACAGGTTTGAGTCCTGTCGGTGTCACACGGAACGAACGGCTTGCAGCAATGCAGGCCGTTTTTTATTGCAAGCGACAACGGGAAATTCCAGACAGTCGGACACCAATAATATGGAATCTTCAGCGTTTTATTAAGAACCAGTCTAAATAACTTCCGTCCGATAAGGCAACGGAGGGGAGAACGGATTTTTTACTAATTTTGCATAGCCATTGCTATTTGCATGGCACATAACGATCTGACTATTAAAAATATATCAATATGAGCGAGAAAAAGAAATTCATTACCTGCGACGGGAACTACGCGGCGGCTCACATCGCCTATATGTTCAGCGAGGTGGCGGCGATCTATCCGATCACCCCGTCGTCGACCATGGCCGAATACGTCGACGAATGGGCGGCGAACGGCCGCAAAAACCTGTTCAACGAAACCGTGAAAGTGGTCGAGATGCAGTCCGAAGCAGGAGCTGCCGGGGCCGTGCACGGATCGTTGCAGGCAGGGGCGCTGACCAGCACGTTCACGGCCTCGCAGGGGCTGCTGCTGATGGTGCCCAACATGTATAAAATGGCCGGAGAACTGTTGCCGGCGGTGTTCCACGTAACGGCGCGCAGCCTTGCGGCGCAGGCGCTGTCGATCTTCGGCGACCACCAGGACGTGATGGCCACCCGCCAGACCGGGTTCGCCATGCTGGCCTCGGGCGGCGTGCAGGAGGTGATGGATCTGGCGGCCGTGGCCCACCTGGCCTCGATCAAGGGACGCGTGCCGTTCATGCACTTCTTCGACGGCTTCCGCACCTCGCACGAGATCCAGAAAATCGAAATGCTCGAAGGCGACCAACTCAAAGGACTGCTCGACACGGAAGCGCTGGCGGCGTTCCGCAACCGCGCGCTGAACCCCGAAAGCCCCGTCACCCGCGGCACGGCCCAGAATCCCGACATCTATTTCCAGGCCCGCGAGGCAAGCAACCGCTTCTACGACGCCATTCCCGACATTGTGGCCGGATACATGGCCGAAATCAGCAAACTCACGGGCCGCACCTACAAGCCGTTCAACTACTACGGCGACCCGGATGCCGAAAACGTGGTGATCGCCATGGGTTCGGTGACCGAAACCATCCAGGAGACGATCGACTACCTGCGCGCTAAGGGCGAGAAAGTCGGACTGTTGTCGGTACACCTCTACCGCCCGTTCTCGGCAAAGCATTTCCTGTCGGAGATGCCCAAGTCGGTCAAGAGGATCTGTGTGCTCGACCGCACGAAGGAACCGGGCGCCAACGGCGATCCGCTTTACCTCGACGTGAAGGATATTTATTACGGCAAACCCGGCGCCCCGCTCATCATCGGCGGCCGTTACGGGTTGTCGTCGAAAGACACGACCCCGGCGCAGATGATCGCCGTATTCGAAAACCTGAAGCAAAACGAGCCGAAAAACCAGTTTACCGTGGGCATCGTGGACGATGTGACGTTCCACTCGCTGCCCGTAGGCAGGGAGATCTCGCTGGCCCCCAAAGGCACGTTCGAGGCCCGCTTCATCGGCTTGGGCGCAGACGGTACTGTGGGCGCGAACAAAAACTCGATCAAGATCATCGGCGACGCGTCGGATAAATATTGCCAGGCCTATTTCTCGTACGACTCGAAGAAATCGGGCGGCTACACCTCGTCGCACCTGCGTTTCGGCGACAAGCCCATCCGCTCGCCGTACCTGGTGACCACGCCCGACTTCGTGGCCTGCCACGTTCCGGCTTACCTCGGCAAGTACGACCTGCTGAAAGGGCTGAAAGAGGGAGGCACGTTCCTGCTCAACAGCGTGTGGGACGAGGAGACGACAAAGAAGCATCTGCCCGACGCCATGAAAAAATACATGGCCGACCACCGCATCAACTTTTACATCATCAATGCCACGAAAATCGCCCACGACCTGGGGCTGGGCGGCCGCACGAACACGATCATGCAGAGCGCCTTCTTCAAGGTGGCTAATGTGATTCCGTATGAAACGGCGGTAACGATGATGAAGGACGCCATCAAAAAATCGTACGGCAAAAAGGGCGAGGAGATCGTCAAGATGAACAACGCCGCCGTCGATCAGGGCGGGCATGCCATGGTGAAGATCGAGATCCCGGCCGATTGGAAAAACATCGTCGTGAAAGACGAAGCGGCCGAAACAGGCCGGCCCGGATTCATCTCCAATGTGGTGGACGTAATCAACGGTCTCGAAGGCGACTCGCTGCCAGTGAGCGCATTCACGAACCGTGAAGACGGCACGTGGGACCCGGGGACGTCGCAATACGAAAAACGCGGCATCGCCTCGGAAGTTCCCGAATGGATCGGGGCCAATTGCATCCAGTGCAACCAGTGCGCCTACGTATGCCCGCACGCCGTGATCCGCCCGTTCCTGCTGACCGACGCCGAAGCGGCCGCGGCCCCTGCCGGCACAGATACCATTCAAGGGGCGGGAGCGCTGAAGGAGTACAAGTTCCGCATCCAGATCAGCCCGCTCGACTGTACGGGTTGCACCAACTGCGCCAATGTGTGTCCGGCGCCGAACAAAGCGCTGGTGATGAAGCCGCTCGACAGCCAACTCAACCAGGCCGAAAAGTGGAACTACATGCACAACAAAGTGGGCTACAAAGTGGTGCTCGACAAGACCAAAACAGTGAAAAACAGCCAGTTCGAACGCCCGCTGTTCGAGTTCTCGGGAGCTTGCGCCGGTTGCGGCGAAACGCCCTATATCAAAGCCATCACCCAACTGTTCGGCGACCGCATGATGGTGGCCAACGCCACGGGTTGCTCGTCGATCTACGGCGGCAGCGCCCCGTCGACCCCCTACTGCACCAACGACAAGGGACAGGGGCCGGCATGGGCCAACTCGCTGTTCGAGGACAACGCCGAATTCGGCCTGGGGATGAACGTGGGCGTGGAGAAACTGCGCGAACGCCTCGAACTGATGATGAAAGAGGCCATCGCAGGCTGCAATTGCTGCTCGGCCGAACTGAAAGCCGTCATGGGCGAATGGATCGAAGGCAAGGAGAACGCCGCCAGGAGCATCGAAGCGACAGGCAAGCTGATCCCCCTGCTGGAAGCCTGCGACTGCGACACCTGCAAGGGCATCCTGGAGTTGAAGCAATACCTGATCAAGAAGTCGCAGTGGATCTTCGGCGGCGACGGCTGGGCCTATGACATCGGCTACGGCGGCCTCGACCACGTGCTGGCCTCGGGCGAAGATGTGAATGTGCTGGTGCTCGACACCGAAGTGTATTCGAACACCGGCGGGCAGTCGTCGAAATCGACCCCGGTGGGGGCCATCGCCAAGTTCGCCTCGTCGGGCAAACGCGTCCGCAAGAAAGACCTCGGCGCCATGGCCATGACCTACGGCTATGTCTATGTGGCACAGGTGGCCATGGGCGCCAACCAGAACCACTATTTCCAGGTGATCAAGGAAGCCGAGGCGTTCCCCGGCCCGTCGCTCATCATTGCCTACGCCCCGTGCATCAACCACGGCATCAAAGGCGGCATGACCAACACGCAGCAGGTCGAGAAAGACGCCGTGGCCTGCGGTTACTGGCAGCTGTGGCGCTACAATCCTTCGCTGGCCGATGAAGGCAAGAACCCCTTCACGCTCGACAGCAAGGAGCCCGACTGGAGCGGTTTCCGCAAGTTCATCACCGACGAGGTGCGCTACTCTTCGCTGCTCAAGTCGTTCCCCGGCGAGGCCGAAGAGCTGTTCGCCGCCTCGGAGCAGAACGCCAAATGGCGCTATGGCAATTACAAACGCTTTGCGGAGATGGTTTACACGAAGGAATAACCCGGTTTGCTGACGATAAGAAAAGACGCCTGATCACGGGCGTCTTTTTTATTTTTCCTGCAGATATGCAGCGAATCTTTCATTTTAATCGGGATTTATTGAATAAACGCAGTAGCTTTGTGTTATTCCAACCCATTAAATCGATCACAATGAAAAAGTTGATTCTCTTTGCGGCCCTGCTGGTGATGTCGGCCCGGAGTTTTGCCCAACCGTCGTACGGCGTGAAGGGCGGATTGAACCTTTCCAACATCTCCGGCTTTTCCGAACTGGAAGATGGGCTGGGGATAAGAATGAAGATCAAGCCTTCGATATACATCGGTGTTTTCGGCGAATTCAGGATCAACGATTTTTTAGGGATCGCCCCCGAGGTGGTCTATTCGCGCCAGGGGACGTCGTTCGGTCTCGAAGGAGGAGACTTGTTCGACCTCGTTGACAATTGGATGGACTATTATTACGATATGAATATCCGCGTGAAGATGAGGATCAACTACCTGAACGTTCCGGTGATGCTCAAATTTTATGTGGCGGACGGGCTGAGTTTCGACATGGGGCCCCAGTTCGGCTTTCTTCTGAATGCGAAAATATGGGCCGGTGCGGATGGAGAATCGGACTCTTCCGACATAACGGAATCATTCAACACGTTCGACCTTAGCGTGGGGATGGGTCTGACCTACAACTTCAACCGCTTCCTGGTACAGGGGCGCTACAACCTGGGACTGACCGGCATTGTGGATGAAGACGGGAGCAATCCGCACAACAATGTGTTCCAACTCGGTTTGGGATACCGCTTCTAAACAATACCGCCGATCTTTATGACCGCCCTTTCATCCGGCAGATGGAAGGGCGTTTATATTTCCTCTTCCAGTTCCCGCCCGGCGATGTAACCGCGCCATCTGGCGATCACCGACTCCATGTCGGCGGGCAACGGCACCTCGAAATAAACCTCCTGGCCGGTGGCGGGATGTTTGAAACCGAGGCTGCGGGCATGGAGCGCCTGGCGCGGCAGCATATGGAAGCAGTTTTCGACGAACTGCCTGTATTTGGTGAATGTGGTGCCCTTGAGGATGCGGTCGCCGCCATAGCGCTCGTCGTTGAACAGCGGGTGGCCGACGGACTCCATGTGCACACGGATCTGATGCGTGCGGCCCGTTTCGAGGCGGCACTCCACAAGATTTACATACCCCAAACGTTCGAGTACGGTGTAATGCGTCACCGCATGTTTGCCCTGTTCGGGATCGGACAGCACGGCCATTTTCATCCGGTCGCGGGGGCTGCGGCCGATGTTGCCGGTGATTGTCCCCGTTTCTTCCGGCAGGTTGCCCCACACCAGAGCCACATATTCGCGGCGGATCGTGTGGTCGAAGAACTGTTTGGCCAGACGGGCGTGGCTGCGCTCATTTTTGGCAACCACCAGCAATCCCGAGGTATTTTTGTCGATGCGGTGAACCAGACCCGCCCGCAGATCGCCGTCTTTGAACAGCGGCAGGTCTTTCAGATGCCAGGTGAGCGCGTTGACCAGCGTGCCGGTGTAGTTGCCGTGGCCCGGGTGCACCACCATGCCGGCCTTTTTGTTGATGACGATGATGTCGTCGTCTTCGTGGAGAATGTTCAGGGGGATATCTTCGGCGATGATCTCCAGCCGGTGCGGCGGATAGGGCATCACGATCGAGATGCGGTCGAGCGGCTTGACCTTGTAATTCGATTTGACAGGCGCACCGTTCACCAGAATGTTCCCGGCGTCGGCCGCCAGTTGGATGCGGTTGCGGGAAATGCCTTCGAGCCGGCAGGTGAGAAACTTGTCCACACGCAGCAACCCCTGGCCTTTGTCGGCCACCACCGAAAAATGCTCGTACAGTTCGTCCTGCTGCTCGCCGGCCTCGTCGTCGAGGAGGTCGTCCTGGGGATATGGAATCTCTTTTTCGCTCATTTTCAATAGTCAGCGGGCTTGCAGAATGCGATGGATCAGATCTGAATATGCGTGTCCCTGTCGGGGTGTTTTTTACGAGGCGATCCGAAAAAGGAATCTCCGGCTGCCGCCCCGCACCGGGAACATCACGCCGGAATTCGTTGTCAAAGCATAAAAACCCCTACTCTGCCCCCTCCACTCCTTTTTCTATTTTCTCTTTGTCGACCGTAACGAACAGTTCGGTTTCGGTGCCGAAAGCCGTCCGTTTCCCGAACTCGGGGGTTTGCTTATAGACCCGTGCGGCGGCTTTGCCGACGGAATTGTCTTCGTAATGGATCTGGCCGATGTTGAACCCGGCATCCCACAATTTGATTTTAGCCTCCGACACCGACAACCCCACCACCTTGGGCAGCGGCGAAGGCGCCGCCGTACCGGAAAGGCCCACCACAAGCGACACCCCGGAGCCCAGTTCGCCCGTAATTTTCGAATTGACGGTGACATCCTTGCCGTCATATTTCTCGCTGATGACGCTGAACGAAGCGATGTCGGGCACAAACCGGATGTTCTCAATATCAAATCCGGCGCTCATCAACTTGGCCCGGGCCTGACGCAACGACACCCCGGTGACATTGGGAACGACGGCCGATTTGGGTTTCATCGAATTGATGGTCAGTAAAATGCGGCGGTCTTTCTTGACATTGGCCCCTTCTTTCGGAATCTGCTCCATTACCGACAGCGGCGCAACGCCCGGCAGGTAAAGCGAATCGATTACCTCCAACCGCAGCGAGTGTTTGCGAGCCAGTGCCCCGGCCTCGTCCAGGGTCAGTCCCAGAAAATTAGGCACGGGGAGATGCTGACCGTGGCGCGTAATGACCCTGAGCAGCAGGTTGGTAACGAACAGAAAAATGATCAGCAGCGAAACCGCCAGCACAATATTCCGGGCGATGTAGTTGCCCTTGATCTTGTCGATAAGTCCTTTGGAGGCCATTGAAGTCTGGATTTTATCCGGTAAAAGTAGGAATTAAATGCGATTATAAAAAGTATCCCTCTCGGCCGGCGTGTATCCGGCATTGGCGATCATCCGCTCCATCTCGGCAATGGTCATCGCGGGTTTGGCGTCGTCGGCCCCGGCCATGGAGTAGATTTTGGTGGTGTCTTCGATGGTGCCGTCGATGTCGTCGGCCCCGAAGGCGAGCGCGATCTCGGTGGTCGTTTTTCCGAACATGGGCCAGTAGGCTTTCAGATGGGGAAAATTGTCGAGGTAGATGCGCGAGACGGCCAGCATCTTCAGGTCTTCGATCACGCTCACTTGGCCGATCTCGGACATCGAGTTGTTGAGGTTGCGGTACTTGAGCGGAATGAACGCGTTGAATCCGCCCGTTTCGTCCTGCAGCGAACGCAGCCGCGAGAGGTGGTCGATGCGGTGGGCGTAGGTCTCCACGTGGCCGTAAAGGATGGTGGCGTTGGTCGATATGCCGAGCCCGTGCGCCGTGCGGTGCACATGGAGCCACCGGTCGGCCGACGACTTTTCGGGGCAGATCCGCTCCCTGATCTCGGGATCGAAGATCTCCGCTCCGCCTCCGGGAATCGCCTCCATGCCGCACTCTTTGAGCCGCTCCAGCCCCTCTTCGACCGTAAGCCCGGCCCGATCGATCATG
Organism: Rikenellaceae bacterium; assembly: GCA_031548435.1. Taxonomy (GTDB): domain Bacteria; phylum Bacteroidota; class Bacteroidia; order Bacteroidales; family Rikenellaceae; genus JAVBRA01. The sequence continues at coordinate 179,135 of JAVBRA010000012.1, forward strand.
TAGTCGAGTTCGATGGCCGTGAACGCCTTGACCACCGCCCCGGGCATCAACGCCTTGACACGCCGGATCATATCGCAGTAATAGTCCAGCCCGTGCTGCGGATGCACCCCTCCGACAATGTGCACCTCGGTGGCGCCCGACCCCTGGAATTTACGGACAACTTCCATCACCTCGTCCATCGAATGATCCCATGCCAGCGGCGAACCGGCCGGCTGGCGGTACGAGCAGAACTTGCACCGGAAAACACAAATATTAGTGGGCTCGATGTGGAAATTGCGGTTATAATAAACGTACGGCCCGCTTTTACGCTCCTTGACGGCCGCAGCGGCAACGCCCAACGCGGCAAGGGGAGCCCCCTCGAACAACGCCAGGGCCTCGGCGTCGGTGATGCGCACTCCATTGCAGGCTTTCTCCAGGATCGAAGCGATCTCCGTACCGGTGGTATATTTAAATCTATTCATAATGCCCTTTGCCCTGCAAAAATAGTAAAAAGAGACGGGAAAAGAGAAAAACAAAACGGGCGCCTTGCATGAGGCGCCCGTTCCACATATCTATCCTTTTATTATTTATCCTCAACCCAGGCAATGACCCCGGCATTTATCGCACGGGTTCCGGCCATTCCATAAACCGCTCCATTGTAAGCAAGGCCCGGATCGGAGAAACCTTCCCCCGTAACGCTTTGTATGTTCATCACATAGCTATGATTGCGCAACACGGGGACATAACTCCCGGATTCGTTGGCGAAATCGAGCCGGAAATATTCCATCTCAATGCCTCCGTCAACATACCCCCCGACAACCACCGCCGTCGACCGGAAAAAAGTCTGCTCCGTGGCAGCAGGCGCATCGAACAGGAACAGTTGGCCTGTAAACGGGACAAATGCGATGTCTTGCGCCGCATTGGCCGTGGGCACGGTCACCTCTCCGTTCAGTTCGAAATCGGCGATGTCGGGTGCGATGGAAGTGCGGTCTTTAACGTTGAACACATAGGTCTCGTGCAGGTCGAAATTGGGCGCGTTGTTCTTCACCTCGACACAAGCCATCACACGCAACAGGGAGATTCTGCCGGTCAATCCCGATCCATCCGTCCTGACAGACAACGGATCGCTCTGGCCCCACATGGGGAAATTGCCGGCAATGCCGTAGTATCCGATCTCACATAAAGCCATCAGCTCTTTTTTCTCCATTCCGTTCAATGTTTCGGGATTTTCGAGCAACTCGACGACCGGTGCGGTACAGTTGGCCAGAATTACAATCCGGTAACGAAATTCATCGTCTTTGCGCAGTTTCATCACCAGCTGGCGACCCGCAATATCACCATCCTCCGGGCCGTGGATCTTCGCCACGGACTCGAATGTTTCATTCCCCGATCCGATGATCTTGAAGACAAGCGCATGAAGCGACGTAAGTCCGTCATAAACGGTACCGGGCGCGTAGGTTCCTGACACATATGCCGACGGAGCCTGGATCGACAGCACGACCTCAACCAGATCGCCGCCGCCGGTTCCCGCAGGCTTCTCTGTCCGGCACGAAGCCACGAAAAAGAGCATGAGTGCAAGGAGACCCCTGAAATATTTTCTCATTTTTTCCATTTTACTGCCTGTTTTTACAACTCGTTCTCTTCTTCAAGCACTGTCCAGCCGTTGATCTGAACCGTAACATCCATATTGACATCAAAAAGGAGCAGGATATCGAATTCGTGCCTGGCCGTCAGATTGATGCCGGGAATACGCATGATCAACTCCATCAGATCGGCCTGATAAAGGTTTCTTTGCCGGCTGTCGTTATAGACCGTGAATACCGGGTGCCGGTTTGCAGCCAGACGCATCACGGTCAGCGAGGCCGACAACTGGCCTTGGCCGTCTTTTTCGCATCCGGCGATATAATCGAGTGTCGGGCACGAAGCGAAATCGTTGCCGAACCCATAGTGGCTGTTGTTATCGCTGATGGACAACGTATAATTGTCGGAAGAAGGCTCCAGTCCTTCGGTCCGCAGGTTGATGATGTTTGTATTCCGTTCCATGTACACATCGAAATGCCCGCTACGGCCCGTCACTTCGGCCGTGGCCAGCAATCCCGAAAACAGGCAATGGGGACTCTCCCTCACCGTATTGTCCGCAGCGCAGTTGAGCCTGAACACCGCTTCGGAAAATGTGGTCACGCCTTTGACAAATTGTGCCGGGACAACGGAGTAGCATCCGTACATGCCCCTGAAACCCGCAAACGCATATTTGCCTTTCTCCAGCGGCAGGGTCATGGTATATTCGTCATTGCCGAAAGCAGCCGCCCGGTTCTCGTATACATCCACAAACAACCCGTTCTCGTCGAACACGAACAGGGTGGCGTGGTCTGTCGCCGCACTGCCGGCAACGGCATCGTGGTAAAGACGCACGGTGATGCCCGGCGGGCAATCGGCCAGGTCCTCCTTGAGGCAGCCTTGCATCAACAGCAGCACACAAAGCGCCGGCCAAAGAAGTATGTTATACGGACGTTTCATCAAAAACAGGTTTAATGTTCGGTTTAGGTAAAACAGGGGCCGAGCCGTTGCGACACGGCCCCTGTGAGTGGATGATCGGGTTTTTTCCGTTACAGATCGTAGTCGTCGGCAATAACGTTCCACGGTTCGATGTCGATCGTCACGTCGATGTTGGTGTCGGTTTCGATGGGATCGTTATATGATCCGGAAGGAAGGCTAAAGCCTTTAATGCTCTTTATGGTCGCTTTTATGTAATCATTTCGGTATACATTATACCCCTGGCTTTTGCCCAAATAAGCTTCGTAACGGATATAGCCGAGAGGACATTCAACCGCCTTGGACGCATTCCCCAATTTTTCAAGAGCAAATACCTGTGCTGTTGCCATATCTTCAAAGAAAGCGACCTGCCCCTGATTATTGACATAGTATACGTCTAAAGGATCGGGATGGCTCATAGGATCATCGGTATTGGGAACAAGCACCCAAGTATTTCCAGATTTTTTAGTGAATTGATCCGGCCTAAAACTTGCCGTAATCACGAGAACCATAGATTCTCCTCGTTTATGATCACGAGAGGTATTTTCCATTACATACGCGCTATATTTGGGGCCTGACCCATAAAGTCCTCTCCATTGAAAAGAACTGTTGGTATAGTCGACGCCATAAACCGACCAGTTGGGATCTTTGATAAATCCACTTTCCACTTTCTGGGCCAAATACATAGATTCATTGACATTCTCAAATCGGAAATCCACATTGGAAAGAGTTCCCCCTTCTATATCCCGAGAAAAAGCATCTATCACTTCCACTTTGGCAACGAAGCGCTTTACCGTAGCGCTGATTTTGTTCGCAGCAGGAGTTACGCCACCCGCCTCTTCTTCAAACGTGGCATTGATGATATTACTTCCCATTGAAAAGCCAACATCACCTTCAGATATATCCGATCCGTAATAGCAATGCATTGCCCTCGACATAACAGTCTCCAGACTGGTGATATTTTCCTTTACCAATATTTTATCGGTGAAATCCATTGCTTGAGTACGATCAAATCCACCCTCAACACCCATATTACCACAAGGCAGGTTCACGCCCACATAAATTTTTTTGGGCCCCGTTGTGGTCTTGATCTTTTTGGTTGCGGTGATTTTGGCGATATCGGCGCCGGTTCCGCGTACGAAATCAGACGACTTCAGTGTTTCGTGGGTTTTCAGGGTTCCGGCCACATCGAAAATATACACGTCGATCGTATTGATTTTCGTTTCGGCTTCGGTGGCATTATCATCGCCGTTGGCATACGTACCGGCGGGATCGGCCAGGCTGATGGTCATGTAGGTTTCCTTGCCTTCGGGGATCGCATTCGTATCCGTGGCATCGTCTTTCGAGCAAGAGGACAGGCCCATCGCAAGGGCTGCACACACTGCAATTGCGTAGTTAAACGTTCTTTTCATGATTAATTTAATTAAGTAATAATATGCAGAAAAACAGGTGAAAACGGGAGCCGTCCGCACTGCACGGCTCCCGTCAGGTTTTTACAAATCGTAATCGTTTTCGATCACCGTCCACGGCTCGATGTCGATCGTCACATCGATGTTGGTGTCGGTTTCCACCGGATTATTGGGATTCAGGAAAGGATCGGGAGCCCCGATGCCCTTGATGCTTTTGATCGTGGCCTTGATGTAATCATTGCGGTAGATATTATACCCCTGGCTCTTGCCCAGGAAAATGTTATAATAACATTCCCCTCCATAACCCGTAATCGTCGCTCCGGTAAGATTATTCCTGGAGATCAGCTCGTCGGCGGTACCATAATTCAGACAGTAATAGTGTTGCCCCTGATAGTCGACCAGGTAAAAACCGCCGCCCATAGAGCCAAGATCGACGAATTGAGTCCCATCCCAGGACAACAAATGATCCGGTGTGAAGAGAGCGCATATCTGGGCATAAGTCGTTTCGCCCTGCAAATGCGATTTAGAGGTATTCTCAAGAACATAAACCGCTTCAGGATAAAGGTCGGAAACAAAAGACTCTCCGAGATAGAATGAAGGGCTATCGAAACTCGCCGCCGTATAACCCGTACCCCAACCTTCCCAGTTCGGGTCTTTCACAACCAGCGGACTGGCGCTGACAACATTCTGCGCAAGGAACATACTGTTATTCCGATTCTTTATGGTGCAGTACAATCCGCCGATCGAACCCCCGTCAATCTGACTCGTCGTCAATCCATAGAGAACCTCTATCTTGGCCACAAAACGCTTCACCTGGGTCGAGATCTTATTGGCTTCCGGAACAATCCCGCCCGCTTCTTCGACAAACGTCTTTTCGATAATACTGCTGCCCATCGCATAACCAAGGGCGCTATTGCCTGCAGTCCACCCATTTACTCCATCTCCCGGGCCGTAAAGATCCTTAGCCGGCACAGACAACGCCGTATTCAACGAAGCCAGCGATGTAATCGTTTTCTTCACCGATACAGGAAGGTTTACACCGATATAAACTTTTTTAGCCCCGGTGGTCGTTTTAATTTTTTTGATTCCGACAGCAGTTCCATTGGATGTCGAAAAATCGGCAACACCAAGACTGTCTTTACTCTTCAGGATGCCGGAAGCATCAAAGATAAACACGTCAACAGTGCTGATTATTTGCTCATCTTCCCTGGCATTCGGGTCGGCGGCATAGGTTCCTGCCGGATTGGAAATACTGACAGTCATGTAGGTTTCCTTGCCTTCGGGAATCGTGTTTGTCCCCGTGGCATCGTCTTTCGAGCAAGATGTAAAGCCTGCTGCAAAGGCTGAACAAATTGCAATGGCATAAATAAATGTCTTTTTCATTCGTTTAATTGTTTTTATTGGTTTTCAGTTTATGTGGTTTTTGTAAAAAAAACAGTGCATCAGCTCTCTCTTTCGTTCTTAAAGACAATTCTACCGCTTCTTTTTCCCGTAAAAAAGAGTCTGGCGACCTTCCCACTGCCTGACGCCGCCTTCCATCAAGACCCGGAAACCGAGGCCGAATATCCTCACCGATATCCGTCCCGGCAGCAAATGGAAAAACCGGGATGAAACCGCTATCGGACAGGACATATTGCGGAGAGAGGAAAGCCGGGAATCTCAACCCAAAAAGAACCGGCCTTCCGTCTCGTCCGGCGACAGTAATTATTCATGTATGGCTTTACTGTCCTCTAATCTTTTGATATTTTCTTCCTTGAGCCTCAGTTGTTCGAGGTTGTGCAACGCTTCCCTGCAACCGGCCTCGGCCGAACGGGTCAGCAGCTCTCTTGCCTTGGCATAGTCGCCTTCGAGCAGGCAGATAACCCCCAGGTTATTATCTGCTTCGCGGGTTCGTCCTGCACTTTCAAGGTACTTGCGGCCTGCCTGCGTGTCCCTCCGTTCGAGAGCGGCGGCGGCGGCATTGTTATTGGCTACCGCATCGCCGGGGAACATCCGCACAGCCACGTCGAACACTTCGTTGAACTGCTGCGATCCCTTATCATAGCTGCGGGCAATGATGAACATCTCGTTCAGGCTCAGCTTCTCGGGGTCGGACAACAGCACCTCCTTGCTCTCCTCAAGCGTGAACGGACGGACGTTGTAAGCCACCTCGTAGGTCACGCGGCGCAGTTTCGGGTAAATCTCCTTGAGGATGTAACGGTAAGGAGTACCCCCGCCGACGGCTTTGAGCTTCGCTTCACGCGTATCGGGAGCGACCGTGCTGGTGATGACCGCCAACGCCTGCTCTTTGTAGGTGATGTCAGCTTCACGAGCCAAAGCCTCAAGCCCGGCCCAATCTTCGCCTTTCCAGTCGATGGTGTACATGGCTTCGGGATAGTCATAGCGCTCCCTGATGTAGCCTGCCAGAGCGGTTGCCCGCGATTTCGAAAGGTTTTCGTTGGCCGTGCAGTTTCCCTCGGGCGAGGCGTACCCCACCAGCCTGATCCCTGTGATTTCGAGCATCTTGTCGTTGCGGGCCGTGGTGATGGTGTTGTTCACCTTGTCCAGTTCGGCCATGTTGTTGCCCAGGTCGGGCACAATGGTCGACTTGCCCACAGGAAAAGTCAGATAGGCAGATCCGAGCTTGTTCCTGGCCTTGACCGCCTCGACGGCAGGCGTGACATAGCACAACATCGGATCGACGATATACGGGAGAATCACCTCCGGATCGGGCACCACCTCCACCGGCTTCTCCTCCACAACGATGTTCCCGGCCAACATGCTCACAGCCACCAGGCGGTTGTCGCCCGCACAGCTCCAGCAATCTTCCTTGAGCGTCAGCGAAGCCTGTTCCATCCAGGATTGGTAGGGAAGCGAGACGATATACCTTAATGTGTCGGTCTTCTCTTTTTTGACCACCACCGTTGCATAAGGGTCGGATACTTGCCTGCTGGCCAACACCAAAGAACGTGTATAGGTGAGGTTGCGGTTTTTGCCCGTAATCACCACCTGCGGAAATTCTTTCACGGCCGCATCGGCTTTCAGTATCGGGGTCAGCACCAGCGCCTGGCGCTTGTCGATGCCGAAATGCGACAGGCAAATATCGAAGTCGATATAGAGGCTGTCACCTTTCTGTTCCACACGGTTCGAACGGATGCCGATCTGGCCCGTGTAAGCCTGTGCAAACGAATCCGAAGCGCATGACAAGGCAAGAAAGAAGAGGGCGACCGCCGTCAAGCGGTTGAATATTTTATTCATAATCATTAATTTTCGTGCTGTGACTATTTTATCATGAAAACCAGCGAAACCCCCGCTTTCGTCGGGCCGAAATAGTCTTTCGTTTCACTGCCCACGAAATCGCCGCAGGTCTCGCATTCGTACTTGTCGTAGATCAGGCGGGCATACCCGACCCCGATCGTGCCTTCGAGGCTCCAGCGGGGAGCGAGTATCCAGTGGTAGCCATAAGAGATCCCTGCGCCATAGAGGTTGCCCTGATAGCGGAAATTTTCCATTCCCAGTTGTTTAAAGCCGCCCATGTTGAAATATGCATAGTGAAGATGAACCCCGAAGAACGAATGGTTGAACGGCTCGCAGGTCCAATACCTCAATTCGGGCTGCACGAGGAAATGCTTGATCTTTTTGTTGTCCGAGAATGTCCACGGATTATAGCTGAGCGGCACGTCAAGGGTCAGTTTGCGTCCGAGGAGGAATTCCGCCCCCAGGTTGATGGTGGTGGTCGCATCGTAAAGCAGATTGGTCTTCAGGGCTATCCTCGGAGCACGATAGCCGTACCCTTCGGTGATGCCTTCCTCGACGGTTATCACCTGTGTCTGAGGAATAACCACCGACGCAACCGGTTCACCCGCAAGTTCGGGAATCTGCACATGAACAGCAGGCGATACCGCGTCGGCCTCAACAAGGACAGCTTCAACAACCGCCGCCTCGGCCGCTGCTTCAATCGGGCAATCAGGCGTTGACGGGCGCAGGGGGGCGGATACCGTGGCAGCCGTCTCCGGAGCCGGCGGGGCAGGAGTGATGAATATGTGATTGCCGCTGGTGCGGTAAGCAACGCCTTGTCCCCGGGTAATCTCTTCGAGGGCCGCCATGACACTGGCATTGGCAATGTCCAGCGATACTTTTTTGCTCACGTCGAACCCGGTCGCATCATAAGCCACCGTATACCGGCTCTGGGCCTCAAGGCTTTCGAGCGCCTGCCTGATGGTAATATTGCTGCCCTTGATGGAAACGGTCACATCCTGTGCGCCGGCCGGTGCGACGAACATCACCATCGCCATGCCGTATGCAAAAGCCTTTCGGCGAATGTTTCTTATCAGCTTCATTTATTGTTCTTGATTATATTGGTTAGAAGTAGTCCGTATCGAAACAGTTCCGTCCAACAGGGTATATTCGAACCCGCCGGTAAGATTCTGCAGCAGGGAAAGCGCCTCCCCGATCGTCTCGTTATTGATGAACTTGATGGAATAGCGCCCCTGAGGCACCTGTACGGGATCGAGCTCAAAAGAAACATCATAGTACCGGCCGAAAGCGTTGACTATACCCATGAACGTCTTATCCATCAGGATCAGCGCGCCGGAACGCCAACCGGCCGCATTCATATTCAGCACATCATCGATCCGCACCGTACCGTCGATCAGATTATATACCAACTCCTGGCTGGGATCGACGGTATAGGATGGCAACTGCCCTTTCGGAGCAGCCGATATCACATCGACCCGTATCTTTCCCGTATAAAGGGCCACCGACACCCGGTCGTCGCACGGATAGGCATTCACATTGAACTCCGTGCCCAATGCCGTAACCGAAAGATGCTCGGTCGACACAATGAACGGTTTGCGCCCGTTCTTGCGCACGGAGAAAAACGCCTCGCCGGTCAATTCGACCGTACGGGCATCCCCTTTAAAATCCCTGACATAACGAATGGCGCTGCCGGAATTCAGCCACACCTCGGAACTATCGGGCAAGAACAGCTGCCTGCGGACGCCTCCTGAAGCGGAAACCTCCACCATCTCGACCCTCCGGCCGTAGATCGTATAATAATAACCTCCTCCCAGAAACAAAAGCAACAAAACAGCCGCCGCCGCAACTATTTTCCGCCCCAAAGAGATGCGTACGGTTTTGCGTGGAGCAACAGGAATCCCAAGCATGTCCGACACCTTGGAGAAAGAGTCTCCGGTTCCTGCCGAAGATTCGGTACGGATACGATCCCATACCTCTTTCATGGCATTGCTCTTTTCGCTCTCGCGCCTGCCATCGATCATCCACATATGAACCTTGTTCACAACCAGGGCCGAGAAACTCCCGTAGGCAAACATCCTTATTATATGTGAAATGTAACTTTTCATCGATCTTATCCGTATTTAAGTGCGGTCAACTATTCAGCCTTTTTCCATAAGACAAACAAACGGCTGTTTTTTCCCGGATGACCCCGGCCTTTTCAGGTTTCACGGGACGGCAAAGCGTTTTATCATGCCAATGTGGTTCTTCCGGAATAATCCCTTATCACTTTGCGCAATTCCTGCATGATGATGCTCAATTGATTCTCTACCGTTTTGCGGCTGATCCCCAGCCGTCCGGCGATTTCGTCGTTGGGCAATCCTTCCTCCTGGCTCAGTTTATAGATATCCTGCTTTTGCAACGACATTCGGTCGAGCAACATTTCGATCAGCAACCCCACATCCTTCGAAAAGAGATATTCTTCGGTATCCGAACCGGAATCGGGAATAACATATCCGGCAACATGGTTCAGACGGAGTTTCTTGTGCTTGATGAGATTGAGCGTCGCATTACGCGCGATCGCATACATGTAGGCGTTAAGCGACTTGCTGGGATTGAACGAGTCGCGGTTGACCCATATCCTGACAAAGATGTCTTGTGTAAGTTCCTCCGCCTCGTCGTCGGATTTGAGGAACATCGCAATGAACTTCTTTATTTTATCGAAATACTCGAAGAAGACCTCCTCGAAAGCCTTGTGATCGCCATTTTTCAAGGCTTCGAGCAACTTTGCATTATCCATTCGGATGCCTGATTAAAGTGGATTAAGGTTGGGTTGCACCGACCCTGAAAAGGACAGTGTCCGTTAAAACACAATATCACGAACATTTATTGCCTGATGCGGAATACTTGTATCCGGCCCGCATTTAGGCCGAAATAAGTATCTGACGATGAATCATATTTATCCAGAATACTCACTTCATCAATTAAGACAACCGCGAAAGGATATTCTCCCGAGAGAAAGGTATTTTTTTATCACCTAAGTGTAAAAAATCGCATTAAAACACACATAAAAGAGCAGACCATCCCAATTCATAAAGGACGATCCGACTTTATTCTGCAGATATTATATAAACTCAGGATGTAAAATGAGAAAATGGCCTTGCAGCCATCAGGTCATTCGGCACTTTTTGGATTAGTGGTTGCAAAAGTAAAAAAAACTGAATATATTTGCACTTTCAACGTGTGGCAGAGCGATCTGCCGTTCACCAGGCGGCCGGGAATCCGGCCACCGCCGAAGGGAGTGGCTCAGCGCCTCCCTTAACCACCCTTGCCCGGATGGCGGAATCGGTAGACGCGTTGGTCTCAAACACCAATGGCCGCAAGGCTGTGCCGGTTCGATCCCGGCTCCGGGTACTGTTAAAAACGCTTAATCGACTAACTTACAGCGATTAAGCGTTTTTGTTTTTCTCTCCGCGACCGCACCACGACCGCAAGTCAGTTATTTCATCCAAAAAATTTCAATATCTCGCGTGCAAATTATTTGAATGCGTTATTTTTGTAATATAATTTTCACTTGTGGATATCTGGGATAATAAAAAGCGGTCTGA
>JAVBRA010000003.1:0-92882 GCA_031548435.1 Rikenellaceae bacterium
CTCTCCTATTTTTTTTCTTTCTCCGCCCACCCCACCCCCCACCCACCCCCCCCCCCGACGCCGCCTCACCGCGGTCTGCCCCCGGGCCCGCCCCCCTGGGGGGGGGGGGGTCCCCCCCCCCCCCCCCCCCCCCCCCCCCACACTTCATACCCAGGACACGTTACACCAGGGGCGCGCCCGTCATCTCCGCCGGTTGGGGCAGGCCCATGATCTTGAGGATCGTCGGGGCCACATCGGCCAGCACACCGCTGCGCACCTGCTTCACTGCGTTCGACACCACGATGATGGGTACCGGATTGAGCGAATGGGCCGTATTGGGCGTGCCGTCGGGGTTGACGGCGTTATCGGCGTTGCCGTGGTCGGCGATCACGATCACGGTGTAGCCGTGCGCCTTGGCCGCCTCCACCACTTTTTCGGCACAGGCGTCAACCGCCCCGATCGCCTTCTCGATGGCTTCATAGACTCCCGTATGGCCGACCATGTCGCCATTGGCGAAATTGAGCACGATCAGGTCTTCGGTTTCCTTATCGATCTCTTTCACCAGCGCATCGGCCACCTCGTAGGCGCTCATCTCGGGTTTGAGGTCGTAGGTGGCTACCTTGGGCGAGGGAACCAGAATGCGGCTCTCGCCCGCGAACGGTTCCTCGCGGCCGCCGTTGAAGAAGAACGTCACGTGGGCGTATTTTTCCGTTTCGGCGATGCGCAACTGGCGCAGTCCTTTCGAGGCCACGTATTCGCCGAGCGTGTTTTCCACGTTGTCTTTGTCAAAGAGGATGTGCAGCCCCTTGAACTTGGCGTCGTAAGGGGTCATGGTGCAGTAATACAGGGGAATCGTCTTCATGCCGGAATCGGGCATATCCTCCTGCGTCAGCACGGCGGTGAGTTCTTTGGCGCGGTCGTTGCGGTAGTTGAAAAAGATCACCATGTCGCCTTCCCGGATCAACCCGATGGGCTTACCGGCCCCGTCGACACAGGCGATGGGCTTGATGAACTCGTCGGTCACCCCTTCGGCATACGACTCTTCGACAGCGGCGACGGCGTTTGTCGCGGCCTTGCCCACCCCTTTAACAATCAGGTCGTAAGCTTCCTTGACCCGCTCCCAGCGTTTGTCGCGGTCCATGGCGTAGTATCGGCCCACCACCGAAGCGATTCTGCCGGTCGATTTTTTCAGATGATTCTGAAGTTCCTCAAGGAAACCCCTGCCGCTGCGGGGATCGGTGTCGCGCCCGTCCATGAAACAGTGAACGAAGGTGTTTTCGATCCCGTACTCCTTGGCAATGTCGCAGAGTTTGTGCAGGTGGTCTTGCGAACTGTGCACCCCGCCGTCCGACACCAGGCCCATGAAATGCACCTGTTTCCCGTTTTTCTTGGCGTAGGTGAACGCGTCGACGATCTCTTTGTTCTTCAGGATCGAATTGTCGCGGCAGGCGCGGTTGATCTTCACCAGATCCTGATACACCACGCGCCCGGCGCCGATGTTCAGGTGCCCCACTTCGGAGTTGCCCATCTGCCCGTCGGGCAGGCCCACGTTCTCGCCGCAGGTCAGCAGTTCGGCATGGGGATATTTTGCGGTCAGTTCGTTGACGTATTTCGGATGGGCTTCGTAGATCGCATCCGAATGGGTGCGGTTGCCAATCCCCCACCCGTCGAGGATCATTAATAATACCTTGTTCATATTTTTACTTTTTAATTGATAAACGCATTGATTAAGGGCAAACGCTCCCCTTCTTACAAATATTGCGGCTGCAAACCGATCGTTTAATCTGTCATCTTGAGCCTCGCGAAAGATGACAACCATGTTCTTTATTATCGAAAGAATTTTCATCCCACTTTTTCCTTGATAAAAAAGTGGACAAAAAATCAAGGCGGAGCCACAGGCTCATTTGTTGACAAGAATCTTGTTTCACTCGCTAAGTATAAACAAGAGAAAGAACGTCTTTGCCCAAAAGGAGGCTGTGCCTCTTTTCGTCCACCCGCTAAAGGTTTATCTCCGCGGGGCAAAGGTCAACTATCTCTCTTTTGTCATCCGGGATCTCCCGATCGGGGTTGTTTCGCTTCACTTCAACACGACAATCTAACGATCCGTTTATCCGGCCGTAAAATACCGGCTCTTGATCATCTCCGTGGCTTTGACGATGGCCGCTTCCAACCCGTCGGGATTTTTGCCCCCGGCCACGGCGAAGAACGGCTGCCCGCCGCCGCTGCCATCGATCAGTTTGGCCGCCTCGCGGACAATATTCGACGCATTTACGCCGCTTTTCGAAATATCGTCCCCCAACATAATGGTAAGCGATGTTTTGTCCGAGAAATTACTCCCCACCACAAAGACCAGGTTGGGCAACTCGCTTTTCAGGGCAAACGCCATGTTTTTGATCACGTCCGGAGCAAGATCCAACTGGCGGGCGCAGATCACCAGTCCGTTCTCAGGCTGGAGCTCTTCGGCCACCGATTTGGCCAATGCCGCCGTCTTCTCTTTTTTGAACGCCTCGATCTGCTCGGAGAATTCGCTGTTCTCGGTCACGATCTTGCGCAGGTTCTGCATGATCTGCGGCGTGTTCAGGAACGACTGCACCTCTTTTATAAGGTCTTCCACGGCATAAATGTTGTCCATCGCCCGTTGCGCGGTGCAGGCTTCGATGCGCCTCACCCCGGCGGCAATGGCGCTTTCGGAAAGCACCTTGAACAATCCGATCTGTCCTGTATATGCAACATGTGTGCCGCCGCACAGTTCGGTCGATCCGCCGAAACGGATCACGCGCACCTTGTCGCCGTACTTTTCGCCGAAAAGCATCATCGCCCCTATTTCGCGGGCCCGGTCGATGGGGCACTCGCGCACCTCCTGCAACGGATGGTTGGCGCGGATCTCCCGGTTGACGATCGTCTCGACCTGGCGCAACTGCTCGTCGGTTACTTTCTGGAAATGAGAGAAGTCAAAACGCAGGTAGTCGGGCGTCACCAGCGAGCCTTTCTGCTCGACGTGCGATCCGAGCACCTGCTGCAACGCACTCTGCAACAAGTGAGTGGCCGTATGGTTATTGGCCGACGCCTGGCGCGATTCGGCATCGACCGCCGCACGCACGGGGGCGGCCACGTCGGCGGGCAGCTGCGGCAGGATGTGCACTGTCAGGTTGTTCTCTTTCTGCGTATCCTCCACTGGGTAGCTTACTCCGTTCTGCTCCATGCGGCCGGTGTCGCCCACCTGTCCGCCGGAGTTGCCGTAAAACGGCGTCCGGTCGAGCACCACCTGGTAATATTCCTTTCCTTTGGCCGACACCTTGCGGTATTTGGTGATGCGGGCCTCTGTTTCGAGATGGTCGTACCCGACAAAGGCGGTTTCGTCCGTGTTGCTGATCTCGCACCAGTCGTCGGCCTGCACCGAGGCGGCGTTGCGCGAGCGGTTCTTCTGCTCTTCGAGCCGTTTATTGAACTCGTGCAGGTTGACATCCATCCCTTTTTCCTTGGCGATCAGCTCCGTCAGGTCGATCGGGAAGCCGAACGTGTCGTACAGCACAAAGGCGTCGTCGCCGCTGATGGTCGTCGATCCGGCCGAGGCCGTCTTTTCCATCACCTCTTCGATCAGCGTCATGCCGGTTGCCAGCGTGCGCAGGAACGAGCTCTCCTCCTCCGTGATCACCGATTCGATAAGCCCCCGCTGCGACTTCAATTCAGGGAACTGGTCGCCCATCTGCCCGACGAGCGTCGGCACCAATTTGCAGATGAACGGCTCCCTGAAACCGAGGTAGGTGTAGCCGTAACGCACGGCGCGGCGCAAAATGCGGCGGATCACATACCCCGCCTTGACGTTCGAAGGCAACTGCCCGTCGGCGATCGAGAACGAGATGGCCCGCAAGTGGTCCGAGATCACGCGCATGGCAATGTCGCTGCTTTCGGCCTGGCCGTATTTTATTCCGCTCATCTCACCGATCCGGGTGATGATGGGCTGGAACACGTCGGTGTCGTAGTTGCTTTTTTTGCCCTGGAGCACCATGCACAGGCGTTCGAATCCCATCCCCGTATCGACGTGGTTTTTGGGCAGCGGCTGCAATTCGCCGCTCACCTTGCGGTTGAACTGCATGAACACCAGGTTCCATATCTCGATCACCTGCGGGTGGCTCTGGTTCACCAGGTCGCGCCCCGGGATCTTCGCCCGCTCGTCGTTGTCGCGCAGGTCGAAATGGATCTCGCTGCACGGGCCGCAGGGGCCGGTGTCGCCCATCTCCCAGAAGTTGTCTTTCTTGTTGCCGGGAATGATGTGGCCCTCGGGCAGGTATTGCTTCCACATATTGAACGCCTCGTCGTCGCAGGCGATATTTTCTTCGGGGCTCCCCTCGAAATAGGTCGCATAGATGCGGTCGATGGGCAGGCCGAACACGTCCACCAGCAGCTCCCACGCCCAGGCGATGGCCTCTTTTTTAAAGTAGTCGCCGAACGACCAGTTGCCCAGCATCTCGAACATGGTGTGGTGGTACGTGTCGCGCCCCACCTCGTCCAGGTCGTTGTGCTTGCCCGACACCCGCAGGCACTTCTGCGTGTCGGCCACGCGCGGGCTGACGATGGGGCTGTTGCCCAGGAACAGGTCTTTGAACTGGTTCATGCCGGCGTTGGTGAACATCAGCGTGGGGTCGTTCTTGATCACCATCGGGGCCGAGGGTACGATGGCGTGCTGCTTGTCGCGGAAAAATCCGAGGAAAGTTTCCCTTATTTTGTTCGAGTCCATAATTATCCGATCATTGCGCCGTTATAAATTTGATGGTTTGTCTTGCCGGATTGATCCGCCCCCTGTTTTCAATATCCCGTCGAGCGAAAAAACGGGCCTGGACAGAGGACGAAAATCCCGCACAACCTTTTAAGGTTGCAAAATTAGTCAAAATCCCGTAAATTCGCATAATTTACGGGGAAAGTCAAAACGATGAGGAAAATCCAGTACCGGTTCGATCCCAGAACCATGACCTACCAGGTAGTCACCATCCCTTTCAAAATGCGGTTTTACCGTATTCTGCGGCAGGCGTTGGTGGGATTTATCATCGCGTCGGTGGCCAATTTCGTCTTCTCGTACTTCTTCTACACCCCAAAAATGTACCGCATCAACCAGCGGCGTTCGGAACTGATGCTCCAACATCAGGCGCTGAGAGAGAACATCGACGGGGCCACGAAAAAACTCTCCGAGATCAAACAGCGCGACTACAACGTCTATCGGTCGGTGTTCGGCATGGATTCGATGAAGATCGACGGCATCTACACCTCCTATCCGGCGGACAAGTACGCGGCGGTCGCCTCCGGCCCCGAAATATTGGCGGCGTCGTGGCAGGCGCTCGACCAGCTGGCCCGGTTGGCCTATTTCGAGTCGAAATCATTCGACCAGGTGGAGGTGCTGGCCGCCGACAAAGAGCTGATGGCCGCCGCCATCCCCACCTTCTGGCCCATGGACCGGCAACTGATCCGCAACATCGGCAAGTTCGGCTGGCGCATCGACCCGGTTTACGGAGGCAGCCGCTTCCATTCGGGCATCGACTTTTCCGGAAAAACAGGCACTCCCATCTATTCCACCGGCGACGGCAAGGTGATCGCAGCCGAAATATCGCGCGGATACGGCAAGGAGGTGCTCATCGACCATGGTTACGGCTACCGCACGCGCTATGCCCACCTGAGCTATATCTCGGTCGTTGCCGGGCAGACCATCCGCCGCGGCGAACAGGTGGGCGAGTTGGGCAGCACCGGCAAGTCGACCGGGCCGCACCTGCACTACGAAGTGATCTACCGCGGCGAACCGATGAACCCGATGGGTTACCTGAGCCGCAACATCTCGCGCGAGGACTTTATGTCCATCATCGAGCGGGCAACCGACACCACGTATGAAAAAGACTAAGGATCCCCTGTTCGACCGGTCGAAAACCCGGAACTACCACATCCGCCGCAAGTTGGTGACGTTTTCCATCTACCTGTTCGTGTGGATCGGAATCGCGGTGGCGTTCTACGCCGTCTTCTCGCCTTTTCTCGACACCCCCATCGAATACAAGACCAAGCAGACGGTGAAACTGCTCGAAAAGCAGTACAAACTGATGCAGCAGCGTTACGACAGCATCGACCATGTGATGCAGAACATCGAACAGCGCGACCAGTGGATCTACGGCATGTTGTTCGAAAGCACCCCTCCCAAAACGGAAGACGCCCACCGGAAGCCGGGCTACAGCCGCTCGGCCCTGCTCAAGATGACCAACAGCGAGCTGGGCGAAGTGTTTTTCCGTAAAATAAAGGATGTCACCTCGCGCATCACCGAGTCTGACACCCTGATGCTCAACATCATGGACAAGGCGGCAGGCAGCAAGCGCAACTACCAGGCCATCCCCTCGATCCAACCCATCGTCAACAACGATCTCCACCGTCTGGCCACCTCGATGGGCGAACGCATCCACCCGTTTTTCAAGAACATTGCCTACCACAAGGGGGTGGACTATGCCGTGCCCGAGGGTACACGGGTATTCGCCACAGCCGACGGGACGGTGTATGAGAACACGGAAAACAGGAATCTGTTGGGCACCACCCTGGTTATCAACCACGGCAACGGCTACAAAACCTATTACGGTAACCTCGGCACGATTCTGGTGGAGCCGGGCCAGCGGGTCAAGCGCGGCGACGTGGTGGCCACCACCGGCAACAGCGGCTTGTCGTATGCCCCGCACCTGCATTATCAAATCGACTACAACGGAATGCCGGTCGACCCCATCTGCTATTTCTTCCAGGAACTCGATCCGGCGCAGTATGCCGAAATACGCAACATCGCCCACAGCGGCATGCAATCGTTCGATTAGGTTCGGATGGATGCCGGATAATATAATGATCGCTTATCTTTGTCGTTGCAGAACTATTCCGGAACAACAAAACACAACCGCTTCTAAAAAACCAATGCCATGGGTTTTATCCACATCTCTCCGTTAGACATCCTCGATATCCTGCTTGTGGCGGTGCTGATCTACCAGCTCTACCGGCTGATCCGGGGGACGAACGCCCTGAGCATCTTCATCGGCATCCTGATGGTCTACCTGCTGTGGATTGTGGTGCGGCTGCTGAACATGGAACTGCTGTCGCTGATCCTGGGGCAGGTGATGGGCGTGGGGGTGATCGCCCTGATCGTGGTGTTCCAGCAGGAGATCCGGCGCTTTCTGATCGTCATGGGCAACCGGTACTCGGCCCGCCGGATCCCTGTCCTGGGCAAGCTGTTCAAGGTGAAGAGCCCCAAATACGCCGAGAACCAGACCATCGAAAGCATCGTCAAGGCGGCCTCGAATATGTCTTCATCCAAAACCGGGGCGCTGATCGTCATCGAGCGCGCCTTTCCGCTGATCCAGTACATCGAGTCGGGCGACGCGATCGGCGGCGAAGTGAGCCACCGCCTGATCGAAAATATTTTTTTCAAGAACGCTCCCCTGCACGACGGGGCCCTGATCATCGCCAGGAATAAAGTGGCGGCGGCCCGGTGTTTGCTGCCGTCGAGTGAAAATCCCGGCATTCCGCCCGAGTTCGGAATGCGCCACCGCGCCGCCGTCGGGGTGTCCGAAGCGAGCGACTGCGTGGTGGCAGTGGTGTCGGAAGAGACCGGGCGCATCACCTTTGTCGAGAACGGCATGCTGAGCCAGCCGCTCAGCCCCTCCGCCCTGCGGTCGGTGCTCGAAAAAGCGCTCACCACGCCCGAGGGGCAGTAAACGGCATAAAAGTTCGGGGCGGAATCCATCAGGATTCCGCCCCGAACACATCACAGGGAAACAGCCTTTTGTGTCTATCGGCTCTTAGTGGTACGATTATTTCGATCCGTATTCCGCAAAATCGTTGTAGCTGCCGATCACTTCGTCGTAAGCCAGGTCGAACATCCGGTGGCGGTAATCCACTTCTTCTTCGTCAAACTCGTCTTTTTCCAGCTCTCCGATGAGCGTCAGCAAGTTGGCCGCGCATGTTTCCATATCGTCGTAGTAGCTGGTGTAATACGACTCGTGCGACAGCAGCGACAGATTCTTGCCCGAAGTGCTCTTGTTCTTGGCTGCCGACGCCTGCAGGGCGGCGATCTCCTTTTTCACCTCGCTGTAATCGGGATCGTCCCCGTCGGTCGTTTCATAGAAATGGTCCACCACCTTTTTGAGCGATGACAGGTCGGTTTTCATCGGGATCAGGAACTGCGAAATAGGGTCTTTCTTGAGCAACTGGACTTCGGCCACATCGCCCGCATCCGAGGCTATACCGGCCGCTTTGCGCCATGCCTTGCGGGTGTTGTCCAGATAAAAGCCCAGGCTGTCCCTGACGGTCGCGTATCCGGCAAACTGGTCGCCCTCAAAGGTTTTTTTGCTGTAATAATCTTTCATGGCCTTGCTCCATTTTTCGAGGCCGGCCACGCTCGCTTTAGCTGAATTGACAGCGGTTTCGATCTCTTTTTTCTCCTTCATCGTAGCCGGAACGGCTTTCAGCGCCTCGTCGTACTTGTTGTAGTAACCCACGGCGATGGGAAACGCGTCCGAGCCGTTGAGGTTGATCGAAAAACTCGAATTATAGTTGCCCGCCTGGATGCGCTCGCGGTATATCTCTCCGTCGTCGAGGCGGTTCTGATAATACTGGTACTGGTCGAGGTATTTGTTCGAGATATCGATCACGGTGTTGACCAGGGTGATGAGTTTCGACGCGTTGGCGTCGGTCATGGTTTGCGCCCTGGCCCCGGATGAGAGCAACAGCAACGACAGTGCGATGATGGTTTTGGTACGTTTCATGCGGTTTAGTTTAATATTTGTAGGTTTAATTCTGCTTGTATCAAAGTCTAAGTGCATGCAAAACTACTTATTTTTCAAATTTTCGCAAATATATTTCCATGGATGAATGCCGCTCTGAAAAATTAATGAATAAAAAAACGCGCCTGCCGTGCGGGATTCAGAAAATTTGATTACATTTGCACTCTCGAAAGAGGCCAGGCCCAGATGGCGAAATTGGTAGACGCGCTCGTTTCAGGGGCGAGTGTTAGTGATAACGTGCAGGTTCGACTCCTGTTCTGGGCACAGAATAGCCCTCATAATCGAATGATTATGAGGGCTATGTATTTTAGCGGGGCGTACTAAAAGTGTACTATCTGAAGATTCGCCCCAAATCATCCTCGATCGAGAATCCGGTCAATATCCGACCTGCGGTACTGGAATAGGCCGCCAACCTTTATGGGATGCAGAAAATTGTCCTTTTTGTCCCAGCGCCACAGCGTCATCTTGCTCACATTGAGCATCGCCACAACCTAATCGGTCGAATATCTTATACTTGTATAAAATGAAGAGAAAGCCGATCCTGCAATCATTAGAAATTGATTATGTCTATGGCGAATCAAGAGAATTCCTATTGTTGTTTAGTTTCATTTAACAATACAAGGCCTAATGTAACATAGTAAGAACTACGCATTGGCATGCGCTCAATGATTGTTTGGACTTGTTCGGACTTAGTTCGAAGATTGTTGGAGAAATTCGGTATGTGAGGGATTATTTCGTTATTTTTTTCACCCATATAGAGTCTTGCGTAAAAAGATTAAGAGAGGTATATTACACCTCCCTTATCTTAGAATTAGTCAAATGCCGTATCTATAAATTTCTGTCTGTCAATTCATTCAAAAGACGGATGATAAAAATTCTTGCCTATCGAAGTTCTCCAGCCTCGACACATGATACTGTATGAGTTCCATCGGCTCATTGTCAGGAATATCCATTTTCTGGATATTTAAATCAACTGGCTGATAAAGCATCAATTGGATAGTTGCCCGCCCCAATTGATCATAAACATTCGATGAATTGCCATTTTTTTTATCATAAAGAACCAAGGACTTTGCGTAATAACTCTGAGCGGCCAAACTATCTCCTTTATTCTCCATAATCACCCCTTGCAGAAAGGGAACCATTGAACTATTCGGATCTTTATCAGCAACTATCGAAAGTGTATTAAGTGCTTCGTCATACTCCCCCAATTTCCCCAGAAATTTAACCTTATCCAAATAAATCTGGGTATTCGAAGGGTCTTTATCTATCGCTTGACTCAGCAGATCGACCACATACTCCAAAGAGTCAGTCGTAGGGAAGTTACGCATAACTACCCCTGCTGCCTGAGTCCATAAATCCATGGCTTCGGATTGTTGTTGCGCTTTTGACGAACACGCACAACAAAACATCACTAAGGCTATAAATATCTTTTTCATACTCGATTATTTTTTTTCATATAAGGTTTTACTATATTCCACAGGGATAGAAGAATCAGGGGGGGAATCCATAAACCTTAAGTTCTACTTTATAATTTCCACTAGTAGGGAGATTTATTCTCGCCTCTCCAAGAGGAACAGGCCCTCCCGTCTGATAGATATATCCATTAGGACTGGGGGTAACATAACTAGAACTGATAAAAGAGTATCTGAAACCTCTGCATATCGACGTCCATTCTCGATTGACAATTTTCCGCGTTTTGGCGAGGCGATAGCCGCGAACATCGTTTTTAAGTTCCTGTTCTTTCTCGGCCCGAATTCGCTTGGCAAGTTCAAGTGTTTCCTTATTGATTTGCCGTTCTGCCGGTGTCCGTGGGGAGGCTGCCAGGTAAAGGTTGAGGGACTCTTTACGACGGTGGTGCTGTACTTTGATCTTGCCCGTTTCCTCATCAGTCCATTGATTGCGACCGAGATAGTATTCCAAATAAAGGCTTATTCGCCCGTCTGCGAGCATATTTTGCTGCAATTTGGGGTTATCTTTCGCTTTTATTTCTAACTTTGCCATACACAATACAGTATATCAACGGGTTGTGTGCCAGAGCGTGTATCAAACCTTCTGATTTCACAACGAACTGATTTTCTTTTGTTTTCCTTTATTCACAAAGGTATAAAATAAAAATCATTCAAAGTGTACTAATAGTGTACTAAATGGCATAACATAGGCAAAAAACGGCAAAAACGAGACCTGCTAAAACACATCAATCATCACGATATCAGTTAAATGATTTCCTTTGTCTTCCGATGTTTTCCAGGTTGGGTGCCTGTTCTGGGCACAAGAAAAGGCCGCTTAACGTCATGTTAAGCGGCCTTTTTCATTTCACCGGAATCAGAACCCGTAGACATACCCCAACGAGAAGAACACCTCGCTGCCGTAAGGGCTCCATTCGTCCTGCACCAGATCATAGTAGGCCATGACGCTGATGCCCCCGCTGCGGCCCGCAGGCACGGTGATGCCGCCGCCAACCAGCGCCGTGTACACGATCCGCGTGTCGATGTTGCGGCCCCACACACGGTAAATCTCGGGCTGGAGCTGCAGGGTGATGTAGCGGATGGGGTTGACGCGGCCGTACAGGTTGAAGCCGAAGTAATTGGACGTATAGTCGGAATAAAAACCGTCCACCTTATAATAATTGTATCCCACGCCCGCCCCCGCCGAGAAATAGGGGTTGAAGCGGTAGCCCACCTGCGGCGAAACGTTGATCGAGGTGTAATCTCCGCTGATGCCGAATCCGAACGTGCCGCCCAGCTCCAGATTTTCTTTTCGAAAACCGCTCCGGGGCCGCTCCGGCTCAACGACAGGCTGTTGCTGCGAAGCATCCTGCACGGCAGGAGTTGTTGCCGCAGCACGCGCCGGTTCATAACGGAACCCCTGGCCGCAGGCGCCCGTCGATATCGCCGCAACCGCCATGCAGACACATAAAATCCGTTTCATCATTTCCCGTATTTGAATTCACCTTTGTCCGTCCGGATGGTCAGCGAGGCCGTATCCGCTTTTTCCACATGCCCGACCACCTGCGCGTCCACGCCGTACTCTTTGGAAATGGCGATGATCTCGCCCGCGGCCGCCGGATCGACGTAGAGCTCCATACGGTGGCCCATGTTGAATACCTTGTACATCTCGTCCCACGGCGTGCCGCTCTGCTGCTGTATGATGCGGAACAACACCGGCACATCGAACAGGTTGTCTTTGACCACCCGCACCCCGTCCACAAAATGCAACACCTTGGTCTGCGCCCCGCCCGTGCAGTGGATCATGCCGTGGACGGCCGGACGGCAGGCCTTCAGCACCTGCGTGATGACGGGGGCATAGGTGCGTGTGGGAGACAACACCAGCTTTCCGGCTGTCACACCGACTTCTTCCACCGTATCGGTCAGGTTGTATTTCCCGGTATAAACGACATCCTCGGGCAACCCCGTGTCGTAGCTTTCAGGGAAGGCGGAGGCCAACGCCTTCGAGAACACGTCGTGGCGGGCCGAGGTGAGCCCGTTGCTGCCCATGCCGCCGTTATACTGCGTTTCGTATTTCGCCTGCCCGAACGAGGCCAGGCCAACGATCGCCTCGCCGCCCCGGATGTTTTCGTTCGAGATGACGTCCGAACGTTTCATGCCCGCCGTCACCGTGCTGTCGACGATGATGGTGCGCACCAGGTCGCCCACGTCAGCCGTCTCGCCCCCGGTGCTCCAGATGCCCACGCCCATGTCGCGCATGGTTTGCAAAAACTCTTCCGTGCCGTCGATGATGGCCGCGATCACTTCGCCCGGAATCAGCCGTTTGTTGCGCCCGATGGTCGACGAAAGGAGGATGTTGTCGACCGCCCCGACGCACAGCAGGTCGTCGGTGTTCATCACCACGGCGTCCTGCGCGATGCCTTTCCACACCGACAAATCGCCCGTCTGCCTCCAGTACATGTAGGCCAGCGACGACTTGGTGCCCGCCCCGTCGGCGTGCATTACCAGGCAACGATCCGGGTCGCCGGTGAGCAAGTCGGGCACAATTTTGCAGAATGCCTTGGGGAAAAGCCCCTTGTCGATGTTTTTTATCGCGCGGTGAACGTCCTCCTTGCCGGAGGAGACTCCCCGCTGGGCGTAACGCGAATGGTCGGCCATAACTCTTGACTTATATTTATACTTGCTGCAAATATACGACTTAATTAAATAGATAAAGCCGGCAAAATCCCCTGCCGGCTCTATCCACTACGAATGAATAAATAATTACTTGGAGTAATCGAAATATCGGGAAAATATTATATCATAATACTTACCCGAATAATCGGAGATTTCTTTTATTGGAATAAATAATTGTTTTAACTCGAGGGTGTTTTTAATTACACCCACAAAAGGCATATTCTCTTTTTGCAATAAATCAGGCCCTCCTTCATCAATCAAATACACAGGAATGTTGACTTGACGTTCCTTAAGATATACTGTCAACTCTCTGAGGTTTGAGTATTCTGCTATGATCAGGACCCGATCTCCCCCAATCAATTTTGATGCCTTTATGACATTCTCCAACTCGGCATCAACACAAGAACTACAATTACAATGAGAGTATTTGAACAAAAGTTTGTAGTCATCGCCCAGTAAATCAGAAAACTTTTTCTTATTGTTATTTATATCCAGAACGACAAAATCAGCCAATTGACAGTCGTTATATGTATAATGCATAAAAATATTCCCTTTAACAACATCATAATAGGCATTATAAAAGGCTAAATTTTCCCGCAATTGATTTATTAATGTTCTCTCCCGAGTTATTTTCATTACCAGCAATAAATTGGTTATAAGAAACAGGGAGCCCAAGAATGACAATATGATCCGGTTGCGATTCTTCATTTATTTCATTTTTGCGACAATGATTATCGGATTGTCATTCAGGGTCGATGTCCGGATTAATTCCTGCATTTGGGGGCTTGGACTGTTTTTAAAGTATTCCAGATAAACGGACTCCATGACAAAATAGAAATTCGATCCATCGGTGGCCATCGGCATAAAAAGCATGGGAATATCCATGTCATTTATCATAGGGATCCTCGATCCGGAAACTCCTTCAACATATTTCATAGCAGACTCAAGAAAAACATTTTTTGATGGATAATAAAATCCATAATAGAACATTTCTCCTTTTTTATAAAAAAGAAAAATCAACTCTTCGGATTTAATATAGTTCAACAAAATGGGAAAAGATGATTCCTCGAATTCTCTCGCTGCATCGAACGCATTGGCAGAACTTCTTTTACTCTCTTTGATAAGCCGAGCAACCTCTTTGCGCCGACCTTCCCCAAAATCCAGAACGTATTGAGCCACTACATCAGATTCAGATATTTGATACAATGTATCGTTAAGTGGCATCATAAAGCTGATGTCGTTTTTTGTTCCGTATCGGGAGAAATTGCTCACCATATCATTTATCGCTTCGGTATTGATTTCTCCGTCAAAATAAAGGAACGGGGCCTCTGCTTCCTTCTTGATGTCAAATAAAAGAAGGTTGGGGTATCTGGATTTATCAATCAGGTCGGGCAGCCTGACGTAGTTACTGAAAAGCGCAAGGGTGTTATTGCCCACATATTCGATTTTTTCTACTATGTTGTTCGAATAAACCTCTGTCATAAATTTGCCATCCATCGAATAACTGAGAAATTTAGCATCATCCGCTATAATGATTGTATGGGCTTCATAATTATAAACAACGTCCTTGATTTTTATATATTCCCCCGGCCCACGTCCGTGCCGGGATATTTTGCTCTGAAACTTCCCGGATCTATTGAATATGAATACGGAGCGCCCCACTTCTTTATCAACAACAATTATGTTCTCTCCGGCGGGAATTATCTTGTCTATCCGGCCAATCATGCAGTTTGTATCACTTTCCAGTTTAATGTAGGACAGGCTGTCGGCAACTTGAGAAAGCCGGAGGATGTTGTCCGTGTCCGACAAAGGAATTTTGATTGCGGCGATTTCTTTATGCTCTCCCGCAGAGAACATGCATGCGCTCAGGCTGATTGAGGCGACAAGAATCAGTATTTTTTTCATGTTTTCGGCGTTGTTATGGGTAAAAAAGGCTGACATAAGCATATTGTCAGCCCTGATCTTGGATTACGGAATAATATCAACAATCTTAATTGGAGGACAATCGGTTTGTTCCGCAGGATTACAACAGACACCTGTATTGTCTTTACATTTTTTATGGGTTCCTCCCGACAAGCAAATGTCTGATTTTAAAGACTCGTCTTTTGTGTATGTCACATGACCCCCACATCCATATTCGGTGGTTCCCCCTGTTTCTTCCGTCAGCGCCAATACTTCAATTGCACTTACTATTTCTTTTGCAGCTGTAGAAGAGCCGGATGTAAGAACGAATACATACATCGTCAATACACAAAATCCAGTTTATTTTCATAGCATGCATTATTTATTACATTCAAATAATTTTCGTTCTGTATTTATCATTTCAACAGATGCAACCATTTAGGTCGCTTGGAAGCATAAGTTATCTTTTATTCATCTGCTCGTAAGCAAAATATGAGCAAAGCAAATTAAATTAAATTTAACAACCAAATTTTATATCTGAATTTCTTTCAAGAAAAGATCCGCCGTGTAAAACATAACATAACCCGGTTTTTATCGTTAAATTTGCATCAAACCCTGCAAGCGTATGTCCATTTCCAAGCAAGACCCCCTGTTCGCCCTGGTCAAAAGCATGAGCAAGGCCGAGACGCGCAACTTCAAGCTCTACGCCATGAGGCAGGAGGGCAACCGCGACGCCAAATTCATCCGCCTGTTCGACGTGCTGGAGGCCATGGCCGACTACGACGAGGCCAAGGTGCTGCGCAAATCGGGCATCAGCAAGGTGCAGCTGCCCAACACCAAAGCCCACCTGATGCGGCAGATCCTAGTCAGCATCCGCCTGTTGCAGGTGAGCCACGACACGGCCATGGAGCTGCGCGAACAGATCGACTTCGCCGGGATCCTCTATAACAAGGGGCTCTACTCGCAGAGCCTGCGCCTGCTCGACAAGGCCAAACAGGCGGCCGTCGAGGCGCAGAAAGACACGATCGTACTGGAAATCATCGAGTTCGAGAAGCTGATCGAAACGCTCCACATCACCCGCAGCATGACCGGCCGCGCCGACACCCTCAGCCGCCAGGCCGAGGAGTTCTGCGGAAAGGTGCAAAACGTGAACGACCTGTCGAACCTGTCGATCCAGCTCTACGGCCTCTACCTGAAACTGGGGTACGCCCGCAGCAAAAAAGACCTCGACCTGATCGTCGGTTTTTTCAAACCCAAAATCGAGAAATACAAAGACAAGGGGCTCAATTTCACCGAACGGATCTATTTTTATCAGGCCTACGTGTGGTATTACTACATCCAGCACGACTTCCTGCGTTGCTACGCCTATTCGCGCAAGTGGGTCGACACCTACGACAGGAACCCCGGCATGAAGCTGCTCAACTACGATAACTACATCAAGGGCTATTCGCGCCTGCTGGACGGACTGTTCTATATGCGCAGTTACGGCCGTTTCGTGCGCACGCTCGACAAGTTCGAAAGCGAGCGCGAAATGATGTGCGGCATCTGCAACAACGCCGACATGCTCTACAACATGATCTACCTGTACGGCGAAATGAACAAGCACTTCATGCAGGGGACATTCGGCGAGGGGATCGCCGTGGTACCGCAGGTGAATGAATTCCTCGAAAAATACGAGGCCTTTATCGACGAACACCACAAACTGCTGCTGTACTACAAAGCGGCCTGTATGTATTTCGGCAACGCCGATTACGAAAAGAGCATCGTCTACCTGACCAAAATCATCGGCACCAAAGATCACCAGGTGCGGCGCGACCTGCAATGCTTCGCCCGCATCCTCAATCTCATCTCGTCGTACGAGCTGGGGCGCGACTACACGCTTGAGTACAACATCAAGTCGGTCTACGCGTTCCTGATCAAAATGAACGACATGCACAACGTCCAGAAAGAGATGATGGGCTTCCTCAAGAAACTGACCACCATGTACGCCTCGGACTTCAAGAAAGAGCTGCGCGGACTGCACGAACGCCTGCTGCCATTGGCCTCGGATCCTTACGAGCGGCGCCCGTTCTTCTACCTCGACATCATCTCGTGGATCGAAAGCAAACTCAACAACACCTCCATTACCGGCATCATCCGGGAGCGGTTCAAACAACTGAAATAACCCGTGGGCAAACCCTTCCCGACAAAAAAAGAGCAAGCCGCCGCCTATCGGCGATGGGCTGCCGGACTCACCGCCGCAACATTCGCCTTGTGGCTGGGCACCTACATCGGGGGCATGATCCCCGTTTACGGGTTCATCTGCCCGTTGCTTTACCTGGCCGCCGTCCGGTGTTCGTTCCGGGCAGTCCGGCTCGAAAAGGGCGTTTTCGATTATTTACTGCTGATTCTTTCGGGAGGCCTGTTCCTGCTGAGCCTCGCGCCATGGATTTTCCCCGTCGCAAGATAGTTGCCAATAAAAAAGAGGGCCGGAAAACCCTGACCCTCTTCGAGCGGAAAACGAGACTCGAACTCGCGACCCTCAGCTTGGGAAGCTGATGCTCTACCAACTGAGCTATTTCCGCTTGGTTTGGCAAGGGCAAAATTATCACATCTTTGCTAAAATACAAAAATCATCCGGGATTTATTTTTCGGGCCCCGTTCCAGGTACTTGAAAAAAGCATCACAGGCACTTTTGTTATCAAAAGCATTTTCTCACTTGAACAATTTCAAGCGAAAGAAGGCCTTTGATAACAAAAGCATCTGTGACGCAAAGAGTTCCGATCGGGTGCCGGGACAGGTTAGCTGACCGGCGGAATTTCGGTGATCGATCCGTAGCGGTGGTATTCGTTGGCGATGCTTTGTTCCTTGACGTAGTGGAGCAGTTCGATGCGCCCTTCTTTCACCACGGGAGCTGTCGCCACATATTTGGTCAGTTCGGCCGCGCGGAAGTAGATCTGATCGGGAATTTCGGGCGAGCAGGTGCGGATGCGCTCCCATTTGCCCATGCCGGCCAGGAATTGGTCGAGCGTCTCTTTCACTACGGCGCAACCCAGGCCGTCCAACTGGCCGGCATCGCGGTCTGTCGGGTCGATGCTGATGGTGAGCGGGGTTTTCGTGACTCCGGCCGCCAGGGCAATCAGGCGGATATCTTCCAGCTTGTCTTTTTTCGTTACGCGCAACACGCAACTCTCCAGCGGCAGGTAGCGGAACACGTTCTGTTCGCCGTAAAGGTTATTCACATCGCGCGGGGCGGAAAACTCGGCGGCCCATGCCCGGCGGTAGCTTTCCAGCGCCTGCGCCTCGTTGCGCCCGCTGTTGTCGGCGATGTCCACAAAGCACGAGGTGTAGTTGACGCCGCCGGCCTTGATGCCTCCTCCCAGGGCCGACATCTTCATGCCGCCGAACGGTTGGCGGTTGACAATGGCGCCGGTGATGCCGCGATTGATATAAAGGTTGCCCGCCATGATCGAGTTTTTCCACAACGTCTGTTCGTCTTCGTTGAGGCTTTGCAGGCCCGACGTCAGCCCGTATTCGAGCGAGTTGACCAGACGAATCCCCTCTTCCAGCGAGTCGATGCACACCACGCCCAGCAACGGAGCGAACAACTCCGTGCGGAAAGTGTAGCTGTCCGGTTTGACCCCCCACTTGATGGTCGGGCGCAGAATGTAGTGTTTTTCGTCCAGAAACTCGGGCGCCACCAACCACGATTCGCCCTCTTCGAGGTGTTCGATGGCGTGCAGCAGTTTGTCGTTGGCGTTGGTGACCATCGGGCCGATGACGTTCGAGAAGTTCCACACGCTGCCCGTCTGCATGCTCATGGCCGCGTCGCGCAGTTTCGAGCGGAACGACTCGTCTTCATAGATCTCGCGTTCGACCAGCAGCAGGGAGCAGGCCGAACATTTCTGCCCGGCATTGCCGAAGGCCGAGGCCACCACGTTCATCACCGCCTTGTCGCGGTCGCCGCACGAGGTGAGGATGATGCAGTTTTTGCCGCCCGTTTCGGCCGCGATGGGGCGCGAGGGCCTGCTGCGGTTGAGCAGGATGGCCGTGTCCGTGCCTCCGGTAAAGATGATGTGCCGGATGGCCGGATCGTCGGTCAGGTGCTTCAATGGCTTGCGCCCGTCGGTGATCACCACCTGCAACGCTTCGCGCGGCACGCCCGCGTCCCAGAACGCCTTGGCGAACTCCCAGGCGACAGGGGCGGCTACGGTGGCCGGCTTGAGGATCACGGCATTGCCGCCCGACAAGGCCGCGGCCACGCCTCCCACCGGAATGGCCAGCGGAAAATTCCACGGCGGAACCACGGTCACCACTCCTTTCGGGGCCATGGTTACCGTGTCGAGCTCCATGAACTTCTTCATGGTGATGGGATAGAAGCGGCAGAAATCGATCGCTTCCGACACCTCCACGTCGCCTTCGTTGAAGGTCTTGCCCGTGACGGCGGCCATGCAGCCGATCAGGTCGCCTCGGCGGCCGGCC
The DNA here is from genome assembly GCA_031548435.1 of Rikenellaceae bacterium. Classification (GTDB taxonomy): domain Bacteria; phylum Bacteroidota; class Bacteroidia; order Bacteroidales; family Rikenellaceae; genus JAVBRA01. The sequence goes on from JAVBRA010000003.1 coordinate 19,253, forward strand.
AGCAGCGAGGCTGTCTTATGCAGTATCCTGTGGCGCTCTTCGATGGTGGTTTCGCGCCATTTCATCGGGTCGCCGGCGGCCACTTTCACGATGCTTTCGGCCGCGCTTTCGTCGGCCAGCGACATTTCGTAGACGCAGATCGTGTCGCCCGTCGAGCGGTCGTAATATTTGTGGCGTTTTTCGGTGATTATCTCGTCCGCTCCCACTTGCAGGGGGATGATGATCGGATTAGACTCCTTTTTACACCATTTGGAGGAAATGTTTTCTGCCCATTCCTGATTCGGCTTCAGGTCGAAGTTCGTGTCCGGTTCGTTCGCGAACTCGTCCGACACCTCGCCCTCGGGCACGGGAATGTTGCGGTTCTGCTTGCGGGTGGCGTACGAGTCCATCGAATCTTTCATCGCGCATGCCTGGCGGAACTGGTTTTCGAGAAACTCCCACTGCTCGGTTCCCGGCTTCAGGTTGAACGAGTAGCTGAGGAAGTTCTCGGGCCCGGTGTTTTCGTCCAGACGGCGCACCAGGTACGACACGGCGTTGAGGAAGTTCTCATCCTTGACCACCGGCGTGTAAAGGATGATGTCGGCCCCTTTGGTCTTCATCACGCGCCACAGCTGGTTGGCCATCCCTTCGAGCATTTCGAAGGTCACGCCCTCGGCCAGCCCGTTTTTTTGGCTGAGCAGGTAGGCGTAGCCGATGCTGAACAGGTTGTGCGAGGCGATGCCCACGTTGAGCACCTTGATATTCTCCGGTTCGAACGCCCGGTCGATGATGTGGAGGTAGTTGGCGTCCACGTCCACCTTGTGTCCCAGCACGGGGTTCTCCCATCCCTTGAGCGACGAGATCACCGTTTCCATTTGCAGGTTAGCCCCCTTCACCAGACGCATTTTGAGCGGCGATCCGCCGTCAGCCACGCGTTTGTGGGCGAATTCGAGCAGTTCGGTCTGGAAATTCCACGCGTCGGGCAGATAAGCCTGCACCACGATCCCGGCCCGGTAGTGCTTGAACTGCGGCAACGAGAGTGTCGTCTTGAACACGTCGAGCGTCAGGTGGGCATCTTTGTACTCTTCCATGTCCAGGTTCACGAACTTGGGCGTGCTCACCCCGTGCTCATCAACATACGGGAAGTCGATCGCTTTCTGATAGATGGCCGTCAGCCGGTCGATCAGATCCTGCCTGCTTTGTTTGAAATTCAACGGATGGATCTGGGCGTAGATGCCCGAAATCTTGATCGAAATGTAATTGATATCCGGCTCTTCCAGCGCCTTGAGGTAGTGGCGGTAGCGGTTGTCGGCCTCCTGGTCGCCGAGCACCACCTCGCCCAACAAATTGACATTCTGCCCGATATGCTGCGTATCGCGCTCCTTGAGGTGCCCCGTGAGAATCGGCCGTTCTTCGTGGATGATCACCGTGTCGGTTTCTGTCCGCAGGCGTTTTTTGAATATCGGGATGGCGATCGGGTGGAACAGATAGCCGAAAGCGTTGTAGGCCCGGAGCAAAAATTTGTCGCCGGTGCTGAAGAACTCGGGTACGCCATACTGCCTGATCAACTCTTTGATGCGCCGAGCCAGCAACTTGTTGTCGCGGATCTGCGACGATTCGTCCAACAGGCGCGAAAGGAATATTTTGTCGCCGGGACGTTGCACCAGCGTGGCATATTTATGTTGTTCGTCGCGTTCCTTTTTTGTCAGGGCCGCATCGCACTGGTCGTGGAGCGCTACCACCCACTGGTGGACCTGCTGTTCGGTGATCTTGCTCATACAAATATCTGATTAATTGTTTTTTCGCAGGATGAAAATAATAAAAAAATCACACCGATGATTACCGATGTGAAAAAATAACAAGATTTTTCGGATGCAAGAGAATTTTAACAGAACGGGCGGGCAGTGTGCCTACCCTCTATCCATTACGTATTCGACTTCTTTGAAGGCGAAGCTGCGTTTGCGCCCGTCGCGTTCTTCGAGTATCAGTTCGCCGTATTCCGACAGTCTCGATATTTTCGCTTCGAACCGCTCTCCGGAAGGAGTGGCGTACGGGTGAAAGCCCTCTTTGCGGTACAGGCGGGCAAGGTAGTTTTGTTCAAGTTCGGCCGGTTCGAGGCCGGATAGCGCGATGAAATTTTTGCAGAAACGCTCCAGCACTTCCACCCGATCGAACCCTTTCCCGGCGGCCAGGGCCATCGACACGGGGTTGGGAGCGTCCGAGGCGAACTCGCGCTGGTTGACGTTGATGCCCACGCCGATAACGCTCCGCCAGACGTACGCCCCGGCGATGTCGTGCTCCAGAAGCATCCCGCACACTTTTTTGTCGCCGATGTAGATATCGTTCGGCCATTTGATGGCGGAAGACAATCCGCAGTCGGCCAGCGTTTCGTGCACGGCCAGCGAAGTGATCTCCGACAGGCGGAACTGATCGCCCGCCCCGACACTTCGGCCCGGGTGGATCACCAGCGAGAACGTGAGGTTCTCTCCCGCGGCGCTTTCCCACCGGTTGCCCCGCTGCCCGCGCCCGGCCGTCTGGCGGTCGGTGGTCACGATGCAGTCGACCTCGTCGCGCAGCTCTTTGGCGTAGTCGTTGGTCGAGCCCAGGGTTTCGAAATGGCGCAACTCAAGGCCGCACACCTGCTTTACGGAATCGAGCGGCCTCATTGCTTTTCGATGGATTGGAACAGGTCTTCCGACACTTTCACCACCGCGTCGGCCACCTGTTCGAGTTCGGTGATCAGTTCGCTGAACAACAGCATGGCGTCGTAGCTTATCTCGGGTTGTTGTTCGTCGGGGGCGATCCCTTCCTTGATCTGGTTGCGCAGGGAATTAACCTTCTGTTCGATCTCCAGCGCCGATGCGATCGACAAGCACTCGTTCTCAAGGTCGGAAAGGTTCTCTTCCATCACCGCCAGCCCGTTGTCTATGAGCTCCATCATGCCGGCGGCCTGCTCGCGCATGGCCGGGCCGAACCACAGGCTCTCGTCTCGTTTACGGCGGAGGATCTTGGCCACGCCGTAGTTGAGGTCGGCGATCGATTCGATGTCGTTGATCAGCTTCGACATCAGCTGGATGCTCGCTGCCGTGCGCGTCCCCAGGTCGCCGCGCGAGGCCTCGCCCAGGTAGTCGTCGATCTCCTCCTCGGTGCGGTCGCTGATCTGTTCGTATTTGCGGATGCGGTCGAAGAGCGATTCGATGCGGTGCCCGTCGGTTTCAGCGAACATTTCACGCACGAACCCGAACATTTTGCGGCTGCGGCGGGCATATTGCTGCAGTTCGTTCTGCGCCTGCAGGATCGAGATCTCGGAAACGGGCATCACTCCCGCGTCAATGTGGCGCAACTTGGTCTTGGAATCGGCTTCGCGCCTGACCAGCCGTCCCGACCATTTCACCAGTTGACCCGACCACCCCGACAGTAAAATAACATTGGCCACATTAAATAAGGTATGGAACAGCGCAAGCGCCACCGGTGCCGCCGACGGGTCGGACGAGGGCGACCCGGCGCCCGTCGCCAAACACAACCATTCGACGAAAGCGGTTGCCGGAACAAACAAAAGCAATGCCCATACAGCTCCGATCGCATTGAACATCAGGTGGATGCGGGCCGATCGCCGGGCATCACTGTTAACCACCCGCGCCGCACGGTTGACCGGGAACGTGGTGCCGATGTTGTTGCCGATGACCATTGCCGCGGCGCAGTCGAACCCAATCCATCCCATGTAGCACAGCACGATGGTCAGGGCCACCGCCGCACTCGAAGAACGGATCAACACCGTGACCGCCGTCCCGATAAGCACCATCAGCAGCACCGGCCCGATGCCGCCGTCGGCCATCCCCGTAAAGAACAGGTGCCATCCGCTGCCGGTATTGTGCCCGATGACCCGCTCAAGAAAATCAACGCCTATAAACAGCAGGGCCAACCCGATGATCGACTCCCCCGTGGATTTAACTCCCTCTCTGCGTGAAAAGAACAACGGCAACCCAATGCCCACCAGCGACACCGACAACACCCCGAACCCCTCACGGAACGCCAGCAGGGCCACCAGCCATGCCGTGACGGTGGTGCCGATATTGGCCCCCATAATAAAGCCCGCCGACTGCCGCAGGGTGATCACCCCTGCGTTAACGAAGCTGACAATGGTGGCCGTGGCCGCCGTCGACGACTGCACCAGGGCGGTGACGAGCGTTCCGGAGACGATGCGCCGGACAAGGCTCCCCGAAGCGGCGGCCGAAAAGCGGCGACGGATGTACCCGCTGCCGATGCGTTGCAGGGCCTCGGCCATGATCTTCATGCCGTAGATGAACAGTCCCAGCGATCCGGCTACCTGCAAGACCGCCAGGACGATTTTCCAGAGACAGTGGCTTTCTTCCATGTATAAATATAATTAGGACTGAAGAGATTATGAATGACAAAAGGCGACCCCCTACTCGTGCCTGCTGATTTCTCGGGTGTGGAAGTCGTATCCGCCCACCATCTCGAAGTCGATGATCTTGCGGCGCAGGTCGGCCCGCTGCATCCGGATGCGCACGCCGTCGCCCAGGGTGTAGACGCGGCCGCTCACACGCCCTCGGATGCAGTAGTTCTCCTCGTCGAAATAGTAGTAATCATCGCGCATGTCGCGCAGCGACACCATCCCCTCGATTTTGGTGTCGGTCAGCTCGACGTAGATGCCCCAGTCGGTGACGCCCGAGATGAAGCCGTCGAATTCCTGCCCGATCTTGTCCGACATATACTCGACCATCTTGTACTTGATCGAGGCGCGTTCGGCCTCCGAGGCTTTCTGTTCCATGGCCGACGAATGGTCGCACTCCTGTTCGTAAAAGTCCTTGTCTTCCGACCGGCCCCCGGCCAGGTAGTGGGCCAGCAGGCGGTGCACCATCATGTCAGGGAAGCGGCGGATGGGCGAGGTGAAGTGGGTGTAGTAGTCGAACGCCAGCCCGTAATGCCCGATGTTGTTGGTCGAGTAGACGGCCTTGGCCATTGAACGGATGGCCAGCGTGGAGATCAGGTTCTCTTCCTTCTTGCCGGCGATCTGCTTGAGCAGCTTGTTGAGCTCACGCGCCAGCGCCCGGTCGGAGTCGGACTTGATCGAGTAGCCGAACTTTCCTATAAATTGGCGGAATTCCGTGAATTTATCCGGTTTGGGCACATCGTGGATACGGTAGACGAACGTACGCTCCTTGCTTCTGCCTTCGCGTTTGCGGCCAACGAACTCCGCCACGCGGCGGTTGGCCAGCAACATGAACTCCTCGATCAACTGGTTCGACTCTTTCATCACCTTGAAGTAGACGCGCAGGGGTTTGCCGTTTTCGTCGATGTCGAATTTGGCTTCGTCGCGCTCGAAAGCGATCGAGCCGTGGCGGAACCGTTCGGCCCGCAACTGCTGCGCCAGACGATTCAGGGTCAGCACCTCCTCCTTGAAGTCGCCCGCACCCGTCTCGATGATCTGCTGTGCTTCCTCGTAAGTAAAGCGGCGGTCGGAAAGGATCACCGTGCGGCCGAACCATTCGTTGAGCACTTTCGACTGGTCGTCTATTTCAAACACCGCCGAAAAGCACAGTTTCTCCTCGTGGGGGCGTAGCGAGCAAAGCCCGTTCGACAGCCGTTCGGGCAGCATCGGCACGGTGCGGTCGACCAGATAGACCGATGTGGCGCGGCTCTCGGCTTCGGTGTCCACGATGTCGCCGGGATGCACGTAGTGTGTCACATCGGCGATGTGTACGCCCACTTCCCATACGCCCTCGCGCAACTTTCTGACCGACAGCGCGTCGTCGAAGTCCTTGGCGTCGGCCGGGTCGATGGTGAAGGTGGTGATGCCGCGGAAATCCCTGCGCTCGGCATAGTCGGCGGCGGCAATGGCGCCGGAGATGGCGTCGGCCGCCTGCTCCACCTCCTTGTTGAAGTGGTAGGGCAACCCGAACTCGGCCAGGATGGCGTGCATCTCGGCGTTGTTGTCCCCCTCCCTGCCGAACACCTGCTCGATTTTCCCGGACGGGTTCTTGATGCCCGCCGGCCAGTCGGTGATGCTCACCAGCACCTTGTCACCATCGGCGGCGGCGTTGAGGTCTTTGCCGGCAATGAACACGTCGTTGGGCATGCGGCGGCTGTCCACCCGCACGAAGGCGAAATTTTTGGACATCTCCACCACCCCCACGTATTTTTTCTGCGACCGTTCGGTGATGCGGATGATCTCACCCTCGTAACCGCGCTTTTTCTTACGCTTGACAACGATCTTCACCTTGTCGCCGTCAAGCACGTTGACGTTGGTGAACGGGATGTAAACATCGTCGTCCAGGTGGTCTGCCTTGACAAAGATGTGTCCCGAGGCGGTCATGTCCACCACCCCGTCGATCATCTGGTCGTCGGCGATCTTCATCCGGTAGCGGCCGGGGCCGTCCTCCCCGATGAAATGTTCCTCAAGCAGGTTGTCCATCACGTCGCGGAACGTTTCGCGGTCCACGCCGTTGCGCTTGTCCACTGTCTTGAACAGTTCCTTGCCCCCGAACACTTTCATGGGGTTGGCGACGAATATGTTTTTTACAAGGTTCTCCAGCGACAGATAGTCGAGGATCTCCCTGCGGCGTCCTTTTCTGTTTTGTTTTCCCATTGTTTATGGTTTTTGTGTTAATTTCTTGTTTATGTGATGAAAAACGATGGTCTCATTTCGCCTGCCGGCGCGGCCATCCTTTTTGTCATTGCCCAAAAAGGATGCAAAAAGGCTACGGGAGCCACAGGCTCATTTGTTATCGGGAAGCACACCACACTCAGAAATGTTTGTGAGCGAAAAAAGGTTGTTGCTCAAAAACACCCGGTGGGTGCGCTGAAAGTTCCCGGTCAGTTGCTAAAACGCCGGACTCCTCCCTTTTAGCCGCTTCACTTCGTTACGCGTCTAACGGTCGTCAAACAACGCGGCGTTTCTTTACGCACCCGTCCGGAAACCTTCCCCTGCGGGCCGCGAAATTTCATATGGCCCGGGATTGAGCGCTCGGCCGCGCTCATCGGGCATGTGCACCTGAAAGTGATTAAGAAAATCCATCGTTTTTGTGCGACAACGAACTCCGGTGTGTCATTCCCTCATCGCGTCCCGGAATGACAGGCCGAAGATCCGGAGGCGGGAAAATCCGGAAATCCCGGAACGACGATCAAAGATGCTCGGGTCGAATCCGAAAATAACAGCCCGCTCCCGCCGGTTAACGCGGCATCACTTGACTTCCATGCCAACAATGAAAATCCCGAGGCTGTCGGCATAGTCGATGGTATCCTGGCACTCGATGACCAGAATGCCGCCTGCCTCGACGGCGATGCCCCCGATGCCGCACTCTTTCAGCTTGTCGATGGTGCGTATGCCGATGGCGGGCATGTCGGTGCGGGTGTCCTGCCCCGGCTTTTTGATCTTGACCATCACCGGCGCCTTGCCTTTCTTGCGGACGGCGGCGGCGCGTTCGAGCATCATGTCGGTGCCCTCGGCCGCTTCGACCGCCAGCACCATCCCCTCCTGCACCACCACGGCCTGGCCCACATCCACCGACCCGAGGGCTTTGGCCACCTCGATGCCGCGGTAGATGTCGTCCATATCGTCTTTCGAAGGCTTCACCTTGCCGTAAACCCCTTCGTAGTACATCATTTCGGGCGCCACCTCCTCGATGCCGCGTATCCGGAATCCCCGGTCGTTCATCTCGTCGATCACGAACCGAAACAGCCCGTCGTCGCCCAGCTTCTTGATGTGGAACGCCAGCTTGGTGACGATTTTGATCCCTTCCCAATCCGGAATCAGTTCCTTGAGCGAGGGGCGTTTGATGCCGCCCGCCATCACGATATCCATCGCCCCGTTCTCACGGAAGAACTTCAGGATCTTTCCCACCTCGGCCATGCGGGCCATGATGTGCGGCACATCGGCATAATCCTCCTCGCGGGCAAAGGGCACCAGCCCGGCCACAAACACTTCCACTCCACGCTCCCGGCACCGCTTGATGATGTGCAGGGGCATCACGCCGTTGCCGGCAACCAACGCCACTTTTTTGATCTCGTCCATAATCGATTGGGTTTAGAGCACAAATGTAGGGGTTTTCGAACAAAATGATGCGGATCGGCCTCTGTTTTTGGATTTTGGATTAACTTCGTGATCGTAAAATTCCCCATGACCGAACCGATGACAATCCCAACAAAAACACCCCGCCTCGAAGCGGTCGATGCCCTCCGCGGGTTCGCCATAATGGCTATCTTACTCGTACACAGCCTTGAACATTTCATTTACCCGGTTTACCCCGAGAACCCCGGTTCGCTCGACCAGGGCATTCTCACCGTCACTTTTTCTCTCTTTGCCGGCAAGGCGTACGCCATCTTCGCCCTGTTGTTCGGTTTCACGTTCTATGTGCAGTATGTCAACCAGCAGATGAAAGGACGCGACTTCGGGCCGCGTTTCCTGTGGAGGCTGTTGCTGCTGGCGGGCCTGGCCACGCTCAACGCGGCGTTCTTTCCCGGGGGCGATGTGCTGTTGCTGTTCGCCGTGGTGGGCATTGTGCTGTTTGTGGTGCGCAAATGGAGCGACAAGGCGGTATTGGCGGTGGCCGTCGTTTGCCTTTTGCAGCCGGTGGAGTGGTATCAGGCCATCGCCTCCCGCATTGCTCCGTCGTATAAGCTGCCCCTTTGGAATGTGGGCGATATGTACGGCCAACTCAAGGCCTCGACGGCCAGCGGCGACTGGGGCGATTTTCTGCGCAACAACATCACCCTGGGCCAGAAGGCCAGCCTGCTGTGGGCGGTGAACGCCGGACGGTTCATGCAGACGGCCGGGCTGTTTATGCTGGGAATGCTGGCCGGACGCAGGCAACTGTTCGCGGCCACCGAAGCCAGCGGACGGTTCTGGGTCAAGACATTGATCGTGTGCGCGGTGTTGTTCTGCCCGCTCTACCAGCTGAACGAGGCGGTGTCGGCGGGCGCGGCTGCGCAAACGGCGGGGGTGATTCTGGATATGTGGCAAAAGCTGGCGTTCACGGGCGTGCTTGCGGCCTCGTTCATGCTGCTGTACCGATCGGCGGCCTTCCGGGAGCTGACCTCGGGGTTGCGCCTGTACGGACGCATGAGCCTGAGCAACTACATCGGCCAATCGGTGGCCGGGGCGCTGATCTATTTCCCCATCGGGCTGAACCTGGCGCCTTATTGCGGATACGCGCTCAGTTTCCTTATCGGCGTTGCGCTCTTTTTCCTGCAACTGGCCCTCTGCAAGTGGTGGCTGAAAAAGCACCGGCAGGGGCCGCTCGAATGGTTGTGGCACAAACTGACCTGGATCGATACAAAGCGGAAGTAGCGCCTTGCTGCGGATTTCCATGCGCCCGAACGCCCGGCCGCGTGCCGATTTTACGCAGGTTGTAGGTTAATCCGATAAAAAAGCGGATATTTGCACCTCAATAAAAACGCTTTAAGAATGGCATTGCAATGCGGAATCGTCGGCCTGCCGAACGTGGGCAAGTCGACCCTTTTCAACTGTTTATCGAACGCCAAGGCCCAGGCGGCCAACTTCCCGTTCTGCACCATCGAGCCGAACGTGGGGGTGATCACCGTGCCGGACGAACGGCTCATTAAACTGGCCGGCATCGACAACCCGAAAAAAATAGTCCCCACCACCATCGAAATCGTCGACATCGCCGGGCTGGTGAAAGGGGCGTCCAAGGGCGAGGGCCTGGGAAACAAATTCCTGGGCAACATCCGTGAAACGGACGCCATCATCCACGTGCTGCGCTGCTTCGACAACGGCAACATCACCCACGTCGACGGATCGATCGACCCCGTGCGCGACAAGGAGATCATCGACGCCGAACTGCAACTCAAAGACCTCGAAACGGTTGAGGGCCGCATCGGAAAGGTGCAAAAACAGGCGCAGTCGGGCGACAAGGCCGCCAAACGCATCCACGACCTGCTGCTGCAATACAAAGGCGTGCTGGAACAGGGCAAAAGCGCCCGCGTGGTGGAGCTCGACAAAGAAGATCAAAAATTATTGCGCGACCTGCACTTATTGACCGACAAACCCGTTCTATATGTATGCAACGTCGACGAGGCGAGCGCCGTCAACGGCAATGCCTACGTCGAAGCCGTACGCCGGGCGACCGCGGACGAAAATGCGGAGATCCTGGTGGTGGCCGCCGCCACCGAGTCCGAGATCGCCGAGCTGGAAGCCTATGAAGAGCGGCAGATGTTCCTCGAAGAGATCGGCCTGAACGAGTCGGGCGTGGCGCGCCTGATCAAGGCGGCATACAAATTGCTCGACCTGCAAACATACTTCACCACCGGCCCGCAGGAGACCCACGCCTGGACTTTCAACAAAGGAACGAAAGCCCCCCAGGCCGCCGGCATCATCCACACCGACTTCGAACGCGGCTTTATCCGCGCCGAGGTCATCAAGTACTCGGACTACGTGGCGCTGGGATCGGAAGCCGCCTGCCGCGAAGCGGGAAAAATGTCGGTCGAAGGCAAGGATTATGTCGTTCAGGACGGCGACATCATGCATTTCCGGTTCAACGTTTGATGTTCTGTTGAGACACAATCTGAACTTTCTGGAAAAAGTTCAATCAAAAATTTTGTTTTTCGTGATCGGATGCACGTCACCGAACCGACCTGTTCGGAAAGCGGTGCGAAGTCAGTCGCGAGATACGGAGCATTTCCCAAAAGTTTTTGGTTAAGCCTCTTTCGGAAAGCTTGGAATATTTAACCCATTAAAACAAAAAAGCGATGAAAAAAACGTATTTTCTGTCTGCGGCCATTGTGATCGGTGTGCTGCTGGGTACGCTGATGCTGACCAACGCGTACAAGAACCGTTATTCGTACCAGAACACCATTGCCGTGACGGGGCTGGGCGAGGAGGAGTTTACCTCGGATATCATCGCGGCCGACTTCTCCCTGTGGCAGGAGAACCTGGATATGAAAGAGGCGGCCCAGAACCTCGAAAAAGACCGCGAGGCGGTGAAGAAATACCTCGAATCGAAGGGAGTGAACAGCGATGAGGTGATTTTCAAGGCCATCAGCATTTTGCAGCAGCACGATCCGGTGTACAGCGCCGACGGCCGTTATATAGGGTCAAAGTTCAAAGGGTACCGGCTGAGCCAGCAGATCCACATCGAATCGAAAGAGGTGGAGAAGATCGAGGTGGTGTCGCGCCAGATCACCGACCTGATATCGAGCGGCATCCGGCTCGAATCGACCCCGCCGTGCTATTACTACTCCAAGCTGGCCGACCTGAAGCTGACGCTGGTGTCAAAAGCCACGCAGGACGCCCGTGAACGCGCCGAGAAGATCGCCGCTGAAGCGGGGGCCAAAACCGGCAAACTCAAAAACGCCAAGATGGGCGTGATCCAGATCACGGCCCCCAATTCGAACGAGGACTATTCGTGGGGAGGGTCGTACAACACCTCGTCGAAGGTGAAAATGGCCACCATCACCATGCGGCTCGAATATTCGATCCGGTAGCGACATCCCTTTCCGGTTGCCGCCCCGAGCGCAGCGAAACGCGTAATGACGACGCTGTCTTTTTATAGTTATGACGCCCCCTCGTGCGCTCAGGATCACAACGAAATGATAAAAAAATAAAAGAACCCGATCATGACCGACCGCAAAGTAAGAGTGCGTTTCGCCCCCAGCCCCACCGGCCCCCTGCACATCGGGGGGGTGCGTACCGCACTGTACAACTACCTGTTCGCCCGCAAGCGGGGCGGCGACTTTCTGCTGCGCATCGAAGACACTGACTCGGAACGCTTCGTTCCCGGGGCGGAAGAGTATATTGTCGAGGCACTTAACTGGTGCGGAATAAAGATCGACGAAGGCGTTTCCGTCGGAGGGCCGCACGCGCCCTACCGCCAGAGCGAACGCCGGGCCATCTACCTCAAATACGCTCTGTCGCTGATCAATTCGGGCAATGCGTATTACGCGTTCGACACGCCCGGGGAGCTCGACGCCATCCGCGCGCAATACGAAGCGGAAGGAAAAATGTTCTCGTACAACCACCAGACGCGCAAGGGGCTGAAAAACTCGCTCAACATGAGCCGGGAGGAGCTGCACCGGCGGCTGGACGGCGGCGAGAAATGGGTGATCCGGTTCAAAATGCCCGAGGACGAAGAGATCCGCATGCAGGACATCATCCGCGAGTCGATCATCGTCAACAGCTCGACGCTCGACGACAAGGTGCTTTACAAATCGGCCGACGAACTGCCCACCTACCACCTGGCCAACATCGTGGACGATTACCTGATGGAGGTCACCCACGTGATCCGCGGCGAGGAGTGGCTGCCGTCGTTGCCGCTGCACGTGCTGCTGTACAAAGCGTTGGGGTTCGCCGACAAAATGCCGCTGTTCGCCCACCTGCCGCTGCTGCTCAAGCCCACGGGCAAGGGCAAGCTCAGCAAGCGCGACGGCGACAAGATGGGATTTCCGGTGTTTCCGCTCCGGTGGCACTCGCCCGAGGGAGAGGTGTCGCGGGGCTACCGCGAGGACGGCTACTTCCCCGAGGCGTTCATCAACATGCTGGCGCTGCTGGGATGGAACCCCGGCACCGAGCAGGAGATCTTTTCGATGGACGAGCTGATCGAACAGTTCTCGCTCGACAAGGTGGGCAAGTCGGGTTCGCGCTTCGACCCCGAAAAAGCCAAGTGGTTCAATGCACAATACATGAAAACCTGTCCGGATGCCGAGTTGGCCGCGACCTATAAGCCCGTACTCGACGGCAAGGGGGTGTCTGCTCCCGACGCCACCGTTGAGCGCGTTTGCTCCCTGATAAAAGAACGGGCGACGTTCGTATCGGATTTCTGGAAATTGTCGTCTTACTTTTTCGTCGCTCCGGCGGAATACGACGAAAAGGCCGTCAAGAAATACTGGAAAGGCGACAATCCGGCCATCGTTGCCAAGCTGCGCAATGTGCTGGACGGCATCACGGATTTCAGCAAAGAGAACTGCGAACGCCTCGTGCACGACTGGATCGGATCGAACGGCTACCCCATGGGGCAGGTGATGAATTCGTTCCGCCTGGCGGTGGTGGGAGCGAGCATGGGCCCGAGCATGTTCGAGATCACAGAGGTCATCGGAAAAGAGGAAACCGTTGCCCGGATAGATGCGGCGATCGAACGGTTGGCTGCAATCGCTGTCTGATTGTCGATTTTCATAAAGAAAGCCCCGGGTTGACATAACCCCGGGGCTTCTTTATTATTGAAGGAATTTTCATTCCACTTTTCCTTGATGAAAAAGTGGGCAAAAACAGAGGCGCCGCATGCTCCCGAACGCGGTTAAGAAAATCCGCGAATTTCTTAATCCTGTTGGAGAACGTTTGCCAGATGAGCGCGGTCGAGCGCTCAGGTTTCGGGCCATATGAAATACCGCGGCCCGCAGAAGAAAGCTCCCGGTCAGTTGCGCACCCACCGGTTTTTTTGAGCAACAACCTTTTTTGTTTATAAATGTTCCGGAGTGAAACAAGGTATCCGATAACAAGAGAGCCTATGGCTCCCGTAGCCTTCTTGTTCCACTTTTGAGCAATGACAAAAAGGATGGCAAGCCGGCAGGCGAAATTAATGCATGGTTTTTCAAACCGTCCGTTCGCGGTCGGCACAGAATTCGGTCAGGGGAAGGTTCACCTTTTCGCCGCCGAGCCGGACAATGCGCCCCGGGGCCCCCACCACCGTACAATCGGAGGGGATGTTGCGGCAAATGACCACCGTCTCGGCCCCGATATGGACGTTGTCGCCCACGGTGATGGCCCCCAGCAGGGTCGAATGGGCCCCGACCAGCACGTTGTTGCCCAGGGAGGGGTGGCGTTTGCCGCGCACCTTGCCTGTACCGCCAAGGGTCACCCCGTGATAGAGTACGCACCACTGCCCGATCACGGCTGTTTCGCCGATCACCGTGCCCATGCCGTGGTCGATGAACAGCCCCTTGCCGATCCGGGCCCCGGGATGGATCTCGACTCCGGTCAGAAAACGCATGATGAACGAGATCAACCGGGCAAAGAAGTAAAGGTGGATCCGGTAAAGAGGATGGCTTATCCAACGGTGCACCACCACGGCGTACAGCGTGGGATAAATGAACCGTTCAAAAAACCGGGCCGAGGGGTCGTTGCGGCGGATAGCTTTTATTTCGCTGAACATATCGATATTCTTTTATTGGTCGGTTCCCATTCCGCTTTTGTCCTGACACAGGGCTACAAGTTTCATTCCGAGCGGATTTGTCATTTCACTCAAGAATGCCCGCAAGCGAAATCGGGTTGTTGTTCAAAGACACCCTGCGGTGCTATTCAAAAAGCGGGGTGGAAAGATAACGTTCGCCGGTGTCGGGCAAAAGCGCCACCACCACCTTGCCTTTATTTTCGGGCCGGGCGGCCACCGTCGCAGCGGCGTGCAGGGCGGCCCCGGACGAGATCCCCGCCAGAATTCCCTCGGTCGTGGCAAGGGTGCGGGCGGCGGCAAATGCCTCTTCGTTGCGCACGGCGACGATCTCACTCACCACCGAGCGGTCGAAATTGCCGGGCACGAACCCGGCGCCGATGCCCTGGATCTTATGCGGCCCCGGCGCCCCGCCCGACAGCACGGGCGAATCGTGCGGCTCAACGGCCACAATCCGCACCTGCGGGTTGTATTCACTGAGCCTGCGCCCCACACCGCTGATGGTGCCGCCCGTACCCACGCCGGCAACAAAAATATCGATACGGCCGCCGGTATCGGCCCAGATCTCTTCGGCCGTGGTTTCATAATGCGCCTGCGGATTGGCCGGATTAGAGAACTGGTTCGGGATGAACGCTCCCGGCGTCCCGGCGGCAATCTCCTCGGCTTTGCGGATCGCCCCCGGCATGCCTTCGGATCCGGGAGTGAGCACCAGTTCGGCTCCCAGCGCCTTGAGCAGATTGCGGCGCTCCTGGCTCATGGTTTCGGGCATGGTGAGGATCAGCCGGTATCCCTTGCGGGCCGAAATGAACGCCAGCCCCACACCGGTGTTGCCGCTGGTGGGTTCGACGATCACGCCGCCCTGCCTGATCAGCCCGTCGCGCTCGGCCGCTTCGATCATGTACCGCGCCGCCCGGTCTTTGACGCTCGACAGCGGATTGAACGACTCGACCTTGGCCAGCAGTTCCGTCTCCCCGATCGCGCTGTATTTCGACAACCGAACCAGAGGCGTGCGTCCCACCGAGGCAATAATATCGGGAAAAATACGCTTATTCATAATCGCTCTAAATTTGGGTGTAAAGATACTTTTTTTTGACGAATGTTGGGGGAATGGTTAAATTTGCATTGCATTTAAACTTCTAAAACTATGGCTTACAAAATTCTTGAAGATGTTTGTACCGCTTGCGGTACCTGTATAGACGAATGCCCCGTTGAGGCGATCTCTCCGGGCGATGTTTACAAGATCGACCCGACCACCTGCACCGACTGCGGCACCTGTGCCGACGTGTGCCCGGTGAGCGCGATCATCCCGGAATAACCGGCGGTGTCGTAATGCCAGGCAGGGCGCCCCTCGAAAAGGGCGCCCTGTTGTCGTATGTGCCCGTAATTTTGTACATTTGCACCTGCTGCGGTTTTCCGGAAGCGGATGGCCGAAGGGCTATTCGGAACCAATGGCGATTGCGCCTGTGACTACCGCACGCATGTTTTTACCAGATGGCAGACTATAAAAACATATCGATCAAGAACAAACGCGCCACGTTCGATTACGAAATCCTCGACACGTGGATCGCGGGCATCGTGCTTACCGGCACCGAGATCAAGTCGATCCGGCTGGGGAAGGCGTCGTTGGTCGATTGTTATTGCTATATACATGGGAAAGAGTTGTTTATCCGCGGGATGAACGTGTCGGAATACCACTGGGGCACCTACAACAACCATCAGCCCAAGCGCGACCGGAAGCTGCTGCTGCAACGCAAGGAGATCAACAAAATCGACCGGGCGCTGCAAGACAAGGGGCTGACGATGGTGGGGCTCAAGCTGTTCATCAACGAGCGGGGGCTGGCCAAGGTGCAGATCGGGTTGGGGCGCGGACGGAAAAACTACGACAAGCGCGACTACATCAAGGAGAAAGACAGCAAGCGCGAGATGGACAGGGCAATGAAACGATAAAAGTCGAGGGGGCCGGGTCTCCCGGGAACGTACAAAAGGGGCGATGCCTCCCGCAGCCCGTTCCGGACAGGAATGACGATTCGCCCGGGGCAAGAAGGGCCTGCAAAAGAAGCAATGAAATTATTTTACAGAAAGAGTGCGGGCATGGGGGCAGGCGTCCCCATCGTTATTCTGCACGGGCTGTACGGCAACGGGGGCAACTGGCTCACGGCGGCTAAAGAGCTCGCCGCAGCCACAGGGGCCGACGTGTATCTGCCGGACTTGCGCAACCACGGGCGGTCGCCGCACTCGGAGGTCAACTCGTACGGAAGCATGAGCGGCGACCTGGCGGAATTCATCGCCGACCTGGGCGTTGCGTCCGTCGACGTGGTGGGACACTCGATGGGCGGACGGGTTGCGCTGGATTACCTGCGCCGGACAAATGCCGTGCGGCGGTGCATAGCTGTGGATATTTCGCCGCGCGCAAGCAACCTCGCCGCCGCCGACAGCCATTACGCCTATCATGTACGGGCGGTGAGGCTGATGGGCTCGGCGCCGATGGACGGCACAAGGGACGATGTCGCCCGGCACCTGACCCGCGGCGGCGTGGACGAAACCACCGCCCTGTTCCTGATGCAGAACCTGACGGGACAGGCCGGAGCGTTCGAGTGGAGGATCAACCTGGCGGCGATCGGGGCGTATCTGGAGGAGATCGTCTACGGAAATTTTCCGGGAAATGCCGCCGTGAAAACGCCGACCCTGTTTGTCAAAGGCGGGTTGTCGGACTACATTACGGACGAAGACGCCCTTTTTATAAAAGAACACTTCCCGAACGGGACAATGAAAACAATCCCCGGCGCGTCGCACTTCGTGCATGTGGAGCGGCGGGAAGAACTGATAAAAACAATTGCCGAATGGTTGGAATAATCAAAAAATTGTACTGCATCTCACTGATTGCAACGCTTTTATCCGGATGCCGGGAAAAAGAGGATGTCAAGACCCTGATCGAAGGGGTCACCCAGGGATCGCCCTACCGCATCGTCATGGCGGGCAAGCACACCGATACCCGGATGGCACAGCAGATCGACAGCATCTTCAACGCCATCGAGAATTCGATGTCGCTCTACCGGCCAGGGTCGCTGATCGTGAAGATCAACAACAACGAAACCGATTCGATCGACCGCCATATCCACGCCTGCCTGGAGATCGCCCGGCAGCTGTATGACGAAAGCGACGGCGCGTTCGACGTAACGGTCAAGCCGCTGGTGGCGGCCCTCGGGTTTTCGGCCGAAGAGCGCAGCGAGCACTATTCCATCGACTCGATCATGCAGTTCGTGGGATTCGACCGCATCGCCTACACCGAAAACCGCATCTCCAAGTCCGACCCGCGGGTGCAGATCGACCTCAACGCCATTGCCTCGGGTTATGCGGTGGATGTGGTGCGCGACTTCCTCGACGCCAATGGGATCGGGAGTTACATCGTCGAGGTCGGCGGCGGCGAGTTGTTCGCACGCGGCACCAAACCCGACGGCACCGAATGGGTGGTGGGCATCGACCGGCCCACCGAAGGCAACATGACCCCGGGCGCCGACCTGATCGCGCAGTTGCCGCTCAAAGACCGCGGCATGGCCACCTCGGGCAACTACCGCAAATTCTACACCACCGCCGACGGGCAAAAGGTAACCCACACCATCGACGCCAAAGCGGGCCGGCCGGTGGTGCACAACCTGCTCTCGGCGACGGTTTCGGCCCCCACCTCGGGGCTGGCCGACGGCTTCGGCACAGTGATGATGATTGTCGGCATGGAAAAGAGCCTCGAACTGCTCGGGCGGCATCCCGAACTGGACGCCTATTTGATTTATTCCGATTCTTTGGGTAACTTCAAAGGATATTACTCCACAAAGCAACGGTACGGACAATAGATGGAAAAGGTACGGTTCATATACAACCCCTATTCGGGCAAAGCCGCCATATCGACCTATCTGGACGAGATCGTGGAAATCTACCAGAAGAAAGGCAAGCGGATCGAGCCTTTCCGGATGATGCGCGAATTCACGCTCGAACAGGCGCTCGAAGGGGTCGACAACAGCTACCACCACATCCTGATCGCCGGGGGCGACGGCACCGTGAACCAGGTAATCAACGCCGTCAAGAACAAGGGGCTGGATGTTCCGGTAGCGGTGCTGCCCACCGGCACGGCCAACGACTTCGCCTCGCTGCTGGGCACCACCTCCAACGTGCCGCGCTCGTGCCGCCGCATCCTGGACGGACAGGTGCATGAAATCGATCTGGCGACGGCGGACGGCAAATATTTCGTCAACGTGTTCAGTTCGGGGATGTTCACCGATATTTCGCAGAAGACGCCCACGCTGATGAAGAACACCTTCGGGCGCATGGCCTACTACATGAACTCGTTGCAGGAGTTGCCCCTGTTGGCGAAAATGAACATCGACGTGCGATCGGACGAGGTTTCGTACTCCGGACAGGCGTTCCTGGTGCTGGTGTTCAACGGACGCAGCGCGGGCAAGATGGAGCTGGCCTATCTGTCGGACATTCAGGACGGGCTGCTGGATGTGCTGGTTTTCAAGAAAGACAACTTCGTGCGCAACCTGCAAACCATTTTCCACTTTCTGACCAAAGACAACAGCTGCTATCCGGACGGGGTGCTGCACTTCAAAACGCGCGAGGTGGAGATCGCCTCGGCAGGCGACGAGGTCACCGACGTGGACGGCGAGGGAGGCCCCCCGTTCCCGGTCAAAATATCGTGCTTGCACAAGGGGTTGAAGGTGATCTGCCCCACAGACATCAAGCCGTCGAAAAAATATATCCGCTGAAAATTTGATTTTCCGGAGAAAAATCACGTTATTTGCACGCTTATTAATTTATAAACGCAAGAGAGATGAAAATTTGTCAAATCACGGGTAAGACCGCTCAGAACGGGCACAACGTGTCTCACTCGAACAAGAAGACCAAGCGGACTTTCGACCCCAACCTCCGCAACAAACGGTTCTTTTTGGAGGAGGAAGGCCGCTGGGTAACGCTCAAAGTGTCTGCCGCAGGCATCAAAACAATCAACAAAAAAGGGCTGGCCGCTGCTTTGAAAGAAGCCAAGGCGCTCGGTAAAATCTATTAAACGATACGTAAATGGCAAAGAAAGGCAACAGGGTGCAGGTAATCCTGGAATGTACCGAACACAAAGAGAGCGGCATGCCCGGAACCTCGCGGTACATCACCACCAAAAACAAGAAGAACACTCCCGACAGGATGGAACGCAAGAAATACAACCCGATCCTCAAGCGAGTGACAGTTCACCGAGAAATTAAATAACACGAACCATGGCAAAGAAAGTAGTAGCAACTCTCAAAACCGGTGCGGGCAAAGGCTTCACCAAGTGTATTAAGATGGTTAAGTCTGAAAAAACAGGCGCATACACCTTCAAGACCGAGATCCTTCCCAACGATCAGATCAAAGATTTCTTCGCGAAGAAATAGGTTGTATAATCCATCTTATACAAAAAGCTTCTTAATGAATCATTAAGAAGCTTTTTGTATTTTACGGCCCGATCTTCCACGTGTCGTACCGAACACTCGCCGAATGTTTTGCATATGTACTCCTGAAGTTTATGCACGGAAAAACGTTTCTGCTGTCTGCCGAAGGGCCTGTTTTACAGGAAATTTCGCAGCAAGCCGACTCAGCCAGTCGGGCAAGCCGGAAGCTAATGCCCGCGTAATTCGCACAGTTCGTTCTCGCCTTCGAGTTCGATGGTGGCATGGCCGATGCCCGCCTTCCGGCAAATAACGCGCACCTCGCATTTGATCTCTTCGAGCCGCTGCGTCGGCAGGCCGTCCCGGCACACCACGTGCAGGGTGGCGATGTTGTTCTGCCCGTCGAGCGTCCACAGGTGCAGATCGTGAACCGACAGCACGCCGTCGAGGAGAGAGATCCTGCGGCACAGGTCGTCGGCGTCAACCCCTTCGGGCGTGCCCTGCAACAACACCCGGAATGTCGCCCTCAGGTTGCGGAACACATTGAACAGCACCCACGCCGTGATACCCAACGACAATAAAGGGTCGAGCAACGGCGCTTCGACAAACAGCATCACCACGCTCACTACCAGCACGGCAATCCATCCCAACACGTCCTCCATCAGGTGCAGGTACACCGCACGTTCGTTCATCGTCTTGCCTTTTTTGATGCGGAACACGGCGGCCCCGTTCACCGCAATGCCGACAATGGCCAGCAGCAGCATCCCTTTGGCGTGGGGCATCTGCGGGTCCATCAGGCGGCCGACGCTCTCTCTGATGACGATGAACGCCCCCACACACAGGATCACCGAAAGGATCACGGCCCCCAACAGAGAAAATCGCTTGTATCCGTACGAGAATTTGCGGTCTCGCCCCTTTCCGGCCACTTTTTCGAGGTACCAGGCGATGCCCAGCGACACGCAATCGCCCATGTCGTGGATGGCGTCCGAGATGATGGCCATGCTGTTGGTGAAGATCCCTCCCACGATCTCGATGACGGCAAACAGGAAATTGAGCCAGAACACCACCAGGATGTTCCTGCCCGCCGCCTCGTGCGCATGGTTGTGATCGTGTGCCATAACCGGGTCGATTGATTACCCAAAGGTACAAAAAAATGCGGCCGGAATCCGGGCAGATATAAAAAAGGGCATCCGTAACGGATGCCCTTTTTTGCAAGCAGGTTATTCCCTACCACCAAATGGCGTAGATGAAGATCAGGATCAGGATGATAATGACCGCCCCGACCTTGAACCCTTTCGAGGTTTTGAAGATTCCTTTTTCCAGCTTCACCGCCTCTTCGTTCGGGGCTTTCTTTTCGATGGCCGAGAACAGCATGATCAGCAGGAAGCAGAGCACGAACACCACCATCATGCGGTCCATGAACGGCAGCCCCGGCCACAGGAAGTAGAACAGGGCCGAGAAGACGAACGTACCGATAGCAGCGGCCAAAGCCCCGTTGGCCGTGGCCCTTTTGTAGAAGAACCCGGCAAGGAAGATGGCCAACGCACCCGGGCTGATGAAGCCGGTGAACTCCTGGATATACTGGAACGCCTGGTCGAGGTTGACCAGCATCGGCGCGATGCAGATGGCGATAGCCAAAGCAACGACGCTGGTGATGCGGCCGACGCCCACCATCTTGGTTTCCGACGCCTTTTTGTTGATGAACGACTTGTAAATGTCCATTGTGAAGATGGTCGAGATCGAGTTCATCATCGAGGCCAGCGAGCTGACGATGGCCGCCACCAGAGCCGCAAACGCCAATCCGCGGACACCGGCCGGGAGCATCCCCAGCAGCGTGGGGTACGCCTCATCGGGCTTGCCGATAACGATCATTTCCCCGTTGTACATGATGCCGTCTTTCACCATGAGGAAGGCTACGATGCCCGGAACCACCACGATGATCGGGAGCAACAGCTTCAGGAAGCCGGCAAATACCAGCCCCTTCTGGGCCTGGTCGATGCTCTTGGCTGCCAGCGCACGCTGGATGATGTATTGGTTGCACCCCCAATAATAGAGGTTGGCCACCCACAGCCCGCCGATGAGCACGCTCAAGCCCGGCAGATCCTGGTAGGCGTCTTTCACGCCGCCTTTCCCGTCCGAGATCATGTGCTTGCCTTTTTCAAGGATCATGTCGAATTTCTCGGGCGCACGGGTGAACAGTTCGTCGATGCCGCGTACCCAGCTGTCACCGCCCAGGATCTTCAGGGCGATGTAGGTCGTCAACAATCCGCCGCCGATGAGGAACACCACCTGGATCACGTCGGTCCAGGCCACCGCCTTCAGCCCGCCGTAAATCGAATAAACCAACGCGAACGCCGCCAGCCCCACGATTCCCCAGATCAGGTCGACGCCCATCACATTCTTGATGGCCAACGCACCCAGATAAAGGATCGAGGTCAGGTTGATGAAGATGAACACCGCCAGCCAGAAGATGGCCATCACCGTTTTCACACGCTTGTCGAACCGGTGCTCAAGGTACTGGGGCATGGTATAGATCCCCCTGCTGATGTAAATGGGCAGGAAGAACGCCGCCACAATGATGAGCCCCAGCGCCGCCATGAATTCATACGAGGCGATGCCCATGCCAATGGCGAAACCCGACCCGGACATGCCGATGAACTGTTCGGCGCTGATGTTCGAGGCAATCAGCGACGCTCCGATGGCCCACCACGGCAACGCCTTGCTGGCCAGGAAATAGTCTTTGGAATCTTTCACCTTGCCCTTTTTTTCGCGCGAGACCCACAGGCCGATCACCACGATCAACAGGACATAGGAGATAAAGATCACCATGTCGATGGTAGCAAATTTCATAATTTTCTCAGTGTTTAGGTTATGATTTTATTTTACGGTGAACCGATACCAGATATGTTCCTCGTACATTTGGCCCGGGGCCAGCACTGCCGATGGAAACTGCGGTTTGTTGGGCGAATCGGGGAAGCGCTGGCACTCGACAGCCACCCCGTCGTTGTCGGCAAATTCGCGCCCCGACTTGGGATCTCCTGCCGCCTGCGAGAGGTAGTTGCCGGTATAGACCTGCACTCCGGGCTGGGTGGTGTCGACCGTCAGCATCCGGCCGCTCGCCGGGTCGTACAGGACGGCGGCTGTCGCTTTTTTGCCGGGCTCCCATCCGTCGATCGCCCAGCAGTGGTCGTAACCCTTGCCGAAGCGCAACTGTTCGTTGTCGGCGTTGATCTCTTTCCCGATCGGCTTGGGCGAGGTGAAATCCATCGGCGTGCCCGCCACCGGAGCCAGCTCGCCCGTGGGGATCAGCGTGGCGTCGACCGGCAGATAGCGCGAGGCGTTGAGCTGCAACTGATGCGACAAAATAGTCCCCTTGCCCGCCAGGTTGAAATAAGCGTGATTGGAGAGGTTGACCACGGTCGGGGCGTCGGTGCGGGCATAGTATGTGATCTCCAGCGTGCCTTCGTCGTCCCAGTCATAAACCACCTCGACCCCCAGCGTGCCGGGATACCTCTGGTCGCCGTCGGGGCTGGTGAGCGAAAACACCACGCGGTTGGTTTCCACGCGCCCGTCCCACACTTTGGATGAAAATCCCTCCACGCCGCCGTGCAGGTGGTTCGGGCCGTTATTGGCCGCCAACTTGTACTCTTTCCCATCGAGCGTGAAGCGCCCTTTGGCGATGCGGTTGGCGTAACGCCCCACGGTTTTGCCCATGGCCACGCTGTCGGCAAGGTAATCGGCGCAATCGCGGTATCCCAGCGCCACGTCGGCCAGGTTGCCGTCCCGGTCGGGCACACACACCGACACGATCGCCGCCCCCGCATTGATCAGTTCCACGAACGCACCGCGGGCGTTGGTCATCTTATACAGCACCAACGCCTCGCCTTTATCGGTGAACCCGCAGATATGTTGTTCTATTTCCATCGCCGGAAATTACTCCCACAACTTGGCGGGATAGGTGCCGTCGGCATGCAGTTTCTGCAGGCGCGCCACCACGTCGGGACGGTCTTCCTTGTAAGTGACCCCGAACCACTTGGACGATGTTTCAAGCACCTTCATCGACGCTTTCCCGGTAGAGATCAGCGCATTGACCGCATACGGAATGAAATATTCCGCCTTCAGGTTGGCCATATTGGCGTCGAGGAAGCCGGTGAACAACCCTTCGGAGTAGTTGAAATAGTCGGGCGTGAAGCCGAACATGTTCATCGACACTTCCGTCTCGACCGAAATCGGAACCAGATCGCCTTTCTCGTCTTTAAACACCGCCCCGTCGCCGCTTTTTTCGATGTGCGTGCGTTCGACCATGCCGGTCAGGTTGTGGTCGGCATCGACCGAGCAGACCCCGCGCGATACCGAACCGAAATCCGACAACGTGTTCTTGAGTTTGAAGCCCACCATCGCATAATGGTCGGCCTTGCCATTGAGTTTATCTAGGTAATCGCCAAGCACCTTGTACGCATCCACCCCATAATAATCGTCGGCATTGATGACGGCAAACGGCTCGCGGATCACATCCTTGGCCATCAGCAGGGCGTGGTTCGTCCCCCACGGTTTTTCGCGGCCCTCGGGCACGGAATAGCCCTGGGGCAGATAGTCCAACTCCTGAAAAACATACTCCACCTTGATTTTTCCGTTGAACCGGGCAGCCGAGAAAACCTCCTTGAAGTTTTTCTCAAAACTGTGGCGGATCACAAAAACCACCTTATCGAACCCCGCGCGGATGGCGTCGTAAATCGAATAGTCGATAATCGCCTCCGAGTTGGGCCCCACCCCGTCCATCTGCTTCAGTGAGCCATAACGCGAGCCCATCCCGGCCGCCAATACCAAAAGAGTCTTGTTCATGAGTATTTTATAATAAGTTAAATTTATTTTTCATTCTACAAAAATAGCGTTTTATCCGGAATAACAAACAACACGGAGGGTTTTTTCCGTGACCCCCGACCTAAGCGCTGAATTACCGCACCGCTTTCCCGTGACCCGTTTTTTCAAACGACAACATCGTTTTACCCATTTCCGGAACGACATTTTCTTCAACGACATTCCATCCGTGCTTAAGGTAGAACCGCACCGCCTGCGTGTTTTCCCTGAATGTTTGCAAACGGATCGTTTCGTATGCCTCAAACAAAAGGCCTTCAACGTACGCCAATAGTTTCGAGCCGAACCCGCTATTTTGGCAGGCCGCGTCTATCATAATCAAATGCAATAAGGGACCGTCCGTTATGGCGAATCCGAGGATCCGGTCATCGCAAACCATCAGTGTGCAATGCTCCATTCCGTCGTCGATTTCCTTGTCGGCCAGTCCGCTTTCAATAAAATCACGGACAGCCCCGGCGCCCAGAAATGGGGTATAGTCAGACACTATGACCCGTCGTGCAATGTCTTTGATCGTTTGAGCATCCTCCGATTTCGCGGGTCTAAAAAAGTGAGGCGGACGGTCTGAATTCATTTTACGCGAAAATTATATTTTTGAAAAATGATGTTCCGATAGCCTATCCCCCAATGAAAGCAGCGTATCTCGCAGCCTGGATTTCAAGACTCAGGACGGAATCT
This sequence comes from Rikenellaceae bacterium, assembly GCA_031548435.1. GTDB lineage: Bacteria > Bacteroidota > Bacteroidia > Bacteroidales > Rikenellaceae > JAVBRA01. Next base: position 44,331 of record JAVBRA010000003.1, read on the forward strand.
GAAGGATAAAACGCTCTTTTATCGGGCTTGGGCAGGGCATTGACCGCCTCGACCAACCCTTCCCGCTTGTAATAGAGGGCATGTCCCTTGAAATCTTCCAACTGCCCGAAAGCCGCATCGCACAGCATCGGGATCTGCAAACCCAACGCCGTCAACAGCGTTCCGGTGGTTTTATAGCGGAGGTAGTTCTCAAACCCTTCGGTGCCTTCATGGATCAGGGGCATGATGTAGTCGCAGGCCGAGGCATAGGAATAGAACGGCCCGTTTTCGACGTACTGATCGAACAGGATAAAGTTTCTCTCCAACCCGGCCTCTTCTATCATTTTCCGCACGACCGGGCCATCGCAGCCACGACTGTTTCCGATCAGCACGAACCGGATCCGGGGATCGTACGGTTTTTCCTGAAACAGGGCGGCATAGTCGCGCCGCTTGAAATCGAGCGAACCGGGAATGGCAATCCATATTTCGTTCTCCGGTTTTTCTATCTCCATTCGCTCATGATCCGGAATAAAAACCGGATTGAACGACTCGCACGAAAGCCCTTTCACCGCCGGGAACCGTTCCTTCAGGTAAGCCGCGATGACAAAGTATTTTTTAACCTTGAGGCTGATGATCTTCTGCCCGGTGCTCTGGGTCAGCTTGCGCAGATTGTGAATGGTACCGAAATATCGCACCCGCGAAAAAAGGTTCAGCAGGCAGTATTTCAGCACATGACTGCCCTGCGCCATATTGAAAACGACTTTCCCGATCTTGTTTCTGCAAATGTATCGGCTCACCCGCATCAGTCCCCGCAGCGTCGGTTCGACCAACAACTCCCGGTCGGCAATCTTGATGTCGGCCACCTGCCGCGCCAGATTGGCATTGCAGATCAGATGCACCGTGTAGCCCGCGGTCTTGAGCATCAACACCTGCGAATAGAGGCACTCGCTATGCCAGCTGTTCAGTTCGACAAGGGCGACGGTTTTCATAGCTGATTAATGCCGTAAGGGGTTTCGACGATCTTTTTGCGGCGGGTGTTCTTCCGGATGGCGACGTTCTTATCCACAGATTCCTTCGTTTTGTAAGGACGCTTATGGTCGAGGTGCAGGCAAATGGCCGAATAGCGCCTCTGTCTCGACCGGATGCCCATGTTGGCCAGGCGTTCGCCGAATTCGCGATCCTGGCCGCCATACTGCATCTGCTCGTTGAACCCGTTGACAGCCAGCATGTCGGCCCGCCATCCCGACGAATTGCAGCCGTTCCACGAGGCTTTGGCCGGAGTGACGACATTCAGGAGCGCACGCAGCCAACGGCATTTCATCAACTTGGTGCACTTGAAGTTGCACTTGAGCCCGTTCCGGCGCAACCATTTCAACTCGAACGCCCGGCCCGTCTCGATGTCGTCGAACTCGATGGCATGGCTGATGTCGAGCGGCAACTTGAAGTACCCGCCCGACACCATATAGCCGGGCTGCGCGTTTCGCACGTGTACCTCAACGAAATCAGCGCGGGGAATGCAGTCCTGGTCGGTGAAGATCAGGTATTGGCAACCGTCGGCCGCCACGATGGCCTTATTCAGGATGCGGCTTTTCTGGAATCCGTCGTCGGGATGCCACACATGCGTGATATTAAGGTCATAACGGGCGTCCATCTCTTCGATCATGGCGCGGGTGTCATCGCGCGAACCGTCGTCGGCAATGACGATCCGGTCGGCGCGGCGGCTCTGGCACGCATAACCCAACAATACCTTGCGCAGCCATTCGGGGCTGTTGTAAGTGGATATGATGACACCCACGGACTGAGGCTCACTGTTTTTCATCTCTCCATTTTAAATATAGCGACCTCCGGGGGCAGAGTCGGGCCTGCCCGGATTCTGCAAATATAACCAAAAAATCCGGCCTCCTTTCACGGAAGCCGGATCGAATTCTTTTGCAAATACCGCGCTACTGCTGGGCAGGCGCTTCACCGGCAGGAGCCTCTCCCGCAGGGGCTTCGCCTCCCTGTGCGGGAAGTTCGCCCTCGGTTCCTTCTTCGCCGCCTGCGGCAGGGATCGAGAACGACGGCGTTCCGGCAGCGGGAACGGTCAGCGACTTTTCGAGCTCCGATTTGCTCTTGGAAATATCGCCCTTGGGAATGCTCATGGTGGCCACAAGGCTCAGCACAACAATGGCAATGGCCGTCCCCCACGTGAATTTTTCAAGGAAATCGGACGCCTGGCGCACGCCCATCACCTGGCCCGTGGCACCGAAGTTGGCAGCCATACCGCTCTTGGGGTGCTGCGACAAAACCGCAAGGATCAGCAACACGCTCGCGATCAGAATCAGAACAATGCAGAAAGTATACATGGTCGTTTAACTATTTTTAATTTCGTCTATTAAGGCTGCAAAGTAAACACTTTTTTCCGGATATTTCAAACTTAATTTGCGATAAGTTTCGATCGCCTTGTTTTTTAGCCCCTGCGAGCGGTATATCTGCGCCAGGGTCTCGGTGGCCAGCGAGCCGTCGTCGCTGACCGACCGCACCGACATGTCGATGGTTTCGACCGTCTGCTGCGGATCGGCCCCGGGCAGGGCGATCCCCTCCTCGTTGCCGAGGAATTTGTCGATGATGTCCATGCTGTTGCGCAGTCCCGTCAGGTCGCCGGCATGAAGGCCGCCCTCAAGCAGTTCCGGTGCGCCTCCTCCGGCCACCAGCACCGACAGGTCGACCTGCAACGCCTCGCACTCCTGCTTCTGTTGCAGGGTCAGCCCGGGCGACGAGCCGTAAGCCCGGTGCAACATCACCCTGGCAGCCGTAAACCACGGGTATTTCGACACCACGCTCCGCACCGCCTCGGCGTTGGCCGGGCACAGCAGTTCGGGATGAGTTATCAGGTCGGTAAATTTCATGGAAGTTGTTCGGTTCATTGATCAGCATAGTCTACCAGTTCGACACGGCCGCATTGAAGATATCCTCGATCAGCTTCTCCACGATCTCGGGAATGAGCGACGACTCGACCTCCTGCAACAACCGGTTGCTGTCGTAGTCGGCGTAGGCCGAGAACGAGCGGGCGTCGCGGAAACTGTATTGCGTCTCGACGTTGTTGGTGAACTTCACCCGCACGGTGATCGTCAGGCGGTTGAGCGAGGCATATTCGTTGCCCGAGATGGCCGCCGGGGTCGAGGTGTACCCCGTGATCTCGCCCTCGAACTGCATATCGCCGCTGTCGAATTCGCTATCGGGCAGCAGCGTCAGGCGGGTTTGGCGGGCGAATTTATCCTTGAGCGCATCGGTAAAGGTCGGGCTCAGGATCGGAGCCACCATAGGCGCCGTATTCGGGAAATAGGCGATGGCCACCGTGTTGACCCCCGTACCGATCGAGGCCCCGCTGAACGAATACTTCACAAACCGGCATCCGGCAAAAAGGAGTGCCGCCGCCAGCAGCGCCCCGTATATACTCCATTTTTTAAACATCGATCCCCAATTCTTTTATTTTCCGGTACAGTGTCCGCTCCGATATGAAAAGCTCCCTGGCCGCCTCCTTGCGCCGCCCGCCGTGTTTGCGGAGCGCGTTCTCGATGGCCTCTTTCATGTGCGCCTCTTTGGTTTTGGGCAGCTCTTCAGCCGCCTCGTGGTGCTGGGGGGCAACGTCCACCGGCACGTACATGTTGCCCGGAGCCATCGGCGCCGGAAGCAGCGAAGTCGTGCCCTCTTTCGGCGCCTCAGGCACGCCGCCCCTCAGGCCGCCCTCGCGCAGCATCCGTTTGATTTCGAGGATGTCGTTGCGCATATCGACCAGTATCTTGAAGAAAATATCCCGTTCGCCGTTGCCGTAATCCTGTGCCGGGATATCGCCGTACAACGCCGGCGTGTAGTTGGTCAGGTATTTGCCCAACACCTGTGTCGTCACCAGCCGCGACTCCTCGACGGCCGAAATCTGCTCGGCCACGTTCTTGAGCTGGCGGATGTTGCCCGGCCACGGATAGTGCATCAGCATCTGCTTCGCCTCCGCGTCGAGGGCGATCGGCTGCATGTGGTACTGCTCGGCGATGTCCGAGGCGAACTTGCGGAACAACAGGTAAACATCCTGCTTACGCTCGCGCAACGGCGGCACCTCGACCGGCACGATGCTGAGCCGGTAGTAGAGATCCTCGCGGAACGTCCCGCCCTTGATCGCCTCGCCCAGGTCTTTATTGGTGGCCGCCACCACCCGCACATTGGTCTTCTGCACTTTCGACGACCCCACGCGGATGTACTCGCCCGACTGCAGCACCCGCAGCAGCCTCACCTGGGTCTGCAACGGCAGTTCGCCCACCTCGTCCAGGAAGATCGTCCCGCCGTCGGCCATCTCGAAATACCCCTTGCGGCTGTCCGAAGCCCCGGTGAACGCCCCCTTCTCGTGCCCGAACAGCTCCGAATCGATCGTCCCCTCGGGAATGGCGCCGCAGTTGACGGCAATGTAATGGCTGTGCTTGCGGTGGCTGTATTGGTGGATAATCTGCGGAAAAAACTCCTTCCCCACCCCGCTCTCTCCGGTAATCAGAACCGTCAGGTCGGTCGGAGCCACCCGGATGGCGATCTCCAACGCCCGGTTAAAGGCGTCGTTGTTGCCAACAATCCCAAATCGCTGCTTCACCTGCTGAAGATCCATACAAAACATGGCTTAGAACCCACAAAGGTAATAATTTCCCGGTACCCGATCTAAGCTTTTTGCAAAAAAGCCCCTCCCCTCGAAGAAACATCCGAAATTGAGCATCCGGGGCAATTACAACAAGGGGCTCAGCAGGCGAGAGAACCCTTCGTACATGCGATGGAGAAGGGATCTCCGGGCCCATTCTTCCTTTGTCAGCAGGGTGGAATGGGCCAGGTCTTCGAAATAGCGGGTTTCGAGTTCTTTGGTGATGCGGGGGTCGTAGATGAAAGCGGACACCTCGAAGTTGTCTTCGAAACTGCGGATGTCCATGTTGGCCGACCCCACGGACGACATGTCGCTGTCGACCATCATGATCTTCGAATGACTGAAGCCTTTGTTGTACATATAGACTTTCACGTTGGCGTCGAGCATTTCGGCGATGAACGAGCGGGTGGCCCAGTAGACGATCGTGGAGTCGGATCGCGAGGGGATCATCAGCCGCACGTCGATGCCCCCCAGGGCCGACACTTCAAGAGCCGTGCGCAACGCTTCGTTGGGCAGGAAATAGGGGGTGGAAATGTAGATGTGTTTCCGGGCGTTGGTGACGGCCGAGAAATAGGCCTGCATGATCGAGGCCCAGGGCGAGTCGGCCCCCGAGGTGGCGATCTGGACGAATTCGTTCCCGGAGGGCTTCACTTCGGGAAAATATTTCTTGTCGGTCAGCTCCTTGCCGCACACGAAGAACCAGTCGCTGGCAAACGACTGCTGGAGGTAATGCACCGCCTCGCCGTTGATCCGGATGTGCGTGTCGCGCCAATAGCCGAACTTATCGCCGGTGATGTAGCGGTCGGCCACGTTGTACCCCCCCATGAACCCTTCGCGGCCATCCACCACCACGATTTTGCGATGGTTGCGGTAGTTGATCTTACTGGTGATCCACGGGAAAAGCACGGGCATGAACTTGTAGACCTCAACACCCGCCTCGACCAGCGGCCGGATGTAGCGGCGCCCCAGGTTCCAACTGCCCACGTCGTCGAACACCAGGCGCACCTCGACCCCCTCGCGCGCCTTGCGGATGAGCGTGTCTTTGAGGATGTTGCCGATGCGGTCGTCGCAGATGATATAGAACTGCACGTGGATCGACGAAGTGGCGGCCTCCATGCTTCGGATCATGGCGGCGAACACGTCCCGGCCGTCGTTGAGCAGCTCCACCTTGTTGCCCGCCGTGAGCATCGAACGGCTGTTATTGAGCAGCAGGGTGATGGTTTCGCGGTTATTCGTTATCGAGGGGTAGCCCTTGAGCACCGGGCTGTTGATCACGTCCACCTGTTGCGACGACAGTTTGTCGGTCTGCAACACGTCGTACATGGCCTTGCGCCCGAACAGTTTGCGCTTGCGGTAATTGCGCCCGAAGGTCATGTAAATGACAAAACCCAGCACGGGCACCAGCACCAGCACCAGGATCCACGACATGGCCTTGACCGGATCGCGGCGTTCGAGCACAATGGCGAATACGGTCACCGCCACGGTCACCACGTAAAACACCAGAAGAAGGCTGCCCACCAGGCTGGAAACAACAGATCCCATCCGAAACTGTTTATTATATGCAAATATAATCAGTTTCGCGCAGGAACCCAATTTTACGGATATTTATCGGCCGCGGTTTTATTCCGCCAGCGTAAACGCCTCCTAAAAAATCGTTCACAATTATTTTTTGTTATATTCGCATGATTTTTATCAAATTCATCCGGGCCTAAAAAACAACTCCATAAATAACCGAATCTCATCTAAAAGACCGACAACTCATGGAAATCACCAATCAAACCCCTCCCCCGTTTCCGAAGACCCCGCCGAAGACCCCGAAGAAAAGAAAGCCGTCCGACCAGTGGGGGTACATTTATACCGGCGCAACGCTCATCGCCGCGGGCATCCTTTGGCTGCTGCACAACCTGAAAGCGCTGCCGCACGGCTTCGAGCAGGTGGTGTTCTCGTGGCGGTTCCTGCTGGTGGTCATCGGCGGCTTCCTGATGGTGACGGGCAACAAGAAGGCGGGCATCATCACCGCGTCGATGGGCGTGCTGTTCCTGCTCTACGACAGCCTGTTTTCGTACATTCCGTTCGAGAAGGCGTTCCTGCCGGTGGTGTGCATCGTTGCCGGGACGCTGATGCTGAGCATCAAAAGGAGATAATCATTGATGTTCCGCAAGATCGCCTTTAAAAACATTCTGTTCGCCTGCCGGCACGACCCGCCTTTTTGTCTTTACCCCCAAAGGCCGTAAAACCCTGGGCCGAACAGGATTGGACAATACCTTATTATATTGCGGCAAGCATAATAAATCAGAAATCCGGGGTTGTTCGCAATGCGAGCAACCCCGGATTTCCATTCGTTTATCCGTTGCTCTATTTCAAGAACGCCTTCCGCTGAAAGATGATCAGGTAAAGCACCCCGACGGAGATGTATGAGTCGGCGATGTTGAAAATCGGGCTGAAGAACTCGAACGGCTCGCCCCCCACCCACGGAAACCACGCCGGATAGGTGCTTTTGATGATCGGAAAGTAGAGCATATCGACCACCTTGCCGTGCAGGAACGAGGCATATCCGCCGCCGTTGGTGAATTCGGCCACCGACATAAAGGTCGACTCGGTAAAGAAAATTCCGTAAAACGCGCTGTCTATGACGTTGCCGATAGCCCCTGCAATAACCAGCGAAAGCCCCACGAGCATCCCCCGGGTGGTTGTCCCTTTCTTCAGCAGGCGGTTGATGTAGATGCACAGCAGCACGATGGCCACCAGCCGGAACAGGCTCAGGATCAGCTTGCCGTAATCGCCGCCCAACTCCATACCGTAAGCCGCTCCGGGATTTTCGATGAACCGGATGAAAAACCAGTTGCGGAACACGGTGATGCTCTCGTTGAGGGTCATATGCGTTTTGACCCATATTTTCACCACCTGGTCAACCACCAGCAGCAACGCGATGAACAGGGCGATCGCCGCCCTCGGCTTTATTTTGAATTTCATAGAGATTCGGTCTGTTTTTCCGGTTTTTATCCTTAATGCCTGCAAATTTAGGACGATTTCCCAAAAATAAAAACTGCCCGAAAAGGAAACCTTTCGGGGCAGTTCAATTTCTCGGGAGGGAGAATTAGATCTTGTTGCTCAGATCTGCACCTGCCTTGAATTTAACCACTTTCTTGGCTGCGATCTTGATAGCGGCACCCGTGCGCGGGTTGCGGCCCGTGCGCGCCGGCTTCTTGGTCACCGAGAAAGAACCGAAACCAACCAGTACGATTTTGTCGCCAGCCTTCAGGGTTTCAGCGGTTACGGCAGTGTAAGCCTCCAATGCTTTTTTAGCGTCCGTTTTCGTAATGCCGGCTTTTTTAGCAATGGCATCAATGAGTTCTGTTTTGTTCATAATTATAAAAAATTAGGTTGAAAAATGAGTGTAGTTAAGCAATAACTTGATATGCAAATATATATTAAATAATCCACAAACAAATAATTTTCGAAAAAAAATCATTTTTTTTTGCCCCGAATGAAAAGTATGCTACTTTTGTGCCCGGAGAGATGGCAGAGTGGTCGATTGCGGCGGTCTTGAAAACCGTTGAGCTGCGAGGCTCCGGGGGTTCGAATCCCTCTCTCTCCGCAATAAATGCGAACTATAAATTAGTTGCGAAATTACGCCCGCTTTCACACCCAATAAGTGTGAAAGCGGGCGTTACTTTTGATACCCCCTTTGTTCTCATTAAAGGTTTTTCATTTATTCACCGGGAACAATTGAGGTTTAATTTTTTCATAATCCATGCATACTTTTGATTAATTCCCATTCTGCTTCCGTCATAGATCTGCCCATGTTAAGGTAGTATCCATACAATTTAACTATCTCTTCCTCGAACTCCTTGTCGGTTCCGTCAAAAGAACTTCTCTCAACGTTCGCCGTCACCACACCCTCCTCATATTTTTCGATCTTCACAAACTGGTCGTATAGATCGTAATACATTACGATCCCTGTGAAATTGCAAAGATTCGCATTCAAAAAGTATTCACTGTTAAGGTCTTCCGGTTGGGGAGGATTAAGCGTCTCAAAAAAGGCGATCGTCGGGATATAAAACCGCATATAGATATCGGATGTCCGGGTATCAATGGACAACTTCTGAAAAGCAAGAACATGTCCACTTGGAGTAGCTTGCTCCCAATTTGTGTATAAGAACGGATAATACTGGTGTTCGGGTTTTATCGGAACAATCACATTATTTGCATCCATTGAGTCAATTACAGCATCGGCCCAGATCGGCTCGAAATCACCGGAGTTGAGCCTATAACCATAATACAATTCATGCTCATGTATTTGAGAACTGTTTTCCTGCTCTGTCAGCCCTGTGCGAAATTTCAGTGTTTTTGAGTTTTCTTTCTCAAATATCTTTTCTGCTTTTGCAATCGTTTTCGACTGCCTGGAACCTTGAGGAACCATATAAGCTTGACTCCCCAAAGCCAAAATACAGATCACTATAAAAGAGATCAAGTGTTGTCGTTTCCTTCTCATAATAGATATATTTTTGAAATTGTTCTGTATGTAAATAGCTGAGTAAATCCGCCTGAATCCCGGATGCCGTTTGCCCAAGCCGGGTGCTGCATCCATTTCGTACCCGTTGTTTCTGTTCATCCCATTTCAACGCATCGATCCGATAACCGGTCGTGAACTCGATCCGTTGCCCGGCATAAGTTACCCGCATCCGGATCGGCACTCCGCACCGTTTGCGGCTTTCAAAGGGAAAGATGATGCTGCGCTTAATATTCACCCGAAATTACACCCGATAATCCAGATATGCAACGACACGCAATGATATTTTTTCATTTACAGCAACATCCAAGCGTAGGTCGCATCCAAAAGCGGCGCGCAAAGGGTATCCGTTCCGGCTTTAATTTGCAGGCCACGGAAGATACGGTAACCGGAAAACCCAACGGCGCAGAACCTCTGGGCAATCGCCTATAACTCCGCCACATCGTGCAGGTCTCGGATCTTGAGATAATAGCCCGCCCCGCCCTTATGCACAATGCCGGTGACAGATACCTCGCCCACGGGCAGGATCGAATCGGCGAACGACGCATAGCCGCTCGTACGCACACGGACGCTTCTTCCGTACAGGTCGAGCGCCTCCCGCTCCTTCTCTTCGGGATAACCGGTGGAGGAACGGGCCGCCGACACCGCCCAACTGGCCGTCCCTCCGTTGGGAAAAGTAACGCCCGCAATCCTGACCAGCCGTCCGACCATACCCTCGTCCAGTTCGGACACCCGCACCGGCAACGGACGCTCCGGCTCTTTATGTTCGACCGCCAGGTGCTTGTCTATAAGCGTTTTGTTGTTGATATAGGTCAACTGCCAATGCTCCGCCCCCCGGATTCCCATCTGGTACATCCCCTCGCGCCGGTTGATGGTGAGCCCCTGCGGCATGAGGTAGACGACCTGTCCGCAGAGGTAGTCGTTGTGGGTGTCGTAGATGCCGGTCAGGATTTCGATGCCGCCCGTTTCGTCCTCCACAAAAAGGGTGCGGTAGAAGTTGCCGCTGCGGTCGCTGGAGGTGACCCTGCATTTCAGCAGCGCGTTGGCGGTGACGGTGGTTCCGCCCTGGACATAGAGCGCCTTGATGTCGGCCATCGTCGCATCGGCCTGGCCGGGCAACACCTCCACCGGACGGGCCGGATCGGAGTCGTTGTACCCGCAGCCATACAACAACAGGAGCAGGATCGGGATCAATTTTTTCATCGTCAGAACGTATAACTTGCGGTTAGAAATACGGTCGACCCGTATCCGTAATAGTATTTCGATTCGAACGGCGCGGCGTCTTTCACCACCTGCGACTCTTTGGCCAGGGCCACCCGGCGTTGCTCGTACCCGCCGTAGACGATGCCCGTGTTGTTGCTGACGTTGTTCAGGGCCAGCGTGAACGAGAGGTAATCATCCCGCCGCACGCGAAACGTTTTGGATACGAACATGTTCACAACGAATGCATCCGGAAAGCGCTCCTGCTCCACGAGGTTTTCCCGCGAAAGGCCGTCCGCAGCCAGGGCCAGCACCCGCGCAGTCCGTCGCACCGGAGTGGCCGATACGTAGTTGTCTGAAGCATACACGGCCGAGAGCGACAGGTTGAACATGTTGCGCGACGAGTACCGGATCGTGAACGATGCCGATGCCTGCGGCGAATCGGCCAAACGCAGGCCGTTCATATACGCTTTGTCGCGGTCGGCGGTTTTGTAGCCGCTACGGTCGGAATAGAGTGTCACACAGGGATTCGAGGTGAAGCTGTTATGCGCCAGATTTCCGGCAAAAACCAGCGACAGCCCGTTCGTCACCATGATATCGGCCCCTGCCTCGATCCCTTGCCAACGGCGGTCGATGCCGCTCACGTGGGCGTTGCAGAACTCTCCCTGCACGTCGTCGTAGTACGAAAACAACTCCTGCGAATTCCGAACCGTCAGATAGTACCCCGTCGCCCTCAACAGCACCGCGCGCCCGGCGAAAAGATACGACAGTTCGGCTCCGGCGGCGGGCTGGTTGTCGGTGGGCACGACCGTCTGGTTGCGGAACCGGGGGGCGGGAAACAGGTCGCCAGCGTACGGGGCCAGCGTGCCGTAGGTGAGATTCGCCCCAAGATGATGCTTATAACCGAGCGGCACCGTAATCCCGGCCTTGAACAGCGACGAGCCGACCGCAATCTTTTCGGATTTCCCGAACGACCCGCCGCCCGGGAAGTTCTCCTTTTCGTACAGCCCCTCGCGCTGATAGGCGGCGGCTTCCACACTCAGGCCCAGATAGGCTTTCAGCCGGGAATCGCCGTACGCAATGCGGCCCCACAGCTGGCGCCAGAAGGCAGTCAGGTTGTAGTTGTACCCGAACGTGTCGCCCTCGGAGACCTTGCGACCTTTCGTGCGCAGGTTGTTGTCGGTCAGGTCGCGGTAGTACTCGTCGTCGATCAGGTAACTGTCCACGTCGCAGATATACGACCCTCCCAGCAGGTCGGCCATGAGCTTGTAGTTATGGTCTTTGCGGTACGACAGCCGGACGCCGCCGGAGAGCGTCACCTCGTCCGACAGTTTTGCCGCGACGGTCGACGCAAGCGCCAGCCAGGCCGATTCGGTGATGCGTTCTTCCACGAAATAGGGCGCCGGATCGCCTTCGGAATCGTTGTTTCCGTTGGCCCGGTAAAGCGACAGCCAGTCGATGAGCGACACCGTCGGGTCGGTCTCCCACAAATGGGCCAATTGCTGGCGCGATGCGGCATCGGTCAGGTAGGACGGCATGTAGCGGTAATAGTCCGGGGCCGGAGTGCGGGCGTCGATCCACCCCAGCGCCGAGTAGCCCGACTCTGCAGCCGAACCCAGCAGCGAAGTTTGCAGGTCGACCCGGTCGGCGAGACGGTTGCGAGAGGTCAGGATGGCCGTAGGGGCATTGTAAGTGCGCACGCGCGAGTTGCGGAGTTTTCCGTTCTGATAGCCGGCGTACGGATTATAGGCGTTGCTGCCGTAAAGCGCGAACGCCTCGCGCGTGGACGGCCCGCGTTGCCCCGCTTCGGACGGCGAGTCGGTGACGATCAATTCCAACGAATTGTGGCGGTCGATCTGTTTCGACACATCCGCCAAATAGCCCCAGCTGTCGGTGTAAACCCCGTCGAAGTAGCCGTCGCGCCCCCAGCGGCGAGTCAGGCCGACAACCCCGCTCCACCCCCCGGCCGACCCCAGCCACGAGGCGACGTAGAGGCGGTTGGCGTAACTGCGCGTTGAATAGGCATACGACACCTTGGTGCGGGCCGAGCGACGCGGCGGAACCCGCATCTGTTCCGTGCCGCCGAACAGTCCCAAGGCCCCTTCAACCGGAGTGATCCCCGCCCCGAAATCCGTCGTGCCGGCGATGAACCCCAATTGCGCAAGCATCTGGTAGTTGTTGTATCCCGAAACAGGATCCGACAGGTCGATGCCGTTGAAATACGTCTTGGAATAACGGGAGTCCAGTCCGCGCGGGCGGAAGCGGGTGAACAGGAAGTCGTAGCTGCGGTTGTAATACAGGTCGTTGTCGGCCACCACGGCAAACGGGGCGGCCTGTTCCTCATCGTTATAGGCCTGGACGGGCTCCTCGATGGTTTCGGCACAGGGCAGGAGCGCGATCTCGCCCGCATTCATGTTCCGGTCGTGCGGCGAGGCTGAAAAAGAGGCGGAAGCGTACCCCGCGGCCGATACCGTGAACAAATACTCCCCGGCCGCGAGAGGCTTCACCGAGAAGTATCCGTCCGGGTTCGAATAGGCGAAAATGGAGTCGGCCCCTTCCGTCCGGATTTTGGCGAACTTGATCCCCGATCCGGTTCCGGCATCCACAATACGCCCGTATACCGACAGCGCCGGCTGTCCGCACAGAGCCATGTGCACAAAGGCCAAAAGGGCCGCAAGCGCAAATTTTTTCAAGCAGGGGTTGTTGGTTAGCAGTCAAGCAAAGATAAGATTTGTTTCGGAATTATTCCGAATCCCGCTATCGGATCGGGAAATAAAAAAACTCCCTGCCGAAACAGGGAGTTTTTCATCCGGAACCCGGGAGCTATTTCTGTCCGCCGGGGGTATACGGGAAATTATACGGCATCCACACCGGGTATTTATCCACAGCGCCTTTTACCGAGTCGGAGACCGGAATGCCCCAGGTCAGGAAAAACGGCATCAGGTTGTGGCCCGTGGCGTCGGAAAAGTAGGTGACCAGATCGTCGATCTTCTTCTGGTTGGCGGCAGCCTGCCGGGCTTCCCATTGGGCGCGGAGGGCTTCACGCTCTTCTTCCGAGAGATCGCGGCCCCGCTCTCCCCGCTGGCGCCCTTCCTGTTGAGCGGGCACTTCGTTGAAGCGGCGGAAGGCATCCTTGAACGGCTGCCACCCGAAATCGGTCTGGATCTGGCGGAAGGTCACCAGGCCCAGGAACGGGCTGGCCTGCCACTCTTCGAATTTGGCCCCGTTGGCGAAATATTCGTCCATCATTTTGCGGGTTTCGACCATCGAGATGCCGCTGTGCGCGCCGTCGCGCCCCTTAAGCACCTGGTCGAAAATATAAAGCGAGAAGAAATTGACGCTCACCTCCGTCGTGCCGTTGAACACCCAGTCTTGCACATTCTGCATGTTGTGCCCGATCTCGTGGAAGAAGCCCCAGTTGGCGCCTCCGTTGCTCGGGCGCATCAGTTTGTCGGGGTCGGAGATGGAACTCTCGGTTTCCAGCCCCACCTCGGGGCAGTGGTGCGCCATGATGGGGTAACCGCTGTGCATGAAGCCGCCGCCGATGTGCACGTCCGATACGATGCGCTGCTTGCGGAAGAACGGCGTGGGAATTTGCGCCAGATCGTAGCATGCGCCCACGATCAGATCCCAGGCATGGGCTTTCTCGGTCGGGTCGGCGATCTGCCTGAGCGAGTTGGTCGAGATGGTCAGAATGATGTTGTCCGACTCCAGCTCACCCCATGGCGCGCCGGTGTCCTTCACCATCTCGGCCCACTGGGCGTCGGTGGTTTGTCCCAGCACATAGTGGGGGGCCATTACGGCGCCTTCGATCTTGAAGTCGCCCGTGAAAGCGGGAGCCTTGGGATCGCAGGTCAGGTACACCAGCCCGCCGAAAGGATTCGCGATCGTAGTCTTTTTTTCTTTCAATTCGCGCGAGTTAACGATCAGCGGCATGCGCCTCCAATCCTCTTCGGCGGCCACCCAGTAGTTGAGGTTGTCGCTGTGGCAGCCGATCTGCACCGAGGCCTTGCCCTGCAACTCTTTCGGGATGGTGACGGTGACGGTCTCGCCCGGAGCGGCGTACAGTCCGGTGGAGTACATGGTCGGATTGCCCGCACCGGAATAATGCAGTTTCGCAACGATGTTGGTCAGGTTGGCGGGAATGGGCGCGTGCGAAACCGTGACGGTTTTCGTGATTCTGGGAGCCGTTGTCGGAACGCTGCCGGGGAAACAGGCCGCCGACGGATGGGCTTTCACCTGCTTGGCCGGGAGGTCGAGCACCTTCACGCAATAGTCGAAAATTTGCTTGCGCTCTTCGGTTTTTGCCTTCGAGAAGCGCTTGGTGGCCGAAATGATCACCGTGTCGGCCAGCGTTACCTGCGCGGTTGCCGCGATGGCCATCGCCATAAAAAGGACAGTGGCGCTGAGTCTTTTCATCATCATATTTTGGTTTTGGGGTTAAAGTTTGTCGTACGCTTCTTTCAGTTGCCGCATGGCCTGTTCGATCGTAGCCCGGGGCGAGGCGATGTTCACCCGCACGAACCCTTCGCCTTCGGGGCCGAACATTGTGCCGGAGTTGACCGCCAGCCGGGCCCGGTTGATGAAAAAGTCCTCCAGTTGCGGCTGCGCCAGCCCCAGTTGGCGGCAGTCGAACCACATGAGGTAGGTGGCCTCGGGCTTGACGGTCTTGATCCGGGGCATGTTGGTTTGCACGAAATCGACAACGTAGTTCATGGTGTCGCTCAGGTACCCGTTCAGGTCGTCGACCCATTGGGGCCCGTGGGTGTAGGCCGCCTCCAGCGCGACGGCGCCGAAGATGTTGCCCTGGTCGACATGGTATTTCTCAGCCTCCTTTTGGTAGCGTTCCCGCAGCTTTCCGTCGGGTATGATGCACGCCGAGGTCGAAAGTCCGGCCGTGTTGAACGTCTTCGAAGCCGCCAGCGAGGTGAGCGTGATGCCGGCGATCTCGTCCGACAGGGAAGCCAGATGGAGGTGCCGGCACGGCTCCTGAACCAGATCGTGATGGATCTCGTCAGAGAGGATGAGGGCGCCGTGCTTGAGGCAGAGCCTGCCGATGCCCATGAGTTCGTCCCGGGTGAATGCACGGCCCACCGGGTTGTGCGGATTGCAGAGGATGAGCATTTTAGCCCCCTGCAACTTTTTGTCGAGATCGTCGAAGTCGATGGTGTAGTACCCGTCGTTGTTGACCAGCGGCGAGCAAACCAGCTCCCGTTCGTTCAGTTTCACCACCCGGGCAAACGGAGGGTAGACCGGAGGCTGGATCACAATCTTATCGCCCTTGTCGCTGAATGCGTTGATGGCGAACGAGATCGATGAAACGACACCGGGACAGAAGCAGACCCACCGGGGGTCGACGGCCCATCCGTGGCGGGCGCCGATCCAACCGCAAAGGGCGTTATAAAAGCCGTCGGGGCGATAGCTGTAGCTGACCGAGGGATGCAGGGCGCGGGCGCGGATCGCCTCCATGATGAAGGGAGGCGTCTCGAATTCCATGTCGGCCACCCACAGGGGAATGAGGTCGTCGCGGCCGAAAAGCTCTTTCATCCGCCCGTGTTTCTCGCAGTGCGAGCCGGTGCGGTCGAAGCAGTTGTCAAAGCAGTGTCGGGGCATTGATATTTCTTTAAAAAGTCCACAAATATAAGAAACTGATTTGAATTTCCTAACGAAATTCTTCCATCGCATGTCGCCGGACGATTTTCGCGGCAAATTTTGGAGACGACGGATTTTCCCTGCCGAGAAAATTTGTTGTGAAAAGCGGCGGCGGCGGGCACGAGAGCATGAATCCGGGAAATTTAAAGCAGTTTCTACCCTTTTTCTAAAATTAACCGTAACTTTGCGACCTATTTCAACGATCTATGACAAAAGAATTTAAAGACAAGAAGGCGTTCCACTCCGGCCACGGGCACGGAAACGGCGAGCGCCGCACCTTCCCCCGTCGGGACGACTCGGGAAGAGGAGAGCGTTCGTCCGACAACTTTCACAAAGACAAGCGCGAACGTCCGGACAACTTCAACCGCGATAACCGCGAACGCACCGGCTCCCCCGAAAGGGAAAGGCGCGAGCGTCCGGATAATTTCAACCGCGACGACAAACCGTACGCCCCGAAAAGGAGTTTCTCCGGAGGGAAACCGGGCGAGCGCCGGTCGTCGTACAACCCCAATTTCAACAAAGACCGCAAGCAGGACGGCAAACCGCCCCGCCCGTACGGGAACAAGGGTGGCTCGTTCAAACCCGGCGGACACAAGCCACACAACAACGACGAAGAGTTCCGCTCGGCTCCGCGCGAGGACGGCAGCGTGACCTACCGCCCCAAAACCTATCTGGGGCGCAAGCGCAAGCCCGACGGGCAACCCAAACGAAAAGTATACCCCTCCTTCAAGCCCGAAGCCATGACCGAGGCCATGCGGCTGAACCGTTACATCTCGATCTCGGGCATCTGTTCGCGCCGCGAGGCCGACACCTACATCCAGGCCGGCCTAGTGACCGTCAACGGGCAGGTGGTGACCGAACTGGGCGTAAAGGTCAACCCCACCGACGAAGTGCGCTTCAACGGCGAGGTGATCCAGGGCGAGCGCAAGATCTACATCCTGATGAACAAGCCCAAGGGGTTTGTGACCACGGTCGAAGACCCGAACGTGGACAAGAAAGTGATGGATATTATCAAGGGGGCCTGCCGCGAGCGGGTCTATCCCGTGGGACGGCTGGACAAGAACACGGTGGGGGTGCTGCTGATCACCAACGACGGCGACCTGACCAAAAAACTGACCCATCCCTCGTACGAGAAAAAGAAAATCTACCAGGTGACGCTCGACAAAAACCTGACGCTGGAAGACATGGAACAAATTGCCGGCGGCATCGAGCTCGAAGACGGCGCGATCCATGCCGACCAGATCAGCTATGTGGGCGACAACAAGAAAGAGATCGGCATCGAGATCCACTCGGGCCGCAACCGCATTGTGCGCCGTATTTTCGAAGCGCTCGGCTACAAGGTCAACAAGCTCGACCGTGTCTATTTCGCCGGCCTGACCAAGAAAAAACTCAAGCGGGGCGGATGGCGGTTCCTCACACCGCAGGAGGTGGCCATGCTCAAATCGGGGCTGTACGAATAAGGTTTGTAATCGGATTTGACAGCCCTGGCGCACGAAAGAACGGTTTCTATGGGCCCGGCCGGACGATCAACCTTGGGTTGCATGCCATTCCGCTTTGCACGGGAGAACGTTTCCGGACGCACCCGCGGGGTGTTTTGAGCAACGACCTTTTTCGTTCATGAGCATTCCCGAGAGACAATGAGGCTCTCATAACAAAAGAGCCTGTGGTTCCCGCAGCCGTTGGGGTTACTTTCCGGGCAATGGCCAAAAGAAATAACGTGTCGGGATACCGGCGGCAGGCGGAAATCCCGGACTCGATCCGGGACGACACGGCCGGAGGCAGGAATAAAAGTCCATTCGGTTTTAGGGCGGTTTTATAAAAAATAGTAACTTTGCCGTTCCAGCCCCGCGGGCCCGTCTGAAGCAAAAGCGCCGGCCCGCATTCATCACACCGGAGTGCCCCGGGGCATTCCGGACAACAAGAGTTCAATCTAACCTAAAAAACGAAAAATATGGTTTCCTACAAAGAACTGGGCCTTGTCAACTCGAAGGAGTTGTTCAAAAAGGCATTCGAAGGCAAATACGCCATTCCGGCGTTCAACTTCAACAACATGGAGCAGTTGCAGGCCATCGTCTCGGCTTGCGTCGAGACCGGTTCGCCGGTGATTTTGCAGGTGTCGAGCGGGGCGCGCAAGTATGCCAACCAGACCCTGTTGCGCTACATGGCGCAGGGCGCCGTCGAATATGCCAAAGAGCTGGGCAAGAACATTCCGATCGTGCTGCACCTGGATCACGGCGACTCGTTCGAGTTGTGCAAGTCGTGCATCGACTTCGGGTTCTCGTCGGTGATGATCGACGGATCGCACCTGTCGTATGAGGAAAACGTGGCCCTGACCCGCAAAGTGGTCGAATACGCCCACCAGCACGACGTGACCGTCGAAGGCGAACTGGGCGTTCTGGCCGGTGTGGAAGACGAGGTTTCGGCCGAACACCACACCTACACCGAACCCGACCAGGTGGAAGATTTCGTGAAAAAGACCGGCGTGGATTCGCTGGCCATTTCGATCGGCACCTCGCACGGGGCCAACAAATTCAAACCCGACCAGTGCACCCGCAATGCCGAGGGCATTCTGGTTCCGCCGCCGTTGCGCTTCGACATCCTGGAAGAGATCGAAAAACGCATTCCCGGTTTCCCCATCGTGCTGCACGGCGCATCGTCGGTGCCGCAGGACAAGGTGGCCACCATCAATAAATACGGCGGCGCGTTGAAAGACGCCATCGGCATTCCCGAAGAGCAGCTCCGCAAGGCAGCTTCGTCGGCCGTGTGCAAGATCAACATCGACAGCGACGGACGCCTGGCCATGACCGCGGCCATCCGCGAAGTGTTCGCCACCAAGCCCGCCGAGTTCGACCCGCGCAAGTACTTGGGCCCGGCACGCGACTCGCTCAAGGAACTGTATATGCACAAAGTGAACGACGTTCTCGGTTCGGCCGGCAAAGCCTAACCGACCTGATACGGGAGGCCCGCGGAAGAACTTCCGCGGGCCTCTTTTTTCCTGCCCGCCGGAATAACCGGACTCTTTCTGTGCAGGGGCCCCATTTCATCCGCGGCATTCGCAGGCGAACTGCAAACGGGCCCGCGGCCCCGCTTCCGGTTCCGGAAGCAGATAAAGATTCCACAAAGAGGGAGGTATTGCGGAAATGCAAATAATAAAATCCATATCTTTGCGTTTAAATTTTAAATCAACATTCCTGTTTATGAATAAATTATTCCGACTCCCGTTGCTTGCGATCGGCCTGACGGCGGGCCTCTCTTCCTGCGTTAAAGACAGCCCCAACGAAAAACAGCTGTGGCAAACCAACACCCGGATGGAAGCGACCGACAACCTCTACAACTATTACCGCACCGACGGCGGCGAGTTGCTGCGGGGCGTGAAGGCGAGCATGGAAAACGGTTCGTTCCTCAACGTGGGCGAGCGGGTAATCATCCGGTTCTACGAGTCGAAAAAACTGACGGGAGCGACCTACGACTACGACGTCGACGTGAAAGAGCTCTACCTGGTCAACACCACCCTGCTCAAAGACGATGGGAGCAAGCCGTTCGAAGAAAGCGACACCGTTGTGGGGATCTTCAGCGCAGCCACCATAAACCATTACCTCGACCTGGGGGTATCGATCAACCAGGGAAAAAACATCATGCACTCGTTCGAACTGGTGAAGGCCCCGGATTTCGGAGAGAAATTGGACACGGCCGTCCTGGAGGTACACTACGACAAGCACAACGACCCCGGCAATGAAGACGGGAATGCGTCGCAGGGTTTCTTCTCGTTCGACCTGTCGTCCCTCAAAACCGACCCGGCCCTCAACTTCTCGCCGGGCAGCAACCAGCACGGAGTGATACTCATGGTCAAATGCGTGCTCCCGAAGAAGAAGAATTACTGTTTCTTCATCCGCTACAACTGGGAGAACCCTTACGAAGCGAAATCCGTGGAGGATGAATATTACGACAAGACCGACGAAGACGACGAAGAATAGCTGCGCGTCGCATCATCATACAAAAGCCGGACAAGAGCGAATCTTGTCCGGCTTTTTTGCAGTTCGGGCCGACCGGCCGCAAAGCGCATCTATATATTCACCAGCTTGTTTTTGATGGCATAGACCACCAGGTTGGCCGTGTTTTTGCAGCCGGTTTTGAACAGGATGTTGGCGCGGTGCTTGTCCACCGTGCGCTTGGAAATGAACAGCACGTCGGCGATCTCCTGGTTCGAGTAGCCTTTGCAGATGTGGAGCAGAATCTCAAGCTCGCGGCCCGAAAGGGCCTGATCGCCCCCCTCGTCGGCGCCGTCGCCCGAGGACTTGAGGTTGCTCACCAGATTGAACAGCAGCTCCTGCGAAAAGTACGACCCTCCCTCCATGACGACGGCGATGGCGTTGCGCACCTCGGCAATGTCGGAGTTTTTGAGCAGGAATCCCTTCACCCCGAGCGACACCATTTTAAAGTAGTAATCTTCCTCGCCATACATCGACAGGGTGATGATGCGCAGATCGGGGTAGAGCCGCAGGGCTTTCTCTGCCGCCTCGATGCCGCCCATATCGGGCATTTCGATGTCGAGCAACACCACATCGGGCTGGTCTGTCTGGAGGTATTTCAGAAACTCCACCCCAGTGCTGCACTCCCCGGCGACAACAAATCCGTCGGAATCGATCAGGAGCATCTTCAGCCCGTTGCGGAACAGGGTGTGGTCGTCGACCAGCAATATTTTATAGGGAGAAGCGATCATAGGTCGGAAGTGTTGACGTTGATTTTTACAAAGGTACCCTTTTCGGGGACACTGTCGATCACCACCCCTCCTTTTATCGACTCGATGCGTGAAAGAATATTGCCCAATCCCATGCCTTTGGTCTTTTGCAACACCTGATCGACATCGAACCCGATGCCGTTGTCCTCGAAATCGACGCACACCAGGCCGTCCTGCATCGAGATGTCGATGTTGATCCGGGTGGCCTGCGAATGTTTGAGCGAATTGTTGATCAGCTCGGACAACACCCGGTACAGGATCACCTCCACGTCGGTGTTGAAGCGGCGCTCGCCCAGATTGGATGTGAAGCCGAAGGTGACCCCCGGCAGCGAGATCTTGTTGATAAAGTTGTTCACCGCGCGCACCAGCCCGAAGTTGGCCAACACATGGGGGCTGAGGTTGTTCGAGATCTCTTTGAGCGTGCGGATGGCCTCGTCTGCCACAAAGCTGATGTTCGAAATGATGGCCCCGGTTTTGTCGTCTTTCTCCATTCCGGCCAACGCCGACACCGACATTTTCACCGACGAAAGCAGCGGCCCCAACCCGTCGTGGATCTCTTTCGAGAAGCGCAACCGCTCTTTCTCCTCGGTATTGAGGATGGTGTTGAGGATGCGCCGGTCGGTCAGGCGGCGTTGCGACTCGACGAACTTGATGTAATCCAGCACCTTGCGGATAAGCATCACCCCGGCGGCAAAGCAAAGCGAAGTGGCCACCCCGATCCATGCCACCGCTTCGGCCGACAGATTGAACTGGATGCGATCCGAAAACTGGGTGTACTCGGCCACGCGCATGAACGTCATCAGGGTCAGGGCGATGGTGATCAACACCCACGACGAATTGAACTTCGTTTCCTTGGTAAACCGCATGGCCATCAGCGCAGCCGAAAGTTGCAGGATGATCGATGCGATAATCAGGATCTTGAGTACCATAGGCTCCGTTATTTGTGTGATAAAGGTATAAAAATCCGGCATGATACCCGCGCATATCGTAAAAAACGCATGGGGCTCAATACGCGGCAGATCCCCCGTCCTTTTGTTCCCGCCGTCTTTGCAAAGTCGATCGATCCGTGCACCGGGAGGCGCTTTTTTCGTACCTTTGTACCGTCATGGAAAAACGGAAGAAACTGTTCTGGCTGTTCAATCTTCCCGATTTGCGGGAGTTGGTGCCCCACAACTTCGAGGGGTTCCTGTCGATCTTCTCGTCCCTGCGCACGCGCAATTTCATGCTCTACTTCATCGGGCAGTGCATTTCGCTGTGCGGGTCGTGGATCCAGTATGTGGCCATGGGATGGCTGGTCTACCGCCTCACCGGGTCGATCATGCTGCTGGCCACCCTGACGTTCGTCAACCAGATCCCCAATCTGGTGATCACGCCCTTTGCCGGGGTGCTCTCCGACCGGTTCAACAAATACCGTATCATTGTTCTGATGCAGGCACTGTTGATGTGCCAGGCGGGCGTCCTTTCGTTCCTTGTATTGACCGATCTGATTCAGGTGTGGCACATCATGGCCCTGGCCCTGTTCAGCGGCACCGTCGGCGCCATCGAGGCTCCGGCGCGCCAGTCGTTCTATTCGAAACTGGTGCCCCCGCGCGACATGACCAACGCCATCGCCCTCAACTCGGTGACCATCAACGGGTCGCGCTTCATTGGCCCCACCATCGGCGGGCTGCTCATCAGCGCCGTCGGCGAGGGCTATTGTTTCCTGATCAACGCCATCAGCTACATCGCCGTTCTGACCGCGCTGGGCATGATGCGGCTCGCGCCGTTCGTGCCGCAAAGAAAAAAGTTCGACATCGCCGGCGAGTTGCGCGCCGGATTTTCGTATGTGACTGACTTTCTGCCGCTTAAAACAGTGATTCTGTTCGTGGCCACAGTCAGCTTTTTCGCATTGCCTTTTATGGCCATCATTCCGGCGCTGGTGAAAGACGTGCTGGGAGGCAGCAGCACGCTGTTGGGATACGTCAATTCGTCGATCGGCATCGGGGCCGTGACGGCCGCGTTATATCTGGCCTCGCGCAAACATGTGCTGGGACTGGGCAAAGTGGTGACCCTCACAGCCGTGATGATGGGTGCCTCCATGATCCTGCTTTCGTTCACCCGCAACCCCTGGCTGGCCTGCCTGGCCGTCGTTCCGATGGGGTTTGCGCTCATCGGTTCGATGGCCGCCTCCAACACGCTGTTGCAGAGCATGGTCGAAGACAACATGCGCGGCCGCGTGATGAGCTATTTCACTATGGCTTACGCCGGAATGGCCCCGGTCGGAGGGTTGCTCTACGGTTGGGTGGCCCAAATGACCTCCCTGCCGCTGACCATTTTCTGTTCGGGGGTCATCTGCCTCGGAGCCGCCGCCGTCTATGAATTCTACCGTCCCAGGGTGCGTGCCGCCGCCCACGACCGCTACGTCGCCAACGGCAAGGTCAACCCCGAAATCGCCTCCGGCCTGGGCGAAGGCTTCCGCAATCCATTCTGATACACCACCTCTTTTTAAAGGAGGCAATATCGCGAATAAGAAAAAAAGGAAGCATTGGCAGCTTCCTTCTTATATATTACAGATGTCGATGCGTCATTTCCCGAATTCTTTTTCGATCATCTTTCTCATATCGTAGAACACCGAATGGAATCCCCGTCCGATCATTTTCCCCTCGGGCGAAATGGATACGAAGTAAGGCAAGCCTCCCATGCAGAACGTTGCCTCGATCGCCTCGTTGCTCTCACTCTTGTTCTCTGCATCGGGCCAGGGATGGGCGAGCATATTTCCCAGCACGGCATACAGGTCGATATCGTATCCTACGATCGAGCTTCCCGGCCCCATTAGTTCTTGTATTTCCCGTATATCGGCAGCATATCCGGTAAGGCCCACAATCTTAACGCGATCTTTGTATTTATTGTAAAAATCAATGACTTCCGGATCCACTAAAATCGATCCCATGCACGGCCCCCATCGGTAGATCAACACATAAGACCCCTTCAGATCTTTCGAGGAAATTCGGTTGCCGTCCATTGCTACAAGCTCGAAATCGGGAGCATCGCAGCCGGGCAGCAACTGTGCACGGCGATCCATTTGCCGCTTGAATATTTGGCCGTAATAGGTCTCCCGAGCCCGGAGGTCAAGCCTCCCCCAAATAGACTGCAACTCTTCCAAAGGGGTGTGTGATGTTTCCCATGTCAACGAGTAGATATAATATTCCGACGAGGGGGAATGTTCCGAAAATTCTTCCTCAAGTTGAGAGAGGACTTTGTACTCATCAGCATGATCCTCCTTAAAGTTGTCGCATTTCCAAGACAACTTTTCGGCCCGGGCGGTATCTCCCGACTCTCTGGCAGCCTCAAACTCCCGCATATAGGCGTTTTGTTTCTTGCCATATTCATTTTCTGCGAGAAGGAAGCGCCGCAAATAAGGATCGTCGTACACTCCGCCACTGATGATGCTGTAATAAATATCGTCTGCCGTGCCCTCGATCGAGTATTTTCCCTTGGTTATCACGATACTCAGGCCGCTTTTCTCTGAAACGACCTCTTCTCCGGAAGCGGGTTTATAGATCATCTGATAGCTCTGGGTGTGCGAAAGCGTCCCCTTATAAAAAAACCTGCCCTGCTCTTCCACCACCACCGTAAAAGGTTCATTGCCTTCGTTGTACATGTCGCTCCATTCGAAAACGAGCGTATCTCCGGGCATCAGTCCTGCAATGTTGCCCGTAATGGTGAATTTCTCTGGTCTGTGTGCCGAGGCTGACAGGCAAAGGCTCCCCAACAAGAGGGACAAACCGAGATAACGAAAGAGTGATTTCATAGCGTAATTTATCTAAGTGGGACAATCATAATATTTATGTAAAGGAATAAAAATAATTGAAAAACTCAAAATAATAAGGTAATTCAACGAGGTGAGATACGTTCACTTCTGCCAATATTGCAGCTTCTCACTGAAGGGCATGGCCGGTCCACACCGCAATGTCGCCGCTAAAGAGACGAATGCAAGACCCGGCTGGACAGAAGAGCTCCCCAGATAAAACGGGCAGGCCGACGGGCGCGGCTTCGTGCGCAAGAGGGCGACGGGAGGCAACAAAAAAACGGGAAGACCAACGTCCTCCCGCTCCTTTTCACAACTATACGCAGAGGGTGCTACTTGCGTTTGACCTCCACCTCTTCATACCCTTCGACGATATCGCCGACTTTGATGTCGTTGTAGCTTTCGATGTTCAGACCGCATTCCATGCCGTTGGTCACCTCCTTGACGTCGTCCTTGAAGCGCTTGAGCGACCCCAGACGGCCGGTGTAGACCACGATGCCGTCGCGGATCACGCGGATCTTGGTGTGACGGGTGACCTTCCCTTCACGCACAATACATCCGGCAATGGTGCCCACTTTCGATATTTTGAACACCTCCAGCACCTCGACCGAGCAGACGATCTCCTCTTTCATTTCGGGGGCGAGCATGCCGTCGATGGCGTCCTTGATTTCGTTGATGGCGTCGTAGATCACGGAGTAAAGGCGGATCTCGATCTCTTCCTTCTCGGCGATCTTACGGGCGCTCGACGACGGGCGCACCTGGAACCCGATGATGATGGCGTTCGATGCGGCGGCCAGCAGCACGTCCGATTCGGAGATCTGCCCCACCGCCTTGTGGATGATGTTCAGGTGCACCGACTCTTTCGAGAGCTTGAGCAGCGAGTCGGACAGGGCCTCGATCGAACCGTCCACGTCCCCTTTGACGATGATGTTCAGCTCACGGAAGTTGCCGATGGCGATGCGGCGGCCGATTTCGTCCAGCGTGATGTGTTTCTGGGTCATCAACCCCTGCATGCGTTGCAGCTGTTCGCGCTTGTTGGCGATGTCGCGGGCCTGCTTGTCGTCGTCCATGATGTTGAACGTGTCGCCGGCCTGCGGTGCGCCGTTGAGGCCCAGCACCAGCACCGGGGTCGAGGGCAGAGCCTCTTTCACCGGGTTGCCGCGTTCGTTGAACATCGCCTTCACGCGGCCGGTGTACGTCCCGGCCAGAATCGATTCGCCGATGTGCATGGTGCCGGCCTCCACCAGCACCGTGGCCAGATAACCGCGCCCCTTGTCGAGCGACGATTCGATCACCGTGCCGTGGGCTTTCTTATCGGGATTGGCCCGCAGATTGAGCATCTCGGCCTCCAGCAACACTTTTTCAAGCAGCTTGTCGATGTTCAGCCCCTGCTTGGCGGATATCTCCTGGCATTGGTATTTGCCGCCCCAGTCTTCGACCAGGTAGTTCATGCCGGCCAGCTGTTCGCGGATGCGGTCGGGATTGGCTCCCGGCTTGTCGACCTTGTTGATGGCGAACACCATCGGCACCCCTGCCGCCACAGCGTGGTTGATAGCCTCGATGGTCTGGGGCATCACGCTGTCGTCGGCCGCGATGATGATGATGGCCACGTCCGTGATTTTTGCTCCGCGCGCACGCATGGCCGTAAAGGCCTCGTGCCCGGGGGTGTCGAGGAACGTGATGCGCTTGCCGTTGTCGAGCTTCACGCTGTAAGCCCCGATATGCTGGGTGATCCCCCCGGCTTCGCCTTCGATCACGTTCGCTTTGCGGATGTGGTCGAGCAGCGAGGTCTTCCCGTGGTCGACGTGTCCCATCACCGTTACGATCGGGGCGCGGGGTTTGAGGTCTTCCTCGCGGTCCTGCTCGTCGTTGATCGCCTCTTGCGTATCGACGGTCACGAACTCGATCTGGTAGCCGAACTCCTCGGCCACGATCACCAGAGCTTCGGCGTCCAGACGCTGGTTGATCGACACCATCAACCCCAGGTTCATGCACGCCATGATCACGTCCGTTACCGGCACGTTCATCATCGAGGCCAACTCGCTCACGGTCACGAACTCGGTGACGTTCAGGATATGTTTTTCACCTTCCTGGCGTTCGATCTCCTCGCTCATCTTGGCCGAAACGGCATCGCGCTTGTCTCGACGGTATTTCGAGCTCTTGGTTTTCGACCCTTTGGAGGTCAGGCGGGCCAGCGTTTCTTTGATCTGCTTCTGTACTTCCTCGTCGCTTACCTCCTGATGGACAATGGGTTTCGGCTTCCCTTTGCCCCCCTTGAACGGTTTGCCTGCACCGCCCGGGCCGCCGCCAGGCCTGCCCTGACCGCCCTGACCGGGTCCCGGACGGCCTTGGCCGGGAGTTGCGGGTTTCGTCACATCGACCTTATTGTCTTTCTTGATTCGTTTGCGTTTGTGCTTGTCGTCGCCGCCGCCCCGGCGTCCTCCGGGGGCGTCTTTGATCTCGATCTTGCCCAGTATCTTCGGGCCCGAGAGTTTGTTGTCGCCTTCGTTGGGGCGGAACACGTTGTCGTTGTTACCGGCCATGCGGTCGTCGAACGTCTTGTTCTGCGCTTCGCTGTTGGCGATCGGGGCCTGAGGCTCCTGCGCCGCGGGTTGCGGCCGGACGGGTTCTTTCACCGGTTCTTTCGCCGGCTCCTTCACAGGCTCTTTGACCACAGGCGGAATCGCCGGTTTGGGCGCCGGCTCTTCTTTCCTGGGCTGCGGCGCGGCGCCTTTGCGACGGGTGTCGGGCAGGTCGATCTTGCCCAGGATCCGCGGCCCCGAAAGCGTATCGACCGAGGGAGCGATCATGCGGCTCTTGATCACCACCTCCTCGTTGTTGAAGGGGGATTCTTCTTTCACCGCATCCTTATCCGAGATCGACACGCTCTCCTGCGCGCCCTTGATCTTCTCGCGGATATTCACACGCTCGAGGTTGCGTCCGGCCCCGAACTCTTTCTCGATGAGGTCGTAAGCAGGCTGTTCGATGATGGTATTGGGAGAATTATCTATGACAATCCCTTTCTTGGCCAGGAAATCCTTGACCGATCCCAGTCCGATGTTGAACTCGCGCGCAACAGCATTTAACCTGTGTCTTTTTCTTTCTTCTGCCATATTTTTCCTCCTCTTTTTCTGCGTGTGACTTTTAAATCCGTTTCTCGGGACTCATCTGAAGCTCCCTGCCTCTTTTTGTTTGTTCCGGCCTAAAGGGGCGAAATGCCGAGGGCGGGTTACTCGAACTCCGAACGAAGAATGTCTACCACCTCTTTCACCGTTTCCTCTTCCAGGTCGGTGCGCCGCACCAGCTCGGCCACCGGCACTTCGAGCACGCTCTTGGCCGTGTCGCAGCCGATGTTCTTGAACTGGTCGATGATCCACTGGTCGATCTCGTCCGAGAATTCGTTCAGGTCCACATCCTCCTCTTCGTCGGCCTCGCGGTAGACGTCGATGTCGTAACCGGTAAGCATGCTCGCCAGCCGGATGTTGAGGCCGCCCTTGCCGATGGCCAGCGACACCTCGTTGGGCTTGAGGAACACCTTGGCCGTCTTGGTCTCCTCGTCGATGGTGATCGACGACACCTTGGCCGGGTTCAGCGCCCGCTGGATGTAGAGCGGAATGTTGGTGGTGTAGTTCACCACGTCGATGTTTTCGTTGCGCAACTCGCGCACGATCGAATAGACCCTCGATCCCTTCACGCCCACACAGGCGCCCACCGGGTCGACGCGTTCGTCGTAGCTTTCGACCGCCACTTTGGCCCGCTCGCCGGGAATGCGCACCACCTTCTTGATGGTGATCAGCCCGTCGAAGATCTCCGGCACCTCCAGTTCGAACAGCCTTTCCAGAAATTCGGGAGCCGTACGCGAAAGGATGATGTGCGGCACGTTGTTCTTCATCTCCACCTTGCTCACGATAGCGCGGATTGTATCGCCCTTCTTGAAAAAATCGCTCGGGATCTGCTCGCTCTTGGGCAGAATCAGCTCGTTTTCATCATCGTCGAGCACCAGCACCTCTTTCTTCCATGCCTGATACACCTCGCCGGTGATGATCTCGCCCACGCGTTCCTTATACGTGTTGTAGAGGTTGCTGTTTTCCAGGTCGGTGATGCGTGCGGCCAGGTTCTGCCGCAGCGACAGGATCGACCGGCGGCCGAACGATTCGATCTTGATCTCATCCGACACCTCTTCGCCCACCTCGTACGTGGGGTCGATCTTGCGCGCCTCCGACAGCGAGATCTCCTTGTTGGGGTTTTCCACCGCGCCGTCTTCGACGATGGTGCGGTTGCGCCATATCTCGAAGTCGCCCTTGTCGAGGTTGATGATGAACGAAAAGTTGTCGTCGCTCTCGTACGTTTTGATCATAAGATGGCGGAACACGTCCTCCAGGACGCTGACCATCGTGGCCTTGTCAATGTTTTTCAACTCCTTGAACTCGGCAAAGGTGTTAATCAGATCAACATTATTCATCGTTATGCTGTTTTTATTCTCTTAATCATTATTCGCGAACTCTCCCCCGCCGGGGCTCCGGAGCGAGAATTCCGCCCGGTGTCTGCCGGGAGCGCCCGGGCTCCACCCATCGCAGTTTTGTTTCGCTCCGCTAACGTCCTCAGTAAAGGGATCACCCTTTAACCGGAGGGGCTGCGCCGCTTATTTGAAGTCGATGTAGCGCGCCGCTTTTTTGATCTCCCCGAAAGCGATGCTTTTTTGCTTGCTCACAAACTGCTTCCGCTTGCTTCCCTCGACCGGTTCTTTCTCTTCCCACTCCACGGTGATGCCGTCCTCGTCGGCGGCAGTCAGGGTGGCAACGAGTTTCCTCCCGTCTTTGGTCACCACCTCCACCGGATTGCCGATGTTGTTGCGGTACTGCCTCAACAGCCTGAACGGCTGCCCCAGCCCCGCCGAAAACACCGACAGTTCGAAATCTTCCGCCTCGCGGTCGAGCCGCCCCTCGATCTGCCGGCTCAGGGCTACGCAGTCGTCGATGCCCACCGGCCGGTCGGCGTCTACCACTACCTCGATCTCGTTGGAGGGCGAGCATTTCACCTCCACCGGAAACAGATCGCCGCCCGCAAGCAGTTCCGCAACAATCGCTTCTATCTGTTCTTTCGAAATCATGCTGAATATTAAGATACAACCGTCTCATTTATTGAGCTGAAAGTGCGGCGGGCCTGCATTCGCGCGGTGTTTCCGGATGGAGCCTTCACTCGCCGGAGCGCTCGGGCAACATCTCCCGCCTCTTCAGTAAAGGGTCTGCGACCCTATCAAAACAGGGGACTATTAGTCCCCTGTCTCACTTGTAACGGCCACAAATATAAGGCTTTTTATCCGAAAAACAAATTTTTCTCAAAAATCGGCCGGTTTCAGTCCAAATCGTCGGACTTTCCGGTCAGGGTATACGACCGGAGGATGCCGCGTCTGGAGCTTCGTACAAAGTTGACTATTTCATCCCTTTCGGGCGATTGGGGTAATTCGCTTTCGATGATGTCGCACGCTTTTGTGTAGGCGTAGCCGCTCTGGAAAAGGATGCGCATGATGTTCTGGATCTCGCATATTTTCTCCTGCGTGAATCCTCTGCGGCGCAGTCCGACGACGTTGATCCCGGCGAACGACAGCGGCTCGCGGCCCGCCATGATGTACGGAGGCACGTCCTTGCCCGTGCGCGACCCGCCCTGGACGATGACGTGCTTGCCGATGCGCGTGAACTGATGGATCAGCACCCCGCCGCTGAGAATCGCGCAATCGTCGATCTCCACTTCGCCGGCCAGCTGCGATGCGTTGCCGACAATCACCCCGTTGCCCAGCACACAGTCGTGCGCCACGTGCGAGTAAGCCATCAGCAGGCAGTTGCCACCCACGACCGTTTTCCCCCGCGAGGCCGTTCCCCGGTTCACGGTAACGCACTCGCGCACGGTGGTGTTGTCGCCGATTTCGGCCGTGGTCACCTCGCCGCGGAACTTCAGATCCTGAGGTTCGCCCGCAATGACAGCCGAGGAGTGGATCCTGCAGTTCTTCCCGATCCGCGCACCGTCCAGAATCACGGCCGAAGGGGCGATATGGCATCCGTCGCCGATCACCACATCGGCCGCGACATAGGCGAAAGGCCCTATCGTTACGTTCTCTCCGATCCGGGCGTCGGGATGGATATGCGCTAATTTACTTATCATCGGTTGTTGTCGGTTAAATTCGGATGTTCTCCGGCAGCTTCTGCGATTACAAATATATGCAGAATTTGGTCATAAAACAAAACGTCCGTTATTCCCCGACATTTTTATTTTTCACGATCTGCGCCATCAGGAAACTTTCGGTTGCCAACTGGTTGCCCACATAGGCTTTGGCGTTCATCATCACAATGCCGCGGCGGATGGGTTCGGTGAACTCCAGCATGAACGTCAGCGTGTCGCCCGGCACCACCTTGCGGCGGAAGCGGA
Source organism: Rikenellaceae bacterium (assembly GCA_031548435.1). Lineage (GTDB taxonomy): Bacteria > Bacteroidota > Bacteroidia > Bacteroidales > Rikenellaceae > JAVBRA01. Next base: position 75,280 of record JAVBRA010000003.1, read on the forward strand.
CATTGTCGATTTTCATGAAGTAGGTCGAATAGTTCTCCGGATCGGGCACGGTGCTCAGCGCCAGGATGCCGCCGCATTGGGCCATCGCCTCGACGATCAGCACGCCGGGCATCACCGGCTCTTCGGGGAAATGGCCCACGAAGAACCCCTCGTTCATGGTCACGTTCTTGATGCCCACGATATGGTCGGCGCCCATCTCCATGATCTTGTCCACCAGCAAAAACGGCGGGCGATGGGGCAGGATGCCCTTGATCTGGTTGATGTCGTACACCGGGGTGGCGTTCGGGTCGTATTTATAGGCCGGCGCCGTTTCGTCGCGGCGGATGTTCTTGCGGATCAACTTGGCCACTTCCGTGTTGGCGAAATGGCCGGGGCGGGTGGCGACCACCTTGCCCCTGATGCGCATCCCCACCAGCGCCAGATCGCCCAGCAGGTCGAGCAGTTTGTGGCGGGCCGCTTCGTTCGAAAAGCGCAGCTCGGTGTTGCTCAGGTAGCCGCTCGACTGTACTTTGATGTCTTTCTTGTTGAACACCGATGCGATGCGGGCGATCTCCTCATCCGGCATCGGATTTTCGACGATCACCAGCGCGTTGTCCAGGTCACCGCCCTTGATCAGGTTGTTTTTGAACAGCGGTTCCAGCTCGTGCAGGAACACGAATGTGCGGCAGGGAGCCACCTGAGTGGCGAATTCTTCCGGGTTTTCCGTATCGCAAATCGACGCGTACTGGTGCCCCAGCACCTTCGACTTATAGTCGATGTTGACCGTCAGCGAATAGTGGTCGTCGGGATAGACGGTCACCTGCACCCCCTTGGCCGGATCCGAGAACTCGATCTTTTCGTTGATCTCGTAGTAGCAGCGGTCGGTGGCCTGCTCCACGGTGCCGGCGGCGAGTATCTTTTCCGTGTACTCTTTGGCCGACCCGTCGAGGATGGGCGTTTCGGGAGCGTTGATCTCGACCAGGGCGTTGTCCACGCCGCACATCCACAGCGAAGCCATCAGGTGTTCGATGGTGCTGACCCTGACCCCGTTCTTTTCGATGGTGGTGCCGCGCGAGGTATCGGTCACATGGTCGGCCAGGGCGGCGATCGCGGGTTGTCCTTCGAGGTCAGTGCGGCGGAATGTTATCCCGTGATTCTCTGCCGCCGGAAGGACGTTCATCACCACATCGAGGCCGGTATGGAGCCCTTTGCCCCTGAAGGTGACGCTCTCTTTCAACGTTCTTTGTTTCACAGACATAAAGAAGCTGTTTAAATTCACGGCAAAAGTATAAAAAAATTACAATAACGGCGCCCCGCGCTCGTTCTTTCTCAAAAAATCCCGATATTCGCACAGGCAATCACTTTCACCGATGAGCGGCAACCGACAGAAAATAACCGAATCCGACCTTCCGTTCCACAGGCAGAAACAGGAATGGGGCGAATGGGTGTTCAACCACCGCGTGGGGATCTGCGTGACGGTGATCGTCTACATGTTTTTCGGGATCGTGGTGCTCACGGCCAAGATCATTATCCAGGACCGTTCGATGGTGGGAGTGATGATGATTGCCGTGGACCAGCTTCCGCCCGAGCCCGTCGAGCCTCCCGAGCCGAAAGAGACGGAACTCACCCGCGAGTTCGACAACGTCGACTATTCCAGCGTGCGCAACCTCCGCTCGAACGCCAATGCCCGGGAAGAGGACGGCACCCGCCAAAGCAACGACTCGCGCCTGTCCGACCTTTACAACCAGGCCAACGCCATCAGCGACCGGCTCCAGTCCACGCGGCAGAACTACCAGGCGGGGCTGGACGAGGAGGAGGCCATCAACAACGCCTCGCGCAACAGTTCGAAACCCGGCTCCAACGACAACGCGTCCGATGCCAGGGTCAAGTCGAACGTGACCATCGAATACAGTCTGGGCAACCGCGAGAACGTCTACATGAAAAACCCCGCCTATCGCTGCGAGGGGGGCGCCACGGTGGTGGTCGACATCACGGTCAACCGCAACGGCCGCGTCATCGACGCCTCGGTGTCGAAAGCCTCGTCGGCCAGCAGCTGTTTCGCCGAGATGGCGCTCGACGCCGCCCAATCGTCGCGCTTCAATGTCGATGCGTCCGCCCCGGAAAAAGAGAAAGGCACCATCACTTATATCTTCATCCCCCAACGTTGACATCCGCCGGGCGAAATAAACGCGCTCCGGCCGTCAGCGCAGGCAGCGCCTCTGCTTTTACTTTCCCGCTTTCAGGGAATCGGGCATTTCGACCATTCTCGCGAATGTGGTCAGCGGCGAATTGATGGACACATAATCAATCAGCATCGAATCGGCGCTGAACAACCTGACAGTCCCTTTCGACCCGAAATATTCGCTTGACTTGTCGTAATAATAGTTATAGGAGAAGATCCTCGGCTGGCACTTCCACACCAGGTTCCCTTTGTATGTGCTGATTTTGTAGATGGTTTTGTCTTTTGTCCACCCGGATATCGACTTGTTGCTCTTCCCGAGGTAAATATCCCCGTCCCTTTCGAAATAGATTTCGCAGCCCTTGATGCTGCGTTTATCAGTAGACCACGTTCCAAGAAAAACCTTTGCTGCGATCATGTCGGCGATCTTCTGCACAACGGTCGAATCGAAGCAGGCGATCATCTCTTTTTCATTGGCCGGCAGCACACGCATCAGCGAGTCGATCTGCCCGTTGGCAATTTGTTGTTTCGCATAGTCGATAACAATGCGTTTCATCTCGCGCTTGAAGGCTTTGTCGTCCGACTCCCTGTCGACCAGAATCAGAGTCCGTTCCCAGTCGCCCACACCTACCAGCTGTTCAAACGCGTCGTTTTTGCGCAGTGCCGCCGAGTCGAGCCACGACTTGTCTTCGATCGTTACCCGCTTCAGCATTTCGATGCCGTACTCGTATTTGCCGCTGCCGATCATCTCCATTGCCTCCCTGTATGGCTTCGGCGGACGGTTGCAGGCGGCCATAGCCACAATTGCCAGGGCCAGAAGAGTAAAATGTTTCATACGCTATAAATTCAGGTTGGTTGGTTTTAGAATTCACTTGCTGCCCACGGCCACGGTTACGAACTGTTCCGGCCGCAGGTATTTTTCCGCCAGGGCCGCCAGACGTTCGGGTGTGATGGCATTGACCGCCTCGAACGTCGTTTCGACATAGCTGTTGTCGCGGCCGTTCTGGATGTTCTCGATCGCCACGTCGGCAATGCCGAACGGCCCGTCGAGGATGCGCATCATCTCGCCCGTCATCATGTTCTTGACCACTTGCAGCTCCTGGCCGGCGACCGGACGCGATACCATTTGCTCCATCTCGGCAAAAACCTCTGCGACGGCCGCCTCGGTGTATTGCGCCCCCACCTCGGTGGCGATGGCCAGGTATCCCGACTGTTCCAGGTTGATCATCGCGGCATAGACGCCGTAGGTATAGCCCTTCTCCTCGCGCAGGTTGCCCACCAGGCGCGACCCGAAATACCCCCCCAGGGCGGTGGCCAGCACCTGCATGCCGATAAAGTCCTCGTGACCGCGCGGGAACAGCAGCCGTCCGATGCGGATGGCCGTTTGCAACGCGCCGGGCTGCTCCCGGAACACCGACGGGGTTTGTAAAACAGCCGGCAGTTCCGGTTCGGCAACCGTTTCGCCAACCGGTATTTTCTTCATAAATTCCTCGATCAGCGCGGCGTCGCTGTCGGCGATGCGGCCCGAGGCCACCGCGAAACAATTTCCGGCGGTGTAATACGCTTTATGGTATTGCGCCAACTGCGCACCCGTCAGACGGTCATAGTCCGAGGCGTCGGAACTGATGCCGTAAGGGTGCCGGGGCCCGAAAAGCGACGAAGAAAACAGTTCCCTCGCCAGGTACGACACTTTCTGCCGCTCGATGGTCAGCGCCTGTTTGCGCTTGGCTTTGTAGACGGCCAGCTCCCCCTCGGGAAACAGCGGCGCCAGCACCATCTGCTCCATCAGTTCCAGCGTCTGCGGCAGGAACTTCGACAGCGAGCAAAAGGTAACGATGCAGTAATCGCGGTCGATGTTCACCTCGTAGTACGACCCCAGGAAGTCGAGCTTCTCGGCCAACTCCTGCGACGTGAATCTTTCCGTTCCCTCGTTGAGCATATTGGCCGTGGCCGAGGCCGCGAACGGCGCGTTCTGGTATTTCGTCCCGGCGCGGAACGCCAGGCTCAGTCGGATCACTTCGCTGCCGCCGCAATCGATCAGGTGCAGCCCGATGCCGTTGGCAAGGGTCGAGGAGGCCGTCGGCGGGATGTGCAGCCGCTCGGGCGTTCGGATAGCCGGAATATTATTTCTCATCGCTTTTACTCCGATAGATTAAGGTGGAACTGTTTTCCGGCCGGAATATCTCTTTCGCCGTTTCCATGATCTGTTCGGCCGACACCGCGGCATGCTCTTCCACCTCGCGGTTCACCAGCGGCAAATCGCCCAGCATCTGGTAGAACCCCAGGTTCATGGCCTTGTTCATGGCGTTGATTTCGCCGAAGAGGCAGCCGGCCTCGAATTTATTCTTCACTTTTTGCAGTTCGTAATCGCCCACCGGCACGGTTTTCATCTCCTCCAGCTCGGCCAGCAGCGCCTGTTCGGCCTGTTCGACCGTCGTGCCCTTATGCAACTGGCCGGTCACGACGAACAGTCCCGGATCGACATCGCCACCCACGTAGGCATTGACCTCGGCGAACACCCCCGCCTGTTTCACCAGCCGCTGGTACAGGCGCGACGAAGCGCCGCTCGACAAGACGTCCGACATCACGTCGCATACGCCGAAATCCGCATCCAGCCTGCCGCCCATCTTGTAGGCGATATAAATCCTGGTTGCCGGCACGTCGCGCTCCACCATCAGCCGCCGGGCCTCGGTCTGGACGGGTTCAGGCGCGATGTTTTTCACTTCGGCCCGCCCCGGGGGAATGTGCCCGAACCATTTTTCGGCCAGCGCGAACGCCTCCTCTTCCTTCAGCGGCGAGGAGATCGACAAAACAGCGTTCGACGGGCAGTAATATTTTTTAAAGAACGCCTCCACGTCTTCGATACGCGCGTCCCTGATGTGGTCGGGCGTCCGGCCGATGGTGGCCCACCGGTAGGGATGAACCTTGTAGCACAGCGGACGCAGCAGCAGCCAGACGTCGCCGTAAGGCTGGTTGAGGTAGCGCTGGTTGAACTCCTCGATCACCACCTTGCGCTGCACTTCGAGGCTTTTTTCGCTGAAGGCCAGTCCCGCCATGCGGTCGGATTCGAGCCACAACGCCGTTTCGATGTTGGCCGACGGCAGGGTGATGTAGTAGTCGGTATAGTCGTTGTTGGTGAAGGCGTTGTTCTCGCCGCAGGCCATCTGCACCGGCAGGTCGAAATCCGGGACGTTTTTCGTGCCGCCGAACATCAGGTGCTCGAACAAGTGGGCGAAACCGGTGCGGTGCGGGTCTTCGTCGCGCGCACCCACTTTGTAGACGATGTTGACGGCGGCCATCAGGGTCGATTCGTCGCGGTTGGCAACAACGGTCAATCCGTTGGCCAGCGTTGTTTTCTTATAGTCGATCATGTTTATTCCTTGCGAAAAGTCGTTAAACCTCTGTTTTTAGTCGTTACGAGCCATTGTTGTCCCGCGCTGCGCATTTCCGGGATAAGACGAAACCATACGCCCGGCCATGAAACAGCCTCGCCGCGTTCGCCGCGGGGGATGACAGCGCGGTGCAAGCTGCGCCATCCCCTCGTTCGGAATGACAGCGACAAGCCATTTCGGACACCGCCCCTACCTGAACCGCTCCATCTCGACTGGCGGCAGGTTGCGCATATTGGCCCGGATCTTGGCCGCCCGCGACACCACGTATGTCGACGGGTTTTTCAAATCCCGCACCAGAGGGTTGGGCAGCACCGAGGCAATCATCGACGCCTCGTAGAGGTTGAGCGCATCGGCCTTCTTCCTGTAGACGCGGTTGGCCGTGGCCTCCACCCCGTACATGTTGGGCCCGGTTTCGATGACGTTGAGGTACACCTCCATGATGCGCTTTTTGCCCCAGATCACCTCGATCAGAAACGTGTAGTAGGTCTCCATCGCCTTGCGCGTCCACCAGCGGTAGGGAAGGCAGAAAACATTCTTGGCCGTCTGCTGCGAGATGGTGCTGGCCCCGCGCAACGGCTTGCCGCGCTTGTGTTCGTCGATCGCCTTTTTCACCGCGTCGTAGTCGATGCCGCTGTGTTCCATGAAGTTATTGTCTTCGGCGGCGATCACGGCACGGATCATCGACTCGTCGATCTTTTCGATCGGGCGCCATTTCGACCGCACCTTCAACCCTTGCGAATCGAAGTTCTCGAACAGCCGCACCACCTTGAGCGGAGTGATGGTCACCGGCATAAACCGCAATACCGCCACCGACAAGATCGACCACGCGAACCAGAAGATGACGAAAAAGAGAATGAATCGGAGAAGGTATCTAAACATACTGCCGCCGGCAAATTTTCAAACAGACAAAGTTAGTTTATTTTTTTCGAATCGATATTCCACCGTTCATTGTGTCATTCCGGATTTGCCACGAAGGCTTTTCCGGGCGGAATATCCCGGATATAAAGATTCAATAAGGTTGCAACCTGAATGAGATCGCTCCATTTCCCTTTGCCAATATTTTGCATTCCGCCGATTTAACCCTATTTTTGAAGATATTTTCCGACAAAACGACATGACCATTTTAGACATCATCCTGATCCTGACCCTGATCTATGCCGCGTACAGGGGCTTCAAAGACGGAGCGATCATCCAGTTGGGGGGCATCATCGCCATCCTGATCGGCATCTGGCTGGCGTTCAAGTATTCCGGCAAGATCGCCGCACTGCTCCATTTCGATTTCCCGTTCGGCGACGAAGCGGCTTTTCTGATTACCATCGTGGCGGTGATCCTGTTCATGTGGCTGGTGGGATGGATCCTCACCAAAATCGTGGACATGGCGGGCATGGGGCCGTTCAACAAAATCACGGGACTGGTTCTTTCGGTGCTCAAGATCGCATTGATAACGGGCGCCATCCTCATTCCCCTGGAACGGATGAACGGCGAAAAGCACTGGGTGGAACAGCAAACCATCGAGCGCTCGTACGTATACAGGCAAGTGAGGGGTTTCTGCTACTACATGTTCCCCTACTTCAAAACCGCCAAAGACACGCTGATCGACAAAATCGACGACAACCGCCCATGAGCACGCGCAAAGGACTGATTATCAAGAATACCGGCAGCCATTACACGGTATGCGACACGGCCTCGGGGGCGATGTCCGATTGCAGGCTGCGTGGCGCGTTCCGGCTCAAAGGGATCAAGACCACCAATCCGGTTGCCGTAGGCGATGTCGTCGAGTACGACCCGCAGGAAGGAGCGATCACCGGCGTGTGCGAACGCAAAAACTACGTGATCCGCCGCTCGTCGAACCTTTCGCGCCAGGGGCACATCATCGCCGCCAACATCGACCGGGCGTTCCTGGTCGTCACCATCGACCATCCGAAAACCAGCTACGAGTTCATCGACCGCTTCCTGCTCTCGTGCGAGATGTATAAAATCCCCGTGTCGCTCGTGCTCAACAAATGCGACCTGTATAACGACGACGAACACATCGCCGCCGTCGAGGAGTTCCTCGAAACCTACGACCTGGCCGGTTATGAGGTCGTTCGGATTTCGGCTTTGTACAACGAGGGGCTCGATCGCCTCCTCGAACTCATCAGGAACAAGGTCTCGCTCTTTGCCGGAAACTCGGGCGTCGGCAAGTCGACCCTGATCAACGCCATCGATCCGGCGCTCGTAACCCGCACGGCCGAAATCTCCGAGTACCACAACCGCGGCAGGCACACCACCACCTACTCCGAGATGTTTCCCCTCACGGGCGGCGGTTACCTGATCGACACGCCCGGCATCAAGGGCTTCGGGCTGATCGATGTGGAGAAAGACGAAATCTGCCGTTACTTTCCCGACCTGTTCAAATACGCCCCGCAGTGCAAGTTCTACAACTGCACCCACACCCACGAGCCGGATTGCGCCGTGCAGCAGGCGCTGGACGAAGGGGCCGTCAGCCCCAACCGCTACATCAGCTATCTCAAAACGCTTGACGACGACGATGGAAAATACCGCCGATAAAATCGAATACCTGGCCGGATTCATGCTTCCCGAGCGGGCCGGCCGCATCCGCCAGGTGGTCGAAAACCGCACGCGCTACATGGCCGTGGGATTGGAGAACATTTTCTATCCCCAGAACGCCAGCGCCATCGTGCGCAGTTGCGAGGCCTACGGCATCCAGGATATCTACGCGGTGGAAAAACTGGTGCGCTTTTCGCCCAATGTCGACATCGTGCGCGGCACCGACCAATGGGTCGACATCCGCCGCTACCGCAAGGGCGACAATCCGAGCCTCGAACTGATCAATGAATTGAAAGGCAGAGGTTACCGTATCGTGGCCACCTCGCCCCACAAGGGCGGCTTCACGCCCGACGCATTCGACGTCGCCGCCGGGCCGTTCGCGCTTTTTTTCGGCACCGAGAAGCAGGGCATCAGCGACACGCTGGCCGACCACGCCGATGCGTTCATGCAGGTGCCGATGTACGGCTTCGTGGAGAGTTTCAACGTATCGGTCTGCGCGGCGATCGTCATTTCGCGGCTGATGGAACGGCTTCGGGCCTCCGGAACAGACTGGCGGCTGCCCGAGGAGGAAAAACTCGAAATCCTGCTGCGCTGGATGAAGTGTTCGGTAAAAGATTCCGAAAACATATTGAAGAAAAAATATGGCGACCAGTAAAACCATGCGCGCGCTGTTCCTCGAACATGTGGCGCAAACGTCCGACAACCCCCTGATGGTGGAGGTGGCCAAAGCCGAAGGGATCTACCTTTACGGCCCCGACGGCAAACGGTACGTCGACCTCATTTCCGGGGTGTCGGTCAGTAACGTCGGGCACGGCAATCCGGCGGTGGTCGACGCCGTCTGCTCGCAAGCCCGCGATTACATGCACCTGATGGTCTACGGCGAGATGATCGAGTCGCCCCAGGTGCGCTTGGCGCAGAAGCTCGCCTCGCTGCTGCCCCCGCCGCTGGACAACGTCTACTTCGTCAATTCCGGCAGCGAGGCCAACGAGGGGGCGTTGAAACTGGCCAAGCGCCACACCGGCCGCACCAACATCGTCTATTTCAAAAACGCCTACCACGGCTCGACCCACGGCGCGCTGAGCGTGATGGGCGGCGAGGAGTACCGCAACGCCTTCCGTCCGTTGCTGCCCGACACCACCCGCATCCGCTTCAACCGTCCCGACGATCTGGCGCACATCACTCCGCGCACGGCCGCCGTCATCGTCGAGCCCGTGCAGGGCGAAGGAGGCATCATCCCTCCCGCGCCCGGATTCCTCGAAGCGTTGCGCAAGCGCTGCGACGAAACGGGCGCTTTGCTCATCTTCGACGAGATCCAGACGGGCATCGGCCGCACGGGCGAAATGTTTGCGCTGGCCAAATACAGCGTCACGCCCGACATCCTGACGCTGGCCAAGGCGCTCGGCGGCGGCATGCCCCTGGGGGCGTTCATCGCTTCCACCGAGATCATGTCGTCGTTCAAGAGCAATCCCGCGCTGGGACATATCACCACGTTCGGCGGGCATCCGGTATGCTGTGCGGCGGGGCTTGCCGCCATCGAATTTCTGGAAAATGAAGGGCTTGTACCACAGGTCGAAACAAAGGGCGCGCTGTTCGAAAAACTGCTGAACGGCCACCCGCTGGTGAAAGAGATCCGCCGCAGCGGCCTGATGATGGCCATCGAGTTCGGCGACGCCACCATTCGCGAAAAGGCGATGTCCGCCGCCCTCGACCGCGGCATCCTGCTCGACTTTTTCCTCTTCTGCGACACGGCGTTCCGCATCGCCCCCCCGCTGACCAGCGTCGAGGCCGAAATCAGAGCGGTTTGCCGCGAACTGCTGCTTCTCATGGATACGTTGAAATAAGAAACGACGGACTAATTTCGTCGGCGGGCCTCTTCTTTGACATTGCCCAAAAAGGAGGCAAGAAGACTACGGGCCCGATGCAATTCTCGCTGAACATCTCCTCCTGCGGAACGCGGAATCTCGTACGACCCGGCATCGAGCGCCCGACCGCGCTCATCGGGCACACGCTCCCGAATGCTACTAAAAAGGTTCATCCGCTTTTACACAGACGATCTTACTACTATCAAGAACAACGATGGCCCCGAAAACAGGGCCATTGTTCCAAATAACAGATCGCTTTCTCTACTTCTTCACATCATAAAAACACATCTTCGGCGAGTAGAGCTTTTCCTCCTTTACCAATTTTTTGATGACTTTGACCACGTCCTCTTTCGGCAGGCCGGTTTCGGTGGCGATATCGCCCGCTTTCATCGGCGCACCCTTTTTTGCGAGGGTGTCGATCACTTTCTGTTCACTCATAACGGTCAGTTTTTTAGGTTATTGAAAATGTTGAGCCGGCTCAATAACCGGCTTTTACGGTCCATCAGCAGAAATTCGGCCACAAGCGCCGCCAGGGCCGCCAACAGCAGGAAATGGTACTGTTCGTTGTACTCCTCGAAAGCCATCGACGAGAACTGTTTCTTCTCCATCGTGCGGATCTCTTTCACAATGTCGTCGAGCCACTCCGACCGGTTGCCCGCACGGATGTAAGCCCCGCCGGTAGCCAGGGCGATCTCTTGCAGCATCTGCTCGTTGAGTTTGGTCACCACCATCTCGCCGTTTTCGTCGCGGATCGGCTCTCCTTCGACATAGATGGCGGCCCCTTCGGGCGACCCCACGCCGATGGTGTAAACCGGAATGGTCTCTTTGGCGATCTGTTCGGCCACTTTAAGCGCATCGTCTTCGTGGTTTTCACCGTCCGAAATGAGGATGATGGCGCGGCTGCCCTCGCTCTGCGACGAGAACGAGTTGCGGGCCATGGCCAGAGCCTTGCCGATGGCCGTCCCCTGCACCGGAATCGAGTTCACCGAAATATCCGAGATGAACGTGCGCGCCGAAACGTAGTCCGATGTGATGGGCAACTGCACATAGGCGTCCCCCGCAAAGAGAATGATTCCGATGCGGTCTTGCCCCAGGCTCTCGGTCAGGCGCGAGATGGCGTATTTGGTGCGCTCCAGGCGCGACGGTTCGAAATCCTGCGCCAGCATGCTGTTTGACACGTCGACCACGAACATGATCTCGGCCCCCTCGCGTTTCACCTCGCGCAGTTTATGCCCCAGTTGTGGACGGGCCAACGCCCCCACCAAAAGGGCCAGGGCCGCCATCGCCAACACGAATTTGTGCCAACTCCGCTTCACCGACGCCTCGGGCATCAGCTGGGCGGTTACTTCAGGATTACCGAACGCTTCGAGCCGTTTGCGGCGGCGTCCCAGCGCCCGGACAAACACCGCCGTCAGCAGCGGGATCAAGGCCAACAGCCAGAAATAGTGCGGATCAGCAAATCGGAACATCTTGTTTTTCCATCTCGTTCGTTACTAAAATGAAACGAAGTGTTTTCTCATTTATTTCACACCCACAGGGTGTTTTTGAGCAGGAGCGATACAACTGCCCGTAAACCTGTACAAGTGCCCCAAAGACCTATCATCCGGATCGAACCCAACGACAGTCATGAATAGGGGCCTCCGGCACCCGCGCTACTCTGCCCAAATGCGGGCGGCAAAACCCCCGCCGGGTTGCATAAACACGGTCAGTCGGCGGTCAGAGGGGACACCGGCCACCGTCTTTTTATAGTCGGTGCCATGCTTGTCGGCATTGGCGCCGTCGGTAAACAGTTCCGCCTTATAACTCGTCCCCTCCTCCAGAAACGACAGGTCGAGCGTCAGCGAACGGGAGCTCCAGTTGGTCAGCGCCCCCACATACCACACGTCGCCTTTGCGGCGGGCCAGGGCCACGTATTCGCCCACCCGGCCGTCCAGCGGCACGGTCTCGTCCCACACGGTGGGAACTCCGGCAATGAATCCGGTGCATTCGGACTCTTTCATGTAGTTCGACGGCGAGTCGCACATCATGTTGATCGGGGAGTCGAACACCACGTACTCGGCCAGCTGGTGCACGCGCGTGCCCTGGCTCATCGGCTCGGAGTAAACCGAGTGGTAGCTGCTCTTGACCGCGTTGCGCATCGCTCCCTGGGTGTAGTCCATGGGGCCGGCGACCATGCGGATGAACGGGATCGACACGTCGTAACGCACCATATCGTACTCCCGATCGGCCCATTTCAGTTGCTCAAGGCCGTTGACCCCCTCGTAGTTGAGCACGTTGGGGTAAGTGCGCAGCAGGCCCGTGGGCTTGTAGATGCCATGCAGGTCGACCAGCATCTTGTACTGGGCGCACACAGCAGCGGCCCGGTAGGTGAAAGCGACCATCTTCTGGTCGTCGCGATCCATGAAGTCGATCTTGAACCCTTTGACACCCATTTCGGAGTAGTGCCTCACCACCCGTTCCATGTCTTTCTCGAACGCGTGGTAGCCGGCCCACAGAATGATATCCACATTGCGCTCGGCAGCGTAATCGACCAACATTTTGACATCGATCTCCGGCACCACTTGCAGCAGGTCGCACTCGTAACGCACCGACCACCCCTCGTCCAGAATCACATATTCGATGCCGTTGGCCGAAGCGAAGTCGATGTAGTATTTATAGGTGTCGTTATTGATCCCCGCCTTGAAATCGACACCGGTCAGGCCCCAGTCGTTCCACCACTCCCAGGCCACTTTGCCGGGTTTGATCCAACTGACGTCGGCAATGCGCGAGGGCGAGGCCAGGCGATAGACGATGTCGCAAGCGGCCAGTTGCCTGTCCGAGACCGAAACGGCGAACACCCTCCACGGAAAGCTGCGCGTGCCTTGGGTTCGGGCGATAAACCCCTCGCGTTCGGTCACCAGCATTTGCAGTTTGTTGTGGCCGCCCTGCACTTCGGTTTTGGGGTACGGGGCGTTTATCCCCCGCAGCACCGAACGGGTGGTGTCGTTGTTCAGAAACAGGCCGGGATACTCTTCCAGGTCGGCTTCGGTGAAACAGAACTTCTTTCCGCCGGGCAATTCCACCAGCAGCGGCAATATCTTCAGTTTGTTCGGGTTGAGTTTTGTCAGGTTATCGTAGAAATAGGGTTGCTCGAACGAGTTTTTGAACTGCTGCTCGAACGTGTCGGCGTTGGTGTTGACGTAGGCCACATAGGCTTTCGGGTCGCCGGGAATGTTGAGCTCCACCTGCTCCGAGGCGATGGTGATCTCGCCTTTTTTTGCCGTAACGAAGCGATAGGCAGCCCCGTCGTCGTAGGCGCGGAACACGATCGAGTAGTCGCCCTTGAACTCAAGCGTCAGCTCGTTGCAGCGATTTATCACCTCGCTGCGGATGTAGAACGGCGAAGCGATGCGTTCGTCGATAGCCACCGTCCGCGCCTTGCGCACCCTGGGGTTCGCCCCGAGGAGTTCGCCCGTAGCCAGGGTCATCGACACGGGCGAGAACGAAAGCACCTGCGTCGCCTCGTGGCTGACGGCGTATTCGACGACATCGCCCACACGCACGGAGATTTTCAGTTTGCCGTCGGGCGAAACGACAGCGTACTCTTTGGCGCAAACCGCGCCGGATGTAAGCATCAGCAATGCAAGAGCGATAATTTTTCTCATGGCTATCTGGACAAAAACGTAAACACGGTTCCGATCGGCGGCACAGGTGTTTGGGGTGTTATGGAACGGCCGGCGATGTCAACGAAAAAACAGACCCCCTCTCCGGCGATCTCATACCGTCCCTGCGGCAGTAGTTTGTCGGGGTCGGGCACTTCGATCGCGCCGCCCTGCGGCCGCCCGATAAAAAAATAGTCGTAGCCGAGCGCCTCGGCCGCTTTTTTCATTTCGCCACGGCGGATCAGTTCGCGGATAATGGTGGAGCTGACCTTGCCTTCCGGGTTGTACTCGGGCACCCGCACCATCTCGACCCCATGCGCCGCGGCGAGCGTGCCGAGGGCCTCGAAGCCCCCCTGGCGGCCGTGCCCGAATCGATGGTCGTAACCAATGACCAGCGCCGCCGGATGCAACCTGCCGATCATGCACTCCTCGAAAAAACGGTCGTGGGGCATCTGCCGCAGGGCGTCGGTAAACGGAGCCACCACCAGATTGTCCACGCCGCAACTTTCCAGCAGGAGTTTCTTCTCTTCCAACGTGTTGAGCAGCTCCACCCGCTTGCCGTCGGGCGAAGGCACCACCTTGCGCGGGTGCGGGTCGAAGGTCACCACCACGCTCTGACCGCCGGTCTTCCGGGCCGTCGCCTTCAGGGTGTCGATGATCGCCCGGTGGCCCGTGTGCACGCCGTCGAACGAACCGGTGGTCACCGCCGCGTTCGGGATGGCAGGCACATTGTCGAAGCCGAGAAACACCCGCATACCTATCTGAAATGCCGGTGTTTGGTGAAATAGGCCACCTTTTCGAGCAGCGAAATGATGTCGTAGTCCTCGACAAAGATATCGGGAGCGAAATTGAGCGGTGTGGACGTGAAGTTGAGCACCCCCTTGATGCCGGCGTCCGAAATAGCGGGAACCAACGCCTCGGCGCCCGCCGCCGGAAGGGTGAGGATGATCACCTTCAGGTGATGCTTCCCGACGTTTTCGGCCAGCGTGTCGATGTGGTAGCACGGCACCCCGGCGATGTTCTTGCCCACCTTCGAGGGGTCGACGTCGAACGCGGCCGAGATCGAGAGCTTGGTGCGCTTGCCGTTGAAATACGAGGTGATGGCCCGGCCCAGGTTCCCCATGCCGATGATGCCCACGTTGATTTTGTCCTCGCTGTCGATCACCTGGCCAATGAAGTCGACCAGCGTCTGCACCATGTAGCCTTTCTTGTTGTCGGAGGTGAACCCGATGAGCATCAGGTCGCGGCGCACCTGCACCGCCGTGATGCCGTGCATGCCGGCCAACTCGTGCGAATAGATGTGCGTGCGCCCGTCCTTGAGGCAGTTGAGCAGCGTGCGGCGGTATTCGCTCAGCCGTTCGACGGTGCGTTCGGGCAGGGTCGAGGTATCTTTCTTTTCGGCCATATTTTAGAGGTTGTCTAAAATTTCTTACTCTCGTTCTTCCAGGGTCTTTTCGCCCCGCTTGGCCCGATGTTTCCGGAAACCGCTATTTTCAACCGCAGGAAATGACCTTGGGATGAAAACGCAGACAGGCTCCGGGCCTTTTCTAAAATGCAAATATAACTTTTAGAGTCGAGAAATCGGTTTAAAAAGCGTAATTTCGCCGGAAATATTTTCACGGACGGCCGGGCAACCAACCGGCAGACTTCAACCTGATTTCCATTCCATGGCCAACAAAGGAGCAATCTTCGATATGGACGGCGTGCTGGTCGACAACCGCGACGCGCACATCCACGCATTCGGCATATTTACCCGGCGGCACGGGTTCGACGTCACCTACGACGAGCTGATGGCGATTTTCGGCACCACCAACGAATACCTGATGCCCATCATCCTCAAGAACCCCGACCTGTCGCCGGCGCAGATCAAGGCGTACGGCGACGAGAAGGAAGAGATCTACCGCCAGGTCTACGCCGACACCATCGGGCCCACACCGGGGCTGGTGCCCCTGCTCAAAGGGCTGAAAGGAAAAGGAGTGAAGCTGGCCGTCGGATCGTCGGGCATGATCGAGAACGTCGATTTCGTGCTCGACAAATGCGGCATCCGCGAATTTTTCGATGTGATCGTCAACGGCGGCATGGTGACCAAAGGAAAACCCGACCCCGAAATCTTCTCTCTGGCAGCCGAACTGCTCGAACTTCCGCCGCACGAGGTGGTGGTGTTCGAAGACTCGTTCCACGGCATCGAAGCGGCACGGAGGGCAGGCATGAAAGTAGTCGCCCTGTCGACCACGTTCGCCCCCGACCAGCATACCGACTTCGACCTGCTGATCCCCGACTTTACAGGGCTCGGCGCGCAAACGGTGGTGGATCTGTAAAAACCGGTAGGCGGAATCGGAATATTTCACTATATTTGTCAGAATAATATTTTTTCGGGTGCCGGAAGGCGCTGCCGGGAGGTATTTTATCCGGTTTTTATGGGAATGTTGATTAAACTATACCGTCAGAACACCGACGAGCGGCTGGTGCGGCAGGTTGCCTGCCTGTTGCGCAACGGAGGGGTGGTGATCTATCCCACCGACAGCGTCTACGCGTTCGGATGCGCGCTCGGGCAACAGAAGGCCATCGACCGCATCAAACAGATCAAGGGCAAGGAGGCCGGCGAGTTCGCCATCGTATGCAGCGACCTGAGCCACATCTCGGACTACGCCCGGGTGGACAACCCCACCTTCAAACTGCTGAAGAAGAACCTTCCGGGGCCGTTCACTTTCATCCTGAACGCCTCGAACAACGTTCCAGACAAGTTCCTCGACCGCCGTAAAACCATCGGCATCCGCATCCCGGACGACCCCATCGCGCTGGCCATTGTACGCGAATTGGGCATGCCGCTGGTCACCACCTCGGTCAAAGACATCGACAACGTGCAGGAATACACCACCGATCCCGAACTGATCCACGAGCATTACAGCGACATTGTCGACATGGTGGTCGACGGCGGGTACGGCAACAACGAAGCCTCGACCGTGGTCGACTGCACCGGCGACGAGCCGGAGGTCGCACGCCAGGGCATCGGCGAACTTATCCTCTGATCCAATGGACGCAAGAGCGGTGAAACGGGCCGAGTCGGCCATGGCAGCAAAGGCGGGCGCGGTGATGGGGCTGACGCTGTCGGTGCTGGTGGTGTTGCCGGCCATCGACGGGTTTTCGCCGTTGATCTCGGCCGTGATCGGCATTGCGGCGCTAGTTGCCATTTTCTATATCCCGTTGCGTTACGGCAAGGCGGCACGGGGGCTCTATCCGCCGCAGGCAGGCTATCCGTTCATTGCCGCGGTCTGGTTCCTGATCCGGGTGGTTTTCTTTGCCGGCATCATCACCGGATTCACGCAATACCTGGCTTTCAACCATATAGCCCCCGCATTTTACGGACAAGTGCTGCCCGAAGTGGCGGCCAAACTCAACTATACCGACGAGCAGATGGAGCTGTTCAACCAGGCGCTGAAAAGCCCGTTCACGGTGACCGTATCCGGGGTCATGGGACTGCTGTACATGTTTCTGGTGCCGATGCTTGTCATCGCGCTGGTACTCAAACGGGCTCCCCGGCCGGCTGCTCAAAGCGACACAGACAATGACGACGATGGAGACGAAAACAACGCTTGACATATCGGTGGTGATCCCGCTGCTGAACGAGGAAGAGTCGCTGCCCGAACTGATGGCATGGATCGACCGGGTGATGCGGGAAAACGCCTTTGCCTACGAGGTGATTTTCATTGACGACGGCAGCACCGATTCATCGTGGGAGGTGGTGCGCTCGCTCGCCGAACGCTACCCTGCG
This sequence comes from Rikenellaceae bacterium, assembly GCA_031548435.1. Lineage (GTDB taxonomy): Bacteria > Bacteroidota > Bacteroidia > Bacteroidales > Rikenellaceae > JAVBRA01. The sequence continues at coordinate 92,655 of JAVBRA010000003.1, forward strand.
GCCAAGGGCATCCGCTTCCGGCACAACTACGGCAAGTCGCCGGCGCTCTATTGCGGGTTCGCCGCCGCACAGGGCGATGTGGTGATCACCATGGACGCCGACCTGCAGGACTCGCCCGACGAAATTCCCGAACTCTACCGGATGATCGCCGACGGGGGCTACGACATCGTGTCGGGATGGAAAAAGAAGCGCCACGACCCGTTCGGCAAGACGTTCCCCAGTAAATTC
>JAVBRA010000011.1:0-58116 GCA_031548435.1 Rikenellaceae bacterium
CTGAGCCAGGATCAAACTCTCCATAGTATTAAAATTATGTTTCGTCTTCCAGCTCGAACTCAATTCAAAAAATTGACGCTTGTTTTTTATTTCCTTGCTGCTTAATTTCCTCAAAGACCTTTATGCTTGCGTCACCGTCACAGTGACCCTCATTCAACTCTCCAACCAAAAACTCTCAGTGGAAAAGCGAGTGCAAAGATAGAGCCCTTTTCCGAACTTCCAAAACATTTCCAATCTTTTTTCTCTCGATCTTTTTTTGTTTTGGCGTTAAAGCCCTTATTGCAGGGAGGTTATCCAATAAAAATATTTTTAATCCAAAACGATAATCCGCTTGGTTTCCGATATTATTGTTACTTTTATGGCACAAAACCTGATCGATTATGAGACATTTATTCCCGTTCGTTTTTCTGTTTTGCGCAACAACCGCATCGGCCCAAAGCTGGCAGATGGCCGAATGCCCCATCCCCACGGCGTGGGCGGCCGACGTAACCCCGGAGAACGTGTGGGGCGAATACCCCCGTCCGCAAATGGAACGGGACAATTGGGTAAACCTCAACGGTTTGTGGGACTACGCCATTGTGCCGTGGGATGCCGACCGGCCGGAACAGTTCGACGGCCAGATCCTGGTGCCGTTTGCCGTGGAGTCGGCGCTTTCGGGTGTGGGTAGGCGCGTAGGGGCCGACAACTGCCTGTGGTACAGAACCGTCTTCACCACACCCAAGAACACAAGGGATAAGAACGTCCTGCTCCATTTCGGCGCCGTCGACTGGGAAGCGGTCGTTTACATCAACGGCACGGAAGCGGGACGCCACTGCGGGGGCTACACCGGCTTCACCGTCGACGCCACGCGATACCTCAGGCCGGGAACGCAGCAGGAGCTGACCGTGCGCGTATGGGATCCGACCGACAAAGGCGTGCAGGCCGTGGGCAAACAAACCGACAACAACCGCGGGCGCATCTTCTACACCGCCGTCACGGGCATCTGGCAGACGGTGTGGATGGAGGTGGTGGGCAACACACACATTAATAATGTATGCATCACCCCCGACATCGACCGCTCGGAGATCGCCGTCAGGATCGACGCCGCAAACCTGCGAACCGACGACTACATCAAAGCGGAGATTTTCGACGGCGGACAAAAGATCGGGGAAGCGACCTCAAACGCATCGGAATTCACGATGCCCGTAGAAAACACGAAACTGTGGTCGCCCGATGATCCGTTCCTGTACGACATCAAACTGTCGGTGATGCGCGGCAAAAAAACGGTGGACGAAGTGAAAAGCTACTTCGGGATGCGCAAGATATCGGTGGGGCGCGACAGCCGGGGCATCCTGCGGCTGATGCTCAACAACGAACCCTGCTTCCAGTACGGCACGCTCGACCAGGGATGGTGGCCCGACGGCCTCTACACCGCCCCGACCGACGAAGCGCTGGCGTTCGACATCATAAAAACGAAAGAGCTGGGGTTCAACATGATCCGCAAGCACGTAAAGGTTGAGCCGGCGCGATGGTACTACCATTGCGACCGTCTGGGAATGCTCGTGTGGCAGGACATGCCCAACAGCGACCGTTTCGCCCCGTGGAAAGCCGACGGGTATTACGAGGCCAAAGAGATCGACCGCAACGCGCAGTCCGAGATGATCTTCCGCCGCGAGTGGAAAGAGATCATGGACCAATGCCTCCCGTACACCTGCGTGGTGATGTGGGTGCCGTTCAACGAGGGCTGGGGGCAGTTCAAGTCGGTGGAGATCATCGACTGGACGATGCGGTACGACCCCTCGCGCCTGGTCGACGGCCCCAGCGGCGGCAACCACGTCGATGCGGGCCATGTGCTCGACGTGCATTCCTATCCGGGCCCGGACCTGCCCGAACCGCGATGGGAGCGGGTCTATGCCCTGGGCGAGTTCGGCGGCATCGGGCTGCCTGTCGAAGGGCACCTGTGGGAAACGGACAAAAACTGGGGGTATGTAAGCTACGACAGCCGCGACGAATATTTCAACAAATACCGATCGGTCATCGACAAGATGAAGGAACTGATCGCCGAGGGGCTCTCGGCGGCAATCTACACCCAAACCACCGACGTGGAAACCGAAACCAACGGCATCATGACCTACGACCGCAAAGTCATCAAACCCGACGAGGCGGCGTTCAGTGAATTGAACCGGTCGTTGTATTACATTATCAAATAGCCCGTCGCCCGGACAGCAACCCGAGCCGATCCTTTTCCGTCTTTCGCCGGAACGACGAAGGGGATCGGTTCTTTTATTGTCCATTATTTATCCTCTTTATCCGCCGAAAGGATATTCCTTTGTGAAAACCCGATGGATTTTTCGCCTGCCGGCGGGGCCATCCTTTTGTGTCAAGACAAAAGGTAAAAAAAGAGATTCATTATAAACAAACCGTTTTTTCATGTCGTTCAGGATGACAGATTAATCGATCGTTATTGCCAATTGCGTTCGAGAGTGACACCCCCTGCTGCCATTTTGTCACAAAACTTCCGGCGGCACACGATTTGAAAGAATCGGAATTAAGAATTCTTTTAAAACTCACAGACCATGCAACAGAAAGGACACATCGGGGTGACGACCGAGAACATCTTCCCGATCATCAAAAAATTCCTCTATTCCGACCACGAGATCTTCATCCGCGAACTGGTTTCGAACGCCGTCGACGCCACCCAGAAGCTGAAAACGCTCGCTTCGCTGGGCGAATTCAAGGGTGAAACGGGCGATGTGACCATCCGCGTAAGCGTCGACGCCGAAAAGAAGACCCTGACCGTTTCCGACCGAGGCGTCGGCATGAGCGCCGAAGAGGTCGAAAAATACATCAACCAGATCGCCTTCTCGGGCGCCGAGGAGTTCATGGCCAAGTACAAAGACCAGGCGAACATGATCGGCCATTTCGGGCTCGGGTTCTATTCGAGTTTCATGGTGGCCGACAAGGTCGAGATCGTCACCCGGTCGTACAAAGAGGGCGCGCAAGCCGTCAAATGGAGCTGTACCGGCACCCCCGAATACACGCTCGAAGAGACGGACAAGGCCGAACGCGGCACCGACATCATCCTCTATCTGTCGGAAGAGAACCACGGTTTCGCCAACGCCAACCACATCGAGAGCCTGCTGACCAAATACTGCCGCTTCCTGCCCGTTCCCATTGCCTTTGGCAAGGAGCAGGAGTGGAAAGACGGCAAATACGTCGATACGGACAAAGATAAAATCATCAACGACACCGCACCGCTGTGGACACGCAAGCCGGCCGACCTCAAGGACGAGGAGTACGAGCAATTTTACTCCGAGCTTTATCCCGTGGCCGAGCCGCCGCTGTTCCACATCCACCTCAACGTCGATTATCCGTTCAACCTGACGGGCGTGCTTTATTTCCCGAAGTTCCGCAGCAATTTCGACATCCAGAAGAACAAGATCCAGCTCTACTCGAACCAGGTGTTCGTCACCGACTCGGTCGAGGGGATCGTGCCCGAGTTCCTGACCCTGCTGCACGGGGTCATCGACTCGCCCGACATCCCGCTCAACGTGTCGCGCAGCTACCTGCAAAGCGACGCCAACGTCAAAAAGATCTCGGGCTACATCACCAAAAAGGTGGCCGACCGCCTGGGCGAGATCTTCACCGGCAGCCGCAGCGAATTCGAGACCAAATGGCAGTATCTGAAGATCTTCATCGAATACGGCATCATCACCGACGAGAAATTCGCCGAACGCGCCAAAGATTTCGTGCTGCTGAAAAACACCGAAGATAAATACTTCACCCTCGACGAATACGCCGCGCTGGTCAGGAAAAACCAGACCGACAAGCACGGCTCGGTGGTCTGTCTTTATGCCAGCGACCCGGTGGGGCAACACTCGTTCATCGAAGCGGCGCGGGCCAAAGGCTACGACGTGCTGGTGATGGACGGCCAGTTAGACAGCCACTTCATCGGCTGGTGCGAACACAAAGACCAGAAGACCCGCTACGTGCGCGTGGATTCGGACATCGCCGAGAAGCTGATCGAGAAAGAAGACGCCAAGCCGCTGTCGTTGAGTTCGGCACAGCAAAAGATCCTGCGTCCGGTGTTCGAGGGGCACTTGCAGGGCGAAGAGAAAACCAACTACGTGGTGTCGTTCGAGGGAATGGGCGAAGACGACCTGCCGGTGCTCATCACCCGCAACGAGTACATGCGCCGCATGAAGGAGATGGCGGCCACCGGCGGCGGAGGCATGGCCACCTTCTACGGCCAGATGCCCGACACCTACAACGTGGTGGTCAACGGCAACCATCCGCTGGTGATCGAGTTGTTGCAGCAGGCCGAAAGCGAATGCGAAGACGACCTCGCTCCCATCAACAAGAAGATCGACGCCGCCAGGCACGACAAGAGCGCCATCGACCTGTTGCTCAAAGACAAAAAAGAGGCCGACATCACCCGGGAAGAGAAAGAGAAGAGCGATGCGGCGAACAGCGAACTCGAAAAACTCGACAAGGAGTTCGCGCAATCGGTGAAAGCCAAAACGCGCGACAACAAGCTGGCGCAAGAACTGATCGACCTGGCGTTGCTGGGCCACGGCCTGCTCCGGGGCGAGGCGCTGACCCGCTTCATCCGCCGCAGCGTGGAACTGATCAAATAAGGCGCCTCCGGTGCGATAGAAATCCCATGCATTTCTTCTGCATGGGATTTTTATTTCACACTATTTTCCATATTTTCACATACAACGACCGCCTGCTCTCCCCTATGAAAAAATTCTGTTATCGCTGACGTTCGCCGTCGGAGTTTGTTTCTGGGCCCCGGCGCAGGAACTGGCTAAAGACGCCGCCATTGCCAGTATCTTCTCGCCCGGCGAAATCAAAGACCTTGATGTGACGGATATAAAAACGAGGTTGTTCGCAGCCGTCCATTACCTGACCCTGAACGACCGGGAAGAACGCAACCGGGAGACAATAGAGTTTAGAGCGCCGGAGGGCCCTCTAACTCCAACAGATATAAAACGAAACGGGGAGCGCGAAGCTTCCCGTTTTGTTTTCAGGCGATTGCATCCGCGGCTTAGAACCGATATCCGACAGACAACTGCAAGGTGTTGGTGCGCCAGCGGTCGTTGTCGAAATTCTCCATATAAATCAGATTGTAACGCGCCGACAGCAACATCCGCTGGCTGAAGTTCCACGTCACCCCGACCAGGGGCCCGAGCGCAAAGCTGGTGAACGTATGCTCGTCGCCGTAGTGGTCGTTCGGAAAAAACGAACCGGGGTCGTCCATCTTCATCCAGTTTATCCCCATCAGCCCGCCAAAGTCGATCGACACTTTCCCCGAAGTCGAAGGGTAATATCGGAGCAACAACGGCACATGCACGCTGTTGGACGCAAGCTGCCCCGATCCGGAAGAGAAGAAACGCCCCTCGCGCGAATACAGAAACTCCATCGAAAAGTCGAACCGGCGGCCCATCCGGGTATCTGCAAACACCCCGGCGTTCAGGCCGGCTTTGTTCCTGACCGACGATCCGCTTTGGTAGAACGAATAATTACCTCCCGCCTTTATCCCCCAGTCGAACCACCGGGCCTGTGCCGGAGAGGCCAATGCCAGGGCGGCAAGAGCAAGTAAACAGTATTTTTTCATCAGTATTTTATGGGTTAAGCGATTCCACTAAAAACAGGGGCGCTTCGAACGGCCCCCTGTAATCGGGTGAACGCGCGCTTCTATGCCGGCGCCCGGGCATCGAGCCGGTCGTACCGAAGCCCCACCTCGCGCGAAAAATTGTTCAGCACGTTCATGTAGTTGATGAACGCCTCGTAGGGCGAAGCATAGGGGTTGATGTATTTATGCCCGTCGTTGGACGAGAACCACTTGGTCGACATGTAATAAAAATGGTCTGAACATTGCAGGAACTGCCACACGTGGTTCAGGTCTGGATCATCCACCGCCTTCACCCTGTCGCGGATGGAGTTCAGGTTGCGGAACGCTTCGTTTTGCAACTCGTTGCCCAGCCATGCGGTGATGTCGCGTTCCTCGTCGACCCACGACGTCGGGTACGGGATATGCAGCACCGACACCGGCTGTTCCGAGGCGATGATCTCGGACGGGGTGGCGAACTGCACGTCTTTCTTTTTCAGCGCATATTTGGGCAGATGCTCCATAAAGTCGAAGATGCCCGTGTCGGCCGGCTGGTTTTCGCCGAAAGTCTCGTAGTCCATGAACAGGTTGATGACATCGCCCGTATCGTCGTTACGGATCCAGTCAATGTACTTTTCGGCCGTCAGGGGCCATTCGTTCCACGAACGATCGTTGAAACGCAGGGCAATGTCGTTGCTGTACTTGTAGTTGCGCAGCAGCAGCTTCAGCCGCGGATTGGCCGGATTGGCATAGACGTGGTTGGGGCTCTTCCATCCCAGCACGTGCTTCGCCCCCTCGATCACCATCCCCTTGTAGCCCATGTCGGCCACCGTTTCGCCGATGCTGTCGGAATAGATCAGCTCCGTGCCGCGGAATACCGAGGGTTTGCAACCGAACTCCGCCTCCATCAGCTCGCTGTGCATCAACACCTGCTCGCGGCACTCGGCGTTGTCGGTCAGACAGGCCAGCGAGTGGCAGTAGGTCTCGGCCAGAAACTCGACACACCCCGTGGCGGCCAACTGCTTGAACCCGTCCAGCACCTCGGGCGCATACGCGCGAAACTGCTCTATCGCCAGGCCCGTGATCGAGAAGGTCACTTTGAACTTCCCCTTGTTCTCCCCGATCATCCTCAAAAGCTGGGCGTTCATCGGCAGATAGCATTTCTTGGCCAGACGCTGGATCACGGCCTTGTTGCCCGCATCGTCCAGATAATAGTGGTCGACGCCCATGTTGAAAAAACGGTATTTCTTCAACTTATATGGTTGATGAACCTGAAAATAGAGACAGATGGTTTTCATAGTCTATCCGTTTTAATTGTTATTTCTCCGAAGGCCGGAAACACCCCGTTCCCGGTTTCAATACAGTCCGGCTAAGGACGGGGACCGCCCAGCGCCTCTTCGTATATATGCCTGACCTTGAGCGCCGCGTCGTCCCACTTGAGCGAGGTGACCTCTTCCTGCCCTTTCTCGATGAACATCTTCGACAGGGCGGGATAGGCGATCAGGCCGTAAATGGCGTCGGCCATCGCATCCACATCCCAATAGTCGACCTTGATGGCGTAGTCCAGCACCTCGGCCACGCCCGACTGCTTGGAGATGATCACCGGCACGTTCGAACGGATCGCCTCCAGGGGCGAGATGCCGAACGGCTCCGACACCGACGGCATGATATAGACGTCGCTCAGGGCAAACATCTTCTGCACCTCGTCGCCTTTGAGGAAGCCCGTGAAATGGAACCGGTCGGCGATGCCCAGCTTGGCCACCCGGCGGATGACATGGTTCATCATGTCGCCGCTGCCGGCCATCACAAAGCGCACGTTCGGCACCCGTTTCAGCACCTTGGCCGCGGCTTCCACGAAATAGTCGGGCCCTTTCTGGTAGGTGATGCGGCCCAGAAAGGTCACGATCTTGTCGTCGACACCGCGTTCGACGGGAGCCTCTTCGTCGGCGGCCTTGAACTGCACGGCGTTGTGCACCGTCACCACCTTGTCGGCAGGGATGCCGTATTTATCGATCACCGTCTGGCGGGTGAGATTGCTCACGGCAATCACCCGGTCGGCCTCTTCCATCCCCCGCCGCTCGATGTTGTAGACATATTGGTTGATGTTCTCGCCGCTGCGGTCGCACTCGGTGGCGTGCATATGCACCACCAGCGGCTTGTCCGACACCCGTTTGGCCGCAATGCCGGCGTAATAGGTGAGCCAGTCGTGGGCGTGGATGACGTCGAACTGCCCTTCGAGCTCTTTGGCCAGCTGGGCCGCCACCACGGCATAACGGGCCACTTCCTCGTACAGGTTGGCCCCGTAGGCGCCCGAGAAACTGTAGCGGCTTTTCCACACGTCGCTGCTTTTGATTTCGCCCAGACTGCGGTATTCTTCCATATACTGCTCGAACTCCTGGGGCGAAATATAGGGCACGATGTTCGAGTTGATCTGGATGAACGACAACTTCTCGACCATCTCCACCGTCGTCACGTCGCCGTGCGAGGTTTCCACCTCCGAGGCGTTGACCACCCGCACATAGCGCTGGTCTTCATCGCCATAGGCTTTGGGAACCACGAAAATCACCTCCACGTCGTTCTTGGCCAGCCCGGCCGTCAAACCGTAACACGCCGTACCCAACCCTCCCGCAATGTGGGGCGGAAACTCCCATCCGAACATCAATACCCGCATAACTCGCAACCATTTATAATTGTTCGTACTTTTCTATCATTTCCACGATCCGCAACACGGCCGCCACGCTCCACGCCTGCGAAATGGCACCGCGGGGCTGGTGCGGCGGGTCGGCGTCGTATATCTCGGCGATCGACCCGATGCAGTAGGTGAATATATCTTCTTCGAATCCGTTGACAATGTGCATGGCATCGGGCAGATAGCCCTTGCCGTAAAGATCGAAGTTGGTTTTAACGTAATGTTCCAGCAGCCACGGCCACACCGTTCCCTGATGATAAGCCTTGTCGCGCGTAGGCTGGTCGCCCTCGCAACGGCCCTTGTAAAACGGATTGCGGGGCGAAAGCGTCCGCAATCCCTTGGGGGTAAGCAGGTGCAGTTCCACAATGTTGGCCACCTTGGTGCGCACTTCGTCGTCGACCATGCAGTAGGGCAGCGAGCAGGCGATGATCTGGTTCGGCCGGATAAACGTGTTCTGCCCCCCCTCGGGCGTCACGAAGTCGGCCAGATAGCCCTCTTTCTCGTACCAGAACAGGCGGTTGAAACTCTCTTTCACCTTGTCGGGGAACGTCTCCCACCGCTCGACGAACCCGTTGTCCCCGAACCGGCGGGCCAGCTCCAGCGTATAACATATTCCATTGTACCATAATGCATTGACCTCTACCGGAGCGCCGTTGCGCGGAGTTACCGGCACACCGTGCACCACGGCGTCCATCCATGTGAGCGCGCGGTCGGGGGCCGCAGTATAAACCAGGCCGTTTTCATCCACCCGTATTGCAACTCCTATGCCACGGCGATACGACTCAAGCACATCTTTCATGTTTTTCCCGTAGCGGGTCCAGATAAATTCCGCGTCCTGATGTTTTTCCAACTGTTGCAGCGTCCAGAAGAACCACATCGGGGCGTCGACCGAGTTGTAGGCCGTGCCGATGTTGGGGAACAGGCCGTTTTTCATCTCGGAAGTCATGGTGTCGACCACGTCGATGCAACTCTGCACATCGCCCTGCGCCAGAGAGACGCCCGGCAACGAAATGAACGTGTCCCTGCCCCACCGACCGAACCAGGGATAGCCGGCCACCACTTCGGTTTTTTCGCCCCGGCGCACAATGAACTGCCGCGCCGAATGCCGCAAACACGGCAGGAATTCGAGCTTCACCGAACGGCGCGCCACGGCCTCGTCGGCCTTCTGCCCCAGGATCGACGGGTCTTCGAACTCCCGCGTCGAACACGAAAAGACGACGCTCTGCCCTTTCGAGATGGACATTTCGAAAAATCCGGTCGTCAGCAGGTCTTCGGTATAGGGATACCCCCTGTCGCGCTCTTCGAGGTATTCGAAATTGTAATACCACTCCGGCGCCGGCACAAACTCATGCTCGACGTTCAGCTGCATGTACAGGTACGGAAATCCGTCATAAAGGCGGTTGCGCACGCCGGTTTTCACCGGCTCGGACATCACATTGGCATCCATATTGGCCTTGCTCAGCTGGTGGATGTTGCGGAACGCCAGAAACGGACGCAGGCGCAGCGTGGTCGGTGACGAGGCTTCCAGCAGCGTGTAGCGCAGCATCAGCTGCTCTTTGGAGTGGCGCCAGATCATCTCTTTTTTCAGCACCACGCCGCCCACCTTGTACACCAGCGCCGGCACGGGCGTGTAAGCGAAATCGATGATGTATTTATGGCCGCGCGGCTCGTACACCCCGGGGTAGCGGTGGATGGCCAGGTTGAACTCCTGCCCGTGCTGGATCACCGTTTCGTCGAGCGACGACAACAGCACGAAGTTCGAGTCGGCCAACTCCTCGACCGGGGCCACGAACAGTCCGTGATACTTGCGGGTGTTGCACCCGATGATCGTCGTGTTTATGTATCCCCCCGCCCGGTTGGTGGAAAGCAGTTCGCGCTGCAACGAATATTCGAGGTTGCCCAATTCACTTTTGTCAAACCGAAGTTCAGCCATAATGCCTGTGTATTTTACATAATTCATGTCAGTACCGTAAAGATATTCAAATAGTACCAATAAATCAAGCAAACGTCCGTTTTTTTTACGGCCATTCGACATTTTTATCTCTTTTTCGGCTATTTGTGGAAAATCACACGCCGTCAAAGGGGAGGTTCGCGAGTTATTTCAGCGTTCCCTTCCGCACAACAACAAAGATCGAACCAAAACAAACCACCCCGTTACAGCCGGTTACAAAACAAAAAATAAAATAATCGGCAAAAATGGCTGTGATTTTTTTAACAAGACAAAAAAGATGGTTACCTTTGTATGGTTTTTCCTCGAAAAAATTCTCAAAAAGGGTATTACTAACTAAAAATAATTCACTATGGCTACAATCGATCTGAGCAAGTACGGCATCTCGAAAGAGATCGAGATCGTACACAACCCGTCCTACGAACAGCTGTTCCAGGCCGAGATGGACCCGAAAAACCAGGGCTTCGAAAAAGGCGAACTGACCACCACCGGCGCCGTTTCGGTAAAGACCGGCGTATTCACGGGCCGCTCGCCCAAAGACCGCTACATCGTTAAGGACGCTGTCAGCGACAAAAACATCTGGTGGGACGGCAACATCAACAAGCCCGTTTCGGCCGAAATCTGGAACGACCTGAAGGCCCTGTCGATCAAGCAGCTCAACACGGCCAAGAAACTGTACGTGGTGGACACGTTCTGCGGCACCAACGCAGACACCCGCATGAAGGTGCGCTTCATTATGGAAGTGGCATGGCAGGCCCACTTCGTGACCAACATGTTCATCCGCCCGTCGATCTATGAACTGGAACACTACGGCGAACCCGATTTCGTGGTGTTCAACGCCTCGAAAACCACCAACCCCAACTGGAAGGAACAGGGCCTGAACTCGGAAGTGTTCGTGCTGTTCAACCTCACCGAAAAGATGCAGATCATCGGCGGCACGTGGTATGGCGGCGAAATGAAGAAGGGGATGTTCTCGATGATGAACTACTACCTGCCGCTCAAGGGCATGGCTTCGATGCACTGCTCGGCCAATGTGGGCGAACAGGGCGACGTGGCGATCTTCTTCGGCCTCTCGGGCACGGGCAAGACCACCCTGTCGGCCGACCCGAAACGTTACCTGATCGGCGACGACGAGCACGGCTGGGACGACAACGGCGTATTCAACTACGAAGGCGGCTGCTACGCCAAGGTGATCAACCTGAGCGAAGAAAACGAGCCGGATATCTGGAGGGCCATCAAACGCGACGCGCTGCTCGAAAACGTAGTGGTTAAATCGGACGGAACGCCCGACTACGCCGACGGTTCGATCACCGAAAACACCCGCGTATCGTACCCGATCTACAACATCAACAAGATCGTTCTGCCGTCGAAGGCCGGCCATGCCAGCAAGATCATCTACCTGAGCGCCGATGCGTTCGGGGTGCTGCCTCCGGTTTCGATCCTGGACGAAGCGCAGGCACAATACCACTTCCTTTGCGGTTACACCTCGAAACTGGCCGGCACCGAACGCGGTATCACCGAGCCCGTTCCGTCGTTCTCGCCCGCATTCGGCGAAGCGTTCCTGACACTCCACCCCACCGTATACGCCTCGACGCTGGTGGGTAAGATGAAAAAACACGGCGCCACCGCTTACCTGGTGAACACCGGATGGAACGGCACCGGCAAGCGCATCTCGATCAAGGACACCCGCGCTATCATCGACGCCATCATCGACGGTTCGATCAACAAGGCCGAGAAGGTAAACATTCCGATCCTGAACCTCACCGCCCCCAAGGCGCTGAACAACGTATCGGCCGGCATCCTCGACCCGCGCGAAACCTACGCCGACGTAAAGGTATGGGAAGAAAAAGCCAAAAGCCTGGCTGCCAAATACATCAAGAACTTCGAACAGTACTGCGACACCGAAGCCGGCAAGGCTCTGGTTCCGGCTGGCCCGAAGATCTAACAGCCGTCCATTAAGTTTAAAATCAGGAAACCCCCGGAGCGCATTGCTCCGGGGGTTTTATTTGGTGTTAATTCGATGGATTCATTTCGCAGACAGGCGAAATGAATCCATTGCTTCTGTACAACGACCTTTTCGTATCTTTAATGCATAACGTTTCTGCCAAATGGGTTCGTGGCTCCGATGAATCTGTTTCGAGTTTTGAACGGTAAAGAGTCGCAACACGGAAACTTTAAATCAAAGAAACGTTCCCGTTAATTTTTCCGGATCGTATAATTTTCGACCCCCAGCGCATCCAGCGTTTCGCGGAGGGACTGGTCGCAGTCGGACATCACCAGGATGCGGTCGCCCACATGAAGCCTCGTCTTTCCCTTGGGAATGAAGAACTTATCGTCGCGCTTGACCATGACCACCAGCGTATTGTCGGGCAGCGGCAGATCCATCAGGCGGTTGCCGGAGGCGATCACCGATTCGGTCACCTCCACTTCGGACATGGCCGACTTGATCTCGTCGGGCAGCTCGACCCCGAACACATTCTCTTCGGGCTCCGGAGACGACAGTCCCAGCAACCGGGCCACCCACGACACGGTGGTGCCCTGCAACAGCAACGAGAGGATGGTGATGAAGAAAACGACGTTGAAGATCAGGTGCGAGTTCTCGATCCCGGCAATCAGGGGATAGGTGGCGAAAATAATCGGCACCGCCCCGCGCAACCCCACCCACGACACATACAGGCGGGCCTTGGCCGTCAACCGGCGGAACGGGGCCAGCGACACGAACACGCTCGCCGGACGGCCCGCCAGGATCATGAACGCACATACGGCCAAGGCAAATCCGGCAATAGGCAGCAAGTCTCTGGGATTGACCAACAGTCCCAACGCCAGGAACATAACGATCTGCCACAGCCAGGTGAAACTGTCGAAAAACGAAGAAATGCTGCTCTTATGTACGATTTTGTGGTTGCCCACCACCAATCCGGCGATGTAAACGGCCAGGTAGCCGTTACCGTGGAGCAGGTCGGTGAAAGAATAGGTGAAGAATACGAACGACAGCAGCAAAATCGAATAGAGTCCGACGTTCTGCACATTGATCCTGTTGATGATGCGGACAGCCAGCCGCCCGATGAGGTACCCCAGGCCCAGGCCCACCGCAATCTGGATGAACATTTTGAGGATCAGCGGGCCGAAAGCCACCTCGCCTCCCTGCTGGATAGCCCCGATGAACAGAACCGTGAGCATGTAGGCCATGGGGTCGTTACTGCCGCTTTCGAGTTCCAACAACGGGCGGAGGTTCTGCTTAAGCCTCATTTTCCTCGACCGCAGGATCGAGAACACCGACGCCGAATCGGTCGAGGCCATGACCGAAGCCATGAGCATCGATTCGAGCATCGTCAGCGGGCGGGTGGCGTGGATCATGCCCGAAGCCCAGTAGATAAACAACCCCGTCAGCAAGGCCGTGCCCACCACCCCCAGCGTGGCCAGGGCAATCCCTTCCCACATCACCGGGCGGATCTCGACATACTTGGTGTCCATCCCTCCCGAGAAGAGAATGACGCTCAGCGCCATAATGCCGATGAACTGCATCAGCGAAGGGTTGTTGAACTGGATCCCGACCCCATCCTGACCGAAAAGCATCCCGATGCCCAGAAAAAGCAACAACGCCGGCATCCCCAGCCGGTATCCGGTTTTACCGGCCACAACGCTTAAGAAAATCAGCACCGAGCTGACGAGTAGAATGTTCTCGCCCGTTAGAATCATTGGTATTTATTCTATTTCGACACCCCCGCAGAACTTCCGGTGAGTGTAAAGCTATTTCCGCATGAGGGGGAACCTCGGGAGGCTCCGAAAAAAGTTCCGTCACTCCTTTTTTTCGCAATCGCCGCAATCTTTCGGATCGTTTTTCGACGCACACTCCCGTTGCGACGGACAACCGTCGCAGTTGCAGCCGTCGTCCCGCTTGCGCAGGAACATCTTATATGCCAGATAGGCCGTTGCCAATACGATAAGTACGATAACAACGACGTGCTGCCAACCGATCATAAGGTTCGTTTGTTTTGCCGGACGAGCGAGCCGCCCGCTATTTCACTACAAAGTTAAAATAAACTTCCGATCTGGAAAACCCCGAACGCCACCAGCCAGGCCGCCAGCGTGGTGTAGACCATGGTAAAAAGCGCCCATCCGGTTCCCGCCTCCTTGCGGATGGCCACCACGGCCGCCATGCAGGGAAAATAGATGAGAATGAACAGCATGAACCCGTAGGCCACCAGCGGCGAGAATACTTTCTCGCCTTTGTGCGGGCCCGAGGTGTAGCGGTCGGCCCGGATGCTCGATATCAGGTTCTGCGACTCTTCGGTGGCATCGCCTCCCACATGGTAGAGGACTCCCATGGTACTGACCACGATCTCCTTGGCCGCCACCCCCGACAGGATGCTCACGCCCATCTTCCAGTCAAAGCCCAGCGGCGCGATCACCGGTTCTATGCCCTTGCCCAGGCGGCCGATGTACGACTGTTCCAACTGCGCCACCTCGGGCGAGGTCTCGAATTGGAGCGCCTCCACTCCGGCGGCAGGCTGCGGCATCCCGGGCGTGGCCTGGGCCTGTTCCACCGGAGCCGGCACGGGCTGCGGGGCCTCTTTCATACGGGGATAGTACCCCAACGTCCAGATCAGGATCGAGGCCGCGAGGATGATCGTCCCCATTTTTTTGAGGTACTGCCCCCCCTTGTCCCACATATGCACCACCGTGTTTTTGATGCCCGGCATGCGGTAAGGCGGAATTTCCATCACGAACGGGTCGGATTTCCCCCGGAAAAAGAGCCGCTTGAACAGCAACGCGAAAATCACTGCAAGAACGATGCCGGCAACGTAAACCGACAGCAACACCAGCCCCTGATTGCGCGTAAAGAACGCCGACACCAGCAGGATATAGACCGGCAGGCGGGCGCTGCACGACATCAGCGGAGTGATGAGCATGGTCAGGATGCGATCCTTGCGGCTTTCGAGCGTGCGCGTGGCCATGATGGCGGGCACGTTGCAGCCGAACCCGATCAGCAGCGGGATGAACGACTTGCCGTGCAGCCCGATCTTGTGCATCATCCGGTCCATGATGAAAGCCGCGCGGGCCATGTAGCCGCTGTCCTCCATCAGCGAGATGAAAAAGAACATGATCAGGATGTTGGGCAGAAAAACGACAACACCTCCCACCCCGGCGATGATGCCGTCGACCAGCAGGTCGTTCAACGGCCCCTCGGGCAGCAGCGACGCCACCCACACGCCCAGTTTCGACACCCCCAGTTCGATCCAC
Organism: Rikenellaceae bacterium; assembly: GCA_031548435.1. GTDB lineage: Bacteria > Bacteroidota > Bacteroidia > Bacteroidales > Rikenellaceae > JAVBRA01. The sequence goes on from JAVBRA010000011.1 coordinate 15,475, forward strand.
TCCATCGGGAAACTGCCAAGTGTGAACGTAGCCTGAAACATCAGCCATAAAAATAGCAGCAGCAACGGGATCCCCGCCCAGCGGTGCGTCAGGATGCGGTCGATGGAGTTGGTGGCGCGGCGGAAATTCGACGGTTCGCTGACCATCGTCTCCTTCAGCGCCCCGTGGATGAAAGCGTAGCGGGCCGTGGTGATGACCGTGCGCAGGTCTTCCTTGTACACTTTATCGAGCCGGGCGGTGCTTTTCTGTACCGCTTCCTTTATTTCAGAGTAATTGCCGGTGTGCGACAGGGCTTCGTCCACCACCCGGTCGCCTTCGAGCAGCTTGAGCGAAAGATAGCGCAGCGAGTAGTCGGCGGCGATGTTCGCATTGCGGCCGATTACGGGTTCCAGGTTGCGGATCTCGGCCTCAATGTCGTTGCTGTAATTGATGTCCACCTCGCGCGAGAGGGGATTCCTGTCCTCGAACACCTCGACGATGGCGTCGAACAATTCGCCGAGCCCCTCGCCTTTCGAGGCCACCGTGGGAATGACCGGCATCCCGAGCAGTTTGCCCAGCTGGCCGGTGTCGAGCGCGCCGCCGTCCTTGCGGAACTCGTCGTACATGTTGAGCGCCATGACGATGCGCACGTCCATGTCCAGCAGCTGCGTGGTGAGGAACAGGTTGCGTTCGAGGTTGGTGGCATCGACGATGTTGAGCACCACGTCGGGATGCCGCTCGGTGATGTGCCGCCGCACGAACACCTCCTCGGGGCTGTATTCGGTGATGGAATACGTGCCCGGCAGGTCGACGATGTGGAGCGTATAGTCGCCGTGGCGGGTGGTGGCCACTTTGGCGTCGACCGTCACCCCGCCGTAGTTGCCCACCTTTTCGTGCATGCCGGTGACGTCGTTGAACAGGGTCGTCTTGCCGCTGTTGGGATTGCCCACCAGCGCGACGTTGATGACTTTGGACTTATTACGGATCTCCTGGAAGAGCTTGTCGGAAACCATCGTCCCCAGAAAGCCGGGATCGTCGATCGTTTCCATGGCCCCGGGCGACACGGGGATCACTTCGATCAGCCGGGCTTCGCTGCGGCGCAACGAAACGTGGGTGTTCATGATGCTGTATTCGATGGGATCGAGCAGCGGCGCGTTGCGGACAACCCTCACCTTGCGGTTCTTCACAAACCCCATCTCCATGATGCGGTTGCGGAAGCTGCCGTAACCGTTGATCTTGGTAATGACGCACTCCTGGCCGGTCTTGATTTCCGATAGGTTCATTATTGTTATTTAGAATAATTCTACAAAATTAGGGCTTATTTTCGAGAAATGAAAACCGGCGGAAGGATTTTCTTTACACGGTTTTTTTCCATAATCCCGGACACCTTCTGTTACGGACAGAGCGCCTTCCCTTTGGCCCGGATGAAAGCGGCGATCCCAAAACCGTTCAGCGCCGCGACTACAAATCCCCCAAAGCGGGCCTGCAGAAACGGGAGAAGAAGTCTGCCCTCAACACCCCCGATACAAAAAAAGCGGCCCCGAAAGGCCGCCTCTATCACAATCAACAATTTACAATCAATGGAGCTGCGTATTGAACCCGATGAACAACTGGAATTTGGGTTGTCCCACCCCGTATGAGAACGCAGAATACTGCGGTTCGGCGAAGATGTTGAATACCTTGCGGCCCGACTTGAAGGTCTTGCCGATACCGAGGCCCAGCGGCACGTTGTAAGTGCCATGTTCAAGATCGAACGTCCAGATTCCCGTGCTGCGGAGGTAGGTGCCGCCGCCCACCTGGAACATGAAAAAGATCTGGGGGGTCAGCATGTTCACGTCGTCGCGGTCGTCATCGCCGGCATACGACATTTGCCAGGTGAGCAGGCTTCCCACCTGCACCACCGGATCGCTTGAGAAAAACGCGATGGCCGAAAGCCCCGCCTGCCATTTTCCCGATCCGAGGTTATTGGTGCCCGTGGGGAAAGTCAGGGCCGGCCCGACGCCGATCTCAACCCCCTTTTTTTTCTGATTGAATTTGTAGATCAGGAACGCGTTGGCGTCGCCCAGGCCCGAGGTCGGATTCATCCCGGGCAAGGAGTTCGTCACGAACGGCAACGATCCGCGCACAATGAAATGCCGGCCCAGCGGCTGTGCATAGCGCAGCCACGCCTGATTGACGGTGGCATCCGGATCGCCGTAGATCGCAGGCATGTAATAGTTGTGCACGTTGACCGTTCTGACTCTGGCCATCGGATTGTTGGCCTGTTTGAGGATCTCCTCGTCGACCGAACCTTGCGCCAGTCCGGTCGCCGCCAGAGCAAACACCCCCCATGCTGTAAACAGAATTTTTTTCATCGTATTAATTTTTTTTAAAAGGTGTGGCACCAATATTGATACTATCACAACATGCTACAAAAACCATGCAAAACAATTTCAAACAAAGTAACCAATAAAAACAAAAACACCATGAAAAAAATCGTATTTGTGTTGACGGCCGCCATTGCGTTAGCGGCGGTATCGTGCCAGAGGGAACCGGATCTTTCCGACCTCGACGGCCAGTATCTGGTTCTCACCAATTTCGACCCCGAGGCCGACTACTCGACCCGGCAGATGTATTACATCCCCGACTCGATCCTCTACATCTCGGACAGCCAGACACAACAATATTGGACAGACGCCAACGCATTGAAAATCGTCAACGAGTTCGTCTCGCAGATGAACGACCGAGGTTTCGAACGCACCAACGACAAAGCCGCCGCCGATCTGGGCATCCAGGTCAGCTACACCAAAGACGTGACCCTGATCGTCGACAACCCCTACTGGTGGTACGACTATCCCTACTGGGATCCGACCTGGTGGGGCCCGTGGAGCGGATGGTACCCTTACCCTTACCCGGTGGTGTATTCCTATAGCATGGGGTCGCTGATGGCCGAGATCATCGACCTCGACGCCCCCGTCAGCGGCAACCTGCCGGTGACATGGAGCGCGTATATGAGCGGCCTGCTTTCAGGATCGGCGAGCATCGACATGGAGCTGACCCTCGACGCCGTCGACCAGGCGTTCGACCAGTCGCCTTATATCGTTTACGGAGAATAAATGATTAACCTTAAAAGAGAATCGTTATGAAAACAACAAAAAATATAGCAGCCGCCATTGCGTTTGCCCTCTGCCTGCTTTTTGCCAACGAAAGCAAGGCGCAATATTACAAGAACTCCTATTTCAATGTCGACTGGCAGCTCAACTTTCCTGTCAATAACGGTTTCGCCGACAAGATGAGCGGTTGGGGCGCCAACCTCGACGGCGGATATCTGGTCAACGACAATGTGGGCGTGGGCGGATTCGTGTCGTTCCATACCAACCTCGAATACATTCCGCGTCAAACCATCCAGCTCTCGGAAACGTCAGCCGTCAACACCGACCAGGAACACTCGGTGTTCCAGCTGCCGTTCGGCGCCACGGTGCGCTATATGCTGGGGATGCCCGACCAGGTGGGACAGCCTTATATCGCACTGAAACTCGGGGCCAACTACGCCGAAATGACCTCGTTCTACAACGCTTTCGAGAGCTACGACACCTCATGGGGTTTCTTCCTCTCGCCCGAGGTGGGCATCAATATCTTTCCCGGGGCCAACGGGCAGTACGCCCTGCACCTGGCGGCCTACTTCAGCTATGCCACCAACAGCATGGAAACACTCGCCTACGAGGTGAAAGGACTGAGCAACTTCGGACTGCGCGTCGGGTTGGGATTCTGACCCCCGCCGGTGGTTTCCGATTGCTTGGAAACACTCGATGAAGAAGCGGCGCGCCATAAATGGCGCGCCGCTCTTTTTGCGAAAAACCGAGACCGGATAGTTACGGATCGGCAGACTTGGGTGCCGATTCCGTGATGTCTTTCAGAGTGGCGCAATCACGGGCGACCTGTTTTATTCCCTTCAAAAAAGCAGAACCATCGACGTCATTTCGGGAGGATCCGTCCGGAGATCACCCTCGGAAATGACAACACAAAGCATTGGTTCCGGCCGCACGCAACTTCCAAATATTAAAAAGCGCCGGCGATGCCCTACCGCTTGCGGAACAGCCACTTGAGCATCAGCAGGCCGATGAGCACCGACGAAACGATCAGCGCCACCTGTCCGTAGGAACTGTCGGCGCGGCCGAAGGCGATCAGGATCGACGCCCCCACGAACAGCCCGATCAGCACGATGACATAGGCCAGCCGCGTGGTAAGGATGCGCATCGTTTTCACAAACATGTCCTTGTCCGACACGATGATTTCGTGCTTGATCTTCCCCTCCTTGAGCTTGTAGAGGATCTCCGACACGTCGTTCGGCAACGTGCGCACCAGATTGGCGTAATTCGACATCGTTTCGAAAATGTGCCCCGCCAGCTTGCGCGGCGAGAATTTCTTCTTCACCAGGTCTTTGGCGTAAGGGATGATCAGCTCGGTGATCGAAATATCGGGATTGAGCATCTCGGCCACTTTCTGCGTGGTGACCAAGGCCTTGACCAACATGAAGATACCCGACGGGATCTGGATACGGTACTTGACGATGATGTCGATGCAACTCTGGAACACGCCGCCGAAATTGACCTGGCTCAGCGGAATGTCTTCGTTTTGTTTGATGATGCGGTCGATCTCGAACTCCAGCTGGTCGAGCTGCTCGAAAAAACGGACGTCGCACAGCGTCAGCAGGGCGTGGGCCATTTCGGCGCTGTCCTTGCGCACGAAGCCCAGTGCAAAGTCGGCCAGGAAGTTGGTGTCGCGCGGGCGCAACGATCCCACCATCCCGAAATCTATGAAGGTCACCACGTTATTGCCCTTGATGAAGATGTTGCCCGGATGGGGGTCGGCATGGAAAAACCCTTCGACCAAGATCATCTTCAACAACGCGTTGGCCCCGTTGACAGCGATCTGCTGGGCCGACAGCCCCGCCGCCGACAGCGCTTCCGGGTCGTCGGGCGTGATGCCGCGCACCCGTTCCATCACCAGCAGCCGGGAAGTCGAATAATTGAGGTACACCTTGGGGATATACACCGTGTCGTCGCCCTGGAAAATGTGGCGGAACCGCTTGATGTTCGCCGCCTCGTTCAGGTAGTCGAGCTCGCGGATCATGTTTTCGCCGAACTCGTCGATCAGCGCCACAATGTTGATGGCCGCCAGATCGGGATAGTTGGCCGCCAGTTTCTTGGCCAGGTAGCGCATCAGGTAGAGGTCGGTCTTGATCTTGCTGGTGATCTGCGGGCGCTGGATCTTGACAATCACCTCCTCGCCGTTGCGCAGCCGCCCGGTGTACACCTGTCCGATGGAGGCCGAGGCAAAGCATTTGTGGTCGAAACTTTCGAACACGTCGTCGATGCGGGCGCGCAACTCTTTCTCGACCAGCACAATGGCCTGATCGTCGGGAAACGGTTTGGCCGCCGCCTGCAACTTTTTCAGCTCTTTGCGAAACCGCTCCGAGATGATGTCGGGGCGGTCGGCCAGGATCTGCCCGAACTTGATGTAGGTGGGCCCCAGGTCTTCGATGGTGATGCGCAGACGCTCCTGAGTGGTATAGATCTTCTTCTGGGGCTTGCTCTCGGGCCGGTCTTTACGGCGGCGGCGGTAGCGGGCGTTGGCCGTCATGTGGTCGAAAACCTCGGCCACACCGTTTCGGAACAGGATCCACATGATTTGCAGGAACCTGCCCAACTGCAAAATTCCCGAATAAACGTTTCTCATTCAATCAATCCGTTATCTTGTCTGTCAACACCTGTACCATTTCGGTCAGGGCATCGATTTTTTTCTCCAGCGCCCCGATCTTCTTTTCCAGGGCTCCGATCTTTTTCGCACTGTCCTTCTTGACGATTGCAGCCAGGGCGCCGGCAAAGAGATTGTCTTCAACCGTGCCCAGCACATTGTAGAGTTCCTCCCCTATTTTCTCGGCCACGTCCGCATCCTGTCCCGTAGCGTTTTCGATGGCCCCGGCCACCTTGTCCACGAACTTTTCGCGGTCTTGCAGCGACGACGAAAGGGCCGTGCGCAGAATGAAATTGAGTTTGCTGTTCATACCGGTTCCATTTATCGGTTTGCTAAGATAATCATATTTCCTACGTTAACAACCCATTCGCAACAAATACCGCTCCAAGAGGGGGCGGAAAGATGATTTTTTCGATTTTATCCGTCATTGCGGGCTGCTTCAGTACAAAAGTTTTGTATATTTGTTTAAACCAACCCTATCATTGCCATGAGTTTCGTTTCAGAAAAAATCTACCTGCGCCTGCCTCAACCCGGCGACCTGGAGTTGCTGCACCTGTGGGAAAACGACCCCGAGGTGTGGAAAGTGAGCGAGGCCGAGGGCCGCTATACCCGGGCCGAAATCGATGAGTTCATCCGCAACGCCTCGGCCGACATATTCGAGACCGGCCAGTTGCGGTTCATGATCGTGCTGCGCGACGACGACACTCCCGTCGGCACCATCGACCTGTTCGGGTTCGACCCCCAGCACCGCCGCGCCGGAGTGGGCATCCTCATCTATGACCACGCCCACCGCGCCAAGGGATATGCCTCGCAGGCGCTGGAACTGGTGACGGGCTACAGTTTCGACGTGCTGAAAATGCACCAGCTCCATTGCGACATTCCGCCCGAAAACACGGCCAGCATCGCCCTGTTCAGAAAGCACGGCTTCGAGCCGATCGGGCTTAAGAAAGAGTGGACTCTGGTGCAGGGGCAATGGCAAGACCAGTTGATGTTCCAACTGCTGGCGCCGTAGAATCCGGACGCAGAAACGCCGGAGGCCGCTTGCGGCCTCCGGCGTTTTCATTTGCGGCGACTCTGTTATTTTCCTCCGCCTTCCTGCGCCACGTCGATGGCGGCGATGGTTGCGATGTTGAGTATCTGACGGGCCGAAGCGTCGGCCGGCACCATATGCCCGAACGACGACCCCAGCAACACGGGGGTTATCACCTCGACATTATGCCCCAGTTTTTCGATCAGGCGATAAGCGATGTTGGCCGCCGAAAGGTCGGGAAACACAAACGTGTTCACGTCTTTATCGCCCAGTTTCGAGAAGGGGAATTTCTCCATGCGGGCTTTCTTATCGAGGGCGTAATCGGCCTTGATCTCGCCGTCGACCACGATTTCCGGATGGTTTTTGTGGAGGATCTTCACCGCCTCGCGAACCTTCACGGCATCCTCGTCGGCCGACCCGCCGAAATTCGAGTACGAGAGCATGGCGATCACCGGAGCGATCCCCAACTTGCTGATGCCGTTGCCGGCCAGCACGGCGATGTCGGCCAGTTGACCGGCCGTCGGGTTCGAGGTATACCCCACGTCCGCAAAAAACAACGGCCCGCTCTTGGTCAGGACAATGGCCAGGGCGGCATATTTCTCGTCTTTGCCGAAAAGCATCCGGTACGGTTCGAGCGCCGTGGTGTAACGCCCCTCGTACGATACCAGCGTGGTATCGGCGTCCTTGCAGTAGACCATCATCAGGGCAAACCAGTTGGGGTGCTCCATGCGCCGGGCGGCCTCGTGCATCGAGATGCCGTCGCGGTTGAGTTTCTCGTACAGCACACGGGCGTATTTTGCGCGCTTGGCAACCATGCTGTCGCAGCGGAAATCGAGGATGTGCTTCTCGTCCAGTTCGAGGTTGTATTCCGACATCAGCGCCGCGATCTTCTTTTTGTTGCCCAACACGATAGGATAGGCCATCCGGTCGGAATAGACCGTCGAGGCGGCTTTGAGCGTATTGACATTCTCTCCGTCCGAGAAAACGATGCGCCGCATGGCCCCCGTGCGGGCTTTGTTGCGCAGCATGCGCATCAGTTCGTTGTTGCGTCCCAGGCGCTCCTCCAGATGGAAGGCGTAGGCGTCCCAGTCGTTGATGGTTTTGCGCGCCACGCCCGAATCGATGGCGCTTTTGGCCACGGCCATCGAGATAGCCGAGATCAGGCGCGGGTCGAGCGGCTTGGGGATGATGTAGTCGCGCCCGAACGACAACCCCGGATTGTTGTATGCCGTGGCCACCACGTCGGGCACGGGTTCCTTGGCGATCCGGGCCAGCGCATACACGGCGGCCACTTTCATCTCTTCGTTGATTTTGGTAGCCCGCACGTCGAGCGCGCCGCGGAAGATATAGGGAAATCCCAGCACGTTGTTCACCTGGTTGGGATAGTCCGAGCGGCCGGTGGCGAAGATGATGTCGGGACGCGAAGCCATCGCCTCGTCGTACCCGATTTCGGGATCGGGATTGGCCAGTGCGAACACGATCGGCGACGAAGCCATGCTCTGCACCATTTTGGAGGTGAGCACGCCGGCCACCGACAGTCCCAGAAACACATCGGCCCCTTTGAGCGCGTCCTCCAGGGTCGACACATTGCGCTCGGTGGCATATTGCGCCTTGATCCGGTTCAGGTCGGTGCGGCGGGTGGTGATGGCCCCCTTGCTGTCGCACATGACAATGTTCTGCGGCCTCACCCCCAGGTTGATATAGAGCTTGGTGCAGGCGATGGCGGCCGCTCCGGCGCCGTTGACCACCACCGTTATCTCTTCGATCTTTTTCCCGGCGATCTCCAGCGCGTTGAGCAGCGCCGCCGACGAGATGATGGCCGTGCCATGTTGGTCGTCGTGCATCACCGGGATGTCGAGTTCCTGTTTGAGCCGCTCCTCGATCTCGAAGCACTCGGGGGCCTTGATGTCCTCCAGGTTGATTCCCCCGAAGGTGGGCGAGATGTTCCGCACCGTCTGAATGAACTCATCGATGTTTGAGGTGTCGACCTCGATGTCGAACACGTCGATGTCGGCGAATGTTTTGAACAGCAACCCCTTGCCCTCCATCACCGGCTTGCCCGCCATGGCCCCGATATCGCCCAGGCCCAACACGGCCGTCCCGTTCGAGATCACAGCCACCAGGTTGCCTTTGGCGGTGTATTTATACGCGTCCTCGGGTTGCTTCTCAATCTCCAGACACGGCGCAGCCACTCCGGGCGAATAGGCCAGCGACAGGTCTTTCTGCGTGTTGTACGGCTTTGTCGGGATTACCTCTATTTTGCCCGGCCTTCCCTGCGCGTGGTATTCCAGCGCTTCGCTCCTCAAATCACTCTTTTTGGTAATCATAATTCGGCGGTTCTAATTATCGTGTAAAGTTAGGATGAAAAATCAAGAATCAGAAACAATCGCCGGCCAAACTTTCCCGGACGCATGCCTTCCCGCCTCACAATCCCGAAACGACGCGAAAATCTGTTATTGAGCTGCGGGCACACCAGAAACAACCGGCCTGTGAGCATGAATACGAAACAAAAAGCCTGCCTCACAGCGGGCAGGCTCTTCGCAAATAGCGCCGTTTGCTACTCTTTCAGGATCACGTCGTGCGCCCCGCCCTCAACGATGCTGGTGGAGGAAACGAGCGTGATCTTGGCTTTTTTCTGCAGCTCCGGAATGCTGATGGCCCCGCAACTGCACATGGTGGCTTTGATTTTACCCAGCGTCACGGCCAGATTGTCTTTCATCTTGCCGGCGTAGGGGACATAACTGTCGACCCCCTCTTCGAACTTGAGCGAGTCGGACGATCCGCCCGAGTCGTATCGCTGCCAGTTCTGGGCCCGGTTCGACCCCTCGCCCCAATATTCCTTGACGTAGTTGTTGCCGATGCGCAGTTTCTTGGTGGGCGACTCGTCGAAGCGGGCGAAATAGCGGCCCATCATCAGAAAGTCGGCCCCCATGGCCAGTGCCAGCACCATGTGGTAATCGTGCACCAGCCCGCCGTCGCTGCATATGGGGACGTAGATGCCCGTCTCTTTGAAGTAGTCGTTGCGGGCCCGGGCCACGTCGATGATGGCAGTGGCCTGTCCGCGCCCGATCCCCTTCTGTTCGCGGGTGATGCAGATCGACCCGCCGCCGATGCCCACCTTGATGAAGTCGGCCCCGGCCTCGACCAGATAACGGAACCCTTCGCCGTCGACCACATTGCCCGCACCTACCAGCACCTTGTCGCTGTATTGGCTCTTGATCCATTTCAGCGCGTCATACTGCCACTCCGAGTAACCGTCCGACGAGTCGATGCACAGCACATCCACGCCCGCCTCCACCAACGCAGGCACGCGTTCCTGATAGTCCCGGCTGTTGATGCCGGCGCCCACCAGCAGGGTTTTGTCCTTGAGGTTCGACAGCTCCAGGGGGTTGTCCTTGTGGCTGTCGTAGTCTTTGCGAAAGACGAAGTAACTCAGGTTCTGATCTTTATCGATGATTGGCAGCGTATTGAGCTTATTGTCCCAAATGATCTGGTTGGCCTCGGTGAGCGTGATGCCCGCCTGTCCGGTCACCAGCTTGGCGAAAGGGGTCATGAAATCCGACACCTTCTTATCGGGACTGTCGATGTCGACACGGTAATCGCGATGGGTTATCAGCCCCAGCAGCCTGCCGTTGGGAGTGCCGTCGTGGGTGACGCCGATGGTCGAGTGGCCGGTTTTCCTCACCAGGGCAATCACATCCGAGAGCGTATGGTCGGGCATCAGGTTCGAGTCGCTGACCACGAACCCGGCCTTGAACTTCTTGACCTTGCGCACCATCTCGGCCTGGCTTTCGACCGGCTGCGACCCGAAGATGAACGACAGCCCGCCGTTGCGCGCCAACTCAATGGCCAGTCCCGAGTCCGACACCGACTGCATGATGGCCGACACCACCGGGATGTTCAGCTCGATTGCAGGCGCCTGGCCCTTTTTGAACTTGGTGAGCGGGGTTTTGAGCGATATATTCGCCGGGATGCACTGCCGGGTGGTCAGGCCGGGGATCAGCAGATATTCCCCGAAAGTTCTCGATACGTCGTCCAGATAGATTGCCATGGCTCCAACTTTTTTGAAAGTTATAAAATTTGACAAAATTACGCATTTTTGCCGGAATTTTATAACCCTTCCCGAGGTTTATGTGTAAGTGTTTTATATATAACTACTTGTACACCCTCTACACTCGATATGAAAGAGACAATCGACGGATTAATCTGTCATCCCGAACGACGTGAAAAAGCTGTTTGTTTATAATGAACTTCTTTTCCCCTTTTGTCTTGACACAAAAGGGGAGCACGCCGGCAAGCGAAATCAATCCATCCTTTCGTACAGAGCGAAGGGGAAATCCCTATATCCGTGGCATTTTCAGGGAACCGACTCAGAAAGACGGCCTTACAACGAGGTGGTCTTTTCGCAATAGTGGCAACGGAGCGAGATGGCGTTGTCGTTGTCGCGCCCCAGCACCCGGAAGCGGGTGGTGATGTTCCGCTCGACGTTGGTGATGCACTTGGGGTTGGCGCACACCACGAATCCCTCGACCGTTTCGGGCACTTCGACGTTGCGTTTTTCCACCACCTCGAAATTTTTGATGATGTTGATGCGCGCGTGCGGGGCCACGATCGAGATGCGGTTGATGGCCTCGTCGGGGCAGTAAAAGTCCGAAAGTTTGATGATCGCTTTCTTCCCCATCCGCTTGCTGTGGAGGTTGGTGCCGAAGGTGATGCGGCTCTCCATCAGACGGTCGAGCCCCAGGATGCTGATCACCTTGAACAGGCTGCCCGAGGGGATGTGGTCGATCACCGTGCCGTTTTCGATGGCCTGGACTTCGAGTAGAGTTTTTGTCATCATAATCCTAAATTAGTCCTAACAGGTAGCTGATTATCGCCATGCGGGTGTAGACCCCGTTCTCGGTTTGCTTGAAGTAGTAGGCTTTGGGGTTGAGGTCGACCTCGGGGGCGATCTCGTTGACGCGGGGCAGCGGGTGCAGGATGCGCATGTTGTCCGGGGTGCCGGCGAGCATGTCGTTGGTCAGGATGTAGGCGTTCTTCACCTTCTCGTATTCCATGATGTCCGAAAAGCGTTCTTTCTGCACGCGGGTCATATACAGGATATCGGCCTTTTCGATGCCTTCCATCATGTCGGAGGTTTCGCGGTACTTCAGGTTCCGCTCGTTGAGGAACTGTTTGTACTCCTCAGGCAGCATCAGCTCGGTGGGCGCCACGAACGTGAACTCGGCGTTGAAGTGGCTCATGGCCTGGATCAGCGAGTGCACCGTGCGTCCATATTTGAGGTCGCCGATCATCATGATGTTCAGGTTGTCGAGCCGGCCCTGCGTCTTGCGGATCGAGTAGACGTCGAGCAGCGTCTGGCTCGGATGCTGGTTGGCCCCGTCGCCGGCGTTGACCACCGGCACTCCCGCCACCTCCGAGGCGTAGCGCGCCGCTCCCTCGACGTAGTGGCGCATGACGATCATTTCGACGTAGTTCGATATGGTCATGATCGTGTCGTGCAGCGTTTCGCCTTTCGATACGCTGGTGTTGCCCGACTCCGAAAACCCGATCACTTTGCCGCCCAGGCGGTTGATGGCGCTCTCGAAACTGAGCCGCGTGCGTGTCGACGGTTCGAAGAACAGCGAGGCGATCACCTTGCCTTCGAGCAGGTTCTGATAGGGGTTCTTCTCGAAATAGGCGCACTTGTCCAGAATGTTCAGGATCTCCTGGCGGGTGAGGTCGGTGATTGAAACAAGGCTTTTTTTCATCGGTTTATTTTTGAATCCGTTCTTTCATTCCGTTTGTTTGGTTCGGCGGTGTCGCAGATGCGTTTGTTCGGCCGAATGGATGGCGGCGGGTTCTCTATACAATCGTATGCCCCACCCCCTCTATTTTCGAGAGCCGCTCCTCGAACCGGGCCCGGGCTCCCTTGCGGATCGAGAGTTCCATGGTGCAGGTGGTGTCGAACCGCTGTTCCAGCACCTCGGGTTGCTCGTCCTTGATCAGTTTCATCACCTCGTTGGTAGCTTCGTAAGGGAAACACAACCGATATCGGATGTCAACCGTGCGGGTGACGAACGTATTGTTGTCGAGCGCGTCGGCCGCGGCCTGGCGGTAGGCGTTGATCAGCCCCGGCACTCCCAGTTTGGTCCCGCCGAAATAACGCACCACTACAATCAGCAGGTCGGTCACCTGGCGCGAGAGCATCTGCCCCAGGATCGGTTTGCCGGCCGAGCCCGACGGTTCGCCGTCGTCGTTGACCCGGTAGTGTTCGCCCTGCGGCCCAAGCCTCCATGCATAGCAATGGTGCCGGGCGTCGTAATACTCTTTTTTCAGCGCGTCGACCAGGGGTTTGACTTGTTCCTGGTCGTCAATGGGGTACGCGTAGGCGGCGAATTTGCTCCCTTTCTCTTTGTACACGCCCTCGGACGGACGCCCGATGGTTTGGTATGTGTCGTCGGCCTCCATCCTGCGGTTCGATTCTTCCAAAGCCAAAAGTAATAAAAAAAGCGTCACAGACGCTCTTTCATGATGAGTTTTTATGTATCCCGGGACGCATGACCTGCACGGTTATTTATTATTGGCCCGTTATTGGCTTGTTATTGGAGCGCGCCCAAAGGATCTTTGTTCGAGGGTTCTTTCCCTGTGTCCGTTGTGCGGAGGGTGCGCTTGAAAGGTGCATCATTTCAATTCGCCCATAAGCGTTGCCCGATGAGACGCGGTTTCTGATAACCAATGCGTCCGTGACGCCTATACGTGCAACAATCCCCATCTCTATACAAAAAAAATAAGGTACTAAATTTCTTTAGTACCTTCCCCAAAACTAACTTATTATAAAAAGAAAGTCTGTCCGGATTCACATCGGTCACCTTTCCTGAGAGCAAATATAATAAAGGTTAACTTCGAAACCAAATGTGCGGCACACTTTTTTTTGCTAAATTTTTATCCGGGCGGTCTTTTTTTGTAAATTCGATCATTCAAATACCTGGTAATCTTATAATTAAAAAACGGGATTATTTAAATAAATATTCTGCCGTATGGTTGTTTTTACAACAGGCCAGTTCTTTCGGAGGGCCTTCGAACAACAGGTTGCCTCCCTTTTCTCCGCCTTCGGGGCCCAGGTCGATGACCCAGTCGCACGAGCGGATTACGTCCATGTTATGTTCCACAACGACAATGGTATGGCCCTTTGATACCAGCGCCTCGAACGAGGCCAGCAGCTTCTTGATGTCGTGGAAGTGGAGGCCGGTGGTGGGTTCGTCGAAGATGAACACCATGCCGCCGCGGGTGTTCTCTTTCAGCAGGAAATAGGCGAGCTTGACACGCTGGCTCTCGCCGCCCGAAAGCGTCGAAGACGATTGTCCCAATTTGACGTATCCCAAACCGACATCTTGCAACGCGGTCAGTTTTTCAACAATTTTGCGGCAAAGGTTGTTTTTGTGCGCGGAGAAAAACGCCACCGCTTCGTCGACGCTCATCTCCAGCACGTCGTAGATCGACTTTCCCGCGTATTTCACTTCCAGGATGTCGTCTTTGAAACGCCGGCCGCCGCAGCATTCGCACACCAGTTCCACGTCGGCCATGAACTGCATCGAGATCGAGATCACCCCCTCGCCCTGGCACTCCTCGCACCGCCCTCCGGCGATGTTGAACGAGAAATGGGACGGCGTGAAGCCCATGTTTTTGGCCATCTGCTGGTCGGAAAAGAGCTTTCGTATCTCGTCGTACGCCTTGATGTAGGTCACCGGGTTCGAGCGCGACGAACGACCGATGGGGTTTTGGTCTACCATCTCCACGGCCGTTATCAGTTTGACGTCGCCTTCGAGCGCATCGTGGTCGCCCGGGCGGTTGCCCACCTCGTCGATGGCGCGGCGCAAGGCGGGATAGAGGATGCCCTTGACCAGCGATGATTTGCCGCTGCCGCTGACACCCGTTACGGCGGTCATGATCCCCAACGGAAATCTGACGTCGATGTTCCTGAGGTTGTTCTCCCGTGCGCCCTTGATCTCTATATAGTTGCGCCAGCCGCGAATCTGTGCCGGAGGGTCGATCGAACGGCGGCCTGCGAGGTAATCGGCCGTGAGTGAATTTTCAGCCTTTTCTATTTCCGCAGCCGGGCCGTTGTACACCACCTCGCCGCCGAACTCACCGGCAAAGGGGCCGATGTCGATGATGGTATCGGCCGCGCGGATGATCTCCTCCTCGTGTTCGACGACGATGACCGTGTTGCCCAGATCGCGCAATTGTTTCAGCACGTTGATCAGCCGGGCGGTGTCGCGCGGATGGAGCCCGATGCTCGGCTCGTCGAGGATGTACATCGATCCCACGAGCGAGCTGCCCAGCGACGTCGACAGGTTGATGCGCTGGCTCTCGCCGCCCGAAAGCGTCGACGACAGGCGGTCGAGGGTCAGGTAGCCCAGCCCCACGTCGTCGAGATAGGTGAGGCGGGTGGTGATCTCTTTGAGGATGCGGCCGCCTTTTTCCATCTGTTCTCCGGTGAGTTCGAGCGAACGGAAGAATTTCAGCAGCTCTTCGGTTTCGACATTCACCAGATCGGTGATGCTGCGACCGCCCACCTTGACGTACGACGCCTCTTTGCGCAGCCGTCCGCCGTTGCATTCGGGGCACACGGTCTTGCCCGTGTAGCGCGACAGCATCACGCGGTACTGCACTTTGTACTTCTCGCTTTCGAGGTATTTGAAGAAGGCGTTCAGCCCGTCGAAGTATTCGTTGCCTGTCCACAGCAGGGCCTTTTCGTCTTTGCTCAGTTCGTAGAACGGCTTGTGGATGGGGAAGCCGAACTTCGACGAATTCATCACCAGCTGGTCTTTCCAGGCGCGCATGGTGTCGCCTCTCCAGCAGGCCACCGCGTCGTCGTAGATGCTCTTCTTTTTGTCGGGGATCACCAGGTTTTCGTCGATGCCGATCACCTTGCCGTAACCCTCGCACACGGGGCAGGCTCCCAGCGGGTTGTTGAAGCTGAACAGGTACTCGGTCGGCTGTTCGAACACCATGCCGTCGGCTTCGAAGCGTCCCGAAAAATCGGCTTTGCGGGGGTCGCCGGCGGTGTCGTATATTAATAAGGTGCAGCTGTCGTCGCCGTAGTTCATGGCCGTTTGCACCGAGTCGCCGAAACGGCTCACGTCGTCGGCCTGCCTCGACGCCGCCACGCGGTCGATGACCAGGTAAACGTCGTCTTTGCCGATGCGCGAGGTCTCTTTGATCGCCTCCTCGATCTGTTCGGTGTTGCCGTTGAACCAGATGCGCTGGAAGCCCTCTTTCGACATGTCGAGCAGCCGCTCGGTGACGCCCTCGCCCTCCTTGAAGCGCATTTTCGAAAGGATGGACACGCGCGTGCCTTCGGGCAGCGATTGGATGCAGTCGACCACGTCGGTGACCGTGTCGATGCTCACCTCGCACCCTGACACGGGCGAATAGGTGATGCCCACACGGGCGTAGAGCAGCCGCAGGTAGTCGTAGATCTCGGTCGAGGTGCCGACGGTCGAGCGTGGGTTGCGCGTGTTGACCTTCTGCTCGATGGCCACCGCCGGAGCGATGCCGGTGATGTTGTCGACGTCGGGCTTGACGATGCGGCCCAGAAACTGCCGCGCGTACGACGACAGGCTCTCGACATACCGCCGCTGTCCTTCGGCGAAAACGGTGTCGAACGCCAGGGTCGACTTGCCCGACCCCGACAGCCCGGTGACCACCACCAGTTGGTTGTGGGGAATCCTGACGTCGATGTTCTTGAGGTTGTGCACCCGCGCCCCCTGCACGTAAATGTATGATTTGGCGTCGCTCATGGTCTGATCTTGAGAACTCGGAAAATGAAATCCTGCAAAGTTACGTCTATTTCACGTGATATCACACCCGCGGCGTGTTTTATTGCAGCGGGCGTTGCCGTGCATGGGAATCTCGCATGAAGAGCGGGGTGGTTTCCGGATGCCTCGGCAAACGAAACAAAACGCTATCTTTGCCGCATGAGCGCTGAAAAAAACACAACGATTGAGGTCGTCTTGGATACTTTGGGTATCACAGAGTTAACCCCCATGCAGCGGGCGTCGCTGGAGATGCACCGGATGCACGAGCGGGTGGTGCTGCTTTCGCCCACCGGGTCGGGCAAGACGCTGGCGTTTTTGTTGCCGCTGCTGTCCCGGTTGAAAGACGGGGCGGGGGTGCAGGCGCTCGTTGTGGCCCCCTCGCGCGAGCTGGCGTTGCAGATCGAGGGGGTGTTCCGGTCGATGAGGACGGGACGCCGGATCACCTGCTGCTACGGCGGCCACCGCATCGACACCGAAGAACGCAGCCTGCGCGAAACGCCCGCCGTGGTGGTGGGTACGCCGGGACGCATCCTGCACCACATCCGCAACGGGAGCATCGACCCGGCGACGATCGGGACGGTGGTGCTGGATGAGTTCGACAAATCGCTTGAATTCGGGTTCCATGCCGAGATGGAGGCGATCATGCGCCAGTTGGTGAACGCCCGCCGCCGGACGCTCACCTCGGCCACGTCCAACATCGACATTCCGGCCTTTGCCGGAGTCGAGGATGCCCAAGTGCTTGATTTTCTTGACGGGGCAGTCCGTCCTGCAGTCAGAATCATGAAGGTGATCTCCACCGATCGCGACAAACTGGAAACCCTCTACCGCCTGATCTGCCACGCCCGCAGTTCGCGGACGCTCGTATTTGCCAACCATCGCGAAAGCACGGAGCGCATCGCGGCGTTCCTTGACGCAAAAGGGATTGATAATGAAGCGTTTCATGGCGGCATGGATCAGGACGACCGCGAACGGGCGCTGGCCAAGTTCCGGGGCGGCAGTTCGCCGGTGATCGTATCGACCGACCTGGCGGCGCGGGGGCTTGATATCCCTCAGGTTGAGGCGATTATCCATTATCACCTGCCAACCGAAGAAGCGGCCTTCATCCACCGCAACGGACGCACCGCCCGCATGAACGCCCTCGGCACGGCGTATGTCATTCTCCACAACGAGGAGGCGCCCCCTGCCTTCATCGCCGCCATTGAGGAGTCGATTACGCTGCCGGCGGTGGCGGTTCCTCCGCCCGCACCCCTATGGCAGACCCTGTATATCGGGCGCGGATCGAAAGAAAAGCTCTCGAAAACGGACGTGGTGGGTTTCCTGTGCCAAAAGGGCGGGCTGGCCAAAGACGAGATCGGGGTCATCGAGATCAAAGACCACCACGCCTATGTGGCCGTTCGCCGGAGCAAGGTGCGCGGAGTGGTTGCCCGGGTGCGCGACGAGCCGGTCAAAGGGCGGAAAGCGAAGATCGCCGTGTCGAAATAAAACGATCGTTTTTCTTAACCGAGATCAGGAGCGTGCGGCGCCTCTGTTTTCGTTCGGGCCCCGGTTGGGTTTTGCCGCCGCGGTCAAACAAAACCGGAAGGAACCGTAGAGCGATAGTTGATCTTTGACCCGCGAAGATAAACCTTTAGCGGGTGGACGAAAAGAGACGCAGCCTCCTTTTGGACAAAGACGTTATTTCTCTTGTTTATTTAGTGAGTGAAACAAGATCATTGCCAACAAATGAGCCTGTGGCTCCGCCTTGATTTTTGTCCACTTTTTTATCAAGGAAAAGTGGGATAAAAATTTCTGGATAGATGGTTGTCATCCCGAGCATTGCGAAAGAAGACAGATTAACCCATTGATTTTATACGGCAAAACTCCCTCGTGGGCATTCCGGAACATTTCCTCTTCACCCCAAAAGCAAAGCGTAAAATCCAGGAACGCAGGCAAGCGTTCATGCAAATCGGGGACGGTCAGAACCCGAACCGGTAATTGGCCGACAGCAGGGCCGAACGGCGTCCGCCGAGGAAGTTGGTTTCGGCGCGGAACTGCCACCGCCGGTTGGGCTGATATTGGGTGCCGACAATCATGGTCCAGTTGTGTGTGGGGCGCTTCTGCAGCGAATAGTTGATCACATCGCCCTGGTGCTTGTCGGTGAAGTTCTCCACCACCACATCGGTCAGTTTCTGCTGCGCAGGCGTCATCGCCTGATACCAATCGGTATTCTCGTAATTCTCGCCCATATCGGGAGCAATGTCCGACAGTTTGATCGATCCCTTGGTGGTGTTGTTCAGGAATGCGCGTCCGGCCCCAATCCACACCACCATATTACGCTCGTGCTTCTTGAAATGGAAAATATAGCCGAGCCGCGGCGAGAGGTTCACGGCGTTGTTGTTATTTTGCAACTCATCGAAATGGGTCCACACCGAATTGACGTCGATCGAGAGGAAATACGAACGGTAGCCCCCCATCAGCATGGCCCCCACCCCGTACACATAGCCGTTGAAATTGGCCGTGGTGCCAATGTCTACGGGTTTGCCAAGAATACTCCCGATCGAAACGTTGGTTTTGACGGCGGCCTGCCCGAATATACCGTACACATCCAGAAACGGCAACAGCCACAGGTCGGCCCGGATGTTGTAGTTCGAAACCGACGCGTAAACACGGTCGAATTCCACCACTTGGTCGAGCGAGATATCATCGACCACCACCCCGCCCGAAGCATCGGTAATCCCCACGGTCAGGTCGGAGACATGCACGTCCTGCCTGCCGGTGTAAAGATTGTACATGACCCCGGCCGGATAAGGCAACATAATTCCTTTCGAGGCTGCCTTGGCCCCGAAAATAGGCAATTTATAGGGATACGGAGTGCTTACAATGCTGTCGCGCAAGGCGCCGCCAAGCTGCCTGTCGGTGATAACGACCCCTGATCCGGCCTGGGCGCTCAACAAAACCGGCAAAAGCCAAAGAAGCAATGAGATAGTAGTTTTCTTAATCATAATACACATCTGGCGCAACGCCCTTCAACAGAACATCTTCTGCCTGGGAAAGCGGTCATTGCAGGTTATCAGTCCAATACAATTTTCGTGCCGCGCGAATACAAGACAGATCCTCATTCATTAGCGCAGAAACCAAAAACGCATAAAAACAAAAAAGGCAGCCTTGCGGCAACCTTTTCCAACCTAAAACTAACCTTACTAAACTATGATCTTATCTTAAAACCATCTTCTTTTGCGTCCGCCCTCCGGTTCGTTGCAGAAAGCGGATCGGCCTATGCCAATGCGTTCACTTTCAACGTCAGACTGCTCTTGAGATTAGCCGCCTTGTTCTTGTGAATGATGTTTTTCTTGGCCAACTTGTCAAGCATCGACGAAACCTTGGGCAACAGGGCCACAGCAGCCTCTTTCTCCGTTGTGTTGCGGAGGGCCTTCACGGCGTTGCGCGTCGTTTTGTGGTAATATTTGTTGCTCACACGCCTTTTGGCGATCTTGCGGATGCTCTTCTGTGTCGCTTTGTGATTTGCCATTTCTTTGTTATTGCTAAATATTCAACCGGGCTTTCCTCTTCAATAAAAACCGGGCTTCCTTTTTTTCTGATAAACCTGCGCTCTCTGTAAAAATACGCCGCTTCATCAAAAAGCCCCTTTTCCGGCCCTTTTGTGTAGCCCATAGGAGAATCGAACTCCTCTTTCAAGAATGAAAATCTTGCGTCCTAACCGATAGACGAATGGGCCTTGCGCTGCATTGTTTCTCTCTAACAGCGGTGCAAAGATATGCACAAAAATGTTTCCTGCAAAAAAAATCGCGCTTTTTTCACTCTTTTTTCACCTTCTCGTGAAAATCAGCGGATTTCCGCAAGGCCCGGATCCGAATAAGACCGGGCCCTGCGGGAAAACCATCAGTTTTTCGACGGCAGGAACGAATAGTCGGCCGACAACTCAAGCATCTGATCTGCATAGCCCTGAGTGTAGGCCACCTTCACGTCGACAACCTGGTCGTTTTTGTCTTTGACCAGCGTATAGACCGGATTCACAAAGCCGCTGTAAGGGGCCAAATTGAGTTTTTCGCAACGGCCAAGCACCTCGGCATGAAGCTCCGGGTCGACCTTCACCCCGTAGAATTCAACCAGGTCGCGCCCCGCTTCGTAGTCGCCGGTCGATTTGATGCGCTGCACCTCGCGCAGCAACTGGCCGAAGAGCCCGCGCAGCTTTTCGAAATCGTTGACAACGACATACGTTTTGCCGTCCTGCACCACTTTCTCGATCACGTTCTCCTTCTCGCCGTAGTTGTAGCACCACTGGGCAATGAGCTTGCGATTGCGCATGTGCGCCTCCTCGACATCTTTGCCCGGCTGGATGCGCACCAGCTGGGTCATCAAACCGTTCATGATGTATTTCGAGTATTCGGCCTTGGCGGCGTCGAGCGACGGCAGCAGGCCCAACTCCACCATTTTCGGGTCCATCATATAATAGAGGGCGAACAGGTCGGCACGGGCTTCTTCCAGCGTCGAACCGTAGTTTTTCAGTTCGTCGCCCTTGACCCCGGCGGCCAGCTGGCCCGAACCGTGGCCCAGGCATTCGTGCAGGTCGGTGTGGAGGTTGTTGGCCAGCGACCCGTACTGCTCCATCCGCTGGCGGTCTTCGTCGCGGAGCACGAACTCCTGGTCGAAACCGTTGCCTTTGGCCGCTTCGGCATAGGCGTAGGTGATGTTCTCGATGGTGACCGACTTCGACCCGTAATCGCGGCGGATCCAGTCGGCGTTCGGCAGGTTGATGCCGATAGGCGTGGCCGGATAGCAGTCGCCGCCGAGCATGGCGTCGGTGATCACCTTGGCCGACACGCCCTTGACCGTGGGTTTCTTGTAACGCCCGTCGATGGGAGCGTGGTCTTCGAACCACTGGGCGTTGGCGCTGATGATTTTGGTGCGTTTGGTGGCCTCGATGTTCTTGAAGTTGACCACCGACTCCCAGCTGGCTTTATAGCCCAGGGCGTCGTCGTAGCTTTCGGTGAAGCCGTTCACGAAATCGACCTGCGATTCGGTATCGCCCACCCACAGAATGGCGTAGCGGTCGAACTCATGCAGGTTGCCGCTGCGGTAATACGACACCAGCGCTTCGATGGTCTGCTTCTGGGTTTCGTTTTCGGCCACGGCGGCGGCTTTATCGAGCCAGTAAACGATTTTTTCGATGGCCGGGGAATACATCCCGCCCACTTTCCACACCTTCTCGACGATCTGGCCGTTCTCTTTGACCAACTTCGAGTTGAGGCCGTACGAAACGGGGCGCGGATCGTTGGGATCTTTCATCGCGGCGTAGAATTTTTCGGCTTCGGCCTGGGTCACCCCTTCGTAGTAGTTATTGGCCGAGGCCAGGATCATGTCCGGCGCCGACTGGTCGGTTTTGCGGACATAGAGCGCCGGGTCGAACATCACCGGTTTGATAGCCGCCATCAGCTCCTCCGTCGTACCGAAGTCGGCGGGAAACAACTCCGCCGGGGTTGCAGCCACCAACGCGTCGAAATAGCTTTCGCTGAACTGCGGCGTGAACTTGTCCAGCGAATAGTGGTGATGGATGCCGTTGGCGAACCACACTTTCTTCAGATAAGTCTCGAACGCTTTGAAATCGACCGTGTCGCGGTTGCCGCCGTACCCCTTGTAGATGGCCTCCAGCGTGCGGCGAATGGGAAGGTTATACTTGCAATTCTGGTCATAGAGGATGTCGCGCCCGCACTTGGCCGCCTCGGCCAGATAGTAGACCAGCTCTTTCTGTTGCAGGGTCAGCGAATCGAAATCGGGCACCTGGTAGCGGAGTACCTGAACGTCGTCGAACCGGTCGACGATCCACTCGAACTTGGCCTCGCGCTTGGATGTACACCCGGCAAGCGCTCCGGCGATGCATGCTGTCATCAAAATCTTCTTCATATTTTAAGGAGTATTAAACTGTCAAACAAAACCGGCGGGCGTAAATGCTTGGAGACAACGCACCGGAAAGCCATTCGCGCGGTTGAAGTTGTTGCTCGGGTTGACATCTGTGCTGTTGAAGTACAGGTAGCACCCGAACGCCGTGCTGTTGGGCGAGGCAGACCAGTCGTATCCGACGCTGGAAACGTAGTTCATGCCTCCGGTGGCGTAGTCGCGCCGGCCCGAAGCCGGGAAGAAAACAAGCGGCCGCTTCATTCATGCAACGCAGGGAATATTCGCCGCATTGCATTTCCATACCACGAAGCCACAGGTTCTTTTTATCAACCGGAGTCTCATCTTGCCACAAACATTCCCGGGCAGAACAAAACTCCGGACAACAGGCGCCGCCGTTTCGGCACAAAAGCGTTGCTGCACGTGCAATCATCGTGAAACGGCACCTGACAACAAAAGAGCCCGCGGCTCCTGAGGGCCGCTGAATTTACGGGATGCGCTCCCGGAGGCCGTAGCCCCGCGGGACTCCGATCCCTCCCCGCCGGCCGGTTATTTTTTTCGACCGTCACCGGTTACGCGTGGTATCGGCCCGGAATATCTGTTCCGCACGAAAGCGTCGTTGTTCCCGCAATCATTGTAAAACGGAACAAAGACGCCGAATTACGGGGCCCTCACACAAGCCACAACCCAGCCGAAGAGCCGGGATCACTCCGCAGACTGAACCACGGCCACCGTTTTGGCCGTCGAGCCGTCGGCCGTCGCAACCCCGATCAGGGCCGTGCGTTCCTGCACGCCGCCGTATGCCGGAACAACGACTGTAATATCCTGCGTACCCGTTCCGGTCAGTTCGCCCTGCACCTGGCACCATGGCTGCGATGCGTCGGGAGTGATGACCCACGGCCCGGAAGAGGCGATTTCGAACTGATCGCTGCCCCCCTCAGCCCCGAACGACAGTTGCCCGGGCCCCACCTCAAGCGTCTGGTGGCTGTTGGGGTCGCTCTTGCACCCGGCCAGCAACGCCGCGGCAAATACGGCCATATATAGGGGTCTCAAACTATTTCTCATAATCAATATGCAATCATTGTTTCAAGGAAAAGCCCTCTGCCGATGCAATCAGCAACAGGTCGGCCAGCACCATGGCCGTCACCGCCTCGACCACCACCGGCACCCGCAGCGCAATGCAGGCGTCGTGGCGTCCGCGCACCACCAGCTCTTCCACACGGCCGGTCTCGAAATTGAACGTCATCTGGGGTTTGGCGATGCTCGACGTGGGCTTCACCGCCACACGGAACACGATGTCGTTGCCGTTGGCGATGCCGCCGTTGATGCCACCCGCGTTGTTGGTGGCCGTCGCGCCTTTCGCATCGACGATGGGGTCGTTGTTCTCGCTGCCCATGATGCGGGCCGCCTCGAACCCGCGCCCGAACTCGATGCCCCTGATGGCCGGGATCGAAAAAACGGCATGGCTGATGAGCGACTCGGCCGAATCGAAAAACGGCTCGCCCAGCCCCACCGGAACCCCCGAAGCCACACACTCCACGATGCCGCCGACCGAATCGCGCGAGGCCATCGCCCGTTCGACCGTCTGCGCGAAGTTCTCTTTCGAGCCCCCGACTTCAAGCAGCGCGGCGTTTATTTCTACATCTTTCAGTATCTTTTTCGCAATCGTCCCCGCGGCAACCAGGCCCAGCGTCAGGCGGCCCGAAAAATGCCCGCCGCCGCGGTAGTCGGCAAACCCGTGGAATTTCTCGCGCGCCACAAAATCGGCATGGCCGGGGCGCGGATGGGCTTTCAGATTGGCATAATCGCCCGAACGGATGTTGGCGTTGCGGAACACGATGGCCATCGGCTCGCCCGTGGTGCGCCCCTCGAACAAGCCGGAGAGTATCTCGGGCAGGTCGTCTTCCTTGCGGGAGGTCGTCCCCCGCGCACCGCTTTTGCGGCGCATCAGATCGGGCAAAAAATCTTCTTCCGCGAGCGGAATGCCCGCCGGAATGCCGTCGATCAACACACCGGCACACGCCCCGTGCGAAGCGCCGAAGATCGAAACCCTGAATTTACGGCCGAAAGTATTCATCCGGTTGTTCTAATAATTATTTTTGAAAAGAATCGTTTTTATCCGTTCGCCGTCCCGGCTCGTTGTGCGGAAAATGCGTCAGATCCAGGAAGCACCGCTTTTTTATTATCCTCAATCTTATATATCGCTCATAAAGAGTTCCAAACGAAACAAGAGTTCCGATAACAAATGCACCTGCGATGCCATGCGACCTACCCCTGAGCGATCCCCTCCAGATCAGACCAGAACTTGGGATACGACTTGTTGACCGCCTCGGCCCCTTCGACCGTCACGGCGCCATCGCTGGCGAGGCCGGCCACAGCGGCAGCCATCGCAATGCGGTGGTCGTTGTGGCTGTTGACGGTGGCGCTGCGGATCTTGCCGCCGGTGACCTTCATCCTGTCGTTGTCCGACAGGTCGACATCGATGCCCATCTTCATGAACTCGGCGGCCAGGGTCAGCGCCCGGTGGCTCTCCTTGTTTTTGAGGCGGGCCGTGCCGGTGATGACGCTCGTCCCCTCGCAGTTGGCGGCCAGGGCCACCAGCGCCGGAAAAGTGTCGGGACAGTGCGTGGCATCGAACTCGAACGCCTTCAGCCTGCCGGTCGAGCGCACGCTGCAACTCGAATTGGTGAAAACGATGTCGGCGCCGGCCGACTCCAATGCGCTGACGATCGACCCGTCGGCCTGCAACGACCTGGGACTGAGGTTTTCAACCTCGACTTCTCCCGCCACGGCGCCCGCCACCAGCATGCACGAGGCGCCGCTCCAGTCGCCCTCGATGTTGTGGGTGCCGGGCACATAGCGCTGCCTGGCCGGGATACGGAACTCCCGGTATCCGTAATTGACGACATGGATGCCGAACGAATCCAGCATGGCCAGCGTCATGTCGATATAGGGCTTGCTGTTGAGACACCCGACCCGCAGCACCGACTCGGTGCGGGCCAGCGGCAGGGTCATCAGCAGCCCGGTGAGGAACTGCGAACTGAGGCTTCCGTCGACCGCCACATCGCCCCCATGGATGGGGCCGCACACTTCGAACGGCAGGTAGCCGTTGTTGCTTTTCACCGTTACGCCCAACTCGCGGAGGGTCTCCTCCATCATCTCCAGCGGACGGCTGAGCAGCGTACCCGTCCCCCGGATCACAATGGGCTTGTCGTGCAGCGAGGCGATGGGCGTAAACAGCCGCGTGGCCAGGCCCGATTCGCCCACCTGCAACTCGTTGCCCCGGGGATTGAACCCGCCGTCGATGGTGTAGGTGTTCTCCTGGCTGGAAACCACCGCCCCCAGCGCCCGGGCCACCGACAGGGCGGCCGAGATATCGTCGCACAACTCCATGTTGGTGAGCGTGGTGCGTCCGCCTGCCAACAGGGCCGCCGCAATGGCGCGCTGGGCATAGCTCTTGGATGTGGGCGCGGTAATCGTGCCGCGCACCTGCGATCTTTTAACCGTTTTATTCATGGCGATAACCGTTTTATTCAAGAAACCCCGTGCGCCTTGCAGCGATTGCGAGGAAAAGAGCGTTCCCGCTGAAAACGGGACTTTGGCCCTGCGGAGGGCTTACCTCAACTTGAAGTTCGAACCCAGATACACTTTCCGTACCATTTCGTCTTCGGCCAGCTCCTCGGCCGAGCCCGCCTTGAGTATCTTGCCTTCGAAAAGCAGATAGGTGCGGTCGGTGACGTTGAGCGTTTCGTGCACGTTGTGGTCGGTGATGATGACCCCGATATTTTTGTCTTTCAGCGTTTTGACAATGCTCTGGATATCTTCCACCGCAATCGGGTCGACGCCAGCGAACGGCTCGTCGAGCAGAATGAACTTGGGGTTGATGGCCACGGCGCGGGCGATCTCGGTGCGGCGGCGTTCGCCCCCCGAAAGCTGGATCCCCTTGCTTTTGCGCACCTTGTTGAGGCGGAATTCGTCGATGAGCGTTTCGACCCGCTCGCGGCGGTACTCTTTCGAATAGTCGGTCATCTCCAGCACCGCCCTGATGTTGTCTTCGACCGACAGTTGGCGGAATACCGACGCCTCCTGCGCCAGGTACCCCACCCCGAATTGCGACCGGCGGTAGATGGGCTCGTCGGTCAGGTCGCGGTCGTCGAGAAAAATGCGCCCCTCGTTGGGTTTGATCAGCCCCACCATCATGTAGAAAGTGGTGGTCTTCCCCGCCCCGTTGGGCCCCAAAAGGCCGACGATCTCGCCCTGGTTGACATCGATCGAAACGTGGTCGACGACCGTGCGCGCTTTGTATTTCTTGACTAAATTATCGGTGCGGAGTCTCATGGCGTGAAAAAGAATGTTTTTTCCAAAAATTTTTACAAAGTTAGCTTCTTTTTTAAAATTTTCATATCTTTATAATGCCGTTTTCACCGTGAAACGGCATTAACAGGTTTAACCTAATGGGTTTAAACCCGCATTTTTACACTGTTTATGGAAAAACCGGATTCAAAATACCTGCAACAAGAACTGAAAAAACACTTCGGGTTCTCCTCGTTCAAGGGGAACCAGGAAGCCGTGATACAAAACCTGATGTCGGGCAACGACACGTTCGTGCTGATGCCCACCGGCGGAGGCAAGTCGCTCTGCTACCAGTTGCCGGCCATGATCATGGACGGGGTGGCGATCATCATCTCGCCGCTGATCGCCCTGATGAAAAACCAGGTCGACGCCATGCGCACGTTCAGCATGGTGGAGGGCGTGGCCCACTTCATCAACTCGTCGCTCAGCAAATCGGCCATCGCCAAGGTCAAGGACGACGTGCTGGCGGGCAAAACCAAACTGCTCTATTTCGCCCCCGAGTCGCTGACCAAAGAGGACAACATCTCGTTCCTGCGCAAGATCCGGGTTTCGTTTTACGCCATCGACGAGGCGCACTGCATATCGGAGTGGGGGCACGACTTCCGCCCGGAGTACCGCCGCATCAAGCCCATCATCGGCGAGATCGGCAAGGCGCCCCTGATCGCCCTCACGGCCACGGCCACCCCCAAGGTGCAGATGGACATCCAGAAAAACCTGGGCATGGCCGACGCCAAAGTGTTCAAGTCGTCGTTCAACCGCCCCAACCTCTATTACGAGATCCGCTCCAAGGCAAACGTCCAGAAGGAGATCATCAAGTTCATCAAGCAGCACCCCGGCAAATCGGGCATAATCTACTGCCTCAGCCGCAAGAAGGTCGAGGAGATGGCCGACCTGCTGAAGGTCAACGACATCAAGGTACTCCCCTACCACGCCGGGATGGACGCCGCCACACGCGCCGAGAACCAGGATAAATTCCTGATGGAGAACGTGCAGGTGATCGTGGCCACCATCGCTTTCGGCATGGGGATCGACAAACCCGACGTGCGCTTCGTGATCCACTACGACATCCCCAAGAGCCTCGAAGGCTATTACCAGGAGACCGGGCGCGCCGGGCGCGACGGCGGCGAGGGGCAATGCATCACCTTTTACAGCTACAAGGACATCCAGAAGCTCGAAAAGTTCATGCAGGGCAAGCCCGTGGCCGAGCAGGAAATCGGCAAGCTGCTGCTGATGGAAACGGTGGCCTACGCCGAAACGTCGGTATGCCGCCGCAAGCTGCTGCTCCACTACTTCGGCGAGGAATACACCGAGGACAACTGCTGCAGCTGCGACAACTGCATCAACCCCAAGCCCACGTTCAACGGGCAGGAAGACATGGTAACGGTGCTCAGCGCGCTGAAGGAGATCGGAGACAAGTTCAAGGCCGAACACCTGGCCGCGCTCATCGGCGGGCGGGTCACCACGCTCATCAAGTCATACAAGCACAATAAGCTCGAATGGTTCGGCATCGGCAACGACAAGCCCGAACGCTACTGGCAGGCCATCATCCGGCAGGGACTGCTCTACGGCTTCATCAACAAGGACATCGAAAACTACGGCCTGCTGGAGATCAGCCCCAAGGGCAGCCAATACCTCCAGGCGCCGTACAAGATCATGCTGGCGCAAGACCGCGAATACGAAGAAGTGGACGATGAAGAAACCATCGGCCCGCCGCAGGGCAAAGGCGCCGTGGCCGACGAGGAACTGTTTTCGATGCTCAAAGACCTGCGCAAGAAGGTGGCCAAGAAACACAACCTGCCGCCGTTCGTCATTTTCCAGGATCCGTCGCTCGAAGACATGGCCGTTCAATACCCCATCACCATGACCGAAATGCAGAACGTCACCGGCGTGGGGGCGGGCAAGGCGCAGAAGTTCGGCAAAGAGTTCCTCGACCTGATCAAAACCTATGTCGAGGAAAAAGAGATCGTCCGCCCGCAGGATCTGATCGTCAAAAGCGTGGTAAACAAAAGCGGCAGCAAGGTGTTCATTATCCAGGCCATCGACCGTCAGATGGACTTCGAAGACATCGCCCGCGCCAAAGACCTCGACACCGACGAACTGCTGACCGAAATCGAGGCGATCGTCAACTCGGGCACCAAGCTCAACATCGATTACTATGTGAAACAGTACGTCGACGAGGACAAGGTGGACGACATTTTCGACTACTTCAAAGAGGAAGCCTCCAGCGACTCGCTCGAAGAGGCCGTGCGCGAACTGGGCGGCGACTACACCGAAGAGGAGATCCGCCTGGTGCGCATCAAGTTCTTCAGCGAAGTGGGCAATTGATACGGGACGCGTCGTGCGGATTAGTTGTGTCATTCCGGCCGGTTCGGGATGACACAAATTATATGGTGCCGGTTCAATAAACGATCGTTTTTCTAACCGCGTTCGGGAGCGTGCGCCCGAAGAGCGTGGCCGAGCGCTCAATCCTGGGCTATATGAAATTCCGCGGCCCGCAGGGGAAGGTTTCCGGTCAGTTGCGCACCCATCGGGTGTTTTTGAACAACAACCTTTTTTCGCTCACAAACATTCCTGAGTGTGGGGTGGTTCCCGATAACAAACGAGGCCGTGCCTCCTTTTTGGGCAATGACAAAAGGATGGACTCGCCGGCAGGCGATATGAATCGATCGTCATTGCCAATGGCATGTATCATCCCGCAACGACACATTAAAACACATAAACCAATTTCATGGAAGTAAGAGCCAAAAAAAGTTTAGGGCAACATTTCCTCAACGACAAAAACATCGCCCGGCGGATCGTCGACGCCCTCGTACCTGAAGACGGCATCACCGGCACGCTGGAAGTGGGCCCCGGCATGGGCGTGCTCACCGAGCTGCTGCTGCAACGGAACGACATCGACCTGTGGGCGGCCGAGATCGACCGCGAGAGCATCGCCTATCTGCGCACGCACTTCCCGCAGCTGGCCCCGCACCTGATCGAGGGCGACTTCCTGAAAATGGATCTGCGGCGGCAGTTCCCCGGCGGAGTGAACATCATCGGCAACTTTCCTTATAATATATCGTCCCAGATTTTTTTCCACATTCTGGCCCACCGCGATCTGGTGCCCCAATGCGTAGGGATGGTGCAGAAAGAGGTGGCCGAACGCATGGCCGAGCCGCCCGGCAGCCGCAGCTACGGCATCCTGAGTGTGCTGTTGCAGGCGTTCTACGACATCGAGTACCTGTTCACCGTGCACGAGAACGTCTTCACGCCGCCGCCCAAGGTCAAAAGCGCCGTGGTACGCCTCAAACGCAATGGAATCAAGGAGTTGCCGTGCGACGAAAAACTGTTCGCCAAGGTGGTGAAAGCCACGTTCAACCAACGGCGCAAGACCATCCGCAACTCGCTCAAATCGGCCGGACTGTTGCCCGATGAAGATCATCCGTTCCTGACTCTGCGCCCCGAACAGCTGAGCGTGGCGCAATTCACCGAACTGACGCAATATGTGGCCCGGGGTCTGGACACAACACAGCAACAGCCCTGAGCCATGTTCGGTTTTCTGAAACCCCGGAATAAACCGGCCGCCGTCACCAAATACAATCACCCCGCGCTGGGCGAGGTGATCCTGCGCAGGAGTCCCCGGGCGGTGCGGGTATCGTTGCGGGTGTCGGCCGCGGGCGAGGTCACGCTCACAATGCCCGCCGGCGGGTCGGAGCGCGAGGCGGTGCGGTTTCTCGGACAAAAAGCCGCGTGGGTCGAGGCGGCGCGAAAGAAAATCGCCGCACGTCCGGGCGCACGGGCTAAAACCATCCTTCCGCCCTACTCCGATTGCGGACGGGAGCTGTCGGTCGTTGCGACCGAAAGCGACCGGATCAAAGTCACCCTTTCCACCGGCAAGATCACCGTCGCGTTGCCCCAAGGCATCAATTCCGATAGCGAACAGGCACAGGCGGCCATCAAGGCGGGCATCGGGGCCGGGCGCAAACGGGAAGCGAAGAAACTGCTGCCGCCGAGGCTGGAAGAACTGGCCGACGCCCACAGGTTCAGATACAATTCAGTGTCGGTGCGTTCGTCAGTCACGCGCTGGGGAAGCTGCTCGGCGTCCGACAGCATCAACCTGTCGATCCATCTGATGGGGCTGCCGCCGCACCTGCGCGACTATGTGATGCTGCACGAGCTCTGCCACACGGTGCACAAAAACCACGGCGAACGCTTCCACGCCCTGCTGGACAAAGTGACGGACGGCAGGCACAAGGCCCTGAACAAAGAACTGAAAGGCTACTCGCCGAGACTGTAACACCATAAAACGAAGCATGGACCCCGAAGAACGATACAAAGCGCTGATCAACGCCCGGAACTTCCATTACGACAACTTCAGCAAATGGATGACCTATTTTTACATTGCCATCGGCGCGTTGTTCGTCGGTTACTGCACGATCATCTCCTCGGACAAGGCCGGAGATTTAATCATGCTGGAATACCTGCTGATCGTCATGGGATTCATCG
Source organism: Rikenellaceae bacterium (assembly GCA_031548435.1). Lineage (GTDB taxonomy): Bacteria > Bacteroidota > Bacteroidia > Bacteroidales > Rikenellaceae > JAVBRA01. Next base: position 46,753 of record JAVBRA010000011.1, read on the forward strand.
CAAGCATTTTATGGTACTGGTCGGCCAAAGGATACTACTACTGGAACATCCATTTCATCAGCATGATCAACTACTACGAAAGGGACGTGCTGAAATTCGACGAAAAAGAGCGGGTCTATCTCGTCTTCGCCAATAAAGACACCCAAAACGACTATTGCAGTCCGGTATCGGGTGCGAACATATCGACCTCGAAGATCGCCATTCTGTTCGCATTTCTTGTCACCTGCTGCTGGGCATTTCTGCTTTTCAACAAATTATCGGGGTCTCTTTCCCAGGCTCCGTCCTGGTGCTCGGTTCTGTTTCAGGCGTCCCTGGCAATGGCAACCGTCTGGATTCTGAGCGTTCTGATTCCCGGGAAATACCTGGCATCCCGCATCGATCACCACCCCGACCTGAAATTCGACCTGGAGCAAGCGACCGATCACCTTACAACAGACGAAAAACCCTAACCCGACCTTCCCGATGCAACCCGAAATCAGAACATCCGGCATCCGGCTGGCGGCAGGCAAGCGACTGCGGATGACCCTGTCGGACGACAAAACCGCCGAATTGTGGCGCAGCTTCATGCCCCGGATACAAGAGATCTCCCACCGGGCGTCGGGCGAATTGATCTCGATGCAGATGTACCCGTTTGCCGACTTCAGCGGCTTCACGCCCGACACCGTATTCGAGAAATGGGCCGCGGTGGAGGTAACGGCGCCCGCTCCCCTGCCCGACGGACTGGAGCTCCTCACGCTTGCAGGCGGCGATTACGCCGTCTTCACGTATCGCGGAGCCGCCGACCGGGCGGAGGGATTCATCCGCGCCATCTTCACCGAATGGCTTCCCGGGGCAGGCCTCCAACCCGACAACAGCCGCCCCCACCTGGCCGTCATGGGAGACAAGTACAGGGGCAACGCTCCCGAATCGGAAGAAGAGTTCTGGATTCCGGTGAAGCAATAACCTCCGACACACATCGAATGGCGCACCTTTATCGCGCCATTTTTCATTTCACCGCCCCGTTTTCGTCCGTATTTTTTCACATTCGCCGCAAAAACAGAACGAAAACATCTTTTTTATTTCGGTTTTATCTCAAAAACGCTAATTTTGCAAGATTCCGAAATCAATCATAATCAATATAATCTCATTTACCATGGAAGCTACTCACATAGAGCACATCGGCATCGCGGTGAAAAGCCTCGAAACCGCCGTCCCGTTCTGGGAGAAACTGTTGGGCGTCAAATGCTACAACATCGAAGAGGTCGCAGACCAGAAAGTAAAAACCGCTTTTCTGAAAGTGGGCCAAACCAAGATCGAGCTGCTCGAACCCACTTCGGACGAGAGCACCATCGCCAAGTTCATCGAAAAGAAGGGCGAAGGCGTACACCATCTGGCATTTGCCGTCAACGGCATCGAAGGGGCGCTGGCCGAAGCCGAGGCCAACGGCATCCAGCTGATCGACAAAGCGCCGCGCGGCGGGGCCGAGGGGATGAGCATCGCTTTCCTGCACCCCAAATTCACCACCGGCGTGCTGACCGAACTGTGCGAAGACAAAACAAATAAATAACGATTACGATAATGAACTCCAATCAAGAGAAAGTAAAAGACCTGATCAAAAAACGCGAACAGGCGAAACTGGGCGGCGGCGAAAAACGAATCGAGTCCCAGCACAAAAAAGGCAAATACACGGCGCGCGAACGCATCGAGATGCTGCTGGACGAAGGCTCGTTCGAAGAGATGGACATGTTCGTAACGCACCGCTGCACCAACTTCGGCATCGAGAAAGAGAGCTACTACGGCGACGGGATCGTGACCGGCTACGGCACGATCGACGGTCGCCTGGTTTATGTTTATGCGCAGGACTTCACCGTTTTCGGCGGATCGCTGTCGGAAACGCTGGCCGGCAAGATCTGCAAGGTGATGGACATGGCCATGCGCAACGGCGCCCCGGTGATCGGCATCAACGATTCGGGCGGAGCACGTATCCAGGAAGGGGTAAACGCCCTGTCGGGATACACCGAGATTTTCCAGCGCAACATCCTGGCCTCGGGGGTCGTACCCCAGATCTCGGCCATTTTCGGCCCGTGCGCGGGCGGCGCGGTTTATTCACCGGCACTGACCGACTTCATCATCATGAGCAAGGACACCAGCTACATGTTCCTCACCGGCCCGAAGGTAGTCAAAACCGTGACGGGCGAAGACGTGACCCAGGAACAGTTGGGCGGGGCGTCTATCCACTCGTCCAAGTCGGGCGTGGCGCACTTCATCGCCGACACCGAGCAGGAGGGCATCGGCATCATCCGCAAGCTGGTGAGCTACCTGCCGCAGAACAACCTGGAGGACGCTCCGCTGGAAGTGTGCACCGACGACATCGACCGTCTGGAAGACACCCTCAATGAAATCATTCCCGACAACCCCAACAAGCCGTACGACATGCAGGAGGTGATCTCCGCCATCGTCGACAACGGCGAATTCCTGGAGGTGCAGCGTCCGTTCGCACAGAACATCATCACCGGGTTCGCCCGTTTCAACGGACAGAGCGTGGGCATCGTAGCCAACCAGCCGAAGTATCTGGCCGGGGTGCTCGACATCAACGCCTCGCGCAAGGCCGCCCGCTTCGTGCGTTTCTGCGACGCGTTCAACATTCCGCTGGTGACGCTGGTGGACGTTCCGGGCTTCCTTCCCGGCACGGCTCAGGAATACGGCGGGATCATCGTGCACGGGGCCAAATTGCTGTTCGCCTACGGCGAGGCGACCGTCCCCAAGATCACCGTCACCCTGCGCAAATCGTACGGCGGCGCCTATTGCGTAATGAGCTCGAAGCACCTGCGCGGCGACTTCAACTACGCATGGCCCACGGCCGAAATCGCCGTGATGGGGGCCAAAGGCGCAGTGGAAGTGCTCTCGGCCAAGGAGATCGAAGCCATCACCGACCCGGAAGCAAAGGCCAAGGCCATTGCCGAAAAAGAGGCCGAATACACCGACAAGTTCGCCAATCCGTACGTTGCAGCCAAATACGGCTACATCGACGACGTGATCGAACCGCGCAACACCCGCTTCCGCGTGATCCGCGCGTTGCAGTCGGTGGCTACGAAAAAGTTGTCGAACCCTGCCAAGAAGCACTCTAACATCCCGCTGTAAAGATGATGAAGATAATCGAAAAAGGATTCAGGCCGGCGGTGCTTCTGATCGGTGCGCTGATGATCTGCAACGTGGCCATGTCGCAGGGCATCAAAGACATGCGCATCAACGAGGTGCTGGTCAAGAATACCGACAGCTATGAAGACGATTACGGCCAGAAGATCGGCTGGATCGAACTCTACAACACCGGCTACTCGGACGTCGAACTGGGCGGGGCCTACCTGACGGTCAAGTACGGCGACAAGAACCTCACCTACCGCATTCCCAAAGGCGATGCACGCACGCACATCCCTCCGCAGGGATATGTGATCTTCTTTGCCGAAGGAACCTCGACCAAAGGAACGTTCCACACCAACTTCACGCTCGACTCGACCGGCTACCTGGCCCTCTACGACCAGAGCGGCAAGGGCGAACCGATCAGCGAGATCCGGTACAATGTGGCCGACCAGAAAGAAAATCTGTCGATGGGTTGGCTGGTGGACGACGACGGCAAGTCGTCATTCATCGAACTCCATACCACTACTCCGCTCGGCCCCAACGACACGGAGGAAAAGGTTCCCCAGCACGAGAAATTCCGCCAGAGCGACCCGAGCGGGTTCACGATGGCCATCACGGCCATGTCGGTGGTGTTCGCGGCGCTGGTTGTGCTCTACCTGATATTCCGCACCATCGGCAAGTATAACGTAAGGCTTGCCAATAAAAAGGAACTGAAGGCCAAGGGCATCTCCGAGTCCAGGACGAAAGCCTCGTCGAAGGAAGAGGACATCAACGGCGAAGTGATCGCCGCCATCGCCATCGCCCTCCAAAGGTGGGAAGAGTATGTGCACGACGTCGAATCGACGGTCATCACCATCAACCGCGTGGCCCGCACCTACTCGCCCTGGAGCTCCAAACTGTACGGATTAACTCAAACCCCCAACAAATCAACGAGAAAATGAAAGAATATAAAATGAAGATAAACGGCAACGATTACGCGGTTGCCGTTGCCAGCGTCGAAGACAACATCGCCACCGTGACGGTCAACGGGACGCAGTACGAGGTGGAGGTGTCGGGCATGACCAACACCAAAGCCACCAAAACGCCCAAGATCGTGCAGCCGGCAGCCGTGCCGTCGACCGACTCGCACCCGGCCACGGCCAAAACCTCGTCGCCTAAACCCGGCGCACCGGCCGCAAGCGGCGCAGGGGCTATCAAGAGCCCGCTTCCCGGGGTGATCCTCGACATCAGGGTCAAGGCCGGCGATGCGGTGAAAGCAGGCGATAAACTGCTGGTGCTCGAAGCGATGAAGATGGAAAACAATATCGAATCGGACAAAAACGGAACCATCAAAGAGGTCAGGGTACACCGCGGCGACTCGGTTCTTGAAGGCGACGTCCTCTTAACAATCGAATAGCCATGCAGTTACTATCGACACAAGGAGGCACCCTGCTCGACAACCTTGCGCAATTCTTCACCTACACGGGGTTTGCGAACGTCACGCTGGGACACGTCATCATGATCGGGGTCGGATTGTTCTTCATCTGGCTGGCCATCGCCAAAAAATTCGAACCGATGCTGCTCGTGCCCATCGGGTTCGGGATACTGATCGGCAATATTCCGTTCTTTCCCGGGCTGCAGATCGGCATTTACGAGAGCGGATCGGTATTGAACTACCTCTATTTCGGGGTGATGAAAGGGGTTTATCCGCCGCTGATCTTCCTCGGCATCGGAGCCATGACCGACTTCTCGGCCCTGATCTCGAACCCGAAGCTGATGCTGATCGGCGCGGCCGCCCAGTTGGGTATCTTCTGCGCTTACATCATCGCTCTGGCGCTTAACTTCACTGCCGCCGAGGCGGGCGCAATCGGCATCATCGGCGGGGCGGACGGCCCCACGGCCATCTTCCTTTCATCGAAGCTGGCCCCCGACTTGATGGGCGCCATCGCCATCGCGGCCTACTCGTATATGGCCCTGGTGCCGGTGATCCAACCGCCGATCATGAAGATGCTTACCTCCAAAAAGGAAAAAGTGATCCGCATGAGACCACCGCGTCCGGTATCGGAGAAAGAGAAGATCTTTTTCCCCATCATCGGGATGCTGCTCACTTGTTTCCTCGTGCCGTCGGGCCTTCCGCTGCTGGGGATGCTGTTCTTCGGCAACCTGTTGAAAGAGAGTGGCGTGACACGCCGGTTGGCCAACACGGCCAGCGGCCCGCTGATCGACATCGTGACCATCCTGATCGGGTTGACCGTAGGCGCCTCGACGCAGGCCACCACGTTCCTGACACCCAAGTCGCTGATGATCTTCGGACTGGGGGCCTTGTCGTTCGTATTCGCCACGTTCGGCGGGGTGATGTTCGTCAAGATCCTCAACCTGTTCCTCAAAGAGGGCAACAAGATCAATCCGCTGATCGGGAACGCCGGCGTGTCGGCCGTACCCGACTCGGCCCGCGTGTCGCAGGAAATCGGATTGCATTACGACAAGAGCAATTACCTGCTGATGCACGCCATGGGGCCGAACGTGGCCGGGGTGATCGGCAGCGCGGTTGCGGCCGGGATGCTGCTCGGGTTCCTGGCATAACCCGGAATTCACAGATTGCAACGAAGGCGCTTCCGCGGAAGCGCCTTCGTTGTTTGTTTCTCCCTTATATTATATCTGCACAAACGCAGGAGGCTCCGGAAATTCCGGAGCCTCCTGCGTGCGCTGTAGTGGACTCGAACCACTGACTTCCACCCTGTCAAGGTGACACTCTGAACCGACTGAGTTAACAGCGCGGGGACGCGTTACAAACATACGAAAGGTGCATGCCTGCACTCGACGATGCGAACTTAACGCCGACAAATATACGAAATTTTCGGAATGGCAACTCCCTTCCGCGCCATTTTTATCTTCCGGTCAGATCCAGTATCCCGTGGATGAACGTCAGCGGATGCACCGGATTGCCGGGCAGGTACAGGTCGACGTTGTTCCCGGTCACGAACTCGCGATCCAGGGCCGGGCTGCCGGCGAACAATCCGCCCGAGATGGCGTCGCAGCCGGCCAGCACAACGATTTTGGGCGCAGGCATCGCATCGTAACAAACTTGCAGCGCGGCGGCCATGTTGCGTGTGACGGGCCCCGTGACCACCACTCCGTCGGCGTGGCGAGGCGAGGCGGTGAACTCGATGCCGTAGCGGCCCAGATCGAAATTGACGTTGCCCGAGGCGTTGAGTTCCATCTCGCACGAGTTGTCGCCCCCGGCCGACACTTCGCGAAGTTTCAGGGCGCGGGAAAACAGCGCAGGAATGCGCCCGGCCAGTTCCCGATCCACTTCAATGGGGTGGTCGTCGCCCTCGCGCACCACCAGGCGTTCGCGGACATTTGCGGCCATGCGGTAGTCGTTGGTGAAAACAATATGGTCGGGATGGCGGAAATGACACTCCTTGCAGAAACAGCACCGCCCCAGGTCGATCGACAACGGAAACGCCCCGATGGCGCCGACGGGACACATTCGCTCCAACTCCTGTTTCTGATGATCGGTCAGTCCCGGAGTGATGACCGGACGGCCGCGGTAAACGGCGGGCAGTTCCACCGTCTTCAGGTTTTTGATGTACTGCGTCCCGTGGCTGCGGAGCACTTTCAGCTTTTCTTTCAGCATGGTTTTCTTCATTGTTTCCGGGAGTGACCCGGAATATCTTTAATTTTTTCGGCCGCGTTTTTCCGATGATACGCGGGCAAAAAGAGCCGCAAACACATGGATTTCAACGACTCACGATCCGACGAGTAACGGGTATTCAACAATCAAAAAGGCGGTGCCTGCATGCAAACGCAAAGAACTTTCCACTCCGGAACATTCTGTCTCGACAACAAAATTTCCGGCGGGAGCGCTACAAATCGTGCCCACAGTAGGACAGGTTGAAACTTTTGTTGCACACCGGAAAGTCCGAGATCTCGGCCCCGCGCACGGCCAGCGCCAGCGCCAGCCAGTTGTGCACCGACGGATCTTTGACCTTGTAAGCGGCGACTTCGCCATGTTCGCCTGTCAAAACAGCATGGCAGATCTCGCCGCGCCATCCCTCGCACAGGGCAAAAGCCAACGAGCGGGCTGGCAACCGGTAATCATACTCCGGTGCGGGCAGCTGTGGCAGAGCGTCGCTGCGCAGCTCCTCCAACAGCTCAAGGATGAGATCGAGCGACTGCGCAGCCTCCCGGAGCCGGAGCTCCATGCGGGCAAACACGTCGCCCTCGCGCCCGAGCACCGGTTCGTGCCCGGCAAACGCGCCGAAGGGGTGCGAGCGACGGATGTCGCGAGCAACCCCGCCCGCCCGGGCGGCCATTCCCACCGCACCGATCCTGAGCAACGTCTCGCGCCCGATGGGGCACGTGTCTTCGAAGCGCGCCAGCACCGACGGGGCGGTGAGGATATCGGCGGCCACCTCGGCGTAACGTTTCTTAAGCTCCAGACAGTTGGCCCCGATAGCAGCAACCAGTTCGCCCGTCAGCGGATAACGCGTGCCGAAAGGCCGCACAAACGATTTCGAGAAACGATTGCCGCACCACAACTGCGACGTGTTGATGGCAATGGTGCGCAGGGCCTCGCAGGCCACCTGCCCCAACTGATACCCCACATCCATACACAGCGCTCCCGTGTCGCCGATATGCATGGCCACGCGCTCCAGTTCCAGAGCGATGGTGCGCTGAAGGTCGAGTTCTATTTTCAGCCCGCCGTCGATGCCTGTGGCCGTCTCCATCAGCATGGCGTGGGCGAACGAGTGTCCGGCCGCCGTGTCGCCCGCGATCGAGTCGCACAGGTTGGCGCGTTTGAGGGGCGAAGCCGTACGCAAGAGGGTCTCCACGCCGCGGTGCTGATAGCCCAAAGCGATTTCGAGATGCAGCACCTTCTCGCCGTTGCAGACGAACCGAAACGCCCCCGGTTCGATGATCCCGGCATGGATGGGCCCCACGTTCACCTCGTGCAGGGCGTCGGAGTCGATCGTGAAAAACGGGTAGTTGTCGAGCGTGGCGCGCTGGTCGACCCGGTCGTACGGGTGGCGCAGCGGCTTGGGCCACGGATGCCCTTCGAACCGCACGCCGTAAAGCTCGGCCATCTCGCGTTCGAACGGATGGGCGGCCAGGTGTCCGGCCGTGACCGACTCCAGTGAAATGTCGCCGTAATACCCCGATGCAACGTGCGAAGCAACCAGCACCTGGCCCGAAGCGTCGTCGGCCACAAGGGCGTAGAACCGCAGCCCGTCACCCTCGGCAATGGCGAAATAGTGGACGATATGGCACGCACCGTCCGAGAGCAGGGCGCACAGCTCCCCGTAAAAATCGCCGTACGGGAGCGTCGGCACCCCCGTCAGCGGAACGCACCCCGAAGGGCCTTTGATTCTGAGCCATTCCATGCTAAGGAAGGTTTATGATGTTATCGATGCAATCGGTCAGAAAATGGGGGCGGTATATCACCAACACCACAGCCACGGCAAACAGCCCCGTCTGCAACACGGACATCAGGCGGTTGCTGCGGAAATCGTTGAGCGAGGAGAGGTCGACCGGGCGGAAACACAAGTCGGTGAAGCGGCCCACCAGAAAGTAAATGATCATGCACAGGATGATGCCCACGGCCACCAGCACCGCCCAGTGGTACGACAACAGCATCCCCTTCAGAATCAGGAACTCGGACACAAACAACCCCGACACGGGCATGCCGGTGAGCGCCAGCATCCCGACGATGACCAGAAACGCCCCGTAGCGGTTGACCGCGAAGTAGCTCCCCAACCGGTTGATGCGCAGGCTGCCGTAATGGCTGCTGACGTCGGCCATCTGTAAAAACATCCCCCCTTTGACAAACGTGTGCACCGTCATGTGCAGCAGCGCGGCGAACATCCCCGCCTTGCCCAGCCCCAAAGCGATGGCCACCAGCCCCATATTTTCGACCGTCGAATAAGCCAGCAGGCGTTTGAAATTGTGCGTTCGGGCGATATAGACGGCGGCGATGAGCACCGACACGATGCCGGCGATGAGCAGCACTTTCCCCATCCATGCGAACGACGGGGTGCCCGTCATCATGCCGTAAACCCGGAAAATGGACACGAACCCGGCATTGACCAGCGTGGTGGAAATCAGCGCGGCAGCGGGCACCGGAGCCGAGTAATTGGCATCGACGCCGATGGAATAGAGCGGAAACAGCTCCATCTTACAACTGAACCCGGTGAATATCAACAGAAAAGCGACTTTCACATAGAGCGGGTTGGCATGGGCGATGTTAGCGGCGATGTTCTTATACGTCATTGCCCCGTGCGGCGCCACGGCGGTCGAGAGCATCAGAATTCCCAGGTAGGCGATGGCGATGCCGGTAGAGCAGACAAACAGGTATTTCCACGTGGCCTCCAGGTTCTTCGGCGAGCGGCGGTGGTAAAGCAGGAAGGCCGCGCAGATCGTGGTGGCCTCCAACAGCACCCACGTCACCACGATGTTGTCGGCGTAGTAGACCCCGGTCATGAACAGGCACAGGAAGATCATCGAAATGCTGTAAGTCTTTGCGTGCTTGAGCGAATCGTCCCGCAGGTAAACATTGCCGCAATGGAACACGATGGGCGAGATCACGCACAACAGCACATGGAACAGCATCCCCAGGCTGTCGAAAGTGAAAAATCCCGAGTCGGCCAGGCCGTGTCCGCGATACAGCACAACAACCGCCACCGCCCCCTGGATGACGTAGAATAAGGCTGCAAACGCCCGGACAACCGACTTGCCGCCCGAAAGCGAGATGAAGCCGGCGATCAATGCCGTCAATAGTGCGTAGATAGTGAGGATCATTTATTTTTTCCGCTTATTTTATAGAATCAGGTTTTCGAATAGGTTCAGGACAATGCCGTTAATCCCTGATCGACGACAGGTTGTCGGCAGTCATCTGGGGCTTGTCCTCGCCGATCTTGCGGATGAACACCCCCAGCAACAGCACGCTGATGATGATGTCGAGCAGGATGGCCATGTTGATCAGGAACGGCATCTCGATACCCACGGCCATCGAAAACAGGAACACCCCGTTTTCGATCACCAGAAAACCGGTGAGGTGGGCCAGCAGACGGCGGCGCGTGGTGATGAGCAGCATCCCCTGCGTCAGGGCGAACAGCGACACCCCGAAAAAAATGGTGTTGACCGACGCGTCGGCGATGTAATAGGTCACCGCCGAGCACACCGACAGCGACAGCACCGACAGGATCACCGACCAGAACAACGACGTCGACCCCTTCTGGATACGGTAGATACCGCTGCGTTCGATGATGCCGTGCATCATGCGGGGAATGACGATCGCCTTGAATATCAGCGTTTCGAGCACAATGAACAGCAACTCGAACAGGTTGAACGAATGGAGCCTCAGCAGGGCGATACCCAGCAGCAGCCACCCCTGCATGCCGATCAGCGAGGCGTAGCGGCGGTAGCGGTCGGCCATCGCAATGTAGACCAGGGTGATGATATAGATGAGTACAAGTGCCAATTCCATACGGTCAGAAGTTGATGTGGCGGGTAAACAGATAGGCGGCGACGAACGTCATGATGGCCACGGCCGACATGGTGAGAATGAACACCGGAATGCCGTTCATCTTGCGCCGGGCCACGAACGACTCGGTGAGGCCGATGAACAGCGCCACGCACGCTTGCAACACCACCAGCGACAGCATCGAGATGCTGATGCTTTCGATGAAGGCAGCGACCGTGGCCGAGATCAGGGTGGCGAAAACCGACAGTTTGATCCACGAAGCAATGTGGATAAAGGCCAGGTCGACACCGCTGTAATCGAGCACCATCACCTCGTGGATCATGGTCAGTTCGAGGTGGGTGGTCGGATCGTCCACGGGGATACGGCTGTTTTCTGTGAGCAGCACGATGAAAAAAGCCGCGCCGAGCAGAATGAGCACAGGCCAGTATTGTTCCCAGGCTGTTGGAGTGAACGCCGCGAGCATGTGGGTGAGAGAAAAAGACTTCACCGTCATGCCCAGCGGCACGAAGCCGATAAGCAGCACGGGTTCCGCCAGGGCGGAAAACGTGGCTTCCCGCGATGCCCCCATGCCTTCAAAAGCCGAACCCGTATCCATGGCTGCGAGGATGGTGGCGAAGCGCCCCATGGCCAGAAGGTAGGCTGCCAGGAAAAAGTCGCCGGTGAAGTGGAAAAGGGCCGGCGTGTTGCCGAGAGGCACGAACAGCAGAGCTGCCAGGATTGTTCCGAGGTTGACCATGGGGCCGAGCCGAAACACCGGGGAGGTGGTGGTGGAGTAAACCGCG
>JAVBRA010000002.1:0-57347 GCA_031548435.1 Rikenellaceae bacterium
GCTCCCCCCAACTGCTTATCCTCCCCCGGCGTTAAACGCGGCGGGGGCGGCCGCTGGCCCCCCCCGCCTCACTTTTCTCCCTGACCACACCACTCTCTGCTTCAGGCCCTCAGCATCGCTGCCCGAGCCGCAACAAGCGGAACAGGAGTCGCCCCCCCCCTCATACCGTTTCGCGGCAAGCCATTGTTCGGCAGGCCGTTGATATGATGCTTCGCTTTGTTCTTCTGCGCACCGGAGTTCTTGTTTGTGCGTTAAATGATCAGGGCTCTCCGTCATGTCAGGCGGCTGCGAAATCTCCTTCACAGCGGAATCGTATCCTGCTCTAATCGGGAGACCCTCCGAAGCCACAGGCCCTTCTCTGACGGGGGAAACATCATCCCGCTCCGACACATGAATGGGTGCAAAACACCCTCGGGTGCTCAGGATGACAGAAAAACAATGGATTTTGTACAGCGAGGGCCAGCGCGTACAAAAACATCCGACATAATTTATATCTTTGTAATCCTCAAACTAATTTTTTTCAGTATGAAAAAGAACCTTCTCAAACTTTTAGCTTTCTCGATGCTGCTCCTGTCGGGAGGGATCGTCCAGGCACAGAGAACCGAAGTGAGCCTCAGCGGCAACGCCTACCAGACCGCAGGCCAAACCCAGCAGGGACGCCGGGGCGGCGGACGCGGCTTCTCGGGCATGATTGCCCCGGGCATCACCGCCTCGACCTATTTCCGGGTCAACGCCCCGGGCGAAATGAGCGTTTCAGTCAAAGCCAAAGCCGACAAGGCCTGCAAGGCAACCGTCGCTTTCGGCGGCAAAACCTACACAGTCAAAGTGAAAGCCGGCGATTTTTCCGAGATCTACGTTGGTAAAACCACCGTTTCGGCCCCCGGCTACCAACGCGTGGACATCAGCGGCAAAAACCTGAAAGCGGACGCCAACCTGCAAGTGTCGGACATCGTGGTGGAGGGCAGCGCGGTCAGCGGCGCCCCGATGAATTATGTGCACGACTTCGAACCGCTGTGGGGACGCCGCGGCCCGTCGACCCACCTCAACTACATCATGCCGCAGGAACCGTCCGAGTGGTTCTACAATGAGGTGACCGTGCCCGAGGGCAACGACGTTACCTCGTCTTACTTCATGTCGAACGGTTTCGGCGAAGGGTATTTCGGCATGCAGGTCAACTCGGCCACCGAGCGCCGCGTGCTGTTTTCGGTATGGAGCCCCTACACCACCGACAACCCGAACGAGATTCCCGAGGAAGACCAGATCGTCATGCTCAAAAAGGGTGAAACCGTACATGCCGGAGAGTTCGGCGGCGAAGGGTCGGGCGGACAGAGTTACATGATCTTCCCGTGGAAAGCCGGACTCACCTACAAATTCCTCACCCGCATCAAACCCGACGGGCAGGGCCGCACGGTCTACACCTCGTATTTCTACGATCCGGAACAGGATCGATGGATGCTGATCGCCAGTTTCCGCCGTCCCAAAATCGAAACACATTATACCAGGGCCCATTCGTTCCTTGAGAACTTCAGCCCGGCCCAGGGGTATCTCACCCGGGAGGTCTATTTCGACAACCAGTGGGTCTGCGGTGTCGACGGGCAATGGAGGGAACTGACCGAAGCCACTTTCACCTGCGACAATACCGGCAGGGAGGGGATGCGCGTCGATTACCAGGGCGGATCGAAAGACGGCCATTTCTACCTCAAAGGGTTCGGGTTTTTCGATGAAACCACCCCTTACCGCAGCAAGTTCAGCCGTCCGGCCAAGGGCATCGCCCCGCAGGTAGACCTGGAGGCGATCGAAAAGATCGGACAGTAAATTCCCGCACCTCAAACAAAAAGCGGCCCGGAAGTGTTATCCAGGCCGCTTTTTTACAGAAAACAGGGATTTTATTTTCCTTTATTTCATTTTAAATAGATTTATTTGGCATCAACAACCTGATAAGAATCCTTGCCGTCCTCAGACACCGGCTGGTAATACACTCCGTTATAAACCATGTATTTCTTTCCGTTGACCTTGGTCTCCTTGGCTCCGTCGGGCAGATGCTCGATCACGATGCCCGGAGGCGGGGCCACCACCTGGTAGCCATCGGGCGTTTTGATGTAATAGACGCCGCCATAGTAGTAATAGTCCGTTCCGGAAACATCCACTTTCGAATAACCGCTGGGCAGCATATTCACCACAGCCCCGATCGGTGCCGGAACCACCTCGTAACCTTTCGACGACTCTTTGTAATAGACCCCATTGTCGTAGTTATACTTCTGATTATCAACCGTAATAATAATTGCCGCAGCGGTCAGCGTAGCGACAAACACACCCACCGGATGCCAGTACGGCCCCCAGTAATAGGGCGTAAACGGGTGATAATAATAAGGGAACGGAACCACAGGCACCGGAACGGGAACCGGGTATGGACGCGGAACCGGATACGGACGCGGAACCGGCACAGGATAAGGCGCAGGGACAGGATGCGGCGGCCCGGGATATGGAGCCGGATGCGGATAAGGCGACGGCCCCGGATAAGGACGCGGATAAGACTCCGGGGAATGATGGGGTTGTGGCTCGGGTTGGGAATGATATCCCGAATGGTACGACGGGGTATGGCTCGGCATCGTGAAGTGCGCGCCGCCGTGGTGCCTGTGCTGCGAATGGCCGCCAAACGGAACGGCCAACAGAGCGAATACGGTCAGAAACAACAGGTTATGGTTCATAGCATCGGATGAGTTTGAATTCTTTCGTTATAGCAAATAACATACCACACCAACAGAGCAAGTCGAACATCGCCTCTCGAAGCACAAAAACAGGAGGCGGCAATCATGATTGCCGCCTCCTGTCCGGATACACGCTTGCAGAAACTATTCTTTCTTCGCAGCTCCGCGCGGCTTTACGTCGCGGTATTCGAGCCCCTCGTTATAGATGGTCATGGCCCGCAGGCTCATCCCCATGTTCGAGTATCCGCCATCGTGGAACAGGTTCTGCATCGACACCTTGCGAGTCAGGTCGGAAAAAAGCGTGACCAGATAATCGGCGCACTCGTCGGCCGTGGCATTGCCCAGAGGCGACATGCGGTCGGCAAAATCGACCAGGTTGTCGAAGCCCATGATGCCGCTGCCGGCGGTGGTCATGGTCGGCGACTGCGACACGGTGTTGATGCGGATCTTCTTCTCGCGCCCGTAGATGTAGCCGAAGCTGCGCGCGATGGATTCAAGCATCGCCTTGGCGTCGGCCATGTCGTTGTAGCCGTAAAGCGTGCGTTGGGCGGCGATGTACGAGAGCGCCACCACCGAGCCCCATTCGTTGATGGCGTCGAGTTTGCGGCACACTTGCAGCACCTTGTGGAACGAGATGGCCGAAATATCGAGCGTCTGTTGCAGCATTCCATAGTCGAGGTCGTCGTAAGTACGGCCGCGGCGGACGTTGGGCGACATCCCGATCGAGTGCAGGACAAAGTCGAAGTTGCCTCCCAGATACTCCGTCCCTTTTTCGACCAGGGTTTCGAGATCCTCGACCTTGGTCGCATCCGCCGGAATGACGATGGCGCCGCACTTCTCAGCCAACTCGTTGATCGTCCCCATGCGGATCGAGAGCGGGGTGTTGGTCAGCACGAACGTCGCCCCCTCCTCATAGGCCTTCTCGGCCGTTTTCCATGCGATCGATTTTTCGTTCAGGGCGCCGAAGATCAGGCCCCTCTTTCCTTTAAGCAGGTTATACATTATTCAGATGGTTTATTATTGGCTTCGTACCGATTGCGGGCGGAAAAGGTTTTTTCCTGCAGACGGCTCTTACATTCTAAAATTCGCATTTTCAGGCTCTTCGTGCGCCTTCTCCATGATCTCCAGTATCTGCATCACCACTTCAGGATGGTCGGCCGACACATCGGTGGTCTCGCCCGGATCGGCTGCCAGATCGAACAACTCCATGCGGGTGTTCCCTTTCTTTATATCGCGGATCAGCCCTTTCCACTTGCCCATGCGCACAGCCTTCGATCCGCCGCCTTCGGGAAATTCCCAGTACATGTATTCGTGCTGCGGCTGCTTTTCGCCCAACAATGCAGGCAGAAAACTGATACCGTCGTTCGCAGGGGCTTCCGCTCCGGTCGCATCAGCCAGCGTGGGCATCACATCCCAGAAGGCGCAGATGTGGTCGCTGACGCCGCCCGGCTTGATCTTCGCCGGCCAACTCACCACCATCGGCACGCGGATGCCGCCCTCATGCAACGACCCCTTGCCCCATCCGGCTTTGCTGTCGAACGGGCCACCGCTGTCGAACCACTGCGAGTCGGTACCGCCGTTGTATGTCGGGCCGTTGTCGCTGGTGACGATGATGATGGTGTTATCATAGATGCCGAGTTCTTTCAACAGGTCGACCAACACCCCCACCTGCTGGTCGATGTAGCTGACCATCGCCGCGTAAGTGGCATGCGGATAGCGTGTCGGCAGGTATCCTGTGTTGCCGGTATAAGGCGCCTCGTCGCCGAATTTTTTCTCATAATAATAGATCCACTCTTTCGGAGCCTGCAATGCCACATGGGGAATGGGAGTCGTCCACATCAGCATGAACGGGTTCTCTTTGTTGTCGGAGATGAAATCGACCATTTTGTCGAACATCAGGTCGCACGAATATTCTTTGCGTGTGTACTGCTCGTAGTTTTTCGCATCCCGCGGATCGAGCTCCGCAGCCAATTTCTGGTGGGGAATAAGCAACGGCGCATTGTCGAGGTTCATCCGGCGCTCATTCTCGTACAGAAACATCGGATAGTACGAATGTGCCTGACGCTGACAGTTATAGCCGTAAAAATAATCGAAGCCCATCTTGTTGGGCGTGCTCTCCGAACCGGGATAGCCCAGCCCCCACTTGCCGATGCAGGCGGTGGCGTACCCTGCCTGCTGCATCATGTGCCCGATGGTTTTCGTGCCGGCGGGCATCGGGGCCTGCCCTTCGAGGGTCGAATCGGCCAGCATGGCCTCGTGGCTCCACACGTCGCCCCTCGACCCGAGTTCGTCGTTGCCCCTAACGTAGGCGTGGCCGGTATGCAGCCCCGTCATCAGCACGCAACGCGACGGGGCCGACACGGCGCAACCGGAATAGTTCTGCGTAAACCGCACCCCGTTTTCAGCCAGTTTGTCGATGTTGGGCGTCTCGATGAACTCCTGCCCATAGCAACCCAACTCGCCATACCCCAAATCGTCAAACAGAAGATAGATGACGTTGGGCCTGGCCTCCTGCGCCTTCTGCCGGCACGAGGTCAACCCTGCCGCTCCCAGCAGCGACAGCACCGGCAGGGTTCCTTTCAAAATCAACGACTTTTCCATACGGTAATCTTTTATAATATCATGGCTTTTCCACGTTTGATCCGGGATCTCCGGTTGCAAGGCGGAAACTACAATCTCTTTCTCAGCTCCTCCCCCTCTTTTTCGAACCCGGGCTTGCCGAGCAGGGCGAACATATTCTTTTTGTAGGCCTCCACGCCCGGCTGATCGAACGGATTGACACCCAGCGCATAGCCGCTGATGCCGCAAGCTTTCTCGAACAGGTACAGCAACGCTCCCAGGTGATAGGCGTCGAGCTTCGGCAACTCGATGCGGATGTTGGGCACGCCACCGTCGACATGGGCCAGCATGGTGCCTTTCTCGGCCATCAGGTTGATCTCGCTCAGTCGCTTGCCGGCCAGGAAGTTCAGTTTGTCGGCGTCGGCTTCGTCCCGCTCCACCACCACCGTGTGATTGGGCGCGCCGATGCTCACTACGGTCTCGAACAGCGTGCGTTCGCCGTCCTGGATGTATTGGCCCATCGAGTGCAGGTCGGTGGTGAAGATGACGCTGGCCGGGAAAATTCCCTTGCCATCCTTGCCCTCGCTCTCGCCGTAGAGTTGCTTCCACCACTCGGCCAGGTTCTGGAGCTTGGGCTCGAACCCGGCGAGGATCTCGATCTTATACCCCTTGCGGTACAACGCCGTGCGGGCGGCGGCATAAA
The DNA here is from genome assembly GCA_031548435.1 of Rikenellaceae bacterium. Taxonomy (GTDB): domain Bacteria; phylum Bacteroidota; class Bacteroidia; order Bacteroidales; family Rikenellaceae; genus JAVBRA01. The sequence continues at coordinate 5,971 of JAVBRA010000002.1, forward strand.
TGGCGGCCGGATTCTTCTCGAACGGCACTCCCGGCCCCGTGGCGGCTTCCATATCGCAGGCGCCTTTGACAAACGCCTCCACATCGATGCCGGCCACCGCCAGCGGCAGCAATCCCACCGGGGTCAGCACCGAGTAGCGCCCGCCCACGTCGTCGGGGATTACAAACGTCGCGTAATTTTTCTGGTCGGCCACTCCTTTCAGCGCCCCGCGCGAGGCGTCGGTGATGGCCACGATGCGCTCGGAGGCCGCCTGGCCGTAGCGCATCTCGATCTCTTTCTTGATAATGCGGAACGCGATCGCCGGCTCGGTAGTCGTTCCCGACTTGGAGATGACGATGGCGGCAATCGAGCGCTGTTTCGTCGCTTCCATCAACTCGTACATGTAGTCCTCGCTGATGTTCTGCCCGGCGAACACGATCAGCGGATGACCGCTGTCGCCACTCAGGTAGTCGAAGCTGCCCGACAGCGCGTCGATGACGGCCTTCGCCCCCAGGTACGACCCGCCGATGCCGATGACAATCACCACCTCGGCCTTGCTGCGCAACGTGTTTGCCGCCGCCGCGATGGCCGCCTTGTCGGCCGCCGTGATCGACGAAGGGAGGTTCACCCACCCCAGGAAATCGTTTCCGGCCCCTTTGCCCGAATGGAGCAGCCCGTTGGCCGCTTCCATCTCGCCTTTGAGGGCGGCGATGTCGGCATCGGACACGAAGCCCTTGATTTTGCCGATCTCTATTTTTATCGCATCCATGATTCTATGGTTTTATATGAGTTTCGATGTGAGCTCCCGGATTTCCCGGGCGGGAGAGGCGTGATTGTAAAGGATGTTGTACACCGCCCGGGCGATGGGCATCTCGATGCCGTAGCGGCGGTTCACCTGTTCGATGCACGCCGCGGCATAGTATCCTTCGGCCACCATGTTCATCTCCATCTGGGCCGTTTTCACCGGATAACCCTTGCCCACCATCATGCCGAAGGTGAGGTTGCGGCTGAAGCCCGAATAGCAGGTCACCAGCAGATCGCCCAGATAAGCCGAGGCGTTGGTGTCGCGCTCGGCGGGGAACGCCCCGTTCATGAACCGGGCCATCTCCATCGCGGCGTTCGAAATGAGCACCGCCATGAAATTGTCGCCATAGCCCAGCCCGCTGCAAATGCCGGTGGCAATGGCGTAGATGTTTTTGATCACCGCCGCGTACTCGGCCCCGTGCACGTCGGTCGAGTAGCTGAGATTGATGTAGCGTGTCCTGATTTTTTGCCCGAGGGCGCGGGCGTTGTCCGGGTTTTTGCTCACCACCGTCAGGTACGACAGCCTCTCCAGCGCCACCTCCTCGGCATGACAGGGGCCGGTCACCACCCCGATGTTCTCTTCGGGAACGCCGTACGTTTTGCAGAAATACTCGGGCACGGGCAGGTATTCGTCCGGCACGATGCCCTTGATCGCCGACACGATGAATTTGCCGGCCAGCGGCACCGTCAGCGGCTCCAGCGTCAGTTTGAGGAACGCCGATGGCACGGCAAATATCAGGATATCAAACTCTTCGGCGATGGCGTTGATGTCCGGCGACAGGGTCAGTCTCTCGGCCGGAAAATGGACGTCGCTCAGATATTTGGGGTTGCGTCCGGAAGTCCCGACGACCTCCAGCACCGCCTCGTTGCGGATATGCCAGCCGACGTTCGCCTCGTTTTCGAGCAATATCTTCACCAGCGCCGTGGCCCAGCAGCCATAACCCACAACGGCGCAACGCATCCCTGCAACCGCGCTCATGCGTTAAAACGGGATATCGTCCGACGACCCGATGCCCACCTCGAACGACTCCTCGGCCGAGGGCACGAACGGAGGCACGTTTCCGGCCGCGGCCCCGGCGCCGTCGCAGGTGACTTTCCACGCCTTGACGTCGGTGTACCACTTGCCGTTGTACTCGCGCGATTCGACATTCACGGCCACCGTGGCACTGTCGCCGATGCGCATCTGCGCCACTTCGGCCACCTTGTCGCCCCAGAACGTGACGGCGATTTTGCGGTTGAACTCCTGCGGCATCTCAAACACGATGTCCTGCTTCACCCATTCGCCTTTGGCGCCCATCCCCTTTTGCGGGTCGAGCACCTTGAACACTACCCCTTTGAATTCCATCGCGTATGCCTATTTTATAATCGTTATCTTTTCGATTTCGTCGCCCTGGCGGATGTCGTCGATCACACCCAGGCCCTCGACCACACGGCCGAAGCAGGTGTGCACCCCGTCCAGGTGCGAGGTGTTGTTGCGGCTGTGGCAAATAAAGAACTGCGATCCGCCGGTGTCGCGCCCCGCATGGGCCATCGACAGCACGCCGCGGTCGTGGTACTGATTGCCGCCCGAGGTCTCGCACTTGATGCGGTAGCCCGGCCCGCCGGTTCCGTTTCCGACCGGGCACCCGCCCTGGATCACGAAATCGGGGATCACCCGGTGAAACGTCAGCCCGTCGTAAAACCCGTCCCCGGCCAGTTTGCAAAAGTTATCGACCGTGCCCGGCGCGTCGTTTTCGAAGAACTCCACCGTCATGGTGCCTTTGCTGGTCTGTATCTCTGCTTTTCTCATGTCGAACATCTTGTTTTAAATATCGGCAAAGTTACGAAAATTTCCGATATGCCCGGCCTTGGGCCGCGACAATCAAAAAACCCGGGCGCAAACCCGGGTCTTGTCCAAAGCACACCTGACAGATCTCAGTATCCGCAGGATATCTATATTCCGAGCATCGTCCATTTCGCCCCGGCAGGAACCGTCGAGGTGATCTGATTGTTCGACTTGTCCGTTTCGGGATCGGACAGGGATTGCTCGACAAAGAGATTCCAGCCCGCCTTTAATTTCAGGTCAACATCGTAATGAACCTCACCGTTAGCACGTTCCACTTCCTTGCGTATGGCAATATCCCGGTCGGAATAGAGATAATAGACCCACACCATGGGGCCGTCGCCGGGATTCCACGGCGTAATTATCACATCAAGCAGATCGCCGTCGACATTCAGCCCCAGCAGCCAAACCGGGATGTATTTTCCTTTGACATCCTCCAAACCCGTTTCAACGCCGAACATCTCTTCAAACAAGCCTGCCATCGAAACCCCCTGTTCTGCACCATCGGGCAGGGGCAACGTAAGGGTAAACCCTCCATCGACAATGGGAGCGGTAACCAGTATATCTCCCGGATCCCAAGAGTCATAAGCAAGGGCCGCCACCCCGACACAACCGGGCTCGGACTCATCGAAGGAACTTGCGGAGATGGTCAATTCCTGCGGTTTATTCGACGAACCGTTTCCTTTCGAATCACATCCAGCCAACAGCCCCAATGCCGCCAGCGGGAACAGCAAAATCTTCTTCATTCTCAATGACTTTAGGTTAAACGATACTATAAATATAAGGCCTGTTCCGCAAATATGCAACAACAGGCCTGTTTTTTTTAAAGATGGATTGATCGTCGTCCGGAGTTGATTCCGAAATCGTACTGCCGCTGTCGTTCCGAACCCGGCTTCGGAAGCGCCCTGCCGGTGTCGTTCCGGGGGTGATCCCGAAATTGGCACACGAATGGATCCGGCACAGGCACAAGTCCTCGCGCACATCCCAAACAAACCGCAGCCGGCATCGGCAGCTTTGTTTTATTCAAGGGCGGCTCGCGAGCGAAAAAGGTCGCGGCCCGGAAACACCCTATGGGTGCGCGGTGGCGGTGGTGTCGCCCGGGATGATATCGACCAGCTCGATCTCGAAACGGGTCGCCTCGTTGGGGCGGATCTCGCCATTGCCCTGCACCCCGTAACCCAATTCGGCCGGAACCCAGATCTCGATCCGGCCCCCTTTCCCGATCAGTTGAAGGGCCTCTTTCCACCCCTCGATCAGCGGTGCGGAATAAGCCCTGCGCAACGGTTCGCCCTTGCGGTCGGACGATTCGAACTCCTTGCCGCCGGGCAGAAATCCTTTGTATTTCGTTTCAAAAGTATCGACGGCGGTAAGGCGGGTGGCGTCGCCCGGCTCGATGATCCGGTAAATGAGCCCGCTTGCGGTTTTGACCGTGCTGTCGCCGGACTGCCCGACTTCGGCGAGCCACTTTTCGCTCTCGGCCTTGATTCTGGCGGGCATGATATCCATCATGTAGTGCTGCCAGTAGGCCATCCCTTCTTCGGCAGTCATCGAGCCCTGGCCATTGATGGCGTCGGCGATGCCCCTGGCGATCACTTCGACCCTGAGCGTGGAGTCGAACCCCCGGATGTTCTGCCCCATTTGCAGCCCGATCACATAAGCCAGCGAGTCCTGCGCGTTTTCGAGTTTCGCCCCCCCGCCCCTTTTGCACGAGATCAGCGCCGCTGAGGCAAAAGCGATGGCAAAAAATATTTTTTTCATCGTGTTTCTATTAGATGGTTATTTAAATTCCCTCACAAAAGTTGTTGCTCGATTCCGGCAGACAACACCTTACGCCCGATGTTGGGTGGCCCACTTCATCACCGCCCATCCCACGAGCGCCGCAAGGATCGAAGCCATGAGGATCGAAACCTTGCCGATCGACACATACTCCGGCGAACTGAACGCCAGGTTGTCGATAAAGATCGACATGGTGAATCCGATGCCGCCCAGGCACCCCACCGCAAAAAGCATCGTCCACGTAGAGTTTTTAGGCATGGCGCCGAAGCCCGACTTGATCAGCAGCCAGCTGAACAGGAAGATCCCCAGCGGCTTACCCGCCACCAATCCCAGAATCACTCCCAGGCTCTGGCCGTTGCCGAGCATCCCCACCGACGTCATGTCGATCACCACGCCCGCATTGGCCAGCGCAAACAGCGGCATGATGAAATACGTAACCACCGAGTGGAGCGAATGTTCGAGCCGCTGCGAGGGCGAGGTGGAGCCGGTGGCGACATTTTTCAGGGCGTAAATAGCGTTGTATTGGGTCGGGTTCTCGATCACCTCCACCCCGGGACGGTCGGCGTGCTTGAACTGCTCGATGATCTGATGCGTCTTGTAGTGGAAATAGCGTTTCGAAAACCGGGGGTACGACGGGATGGTCATGGCGATCAGCACCCCTGAGATGGTGGCGTGGATGCCCGACTCAAGAAACAGGATCCACAGCGCGACAGCCGGAATGATGTAGTAACGCACCCGCGTCACCCCGTAACGATTGAGCAACAGCAGGTAAACGAACACCCCGGCGGCAATGAACAGCATGATCCAGTTGATCTGCGACGAGTAGAAGATGGCGATCACCAGAATGGCCCCCAGGTCGTCGACAATGGCCAGCGCCGTCAGAAAGATCTTGAGCGACACCGGCACCTTTTTACCCACGATCGACAGGATGCCGAGCGCAAAAGCAATGTCCGTGGCCATGGGGATGCCCCACCCCGCCTCGGTGGGCGTGCCTGCGTTGAACAAGGCGTAAATGCACGCCGGAACAAGCATCCCCCCGAGCGCCGCCGCAATCGGCAACGAAGCCTGCTTGAACGACGACAACTGGCCCGAGATCAGCTCGCGCTTGATCTCCAGCCCCACGACAAAGAAAAAGATGACCATCAGGCCGTCGTTGATCCAGTGTTCGAGCGATTTGGTCAGGTTGAACCCCTTGAAGCCGATGCCGAATTCGGTGTGCCACAGGTGGGCGTAAAACTCTTTGGTTGCAGGCAGGTTGGCCAGCAGGATGGCGATGACGGTGAATACGACCAGTATAATCCCTCCGGCCCAGGGGCTGTGCAAAAAATTATCCCGTTGTTTCTGGAATATATAAATGTTCCGCTTGCGTTTGTAACTCGGTTCTTTTTTCAGATGCATCGGTTATGTTGTTTTCGATTTAAGCAACAGGTTGCACATACGGTAAAGGATCCGCGCCCCCACGATTTCGTCCGTCCGGTTCTCCTGCGAAGGGGTCACCTCGCACAGGTCGAAGCCCGCGATGCGCCGCCCCGAGGCGACAACCTTATCGAGCAGGTACAGCGCCTGATTGTACGAGAGTCCGCCCGGAACCGGGGTTCCGGTATTGGAGCAATGGTCGGGCGACAGGCCGTCGATGTCGAAACTGACGTGCACCTTCTCGGGCAAGGCGGCCACGATCGCCTCGCACTGCGCATCCCAGGTCACTCCCTTGAATTGGTTGGTATACAGTTCGCGGTCGGTGAACCAGGTGATTTTTCGGTTCGAGTCGGCATAGGCCATCTCGTCCTCGCAAAAGTCGCGCAGGCCCACCTGCACCAGGGCCGACACGCCGGGCACCTGCTCCATGACGTTGTACATGATCGAGGCGTGGGAGTGCTCGAACCCTTCGTAGGCCACCCGCAGGTCGGCATGGGCGTCGATATGCAGCACGCCGATTTCGCCCTCGCGCCCGGCCACCGCCCTGATCAGTCCGAACGGAGTGCTGTGGTCGCCGCCCACCAGGCAAACGGACTTGTCCTGCCCATGCAGCCGGGTGGCGACGGAATACAGGTAGTCGTTGAGTTTACGGGATGCGGCATTGACCCGGGCCAGATCGGCGGCAATCTGCGGATCGCCGGGATCGCCACCCTCTTCCAGAAAGGCGATGATCCTTTCTGCCAGCGCCCGGTTCGTCCGATTCTCTTCGGAGATGGTGTTTCTTTCAGAAAACGTGCCGATGCCCCGTTTCCAGCCGCCGGGATAAACCGGATCGTAAAGGTCGACCTGCAACGAGGCGTCCAGAATGACCGCCGGAGCGTCACTTGTCCCCGCGCAATACGACGTGGTGACATCCCACGGAACAGGAACGATCACCAGTTCCGCCTCTTCGGCCGCGACCGGCATACCGAAATAGTTGCCGTTGGCAACGCCGGTCGAGTTGGGGTCAAAATCGTCGTACCACATGGATTTATGCAATCAGGCGATGCAAAGGTAATAAAAATAAGCGACCTGAAAAAAATGGATCGCACGGAGGCGATTCATGCGTAATTCCATTTGGTAATTAAAAAATTTTGGGTTATATTTGCTTATGTCGAAGGATAAGAATCCAAGGCAATATGAATTTATTTAATTACTCAAATTATTGCACGTATGAAAAAAACGATCCTACTCTGTAAGACGGTTGCGATGGCAATGATTGCTTTCGTATCCGTTTCGTGCTCTTCCGACATTGAGGGGGGGGGCTAAACCGAAGTGCGACGCCGGGGACACACAGGTTCTCGCGTTAGCCGAAAAATACGGGATTCCGATCGAAATTCTCGATGCTCCCGTCACCCGCAACGGCGTTCCCGAAGAGCGGCCGTCGCTCGATTCCCTTGAAAAGATATTTAAGGAACTCCGGCGGCTGTGCGATGAAAGTCCGCATTATTTTACAGCCGAAGGCACTCTTGTGAATGAAGTGCAAACCAGAGCCGGCTCAGACATCAAAAAACACTTTAAGGATCATCAGTCGTTGAATGGGATCGTGAATACCAATGTGTTTTTGTATTCATGGGTTCATTCTTCAGCAGATTTCCTGATTACACAAACGACTCCGTTCGATAAAAGGGTTCTATCTTCGTACATCAATGCTTATTTGGAAGCAGGACGCAGGGAAACCATTGGGCAGCAAGTTACAAGCGCATACACTTCATCTGTTCTGACCCTTTGGGTTGTTCTTCGCATCAGTAATATTTCTTTAACCTTGCAAGGGACATTCAATGTAACCACATTGTATGATGTAAGGAATGAAAATTACTGCCCGTTTCATTATGTGTCGTTCTTGGAACCGGTTGTACCTGATCCGGATTGAATTCCTGGCCCCTTATAAACCTTAAAAAATAACGATCATGAAAAACAACGTATTTACAGGTTGCATTGTAGCGGTTGCAATGTGCCTCGGACTGAAGGATGCGGCTGCGCAACGAATAAATAACCCATACAGCGCCTACGATTATAATGGCGGGAGTATCATGGTGGCGCCGACCGAAGGCACGCCCGTTCAAATTGTGCTCCAGTATGTGGAAGCCCCGGACACATCGGTTGTCGAATATTACAAAGACTCGATCGTCATAACGAATATTTATGCCGATACTACCGTGGTAAGAAGCGTCCGGATAATAACCGCCGCCCAATATGTAGAGCTAAACGCGGAAATGTATGAAAGAACAGGGTGGGAAAAGCCGGATCAGGTTGAATTCGGGATGGTAGGAGTATCCAAAGGAGCCAGCAAGGAGGTCGTAGCGCCCGACGGTCGTGTCGGAAGACACGCCAGGGGTAAATATGAATGTGCGATGCGGCTGACATACAAAGAAAATATCCCGGTCAAGACCATCATCACCTACCGAAAGTTCACCGTGGAAGTGAATGACATCTATACAAACCACGAGTCATACATCGAAATCGGGTACCTGAACGACGGCGATAACGAATTGCCCGACCTCCCGGACGTATCCATGTAAAAACAAGGAAGGACGCCAATGCGGGATCCGGCTTTCCGAGGGGAGCGGCTTCGGAGATTCTTCCGATTCCATTTATAAAGCAACGAGGCCGTCTTTCCATTCTTGGGACGGCCTCTTTTGCTTTATGGGCAGACGATTACTTTTCCAGCGACCGTTCGACGTACGATTTATAATCCTTCACCACCCGGTTGTAGGTCTGGTCGAAGAACGGCGACGAAACAAGGAAGTCGGCCGACGAGCGGTTGATGGCCGTCGGGATGTTGTAGAGCGTGGCCAGGCGCAGCAGCGCCTTCACGTCCACGTCGTGCGGCTGGGCCATCATCGGGTCCCAGAAGAAGATCAGGATGTCGATGTCGCCCTCGGCGATCATCGCGCCCAACTGTTGGTCGCCCCCCAGCGGGCCCGACTTGAGCATTGAGATGTCGAACCGCCCGTGGTCGTTGCCGCGGCGGTCCATCAGCGTCTGGGCCACCAGCTTGCCCGTGGTTCCGGTGCAGACCAGATGGTGCTTGAGCAAGATCTCCCAGTTCCAGTCGACCCATTCGGCCAGGTCTTTTTTCATGTTGTCGTGCGCCACGAGCGCTATCTTTTTTCTGCTTTTTTCGATCATAATTTTACTTTTTACCCATTAAAACAAGGATGAATTAATCTGTCATCTTTCGCAAACTCAAGATGACAACCATCACGAAGAGCCTGTTTTTTATTATCAAGGAATCTTCATTCCCGCCCGGACACCCGGGAGTGTTCGGGAGCAAGAGCCCGGCCACGTTCATCAGGCACCCGCTTCCGACGACGACAAAATCATCGTTAAAAATTCACCGCCATCCGGCTTATTTCGCCGCGATTTTCGCCCACGAGTCTTTCAGCGTCACCGTGCGGTTGAACACCGGCTTCCCTTCAGACGACTCTTTCGGGTCGACAAAGAAATATCCCAAGCGCTCAAACTGGAACCGCTGGCCGGGCTCCGCCTCCGCCAGCGCCGGCTCGATGTAGGCCGTCACCGTCCTGAGCGAGTCGGGATTGAGGTAGTCGAGGTAATCTTTCCCCTCATCCAGGCTGCCCATGTCCTCCTGTGTGAAGAGGCGGTCGTAGAGCCTCACCTGCGCCGTGGCCGCATTTTCGGCCGACACCCAGTGGATGATCCCCTTCACCTTGCGCCCGTCCGACGAACCGCCGCCGCCCGAAGCGGGATCGTAGCTGCAACGCAGCTCGACCACCTTGCCCGAGGCGTCTTTCACCACCTCGTCGCATTTGATGATGTACGAGTAGCGCAGCCGCACCTCGCCCCCCGGCGAAAGGCGGAAATATTTCTTGGGCGGGTCTTCCATGAAGTCGTCGCGGTCGATGTACACCTGGCGGGTCATCGCCACCTCCCTCGTGCCCGCTTCTGGATCTTCGGGATTATTAACGCATCGGATCGCCTCCTTATTGCCTTCGGGCCAGTTGGTGATCGTCACCTTGATGGGATCGAGCACGGCCATGCGGCGTTGAGCCGTCCTGTTGAGGTCTTCGCGCACACAGTACTCCAACAGCCCCAGGTCGATGATGTTGTCGCGCTTGGCCACGCCCACCCTCTCGGCAAAGGCGCGCACGGACTCCGGGGTGTAGCCGCGGCGACGCAGGCCGCAGATGGTCGGCATGCGGGGATCGTCCCACCCCTCGACCAGCCCCTGCTGCACCAGTTGCAGCAGGCGGCGCTTGCTCATCACCGTATAGGTGAGGTTCAGACGCGCAAATTCGTATTGGTGGCTGGGGAAAATCTCCAGTTCGTTGATGAACCAGTCGTACAGCGGCCGGTGGATGTCGAACTCCAGCGTGCAGATCGAATGGGTGATCTTCTCGATCGAGTCGCTCTCGCCGTGGGCGTAGTCGTACATCGGGTAGATGCACCACTTGTCTCCCGTGCGGTGGTGTTCGGCATGGAGGATGCGGTACATGATCGGGTCGCGCAACAGCATGTTCGGGTGCGTCATATCGATTTTGGCCCGCAACACTTTCTCTCCGTCGGCAAACTCGCCCGCCTTCATGCGGCGCAACAGGTTGAGGTTCTCGTCGACGCTGCGGTCGCGGAAGGGACTGTTGGCTCCGGGGCTGGTCACCGTGCCGCGCCCCTGGCGGATCTGTTCCTGGGTCTGGTCATCGACATAGGCCTTGCCTTTCTTGACCAGCTCCTCGGCCCACAGGTACAGCGTGTCGAAGTAGTCCGAGGCGTAGAAAAGCCCGTCCCACCGGAACCCCAGCCAGCGGATGTCGTCCATGATCGAATCGACGTATTCGGTCTCTTCTTTCACCGGATTGGTGTCGTCGAAGCGGAGGTTGCATTTGCCATTGTATTTTTTCGCCAGCCCGAAGTTGAGGCAGATCGACTTGGCATGGCCGATGTGCAGGTAGCCGTTGGGTTCGGGCGGAAAGCGCGTGTGCACGCGGGTTTCGCCTTTGGCAATGCTCGCCTCGATGATCTCTTCGAGGAAATTGAGCGGCTTCTCTTCCGCCTGAGCGGGGGTAACTGTGTCTGACATATCCGCCATGGGTTTGATTCTTCGGCGTAAAGGTAATCAATTTTACATAACCTGCCCTCTCTTCCCTGCGTTAAAAGAGCGGCCGTAAAACAAAAGCGGGAACCGATATGGTTCCCGCTTCCGGATTTAAGAATTGCCCGACGGCTTATTTGTGATAGATCTTCACAAAACCGACCGTGATGCAGTCGTTATTGCTGGCGTCGTTGCTCGCCGTTGCATAAATGCGGATGTATCTTGCAGTAACGGGCGTGGCCAGGGGGTAAGAGTCGTACGGCTGAGTCACTTTCGTAACCTCAACACCAAGAGTGGAGATGGTCGTCCACGTTTCGCCATCCGTGCTATACTCCAATTTCCCTTCCTTGATCAGGTTGCGGTAGTTGCCCGTGGTTCCGCGATAGCCGATCTCGACCATGGCCACACTCTGCGCGGTTTTCATATCGACCATCAGCCAAATAGGGTACCTCGGATCGGGCCAACCTGCCCACGGCGAGTGCCAGTATGTACTGCTTCTGGGATAGGTGGTAAAGTCATAATTGAGCACCACATTCGGCGGCTGGTTATCGCCGCTGCCGATGGTTCCGGTTCCGCCATCATGCGTCGCACTCGCAGTCACTTCCCAACCGGTCGTAGCGTAAAGGGTATAAACCGTAACATCCTGCGTCACGCTGACCGAGGGATTGCTGACAGAAGAAACCGTGATGGTTGCAGTACCGGCAGCAACACCGGTTACAACACCCGTAGCGGGATCAACGGTAGCAATCGCAGGAGCGTTAGACGAGTAAGAACGGGTCTTGTCAGTGGCATTGGCCGGAAGGACGCTGATCTGCGGAGCCAGAGCAAGCGTGTTACCTACGCCTACATTATAGTTTCCGGTGGGGTTGAACGAAATGCCCGTAACGGCAACCGGGGCTGCATTGATCTGAACCGACGTAGTCACGCCGCTGCCGTCTTTGGCCGTGATGTGAACGGTGGTCGAACCCACTTTCAGGGCTTTAACCACACCGGCGGCAGTTACCGAAGCAACCGTGGCGTCGTCCGAAGAATATTCCACGCCCTTGTTGGTGGCATCCGTCGGCAGGATCGTCAGGCTGGTCGACAGGTCGAGGGTGGCCCCCACGAAAATCGACTCGGTGGAGTTAACATACACAATGCTTGCCACGGGAACAACATAAACCGTGATTTCGCAGGTAGCGGTCACCTCGCTGCCATCGGTGGCCGAAACCGTGATGGTGGCTTCGCCCACGGCAACACCGGTAACGACACCGGCCGGGCTTACGGTAGCCACTTCGGTGTCGGACGAGCTGTAGCTGAGAGTTTTAACCGTAGCATCCGACGGAGAGACGGTGATCTTCGCGCCGAGGTCGAACGTAGCTCCCGGAAGAATGCTCTGTGCCTCGAAGCCCGAAGCGATTTCGATCTCTTCGACCAGAATGCTCGATACGGAAATTTCGCAGGTCGCTTCCACCTCGCTGCCGTCGGTAGCCTTGACCGTAATGGTGGCTTCGCCGTCGGCAATACCCGTAACAACACCGGCCGAGCTTACGGTAGCCACTTCGGTGTCGCTGGAGGTGAATTCGAGGGTTTGGTTGGTGGCGTTGGCCGGAGCGATCACGATGCCTTCGGTCACATCAAACGTGGCGCCCGGAAGGATCGATTCTTCGGTCGAAGCCAGGGTGATGCCCGTGATCAGGATCGCGTCCGAAAGCACATTAACGGTGCAGGTGGCGCTCTTCTTCGAACCGTCTTTTGCAGTAACGGTCAGGGTAGCCTGACCCACAGCCACGGCAGTGATCACGCCGTCGGCATTCACGGTAAATATTGCATCGTCACTGCTCTTGTAAGTTACCGCTTTGTTATCGGCATCGGTCGGAAGAACCGAAACGGTCACATTCGCGGTCTGTCCCTTAACAACCGACATTTCGTTGTTGGTGGCGCTCGTAATCGAAATCGAGGCTACCTTGACACCATCATCGTCAGGATTGCATGCCGTCATCACGAACGACGAGGCGGCAATGAGCATGCTCGCCAGGAAAAATAATGTTCTTTTCATACAAAAATGTTTTGATTAATAGTTAATTGGATCACTTTTCTGATTATTTCGGAAAAACTGTTTCTGCGATAAAAATAGCTATATTTTTTCAAATTAAAAAGAATGGACGGAAAATCACAATAAACGCATATATTTTTTACATATTTCCGAACGGGGAATGGCCAGGGCGTCCATCTTCCGGAGAATCTCGCCGCACTCCTCGGTAAATCCCATTCCTTGTAATTTCTCCGTCAGCTCGTTCCGCATCCGGGCAATCAACGAACTCCGGTACAGGAACAGCGCTTTGGGCAACGCCTCGGGCAACCTGTCCGACTCGGTGGGGACACAGGCGTCGGTTCTCTCCCAGAAACTGCTCAACACGTGTTCCTCACCGTCGGCCATCACCCCCACTACAAACTCGACAACTTCTTTGTCCTCATGGTTAATCAGCTCATGTACAGGAAATTCAGAGCGCGAATCATTCTCCGATGCAACCTCTTCTTCCCTCAACCGCATATATATTTCAACGTATACCTTGAATATCTTATTATGCAATGGGGTATAAAATTCAGATTCCTCGTTGTCAAGTTCCTCGATAATGGTCTGGGCCACATTTATTTTCGTGAAGTCGGTCGGCGAAAGCCGGATCTCGATTTCCCGGTCGCCGTATTTCAGCAGATAAGTCAGCAGCTCGCGCTCAAGGGCCGGATCGCCGTAGATCTTTTTCGCCCCCAGTGAGCCGGACTGTTCCTGCCGGCCCTCCTGCACCGATTCGATCTTCTCGGCGTTGCGTAACGCCTCGCGCACATCGCGCCCTCCGACGCTGCCGATCACCTTGCGCCGCACCTCGCGCACCAGGATCTCCTCATCCATGTCGAGCATCCGGGCGCACTCTTTTATATACACGGCACGGGCGATGTCGTCAGGGATGACCGAGATGGAGGTGACGATGTCGGTGATGACCTCCGCTTTTTTAATCGGGTCGTTCCTGGTCTCCTGCATCAGCAGGCGGGTTTTGAACGAGATGAAATCCTCCTCGTGTTCGCGGATGAACTCCGACAGGTAGGTGGCGTTGTGCTTGCGGGCGAACGAGTCGGGATCTTCCCCGTCGGGCAGCAGCACCACCCGCACATTCAGCCCCTGGGCCAGGATCATGTCGATCCCGCGCAGCGAGGCGTTGATGCCCGCCGAATCGCCGTCATAAATGACCGTGACGTTTTTGGTGAAACGACCGATCAGTTTGATCTGCTCCTGCGTGAGCGACGTGCCCGAAGAAGCCACCACGTTCTCGATGCCGGCCTGGCACATCGAAATGACGTCGGTATACCCTTCGACCAGAATCGCCCGGTCGAGCTGCACGATCGACTTTTTGGCGAAGAACAACCCGTACAGGATGTTGCTTTTGTGGTAAATCTCGGACTCGGGCGAGTTGAGGTACTTGGCCACTTTCTTGTCCTGCCGCAGCGTACGGCCGCCGAAAGCGATGACCCGCCCGCTGATCGAGTGCACGGGAAACATCACCCGGCCGCAGAACCGGTCGTAATACCCGCCCGTTTCGCGCTTGATGGTCAGCCCGGTGGAGACGAGAAATTCCTCCTTATACCCTTCGGCCAGCGCTTTTTCGGTGAACGCGTCCGATTTCTCGAAGCAATAGCCCAGCTGGAACTTGCGGATCACCTGTTCCGACAGGCCGCGCTCTTTGAAATAGCCCAACCCCACGTTGACCCCCTCCTGCGTGTTGAAAAGATTGTCAACAAACTGCGTGGCGGCGTACGACGACACCACCATCATGCTTTCGCGGTCGTCCACCCGCTTTTTCTCCTCGTCGGTCACCTGCCGTTCCTCGATGTGGATGCCGTATTTGGAGGCCAGGTACCTGAGCGCCGACACATAATCCATCTGCTCGTGCTCCATGACGAAGGTCACGGCGTTGCCGCCCTTGCCGCACCCGAAGCACTTGAACACCCCCTTGGCGGGAGACACCACGAACGACGGCGTCTTTTCGTTATGGAACGGACAGCAGGCCTGGTAGTTGGTCCCCTTCTTCTTGAGCGACACGAAATCGCCCACCACCTCCACAATATTTGCGGCGGCGTAAATGGCATCGACGGTCGGGCGGTCAATCATGGCCGATCATTTTAATTTACAGGGAAGAAAGCCATGTGCCCTCCGCGAAGGGGTTTGCACATGGCTTATAACGCAGGCGTTTCAATAAAACGGAAGCGGGACAAAAACCGCATCAGAGGCTTTTGCTGACCGTTATGTAGTTGGTTTTAAAGGTCTGTCCGCCGAACGACACCGCCGGCCGGATCCTGAGCGACACCGTCGAACCGCTTTCACCCATGTGCAGCAGGCCGTTGGCGAAACTGATCAGGTCGTCTTTCGAGTTCTTGCCGAACAACTGGCCCAGGTCCATCTGCACCGCGAACGGAATCACCGACCTGCCCCCGTTAGGGGCCACATACACCTGTTGCTGGGTGGCGCCGCTGAGTACGTTGGAATTGTTGAAATAAAGCATCCAGTCGAGGCCGGCAACCTGTGCTGCGGTCTGGTTGGGGTTGCTCACGCCCAGGTTCACCGTGGTGGACAGGGGCACCGAACCCGACAGCAGGCTGGTTGTAAGTCTGAGCAGCGACATGGCATCGAGGTTGGCGATGTCGCCGGTATTGGTAAGGCTGATCCCGGCGATTTTAGGGTCGGACAGGCCCGCCAGAGTGTAGTCGCAGGTCATCAGCGAGGCCATCTGGGTCAGCGTCGAGCACGAGGTCAAAAGCGCCAGGGAAAGCAGGGCGGAACGAAAAAATGTTTTCATAAATCAGGTTTGTTGTGAGTGCAAATTTAATCAAAATATTTTGCCGCGTCCGTTTCCTCCGCCTCGTTGTGCGGAGGGCGCGTCAGATTTTGCTTGTCGTCCGCGCTTCCAGCCCGGAGCGTACCGGAGCGGAACAAGGAGGAGAAGCGAAATGGCACACACCCCCTAATAGAGGAAATTGTTAAACGGATAGCGGCCCGCGTGCAATTCGCGCACCATGGCATAAAGGTCTTTGCGGAACTTTTCGATGTTGGTCTTCTGCCTGGCCGAGATAAAGATGCACGGCGTGTTGGCCCGGGCGATCCAGCTCTTCTTCAGTTCGTCGAGCGACAGGTTCTCTTTCGTGGGTTCCGACAGGTCGTCCTCGTCTTTTTTAATATAGGTGTAGGCGTCGATTTTGTTGAAGACCAGGAACACCGGTTTTTCGCCCGCCCCGATTTCGGCAAGCGTCTGTTTCACCACCTCCAGTTGGTCTTCGAAACCCGGGTGCGAAATGTCGACCACATGCAGCAACAGGTCGGCCTCGCGCACCTCGTCCAACGTCGACTTGAACGACTCGACCAGCTGGTGCGGCAACTTGCGGATAAAGCCCACCGTGTCCGAGAGCAGGAACGGCAGGTTGTCGAACACCACCTTGCGCACGGTGGTGTCGAGCGTGGCGAAGAGTTTGTTCTCGGCAAACACCTCGCTTTTGCTCACCAGGTTCATGATCGTGGATTTGCCCACGTTGGTGTAACCCACCAGCGCCACGCGCACCATGTTGCCGCGGTTGCCGCGCTGCACGGCCATCTGGCGGTCGATCTTCCTGAGCTCTTCTTTCAGCTTGGCGATCTGGTTCTTAACGATGCGGCGGTCGGTTTCGATCTCGCGTTCGCCCGCCCCGCCGCGGGTTCCGGTGCCCCCGCGCTGACGCTCCAGGTGCGTCCACATGCCGGTCAGGCGCGGCAGCAGGTACTGGCACTTGGCCAGCTCCACCTGCGTCTTGGCGTAGGCCGTCTGGGCGCGGTCGGCGAAGATGTCGAGGATCAGCGTCGTGCGGTCGAGGATGCGGCACTCCAGCTCCTTTTCAAGGTTGCGCAACTGCGACGGGCTCAGCTCGTCGTCGAAAACAGCCAGCACGATCTCGTTCTCTTTGATATAGGCCTTGATCTCGGCCAGCTTCCCCTCGCCCACGAACGTACGCGAGTTGGGATTCGAAAGCCGCTGCGTGAAGCGCTTCTTCGACACGATGCCCGCCGTCTCGGCCAGGAATTCGAGCTCGTCGAGGTACTCTTTGACCTGCGCCTCGGGCTGCCGGTCGCGGATGATGCCCACCAGCACGGCGGTTTCCTCTTGGGGTTTTATTTCTATGGGTTCTTTTGCCATGGTTTATTTTTTACTTTTTCTGTGGACATCTGTCATCTTGTAAAGAAGCATCGATTTCTTCGGCAACAGACAAAAACATCCCTTATTGCGTTCGGGAGCGTGTGTGGCGCCTCTATTTTCGTCCGGAACCCGGTTAGGGTTTAGCCCGCGATAAGGACAAAGGCAACTCGGGCCATGGAGCGTAGCGAAATGGATAGTTGACCTTTGACCCGCGGAGATAAACCCTTAGCGGGTGGACTAAAATTGCTCAGCGCTTGACTTTTTTGCTACTTTTTGTGTCAAGACAAAAAGTAGATAGAAATTTCCAAAAAAGAACATACGCTTCGCTATGGAGAAAATTCTCCTCTGTGTTCAGAATGACACCGGAGAAGGATATAACTCCTACCGGAACAACGCCTTGGCCATCTCGTCGACCCGGTTGACAAACACCACCTCGATGCCGCCGGGCACTTTTTTCATCGCCTTGCGCACGTAGCCCGACACCACGATGCGGCCGTAACCCAGCCGCGCCGCCTCCTGAATGCGCTGCTCGGTGCGCGGGGCGGGACGGATTTCGCCCGAGAGGCCGATCTCACCCGCAAAACAGATGCCGCCCGGCAACGGAATATCCAACGACGACGACAGGATGGCCGCCACCACCGCCAGATCCAGCCCCGGGTCGTTGACCTTGAAGCCGCCGGCGAAATTCAGGAACACGTCCTTTTGGTACATCTTGAAACCGACCCGTTTCTCCAGCACGGCCAGCAACATATTGAGCCGCTTGAGGTCAAAACCGGTCGACGAGCGCTGAGGCGTGCCGTAGGCCGCCGTGCTCACCAACGCCTGCGTCTCGATCGTATAGGGCCGCACCCCGTCGATGGCCGCCCCGATGGCGATGCCGCTGAGCGGTTCGTCGTAGTGCGAGATCAGGATCTCCGACGGGTTGTCGATCTGCACCAGCCCTTCCGAGCGCATTTCGAACACGCCGATCTCGTTGGTCGCCCCGAAGCGGTTCTTGATGCTGCGCAGGATGCGGTAGATATTGTTGCCGTCGCCCTCGAACTGCAACACCACGTCGACGATATGCTCCAGTATCTTCGGACCGGCGATCACCCCGTCCTTGGTGATGTGGCCGATAATGAACACCGGCGTGTCGGTCTGCTTGGCGTAACGCAGCAGTTGCGCCGCGCACTCGCGGATCTGCGACACGGTGCCCGGCGACGACTCGACGGCCTCGGAATACATGGTCTGGATCGAGTCGATCACCACAAAACCGGGCTTGAGGTGATCCATCTGCCGCAGGATGTTCTCCAGCAGCGTTTCTGCATACACCAGGCACTCCTCGTTGTTGATGCCCAGCCGGTCGGCGCGCAGCTTGATCTGCTGCGGGCTCTCCTCGCCCGATACATAGAGGGTTTTCAACCCCTCGGCGCCCAGGGCCAGTTGCAGGCTCAGTGTCGACTTGCCGATGCCCGGCTCGCCCCCCACCAGCACCAGCGACCCCGGCACCAACCCGCCGCCCAGCACACGGTTTACCTCGCCGTTGTGCAGGTCGATGCGGGCGTGGTCGCGCCCCACGATCTGCCTCACGGCCACGGGCGAGTTCTTCTCTCCGCCCGAGGAGAGCGACGAAGATCTGGCTTCGCCGTGCGACACCACCTCCTCGACATAGGTGTTCCACGCCCCGCAGGCCGGACATTTGCCGAGCCACTTGGCCGACTCGTTACCGCACGAGGTGCAGAAAAAGGCTTTTTTCAGTTTTGCCATCGGACTGTTCCATACGAAAATACAAAGGTATAAAACGGTTTGGAATTTTCGCCGGGCCGCCGGTTCTTTCCGAACGGATGTCATAACAAATTAAACACGGCGGCAGCAATGACCCTGCAAAATTTTGCTATCTTTGTTCGGTAAAATTGCACCCTCCGGGTGCCGGAAGGCATTCCACCGGAGCGGCACGCACACTATCCCGGAAAGCACCTGCATATGACCCCGACCGAAAAAATGATCGCCCTGCTGGGAGAACTGCGGCGCCAGACCAACGGCGCGGTGACCGGCAGCATGGAAAGCCGCGGGGTAACGTACCGCCTCAACTACGGTGTGGCGCTGCATACGATCAGGAAAATCGCCGCCGCGTATGCTCCCGACCATCCGCTGGCCCTGCACCTGTACAGGCAGGACGTGCGCGAGCTGAAGATCGCCGCCGCCTGCATCGCCGACCCGGAGCAAACCACCGCCGCACAGATGCGGGAATGGGCCCTGGGCTCGCCTTCGGACGAGGTGACCGAACTGCTGGCCATGAACCTGTTCTGCAAATGCTCCGACGCCCCCGGCGAAATGGTGTCGTGGCTCGGCAGCGGCGACCCGAAACTGGCGGCCGCCGCCGTATGGACAGCCGGCAACATGCCCTCGCGGGCGGCGGGGATGATCGCCGAAATAGGTTCCGCCCTCCGGGACGGGAACGGGCACACCGCCCGCGGGGCCGTGTTCGCACTGAGAAAAATAGCAGCCCTGTCGGACGACGATAAAGACGCGGTGCTCAAACTGATCGGGCCGTTCCGCTCGGGCACGCACGCGCAAAAATATGTCGCGGAAGAATTGGAATGGCTGCTGAACGGATAAATCACATAACGACACCATAACAACCCCATGGCGACACGACTGAACCCAGATGAGTGGGCTGAAATCCTGGAGAACAAAAAATTAACCAATCCCCTCGACTTCGATATCCTCAACCTCCTTTTTGAGACAGATGGATACAAAGCTGCCGCAAGCCAAATAAGCGACATCCTCGGATGTAAACATTACGGCATTCTCAATCTGGAAATCGGCAGATATGCGAAAAGGATCGCAAAGTCTTATCCGGTTAAATTCAAATTCGATAAAGACCGAAAGAGGTATTCATATTGGGACTTTTTCTTCAAAGGTCGATATGACGGTGAACTTTTCGTCTGGACTTTAAAGACAGAAATCATAGATGCTTTCAATAAACTGACAAAAAGATGAAATTACTGAAACCGACCCTCACCGCGCTGGCCTGCATTGTCTGCTCCACCGCACTGAACGCCCACGACCCGGCGGAGACGCATCCGCGCAACGAGATCGCCATCAGCGGCGGGGCTGTGTACGCCCCGGACGACACGGCATGGGGCGGAGGCGCCCACCTGCACTATTTCCGGACTTTCACCCCCCGCAGCCGCTGGAGCTGGGGACTCGGCGTCGAGCAGGTATGGGCCGAGGCGAGCCACTGGACTGTGGGAGCAGGGATCCGGTTCAGCCCGGCAGAGGATCTCGAACTGTCGGTGATGCCGGGAATGACATTCTCCGGCCTCCATGGGCACAAGCATGACGGCGAACCCGTTCACGACGACGGTATCAGCGGCGAGTGGTCGCTCCACGCAGAAATAGCGTACTCTCTCCTGGAAATAGGGCATCTTCACATCGGCCCTTCTGTCGATTACTCATATACGAAAGACGACTCCCACTTCATGTTCGGCATCCACGCCGCCGTTGGGTTCTAAGACCTGAAAACCGGATTGCCGGCTCTAACGTTCCCGATCTCCGCCTCCGGATCGAAGCGGGCGGCACGCGCACCGCAAAGCCGGACGAAAATCAACGGCCAGATGCATGAAAGAATGAAGTTTGGAAGTTTGGGCGGTTTCTTACTATCTTTATCCAAATTTTAGAACCTCGACACCATGGCTACATTCGAAGTGCGCGGCGGCAGGCCGCTTTCGGGAACGATCACCCCGCAGGGGGCCAAGAACGAGGCGTTGCAGATCCTGTGCGCCGTGCTGCTGACCGACCAAAAGGTGACGATCCGCAACATCCCCGACATCCTGGACGTGATGAAACTGATCGAACTGCTGGGGAAAATGGGGGTAACGGTTGAAAAGCTGGCCCCCGGCGAGTTTTCGTTCCAGGCGCGCGAAATCGATTTTGATTACATGGAGGGATGCAACTTCCGCGACAACGCCCAGAAACTGCGCGGGTCGGTGATGTTGGTGGGGCCATTGCTGGCACGCTTCGGCCGCGGGTTCATCCCCAAGCCCGGAGGCGACAAGATCGGACGCCGCCGGCTCGACACCCATTTCATCGGCTTCCAGAAACTGGGAGCGGAGTTCGATTTCGATTCGCACGAGAATATCTTTTGCGTGGAGGCCAAAAACGGGCTGAAAGGATGCTACATGCTGCTCGACGAAGCGTCGATCACGGGGACGGCCAACATCGTCATGGCGGCCGTGTTGGCCCAAGGCACCACCACCATCTACAACGCCGCCTGCGAACCGTACATCCAGCAACTGTGCAAGATGCTGAACCGCATGGGGGCGAAGATTTCGGGCATCGCCTCGAACCGCCTCACCATCGAGGGAGTGGAACGGCTGGGCGGCACGGAACACGCCCTGCTGCCCGACATGATCGAAGTGGGCAGTTTCATCGGGCTGGCGGCCATGACCGGGTCGGAGATCACGATCAAAGACGTGTCGTACGACAACCTGGGAATCATCCCCGATCAGTTCCGCCGCTTGGGCATCCGCATCGAACAACGGGGCGACGACATTCACATCCCCAAACACGAAAGCTACCAGATCGAGAGTTTCATCGACGGGTCGATCATGACCATCGCCGACGCGCCGTGGCCGGGACTGACGCCCGACCTGCTGTCGGTGTTCCTGGTGGTGGCGACCCAGGCCAAGGGGTCGGTGCTGATCCACCAGAAGATGTTCGAGAGCCGCCTGTTCTTTGTCGACAAACTGATCGACATGGGGGCGCAGATTATTTTGTGCGACCCGCACCGCGCCACGGTCATCGGGCACAACCGGGAGTTCCGGCTGCGTCCCACGACCATGACCTCGCCCGACATCCGGGCCGGGGTGGCCCTGCTGATCGCCGCCCTGAGCGCCGAAGGCAGGAGCGTAATCCAGAACATCGAGCAGATCGACCGCGGCTACCAGAACATCGACGGCCGCCTGAACGCACTGGGTGCGGACATCAGGAGGCTCCCATAGGGCGTTTTGAGCGGGAACCGCCATGCGTTCCGTTATTCCAACGAGTGAAATAACGCTTCCGCCCGAAGGAGAGAGATATTTCCGATGCCGGCCGGCACTTTTCACTACCTTTGTCCCGAAACAATGAAACCGCAACCTTTTCTCCCCGCATACCGATGTCCAAAGAGATAAAGATAGAAACCGATTCCGAATACGAAAGCCAGATCCGGCCGCAGGAGTTGGACAACTTCAGCGGGCAGGAAAAGATCGCCGAGAACCTGCGGGTGTTCATCAAGGCGGCCCTGCTGCGCGGCGAGGCGCTCGACCATGTGCTGCTGCACGGCCCTCCGGGGCTGGGCAAGACCACCCTTGCCAACATCATCCGCAACGAGCTGGGCGTGGGCATGAAGGTCACCTCGGGCCCCGTGCTCGACAAGCCGGGCGACCTGGCCGGACTGCTGACCAACCTCGAAAGCGGCGACGTGCTGTTCATCGACGAGATCCACCGGCTCAGCCCCATCGTCGAGGAGTACCTCTATTCGGCCATGGAAGACTACACGATCGACATCCTGATCGACAAGGGGCCGGGGGCGCGATCGATCCAGCTCGACCTGAGCCCGTTCACCCTCATCGGCGCAACCACGCGCAGCGGCTTGTTGACCAGCCCATTACGGGCACGGTTCGGGATCCAGTGCCATCTCGAATATTACGACTCAAAGGTATTGACACGCATCGTAAAGCGATCGGCCGGCATTCTGAACATCCCTGTCGAAGAGGACGCGGCCATCGAGATCGCCCTCCGCAGCCGCGGCACGCCCCGCATCGCCAACGCCCTGCTGCGCCGCGTGCGCGACTTCGCCATGGTCAAGGGCAAAGGGGTGATCACGCTCGACATCACCCGCCTGTCGCTCGGGGCGCTGAACATCGACACCCGCGGCCTCGACCAGATGGACAACAAAATACTGGACACCATCATCCACAAGTTCGCCGGCGGCCCCGTGGGGCTCAACACCATCGCCACGGCCGTGGGCGAGGATGCGGGCACCATCGAGGAGGTGTACGAGCCGTTCCTCATAAAGGAAGGGTTCATCAAGCGCACTCCGCGCGGACGGGAAGCAACGGCGCTGGCCTATGAACATCTGGGCGCGACACCCAAAGCGGCTGAAAATACATTGTTTTAACGGCTGCGCTGCTGTCTGGCTTTTGTACTTTTTTTGAATTCTCTCTGTCATCCGGAGCGCCCCGAAGGGCGTTTTTGAACGAAGATCCTATATACACCCATAACAAATGGGAGCGGAATGGCCTTCCTGACCAAAGGGAGCCTGCGGTTCTCTCTCCATCATAACGAAGCGCGTGTCTTTGTTCTGATCGGGAACTATTCAGCTACCGCTCAATATAACGGAAAAAATCCATCCGTTTTTGCATCGAAACAAAAGCGGATGGTTTCACCCAACAGCGTTCACTCATAAAACAGACCTCCATGAAAATATACATCGTAGCCGGCGAACCCTCGGGCGACCTGCTCGCTTCCGGGATGATGCAGGCCCTGAAACGGCTCGATCCCGACGCGGAGTTCCGCGGCGTAGGCGGCGAGAGCATGGCCGCGCAGGGAGTGCAAAGCCTGTTCGACATCGAAGAAATTTCGGTAATGGGGGTGTTCGAGGTGCTGCCCAAGTTGCGTACGATTTTGCGGCGCATCCGGCAAACGACCGACGATATCGAACGGTGGCGCCCCGACGTGCTGGTAACCGTCGACAGTTGGGGGTTCGTGAGCCAGCTGCTGCAAAAACTGAAAAAACGCGGGTCGAAATGCCCGGTGGTGCATTACGTGGCGCCGCAGGTGTGGGCCTGGAAGAAAGGGCGGGCGAAGAAAGTGGCGCAACTGGTCGACCGGCTGATGACGCTGCTGCCCGACGAAGGGCGCTTTTTCGAAAAATACGGACTGCGGTGCGATTTCGTGGGACATCCGGTGGTGGAGCGCGTGGCGGCCCTTGAGTGCGATCCCGCCGCATTCAGGTGCCGGATGGGGATCGCCCCCGACATCCCCGTGGTGTGCGTGCTGCCCGGCAGCCGCCGCAGCGAGGTCAGCCGCCTGATGCCCGTCTTCCGGAAAGCGCTCGGCACCATCCGCGGGCGATACGGCAACATCGCCGTCATTGTCCCTACCGTGCCGGGAGTCTACGAGCGGGTGCGGAAATACGTTGCGAAAAAGGGCCTCCGCGCGCAGGTGGTCACCGGGCAGGACATACGCTACAACGTGTTCAGCATAAGCACGATCGCCCTGGCAAAATCGGGTACCGTGTCGCTTGAGCTGGTGGCCTTGGGCGTCCCCCACCTGATCGCCTACCGGTTCAACGCCCTGACCAACTTCCTGGTGCGGAGCGTGATCCGGATTCCCTTCGCCAACCTGCTGAACCTGATGGCCAACCGCCCCATCATCCCTGAGTTCGTGCTGCACAACTGCCGTCCCGAACCCATCGCCCAATGCGCTTTGGAGCTGCTGGATCATCCTCAGGCCGCAGCAGCCCAGGTGGCCGAAGCACGCGAAGTACTTTCCCGCCTGCGTCTGCCCCGGACGCTCCCCTCCGAACGCGCCGCACAGATCGTCCTCGAAACCGGACGGGGCGGACATACGCTCTGAAATTTTTGTGTTGTCAGGAGAGAACCGAATCCCCTCAAGTTTAATTTCGTACCTTTACCGTATTAAAAATTCCATCCATGATAATCCGGGAAGAAACCAGCCGGGACGAGCATTTGTTGAATGCAGCCCGCCAAATGATGAGTGCCGCGCGTACGGCCCCCAAGGCCCACGGGAAAGACAACCTCGGCATTGCCGTTGCCACGGGCGACACCATAAAACAACTGGCCCGGACGCTGAACGAGTTGGCGCCGGTGATGAACCGGATGTTTTTCCACCGCGACGCCGAGAACATTCTCTCGGCCGGGGCGGTGGTGCTCATCGGCACAGGCATCCATCCGCTGGGGATGGACTGCGGGCTGTGCGGGTTCGCCACCTGCGAAGTGAAAGAGGAGCATCCCGCGGCGCCATGCTTTTTCAACAGCCACGATCTGGGGCTGGCCGTCGGATCGGCCGTGTCGAAAGCGGCCGATTGCCGGGTCGACAGCCGGGTGATGTATTCGGCAGGGGTGGCGGCCAAAGAGATGAACCTGCTGCCCGGGTGCGCGACCATCATCGCCATTCCCATCAGCGCCACCGGCAAAAGCCCGTTCTTCGACCGCAAGAGTACGAGAAAGTAGGATTTGTCGTAGTTGCCTCTTGGGGGGACTGACGGGTTCCCTGCCGCAGACGTATGGGGAGAAGGGGTGTGTTTAGCTTTTCGCATTGAAGGCTTCCGCCAACAAAACACCCTGTGATGTCATCTTTTCAGGGCGAACAGATCTTCGACCCTCACCCCGAAATACCGGGCGATTCTCAGCGCCAGCACCGTCGATGGGACAAAACGCCCGTTCTCGACGGTGTTGATGGTTTTGCGCGTAACCCCGACGGCCACGGCCAGTTCCTCCTGGGTGATGTTTCTCATGGCCCGGTACACCCGGATTTCGTTTTCCAGTTCCATCGCCTATCGGTTTAAGATCAACTGAACCGCTTTGAGGGCAAGTATCCCCACATACATCACTCCGAGGCAGACCTCCGAAGCGGGGATCGGCGCGTGAAAAAACCGAACCGCGTAAAACAAGATAAACGCCGCTCCCATCGCAAGCCAAAACCCCCACGCCACCGACCTGTATGCATAAAACCGATGCATTTCGTTATTCAGCGCCCGGTTCAGTTGCGGGTCTCGGCTAATCCTCGATTCAAGCAACTTGAGCTTGAATGTCGCCACCACAAAGATGATAATCCACATGCCTTCGTTCGAATACAGAACGATTTTCGCCATCCCGTCCCCGACATACGGCCCGACGATCAGTATCGGCCAGAAAATCGCAAACGAAACGGTCTGCCATAGCAAGAGGTTATACCTCCTTTTGTCCATTGATTCCACTGTCTTCACATTCATCGTTTTAGTCTTTTAATTGAGTGATATTTCTCTCTTTATATAACCTTTATGTTACAAATATAGGCAAAAATAAATATGAACTACTCTGTTGTCCCGAACTCGGCGAAAAATAAATTCCGTGTTTCATCCAGGAACCACACATGAAAAAGGAGTTTGCCATAAAACGCATCGTTTATCGGAACGACACAAAAACGATGGCTCCGATTGAAATTATCGTTAAATTTGTGCCATTCAATAAATAAGACAGATGGGACTATTCGACTTTTTCTCGAAGAAAGAAAACAAGGAAACCCTCGACAAAGGGCTCGAAAAGACGAAAGAGAGCGTCTTCTCGAAACTGACGCGCGCCGTGGCCGGCAAGTCGAAAGTCGACGACGAGGTGCTCGATAATCTGGAAGAGGTGCTCATCACCTCGGACGTGGGCGTGGAGACCACCATCAAGATCATCCGCCGCATCGAGGAACGCGTGGCCCGCGACAAATACCTCGGCACGGCCGAACTCACCTCCATCCTGCGGGAAGAGATCGCCCTGATGCTCGAAGAGGACAGCGACGGATCGCAGGGGTTCAATTTTGACCGATGCGACGGCAATCCCATGGTAATCATGGTCGTAGGCGTGAACGGCGTGGGCAAAACCACCACCATCGGCAAACTTGCCGCCCAACTCGTGCGCGAAGGAAGGAAGGTCTATATCGGCGCGGCCGACACGTTCCGTGCAGCGGCCATCGACCAGCTCAGGGTGTGGGGCGACCGCGCCGGAGCCACCGTCGTAGCCCAGCAGATGGGCTCGGATCCGGCTTCGGTGGCTTTCGACACGCTCCGCTCGGCCGTGGCCAACGGCGCCGATGTGGTGCTGGTAGACACCGCCGGACGCCTCCACAACAAGGTCAACCTGATGAACGAACTGACCAAAATCCGCAACGTCATGGCCAAAGTCATCCCCGACGCCCCCCACGAAGTGATGCTGGTGATCGACGGCTCCACCGGCCAGAACGCCTTCGAACAAGCCAGGCAATTCACCGAAGCCACCCGGGTCACCTCGCTGGCCGTCACCAAACTCGACGGCACCGCCAAAGGAGGCGTGGTGATCGGAATCTCCGACCAGTTCAAGGTGCCCGTCCGCTACATCGGCGTCGGCGAAGGCATCGACCACCTCCAGGTATTCGACCGCCGCGAATTCGTCGATTCGCTTTTTAAGTAGCAGGGATTTCCCGGGGATCCGATCTGAACTTTCTTGAAAAAAAGTTCAACAAAAAATTTCCGGAGATACTGCGTATCTCTTGACTGAATTTACCCCGCCCGATTGGCTTTGCCCGGCAGGCCCCTCATGCAAAATGTGTAAATTACGCCGCCTGTTGGAGGGGGCCTCTCCGGTCAGATCAAATGAATAGAAGTACAACCATCACGAAAAACGAAATTTTTCCCAAAAGTTTTTGGTCAAGCTTTGTACAAAAAGTTTGAGACGGAAACCGGGAAAATCCTCATCACTTAAAACAAGAAACCATGAAACACCGTCGCATAGGATTGCTCTGGAAGATTGTGATCGCCATTGTTTTGGGGGCGGTTCTCGGGGGCTTTATGCCAACGCCGATAGTTCGGGCGTTTGCTTCGTTCAACTCTGTCTTCTCTAATTTTCTGGGGTTTTCGATTCCGCTGATCATCGTGGGGTTGGTGGCTCCGGGGATCGCCGAGTTGGGGAAAGAGGCCGGACGGTTACTCTTCATCACGGCCGTGCTGGCTTACGGTTTTACGCTTTTCTCCGGATTTTTCACCTACTTTTCGTGTTCGGCGGCCTATCCTTATATCCTCGACCGCTCGCAGGAGCTGGCTGCCGTCGATGGGGCCGCGGTATCGGATCTGGCGCCGTACTTCACCATCGAGATGCCGCCGCTGATGGGGGTGATGACCGCACTGGTGCTTGCGTTTATGGTCGGCATCGGGGTGTCGCTGATCCGGGGCGAGGTCATCAAACGGGGGTTGCAGGAGTTCCGCGAAATCGTGAACCGGGTGATCTCGGGCGTCATCATCCCGTTGCTGCCGTATTATATCTTCAGCATCTTTCTGAACATGAGCGCCGCAGGACAGGTGGCAAGCATTATGTCGCTGTTTGTGAAGGTGATCGCCATTATTTTCGTCCTGCACATCACGCTGCTGGTGGTGATGTATTGCATTGCGGCGGCGGTGCATAAGGGCAATCCGTTCGTTTTCCTGCGGACGATGATGCCGGCCTATTTCACCGCGCTCGGCACGCAATCGTCGGCAGCCACCATCCCCGTGACGCTGGCCCAGACGATCAAAATGGGGGTGAACCCGCAGCTGGCCGGGTTCGTGGTTCCGCTCTGCGCCACGATCCACCTGTCGGGCAGCACGATGAAGATCACCGGCTGCGCCATGGCCATCATGTATATGCTGGGCATCCCTTACGACCTGTGGATGATGGCCGGATTCATCATGCTGCTGGGCATCACCATGGTCGCCGCGCCGGGAGTGCCCGGGGGAGCCATCATGGCCGCGCTGGGCGTGCTGCAAAGCGTGCTCGGCTTCGACCAGACGATGCAGGCGCTGATGATCGCACTCTACATTGCCATGGACAGCTTCGGCACGGCCTGCAACGTCACCGGCGATGGGGCCGTTGCGCTGATCATGGACAAAATCTACTCCCGGAAACGGCTGTCCGGAGACACCTGAACAACCGGCTTCTCCTGAGGTGGTTGCGATGTCGGGCGGCCGACCCTCTCACGCAGTTTGCCCGTACGGCCGTCGCCGTAATGCGGGTAAGATGCCGCGGCAAAATGCGGTGCGCCATTGAAATAACCCGTATAATACCGGGATCCCGACAGGACAAGGCATCCGGGGATATAGCAATATTTAACTCCCGGGTGAGGGGACGGCGAATATCCGGCAGATTCGTCGCCCCTCACCCGGGAGGATTTTTTTACTTCTACTTCGTCGCCTCCAGACTGAAATCATCCATCAGCCCGTAATCCAACTGCTGGTACCCGCTGCCCGGCGGACACTCCTTCACGTTACGGAAAAGCCACGGCGTCACCAGCCCGGGGGCGGGATTGTTGTGGAACGGGCCCAGCAGGTTCTTGTTGCTTCCCACCACCTTCACCGCGATCTCATTCCCGCCTTTCCGAATCAGGGAAGAAACGTCTGCGGAGTAAGGTTCGAACGCAACGATCCCCGCGCTTTGGCCGTTAACCGTCACCTCGGCCACCGTTCCGGCCCAGTCGCCGAGCACAACCCGGTAATGTCCGGCAGGCTCCGCCACGTCGTACGTCCGGGAGTAGACGACCGTCCCGGGATAGAACGGCATTCCCTGCGCCTTCCAGCTTCCGAGGCCCAATTCCTTTTCGCACGGTGCGATCTTCCAACCCACGGCGGCCGGGATCACCGAGAAATCACCCAGAATATACACCGGTTCGATCTCGGCCAGGATCTTCATCGGCGACACGTCGATCTCCAGGCTGTTCTCGCCCTGGCGAACCACCGCCCCGATGTCGAACACGCCGGTTTCACGGTCGAGGAACCATTGCCCCGGTTCGGGCTTCACCTCCACTCCGTTCACCGACACTTTATACAGCTGCGGACGCTCGACAACCGCCTTCATCCCCGTGGTTTTCACCCCCTTTTCGAGCATAAAACGGTAGGTGGCCGCAAAGCCCCCGGTCGTAAACGTATCCCGCGCATTGATGTTGTCCTTGTACTGCACCGACGAGTTCCACGGGTTGCCGCCGGCAAAACCGTTGTGCCGGAACGCTTTCATCGAGGCGTCGTAGACGTGGAGGCCGGGGGTTGTTTCGCCGCCGGCTGTCAGGTCGCAAAAGTCGATCGTCAGCACGTTGGGCGCCGCGGGCCCGACCGAAAGCGCCCCGCCAGCCACCGGAACAAAGCCGGACGGCACCACGGGCATCTCGAACCCTTTCTGTTTCTTATCCGCCACATAAAGCAGCAGGCTTCCCGCCGGAGGGATCTGCGCCTCGAACCGGGCAAAGCCCTCCTCAACCGTTTCAGGATAATCCGTGATCGTCCCCGTGAGGGTGTTCATCACCAGCACATCCGCGCCCTTCATCCGGATCGAGGCATGCACCGCCTCGTCCAGACTCGAATTGGCCAGGAACAGCAGCTGCCCGTCTTTCAGCACCCGGCGGTGGTGGAACAGGTTGCCGCCGTGAACCGAATCGAACCGAACCTGCGGAGATGTCAGCTCTTTCATCGTCACAGCAATCCCTTCGGCATCCATCGTGTCGATGGAAGGGATCTGTTCGTCGCGCCAGAGCGTGGCAAGCGTCGCATCTTCTTTTCCGTCGATCATCGTGGGCCGCGAGAAAGGCAGTACCGAACCCCCTTCGGCCACAAACTCTTCGAGCAGCCTCGCGGTCGAGGCGTTGAGGTTTTCGGTCATGGGCGGGATCACCACCGTGGCGTAGGCCCGTTTGCCCACCACGAATTTCCCGTTCTCCACCCGGCCGTGATCGCGGATGATGTTCTCCGACCCGAGATCGTACTCGATCTGGGCTT
The DNA here is from genome assembly GCA_031548435.1 of Rikenellaceae bacterium. Classification (GTDB taxonomy): domain Bacteria; phylum Bacteroidota; class Bacteroidia; order Bacteroidales; family Rikenellaceae; genus JAVBRA01. The sequence continues at coordinate 36,561 of JAVBRA010000002.1, forward strand.
TCTCCATCGCGGTCACCACCGCCTGGAAATTCTCCGCGATTTTCCACAGCGCGGGGTCGCTTCCGGCATAGGAGTAATAGAGCCACACCGACGTGGTGGGTTCCAGCACCAATATGTCGTTGACCTGCTCGCCGGACGACAAAGCCATCGACAGGCGGGCGTAGTGCATGTTCAGCTCTTTGTAGTAGTCCCACCACGGCGAGTGGTACGAGAACGTCGGAGGGTAGTCGTACTTGCGCGCCCCGGCAATGCCCATGTGCGACAGGTGCTGGTTCATGAAGTTGACCCCCAGCGCGTACTCCCAGTCGCCCAGCCGTTTGAAATCACGGAACGTCTCTTCCCAGGTGCCGCCGCCGTACGTTTCGCTCAGCGTGCGCCTGCGCCCCATCTGGTTGGCGACGCTGGCCAGCTCTTTGACCGCCCGGACATTGCCGAACTGGGCCTGCGGCGATTTCTCGTCGAACTGATTGAACAGCATGTCGATACCCGGCATCTGATGCCATGCGTACATGGCCATGTTGTCGCCCCCGGCACCCACATCGGGCCAGTCATGCTCCCAGTAGTGGCCGGTGAAGATGAGGTTGTTGGCCTGGCAATACTCGTAGCACGGCCTGGCAAAACGGTCGATGAACAGGTCGAGCAGCGTCTGGGTGTAATTGTGGCGCACCCGCTTCCAATCACCTGTTTCCTCGAACAGCGACGGCAGATTCGGCTCCAGATCGTAGCCCCATTGTTGCCTGAAGACAGCGAACAGGTCGGGTGTCCAGCGAATGCCGCCGGGCGAAGCGATGTACGGCTCGTCGGTAAACCAGCCGGGGATCGATTGGCCGAACTGGTCGCCGAAGCGTTCCTTGTAGCCGTCCAGGGTCACCTCGATGAATTTGTCGGTTACCCCCGGATAGAGCAGGTCGACGTACGAAAATCCTCCGTACCAGGGCGATTTCCGTTCATATACTTTCGAAAACAGGCAGTAATTGCCTTTTTTGCCCGATTCCGGTTGCAGATTGTCCGTGATATCCGCCCACTTGCCATCGACTTCTTTCAGGCACAGGAAGTAAGAGCCTGCCGTATCGGGCAGCGTTTCGACGCGGGTCATTCTCAGCCCCTGCCCCTGGTTGTACGACTCGGGCATCCGGGCCGGGACATGCCCGCCGGCGAACCCGCTGGGATACGAATTTTCGTCGTAGATCCAGACATCGAGCCCAAGCTCTTTGCCCTTATCGACCGCATAGCCGAACAGGTCGTACCATTCGTCGGAGAGGTACTCGGTGATCATTCCCGGACGCGGGTGCAAGATCACCCCTCCGCATCCTTTCTCCCTGAGGTCGGCCATCGACCGGTCGATCTCCTCACGCGTCACGCGGGTATTCCACACATAAAACGGAACGGTGCGGTACTCTTTCGGCGGTTCGGCGAACTGTTTACGCAAATCGGCAAACCGATTCATGCCTCCATTTTCCGTCACCGAACGGCCGCACCCGGAGATAAAATAAAGAAGCAGCGCCGGAACAATCGGAAGAAACCAAAATCTTTTCATCGTAGTTTGGGGTTAAGTGGTTGTTTATGATTGCTTTTACACAAAAATAGGCATATTTATTTCCTGTCAAACATTTTTAACCTCAAAAAAATAAAAAAAACAGGGACCGGCAGCAAGCCGTCCCTGTTTCCCGGATATTTCTCCCCCCAGTTATTCCATGATCACCGGCGGCGCCAGAGGAGGCATCACCGGATTGCCCGACCTGACCGGCGGAGCCCCTGCCCATACCGGAACATTGTCCGCCGCCATAAAGCTTGCGATCCCGTACGACTCGCCCGCAATGGCCATGATGCGCTTGGCAATCAGATAACGGCAATAAACGTTGTAGTAGGGAATATTGTCGATCATGCAGTTGTTCTGCTCGGCGCGCCACACGCCATAGCCATAATAGTATCCGCCCTGGTACAACCCCACCTGCGGGTATTTGGCCACTCCGATAAAATCTTTCCACAGCACCTGGGTCGGGTCATTCGTGAAATCGACATTCAGGTACATCCCGTATCCTTGCCATTTCCGGGCATTGGTAATATCGCTCGACGGAACGGTTTGCGTCGCATTGGTTTTATACTCATCCGCCAGGCGGCCGAAACCATGCCCCCCCGCCTCGTGCTGGATGAGCCCTCGGAAGTCATACGGATAATAAAGCGTACTCATCGGGCACATGGCGATCGAGAACCCGTCGGAGGCCATCGAACAAGTGCCTGCGTATTTGGTGCTGTTGAACACCACGATCACGCTCAGATCTTTCCGCGGATCGATATTGGGGATGGAGGTCGCATAATTCTCAACCAGCGCATAATCGCACTCGGTTCGGGTGCTGTTCGCGTCGGTCGCGTCGAACTTGCTCTTGAACCGGGTGTCCACCATTTTGCCGATGGGGTCGTGGGTGATGCCGCTCTGGTTCGAAATGGCCGCCACCATATACACATTGAAGTAGTCGGAATTCGACTTGTATGGCTCGATAGCGAAGAAGTGCTCCATGGCCTGTTCCATCGCCCGGCGGTACCTTGAATCGCCCTTGACCATGTCTTTGATGACAAACCCGTCGCCCATGAGCACCAGGTCGACCCCCTTGCCTTTGGTGGCCGAAGCCAGCTTGACAACCTCACGGTCGGCATAGCAGTCGTCGGGACTGTACCCGGCTTGAGAAATCTTAACGGTGTCGGCCGCAGAGCCGCCCAACGTTTTGAAGATCACCGTCCCCGAACGGACAAACCCGTCGTTGGCCTCAACTTTGTAAGTGTAATTGTTCGTGGCCTTGCCCGTCATCTGCTTGATCCACGGATCGGACATCGTGACGTTGACCGTGGCATCGCTCTGGAGCGACACCGAAAAAGTACCTCCCGTGGTCGTAAAATCGAACTCCTTCTGAGTTGTGATGGTCAGGGATGTGGCTTTCCGTTGCGAGACCGTTATGGTTTTGTAAGCTTCCCCGGCCGTAACCGTCACCACAGCCGTCCGCGCGTCGCCCGTATTGGCTTTGACCGAGATCGACAGCGTGGTCTTCCCTTTGCCCCCTTCGCGCACGTTCAGCGAAAGCCACGAAGAGGCGTCGGACGGAGCCATGGAGGCCGTCCAATCGACCGTTGAGGTGACATACAACGACCGCGATCCGGCCCCGTCGGTGAAATTGATCTCGGAAGTCGAGACCTCGACCGAATCCACAACCTTTGCAGGTTTGTCCGATCCGCAAGCTACCAGTAAAGCAACAAATAAAAGAAAGAAGAATTGTTTCATGATTGAATTATGTTTGGTAATTATATTCCATTTACAGCGGCAACGGTACGGGAAAGATGGTTCGGCAATAATTTAAATACTCCGATTTACTGTAAAGCTATATAAATTATCGGAGATACCATCTGAACATCCTAAACAAAACGCAAAATAAACCGTTAAAGTATCCTATCCCTCATCCGAGCCCATGATTTCGCAGCACTTGCAGGTGTCGGTGGGGCGGATCACCACGTTGGCCACATCCCCGCGCGAGAAGGCGTACATGTACTCGATGAACACCCCTTCGGCGGCCAGGCGTTCCAACACTTTCGACATTCCGCCCGGCACGTTGGGGCACTCGATGCAGATGACGTCGGTCAGGGTCACGGCGAACTTATTCTCTTTCAGCACCCTGACCGCCAGGTCGACATCCGAAACGATCACGCGCATAATTCCGAAATCCTGGTTCTCGGCAATGCAGAAAGCGGTCATGTTCACTCCGGCCTCGCCCAGCAGGCGGGCTACTTCGTTGACGCGTCCGGCCTTGTTCTCAAGGAACACGGACAATTGCCTCACTATCATAACAGTCAGTATTTAAGTGAATACCCGGTTGTCTTGCACCCGCTTGGCCTTGCCTTCGCTGCGCTGGAGCGTACGCGGCTCGACCAGCTTGACGTCGGCCCCGATGCCCAGCACATTGTGCAGGCGGTGGGCGATTTTGTTCCTGAGTTCGATCATGCAGTTGATCTCGTCGGAGTAGAACCCTTCCTTCACCTCGATCAGCACCTGCAACGTGTCGAGGTTGTTGATGCGGTCGACAACCAGCATGTAGTGCGGTTCGAACTCGTCCATCTCAAGGATCACACTCTCGACCTGCGACGGGAAGACGTTCACCCCGCGGATGATGAGCATATCGTCGCTGCGGCCCACGATGCGGCTCATGCGCGCGCTGGTGCGTCCGCATTCGCACGGGGTGGGGTCGAGCGAGCAGAGGTCTTTCGTGCGGTAGCGCAGCAACGGCAGCCCCTCTTTGGTGAGGGTGGTGAACACCAGTTCGCCCTGCTTGCCGGCCTCTAACTGCTGCAACGTTTCCGGATCGACGATCTCGGGGAAAAAGTGGTCTTCGATGATGTGCGACCCGCACTGGCACTGGCACTCGTGCGACACCCCGGGGCCCATGATCTCGCTCAGCCCGTAGATGTTGTAGGCTTTCACGCCCAGCGACGCCTCGATCTGTTTGCGCATATTCTCGGTCCACGGTTCGGCGCCGAAAATGCCGATGCGCAGATTGAACTCCTGGCGCGGAATACCCGACGCGGCGATCGCCTCGGCCAAATAGAGCGCGTACGACGGCGTACAGGCCACGGCCGTGGGGCCGAAGTCGTGCATCAGTTGGATCTGCTTGGCGGTGTTGCCGCTCGACATCGGGATCACCGTCCCGCCGAGGTTCTCCACCCCGTAGTGCAGTCCGAGGCCGCCGGTGAACAACCCGTAGCCGTAAGCCACGTGAAAGATGTCGTGGTGCGTGGCGCCGTAGGCCGTCAGGCAGCGGGCGATCATCTCCGACCAGACGCCCAGGTCTTTGCGGGTGTATCCCACCACCGTCGGAATACCGGTCGTGCCCGAGGAGGCGTGCAGCCGGATGATCTCGGACATCGGCACGGCGAACAGCCCGTAAGGGTAATTGTCCCGCAGATCCTGTTTGGTGGTGAAGGGCAGCTTCACGATGTCGTCGACCGACCGTATGTCGTCGGGAGTGATCCCCATCTCCTGCATCTTGCGGCGGTAAAAAGGCGTGTTGTGGTAGACGCGCTGCACCGTTTCGTGCAACCGCTCCCCTTGCAGTCTGCGCATTTTATCGCGCGGGGCGCACTCCATTGTTTCGTTCCAGATCATGTTCGGTATTGCTTTCGTTTACTATTTCTTGTGGTCTTCTTTGAATGCTTTCAGCCGCTCTTCCAGTATGTCGAACAGCTCTTGGTCGTTCATGCGCGAACAGCAGGCGCGGATACCCTGTTGCAGGCTGCCGGTGGTGGTGAGGGTGATGCTGCTGACGCCGTAGTGCACCAACTCGCGCATCAACTCGCCGCTCGACATGCCCGGATAGCCGATGGTGAAGAAAAATCCGTCGCTGATCGGCTGTTCGATGTCTGTATCGTAAACGACATGGAAGCCGTTTTCGGTGAAGATCCGCTTCATTTTTTCGGCGCGGCGGGCGTACTCGCGGGTTACGCCCACGAAGTCGTACCGGCCGTCGACCGAGGCGCGCATCATCGCCGCCAGGCCGTACTGCACCGAGTGCGCCACGCCCGAGGTGATCATGTACAGGATCGAATTGATGAACGTCGGGCCCAGGATTCCCGCCCCGCCGTAGCGCACGGCCAGCGGCTCGTAACGCTTGCTGAACAGGGCGTCGGAAACGGCCGTCACCGCCACACGCTGGCCGGCGTAGCTGTAAATTTTCGACCCCGATATCATCAGCATATAGTTGTCGGTGTAGCGGGCTGCCGTCGCCTGGAACGGGGCCTGGAACGGCCTGCCCAGCGGTTTGCGCGAGTCCATGCCGAAATAGGCCAGGTCTTCGAGCACGATGGCGCCATATCGGGTAGCCAGTTCGCCGATGATCTCCAGCTCGGGTTCCTCAAGGCATATCCACGCCGGATTGTTGGGGTTGGAATAGATCACGGCGGCGATATTGCCTTTGGACATATAGCTTTCCAACTTCTCTTTCAACTCCTGGCCGCGGTACTCATAAATGTCGAACTGTTCGTATTTGATGCCCAGAATCGCCAGTTGCGACTTCTGGATCGGAAACCCGGGATCGATGAACAGGATCGTATCTTTCCGCGGATCGAGCTGCGCGGCCAGAATGAACGCCCCGAACGACCCGCACACCGACCCGCACACCGGCACGCATCCGGCCGGCGCCACATCGATGTCGAGAAACGCCTTGATGAACCGCGACGCCTCGCGTTTGAGTTCGGGCACCCCCTCGGCCGGCGGATAAATGGCCGCCACGCCGCAATCCAGCGCCGCCTTTTCGGCCTCGATGCCGATGGGGCACGGCGGCAATCCCGGCACTCCCTGATCCATGCGGATGAACCGGATGCCGGTCAGTTCCTCCAACCGCATGGCCAGCAGCACCACCTGTCCGATGGTGGCGTGCTCCAGGCTGGTGATGTTCAGTTCCCTGACCACCGACTCGACCAGCGCCCGGTCGAATATTCCTTTATTCATCGCTTCACTGTTTTTTCCGCCGCCTGGCGTCCGGCCTCAAACGCCCGGACATTGGCTTCGACGACGGCTTCGCCTTTGGCGGCAAACACTTTCCGCATCCCCTCTTCCAACGCGCCGATGCCCAGGATCGGGGCCGCCGCTCCCAGCAGCACCATGTTCACCCCGCGCGGCACGCCGGCGTCCCGGGCAATGGCCTCGGCGTCGATCAGCACCACATTGGGCTGGGCGCGCAACTCGGCCAGCACGGCCTCGATATCGGGATAATTGGGAATGTTCACCAGCGGGACGGCATTGGAGACGATCCACCCGCCTTTTTTCAGATAGGGCCGGTAGCGCAGCGCCTCCATCGGCTCCATGGCCAAAATGACGTCGGCCCCGCCGCGCGGAATCAGGTCGGAGGCGATCGTCCCGGACGAAATGCGCAGGTTCGAGTGGACATCTCCGCCGCGCTGGCTCATGCCGTGCACCTCGGCCTGCTTGATGTGCAGCCCCTGCGACAGGGCCGCCTGGCCGATGACCGTGGCGATGGAGAGGATGCCTTGCCCCCCTACGCCGGAGAGGATGATGTCGAGCTTCATGAGCGGTTCTTCTTTTTAGCGGTTTGGATGCATTCGCGCCGGGGGATGATCACCGACACGCCGTTGTAGTCGATCTCAGCCTTGAGGGTTTGCCTGATCTGATCCATGTTCTTGGGCAGGGGCACCACCACATGCAGATGTTCCGGCTCCACGCCCAGACCCAGGCAGATCGCCTCCAGGCGCGACGTTCCGGCCGAATCCTGCCCGCCGGTCATGGCCGTGGTCAGGTTGTCCGAAATGATGACCGTGATGTTCGAGCGGCTGTTCACCGCGTCCAGCAACCCGGTCATGCCCGAGTGGGTGAAGGTCGAGTCGCCGATCACGGCCACCGATGTTCTCAGTCCCGCGTCGGCCGCCCCTTTGGCCATGGTGATCGATGCGCCCATGTCCACGCATGTGTGGATGGCGCGGAACGGAGGCAGCGCCCCGAGCGTGTAACATCCGATGTCGCTGAATATCCGGTAATCTTTGTACTCCTTCACCACCTCGTTCAAGGCGTTGTACACGTCCCTGTGGCCACAACCGGCACACAACGCCGGGGGCCGCGGCACCACATTCCCGCTGGGGACGGAGGTCTCGCCGCCGGCAATGGATAGCGCCTCGCGGACGCTGTCGGGCGTCAACTCGCCCACACGCGGAAGCTCGCCGCTCAGACGTCCCGCCACCGGAACGGGAGCGCCGAAAATACCGCGCACCTGCTCCTCGACGAACGGCTGCCCGTCTTCGAGCACCATCAGTTTTCCACACTGTGCAGCCAAATCGCGGATCTGTTGCTGCGGCAGGGGGTATTGCGATATCTTCAGCACGGGGTGCGGGCACCCTTGCGGGAAATGTTCCATCAGGTAGTTGTATCCGATGCCGCAGGCGACGATCCCCAGGGAACGGTCGGCCCCCGCAATCAATCGATTATACCCTGCGCTCACGGCCTCGCCCTCCAGATCGGGCTGCTGAGCCAGTATCGCCTTGTAACGGCGACGGGCATTGACCGGTAACAAAATCCAGTCCGACGAATCGGCAGGCAGGCTCAACGGTTTGCGCGCCGAGGCGCCCCCCCTCGAAACCACCGCCCGCGAATGGGCCATGCGCGTGGTAATGCGCATCAGCACCGGCAGGCGCATCTTTTCGGACAACTCGAACCCGTATCCGGTCATTTCGTAGGCTTCCTGCTGCGACGACGGCTCCAGAATGGGCACAAAGGCGAACTTACCGTAAAAGCGCGAGTCCTGCTCGTTTTGCGACGAATGCATCGACGGGTCGTCGGCCACCACCACCACCAGGCCGCCGTTGCTGCCGGTCATGGCCGAGTTGATGAAAGCGTCGGCGGCCACGTTCAGCCCCACGTGCTTCATGCACACCAGCGCGCGGTTGCCCACATACGACACCCCCATGGCGGCCTCCATGGCCGTTTTCTCGTTCACGCACCAGCGGCTGTGGACACCGTCCGGGGCGTGCTGCTGAATGTATTCGGTGATCTCGGTCGAGGGGGTGCCCGGATAGGCGTATACCCCCGCTATCCCCGCGTCCAACGCCGCCTGGGCGATGGCCTGGTCTCCGAGCAACAATAGTTTTTTCTCCATTTATCGTAGTTCAAATTGATCCGCATCCAGATAGGCCGGAAATTTCTGACGGAAAGCGTCGAGCGGTTCGCGCGAAATATCGGCTGTCACCGCCCTTTCGAGGCCGTCGTTGCCGTCGGCGAGCGTCCCGCCCAGATAATCGATCACCGCCGAGTGGCCGCAATATTCGTTGTAAGGGTCGTTGCCCACGCGGTTCACGCCGGCCACATAGCACTGGTTCTCGATGGCCCGCGCCCGGAGCAGCGTGTCCCATGCCGCCACGCGCGGAGTTGGCCAGCTGGCCACATAAAGCATCAGGTCGACCCGGCCTGCCGCGCGCGACCACACCGGAAACCGCAGGTCGTAACATATCAGCGGCATGATCCTGAAGCCCATGTATTCAAACACCAGGCGATCCCGGCCGGGCGTGTAGTGCGACGTCTCCCCCCCCATGGTAAACAGGTGGCGCTTGTCGTAAGCCCGGTACAGCCCTCCGGGTTCGACGAAATAGAACCGGTTGAAGAACCGGTCTTCCTCGCGCACGGCCACGCTCCCGGCTACTGCCGCCCCTTTGCGGGCGGCCATCTGCCGCATCCACTCAAGGGTGATGGTATCGGCCTGCTCGGCCACCCCTTCGGGCTCGGTCACAAACCCGGTGGTGAACATCTCTGGCAGCAGGTACACGTCGGACGACGGCGCTCCGTCGAGCATTGCCTCCAGCCGCTGCCGGTTTTTCTGATGCGCCTCCCACTCCGGAGCGAACTGCAATAGGGATAGTTTCATCGGTTCCGCCATTGAAAATAAGACAAAAGTAATCATAATATTCGAGTTGCCGAGTGATGGGCATAAAAAAGTCGGGCCGCCCCGAAGGACGGCCCGACAAACGAATCCGGAACAACTTAGATATTTGCCCAGAAATAGTATCCCGGAACAGAGGTCGTATCGACCGTCCAGTTCGGATCGTTGAACAGCGTCGTGGGATCGATCGAGTTGATGCCCGAGAAATCGGCCCAGATCGGGTTCGTATCCAGAATATTGCCATTGGTGAGCGAGATCAACTGCGGCAGGGACAATGAAGGATCGCCCCCCTTGGTGATGCTGATGCCGCCCCATCCGTTGCCCGAGGTGGTGATGTTGTCCATCGTGGCGCTGGAACCGTTGAGCATGATCCCGGCCGCCTTGCAATTCTCGGCCGTAACATTGATCAGCTGCACGTTCGACGCCCCGTAAAGAGCCAAACCGGTACCGGTTTGGGGAGTGGTCATGGCGTTGGAGATGGTCAGATCCTTGATCACGGTGTTGTTCGCAAACACTTTCAGCAGGCTCCATGCCGATCCGGCCAGTTTGTGGCCGTTGCCGTCGAATACATACCCGGCCAGCATGTTGTGGTCAACAGGTTCGGTATAGTCCCCGACAGGAATGGCCTGTTCCCAGATGTTCGGATCCTGGTTGCAGTCGAGGATGTCGGCCGTCAGCATCACACCTTTGTTGTACGGGACGTTGACTCCCGTCTGGTTGCCGTCGCTCATCAGCGCCGCGCGGAGATCGGCGAATGTGCCTACGGCCCAGGTCACGCTGGAGGCGTTGGTAATGGACAGGTTCGGCTTGTACGACGCCAGCGGGCCTTCGATGACGGTGGTTGCCGTCGGCAGGTCGATGCTCACGTTGCCGGTGATGTTGTTCGAGAGGATAAACCGGACTTCACCGGTGTAGCCCGCCGTGCTGACAAAGCCGATGTCGCCGGTCGAAGCGATGCCGCCCGAGAGGGTGAAGGCTACAAACGGAACTTTCGCCGGGTCATAGGCCGGAATGTCGATCACGCCGAATGCATTGTTGATCTTGCCGGTCAGGGCCAGGCTGATCGCGTTCAGGTTTTCATCATAGGTATTGAGGTATGCCTGAATGGAGTTCACGTTCTGCACCAGGATATCCTCGTCGAAGTTCGGGGAGATGATGACTACGAACGTAGCCGAGGCGCTGAGGAAGTTCCCCGTGACGGTGGTGAGTTTGTTGCGCTGCACGGGAATCGAGGTGAGGGTGTTGGTGGTCACTTCGGTGGTGCCGTCGGCGGCAAAGACCATCACACTGAAATCATACGAGTTGTTCTGCGATCCGGCGAAGATGTAATCCCAGGCCAGGGTCTGGGTGGTTCCGCTCAGGTCGTTGTAGAATTCCTGCGGAGTGGTGTAGGTTGCGGCAGTGGCTACGGCCAGAGGTTCGGCGGAGAAAGCGTTGAAGCCAGAAGGAATCTGCGACACATATTGCAGGTTGGCCAGAGCGGGGGTCGGAATAAGGCCCGGATATACGTCCGTGGCCACGATCCGCACCTTGCCGAACGGACGGGTCAGCGTGATGTTCTGGAGCGTGGAGGCCGTCAGGTTGACGTCCGCGTAGACGGTGTAGGCATCCCGCGTGTCGTCGTTTGCGGTGAAATCGGTCGAATTGATCGTCACGGCGCTCAGACCGTAGTCGACATCGCCCGTGGGCAGGGTCGCCGACAGCGAGGTGGTGTTGTAGTGGTAGTCGGCCGTCGGGTCGGTGTTGGGCACGATGTCGGCCCAGAATACGAAGCGATAGCTCTTCGGAACCAGGTTCACGCTGATGGATGTCCCGGTCGTCGGGTCGGTTTCGGACTGCACGGTGCGGTTCACCAGCATGGTGCCGTCGTACACTTCCATAATGTAACGGACATTGAACTCGCCGGCGTTGGCGCCGAAGGTCACGTTGCCCACCGCCCCGTCGTTCGAGGCGTAGGTTTTGATGGCGCCCGAAGGCAGGCCTGCGTTGAAGGTCACTTTCACCTGGTCTTTTTTCCCAGAATCGCCTTCGGCAACATCTTTGCTGCACGACACGAATACCAGCCCGGACAGGGCGAGCAGAGCAAATAACTTTTTCATAAGTTTAAAATTTTAATGATTAATAAAAGGTTGAGAACGGTTGACAGTTGTTGCTTTTATCTATTATACGGAATTTCAATTTCGTCTCCGTCAAAATCCGGATCGATGCCGATGCCCGAATCGTTCGATTGGGTAAGGAAGCTGCCTGTAAGCAACGTTTCGTAGCCGCGGCTCAGGGGAACGACCAGGTTGTTGCGGCCGTTGATCGCGTTTCCTCCCTCGTCACGCACCTCGAAGTTGAGGCTCACGTTGGTGTCGTACTCCTGGGGCAGAGCGGCCGTCTCCTTGCTCACGAACACATAGTCGGACGCCAGCACAACCGAATCGTCGGTAATGTCGGAGGCAGATGCGGTGAATGACACCTGCTCCATAAAGGCGTTGGTTTTGTGGGTGAGGACGTTGTAGCCGACCGGCAGCCACAGGTTGTACGAAACAGCGGTTGTCAGGTCTTCGACCGGGGCCACGCCCGGTTGCGCCATATACTCCGCAACGTCGGTGGCTGTGATTTGGTAGGCGCCCAGCGGCATCTCCATGGGAATGTTCTCGATGTTGATGCCGTCGGTCAGTTCGGCCGGATCGATCACCGTTACCGCCTCGAACGCCGACTTGAGCGTGCTTCCGGGAGCGTAGGGATCGATGATGCGGACGGCGGTCAGGTCTCTGGTGTCGTAATAAAGGTCGGTTTCGCGCTCTTTCGTCACAAAGTCTGACCATATCAGCAGTTTCACTTTCCGCTCGGGGCTGTTCATCAACAGGGTCACGGTGTTGTCGCCGGTGGTGTAGTGGTCGACGTAACGCACCATGCGGTCGATGCGGTCGGAGAGTTGCGGATTCTCGATGTCGTCGGGATAGAGATCGACGATGAACCGCAGTTCGTATTCATCCTCGCCGGGAAGGTCATAGGTGACGGGGATCGTACCCAGGAAATCATCCAGTTCGAAAGTCAGTTTCAGCTCCAGGATCGGCGTCTGGTCGTTGCAGTCCAGATCGCGCTTACAGCCGGCCACCGCCAGCGACAGGCAAACGGCGGGCAAAATAAATTTGAAAAGGTTACGTATCATCGGTTTCATTTTTTATCCGGTTCAATCCTCTTTGTTCAATATCACTTCCACGCGGCGCGCCTGCTCGGAGTAGGCGGCATCGCCCGTCAACCGTTCGTCGATGCCGGTATAACCGATGCTGATCCTCGACCGGTCGACGCCATGGGCCACCAGGTAATCGACCATCGACTGGGCGCGCCTTTGCCCTACCGACCGGTTGAGCGACACGCTGCCCGTGTGGTCGGTGTAGCCGTTGATGGTGATCCCGGCTTCGGGCGAGTCGTTGACAATGTCCAGAATCAGTTGCAGCTGGCCGGCATATTGGGCCGTGTCGATTTTCATCACATTGCGCGGGAAGTGGATCATCGGCATCGTTTCCTCAATTACCGGTTCCGGCAGGTAGATATCCTCAGGGTCGGAATCGACCACATCCGGAACCTCTACGATGGTCTCTTCGATCACCACCGGTTCGCAAACCTCTTCGACATAATAAGCCGGGGCATACCACAGCAGGTTGTCGATCGTCTTGCCATTCTTGCCGCCGCCGATCTTGAACATCACGCCCACCGAGCTGTTCCACGACATGTTGGCGCTCTGTTTCGAGGGGCAGTCAATGCCGTCGAAGTGTTTGTCGGCAATCCAGATCAGGCCGCTTTTGAGTTGCAGGTCGAGGGCCCTGCTGAGCCTGTAGCGCAGCACCACGTCGCCGCCCAACCCCAGGTTGAGCTTGTTGTCGAGACTGCCGTCAGTGAATTTGTCGCCGGTGGATTTTTCGAAAATCTCGGGCGAATATTGTTGCAGATAAACTCCCGGGCTCAGAAGCACCGTCCATTTGCGGGTGTAGCCCATCGGATCGACGATCCGGTTGACGTTCAGGTCGGCATGGAGCCCGGTGCTGAAAAACTCGATGGTTCCGTAAAGTTCGTTGTAGGGAAGCACCATCCCGGTTTCAGGTACATGGCAGTGGGCGTAGCCTTCCGTGTCGAGCAGAAAATCTTTGGAGTAGCCGTACGAGCCTTCCTTGTTTTTTCCGTAATCCAGCGTCAGGCTGAAACCCAGCAGCGGCGAGAGCCTGTATTCGGCCTGAATTCCACCCATCACCCCGACATACGTCTTACCTGATGAGAATGAAGTCATGTCGCCCATAAAGAAGGGCATCCCGATGTTAGCCCCCACGCCCCAGCGCGAGTAACCCGGATAGCCTCGCTGGGCATGCGCCGTCCCCGCTGCGGACAAAAGCAGCGGCAAAGCGAGCAGACGGGCGAGAGATCCCGGGGTAAAAATTCGTTTTTTCATAATATTAGATAATTGTTGAGATTTTCAATACGTTTTAGCATCATCGCATGCCGGCGACTTTCCATTCAAATCGCGTGCCGTCGGCCAACTGCCTTCCGGGCGATTTTCCATTCAAATACCGTGCCATTCTTGTTTTTTCATGATAATCAATGAGTTGCATTCACATCTAACAGAGCTCCGATCTTGACCCTCCCGATCCTGCGCAAATAATGCGGATCATCCCTCCAGGCATATATCATTCCCGTTGCGAATAAAAACAGTGCCAAGGCCGGCAGTCGCACAAGAAACTCCGATATGGGCATTATAATTTTCAACATATTTCGGCATTATTCCCGTCCTGCGCTTCTCTTATTCAAATAGTGTGCCACTGAATTTTCGCATAAAAATAATCACCGTGCGTTTTTATCCCGCACAGTGCCGAATTTGTGATTATTTTGAACTGGAAAAACACGCCGGATCATCGACTTTGCTTTCGTATCCCGGATTGCATCCTGCCGCTAAGGATCATCAATAATGCGGCTTTTATCCGTATGCAGGCAAAATTGATTATTCAGTCGGGTTAGCTTTTGCTTTTCTTCGGGGTGCTTCTTTCCAATGTGTCGTGCAAAGAAAGCAATATATAGACGATAAAACAAGACTCTCGATAACAAATAACATGGTAACAGGCTCCGGGCACAAAAAAAGGCGGGGCCGCACGACTTGTCGTGCGGCCCCGCCTGCCCGGGGAATGTCCCCTTTAGTGCTGCGCCAGGTAGGCTTCGATCTTCTCGAAGTTAGCGTCTTTGAGTATGATGCGTTTGTCTTTATCTAACAGATACAGAGTGGGTATTGCTTTCAGGTCGTATATCTTTTCTGTTTCGATGCGGCGCTCCTTATCGTACCCGTTAATCCATGACGAGGGGAAGTCCGACAGGTGGTTCTTCCATATCTGCAGGTCGGCGTCGGGATAAAGGGCCAGCACTTTCACCCGGCCGGAGGAGATGAGGTTGGTGAGCACGGGAGAGGTGTTCATCATCATTTTGATCTCCTTGCACGCCGTGCAGTCGGGATTATTGAAATAAAGGATCACATATTCGGACTTGATCTTCGACAGGGGGGCGCTGACTCCCGCAGCCGTGGTGTATACAAAATCGGAGGCTGTCTCTCCCACGCGGTTTTTCCGGGCCATATCGAGCCGGAACTGCGGGCGGATCTTCTCCAGCTCGGGCACCGCGGGCGAGGCGATCGTGTATTCGAGTACCGGAATGTAATATTCCTCGTTGCGCATGGGAGAATTGGCGTCGTAGAGGTATTTCTCATACAGCCCCAGGAAATAGTTGAGCATCACCGTGTCGGGTTCGGCCTTGAGCAGGGTGGACTCAATGGCGGTGCACGCCGTGGCGTAGTCGGTCTGGGGCAACTGCGCCACCTCCAGAAAATCGGCAAAGGCCTGCTCGGTCACCTCGGGATAGCGGATGTAAGTGGTGTCGGAGAAATCGAAATTGTCCCAATAGTGCAGCACCACATATTCGCACCGCTCCTTGATTGTGGTCAGCGAGGCGGGCACCTCGATCATTTTGAACTCCGGTTTGGCCTGCGCGACCGGGGCGGCTTTCTTGCCGGCGCAACTGGAGGGCAGGATCATAAAAAGCAGCGCCACCGCTGCAAAGAACGGATATTTACCGTCGAGGCCGTGCTTCCGGCCATTTTTTGCGGTTCGATTTTTCATTATTCCGATAAATTTGAGATTACGTCCTGATACCATTTCATATTTTTGTAAGCCTGGTTGAGATTCGGGTATTGCGTCTGGGGAATGTAGGCCGTCAGGCCGCTGTGCGAGGCGATGTAGAATCCCCTGTCCGCCAGCCGAAAACGATCCGTAACGTAATTCCCGATAACGCAATCGGCCGTCCGGGCCTTCAATTCGGCCGCCGCCTCTTCGTCCATCAGGGTGGAGTAATAGTCCACGAAGTCGAAATAGAGGGTGCGCCGGTAGGTTCCGAAATCCTGGATCCCTTCCGGAATGTCGTCCACGGTCATTTCCTCCCACGTTTTTCGCAATCCGTTGGCCACGGCCTGCGCCACAGCCGGCAGTTTGGCCGTTTCGATGAGGCTGAACGTGCCGCCGTAATACTCCCGGTTGCCGTCGGGCAGGCTGTCGAGCCGCCTCTGCTGATAGTCGCGCGCATCGCGGACAAACCGGTCGAGGTCGGGCACCGGCCGGAACAGGTATTTCAGGTCGTCGGCATAGATTTTCGAGAATCCGGGCGAAACGATCTCGGCCGACGAAGCCACGATGTAATCGGCCTTCTCTTTCAACTCCCACGCCACTTCGACGCCCGACATCAGGCACGCTTCAAGGATGATGAAGTCGAACATTCCGTCGGGAATAACGGAAGCGAACTCCCATATCTCCATTTCGTCCGTGCCGTCCAGGCCGACGGAACGGAGCGACGGCGTTTTGTAGGTGCCTTCCGGCAGCCAGCCGGTGCCGTGTGAGAAAAAGATCAGTCCGTAGGTGTCCGACGCATAGTTTGTCCGCACCTCCTCCAGCACCGAGGCGAACACGGCCGGATCAGAGGCGTTCTGCATATCCACAGAGGTATACTCCCGAAGCAGCCGGACGGCGTTCTCGCCCTTGGAATTGCGGTATATCTGCACCAACCGGGGCGTATTGCCGTGCGAATCCTGAAAAACGACCAGCCGCCCGTTGTAATCGCCCCAACCTTTGCGCAGCTCGTCGATCTTGGTGAACGTTTCGGCGGCGAGCCACCGGTCTTCCCCGCCCATATACACCAGAATGGTGCGGCTGTCCGTATCGGGATCTTCCGTACCGGAGCCGCCTTCGCATTGAGGAAACACGAAAAGGGCCGCCCATAGAAAAACGACCGGCAAATATTTCTTATATCGGTTATATTTTTTTTTCATGTTATTCCCAGACCCATGCGGATAAGGTAAAAACGACCGGCCGCCGCAGATATTGTTTGTGTTTATCGGCAACAAAACTTTCTCCCCGGATTTGCCGCGCCGAGCGTCGGCGAAAAACGACAGCCGCCGTCAAACAAACCATAAAACCTCGGAGGCATTATGGCTCCCCGGCATAATGCTATTCTCCGGACAGGCGAAATTCCATCACCAACCCATCCGGTTCCACCGCCAGCGACATCGTATGCCCGTCGAAACGGTAGAGCGGAAACAGCCACAGGCCGTCGACATCGATCTTCTCGCCCTCGCCCCCGGCTTTCTGCTGGACAGCGGCATCGGCAATGGTTCCGGCCCAGTATTCGTGCACGGGGACAATCTTCCGGTAACAGAGGCACACCCCGTCGGTGAACACAAAGCGGCAGGTGACGCGGAACAGGCGCATCCGTTCGTCCTCCTCTTCATAACGGAAGGTAACGGTATCGCCTTCTTCCGTGTAATCCAGTTGCCGCGAACTGTTTCCGGCAACGAATTTCCCGATCTCGGCCCTCGTTTTGCCCAGGAACTCCTGCGCCCGCAGGCTGCCGCAGGCCAAAACAAGAACCGCGACGGCGATCCCGACCCTATTCCACATAAAATTCCGATTTCAGCGGGGTATTCTCCGACGAATTCCCCACCTGGATGATGAACTTGCCGGGCTCCACCACAAACTCGCTGTCGATGTTATACATCCCGTAAGCCCGGGGGCCTATTTTAAACGTAACCTCTTTTTCCTGTCCTGGCTCCAGCGTCACCCGTTCGAAACCGCACAGTTCCTTTTCGTAACGCGAAATGGACGACACCTCGTCCGTCAGATAGAGCTGCACCACTTCGTCGCCTTTGCGCGCGCCGGTGTTCCTTACCCGGCAGGTGACGGTCAGTTCCTCTCCGCTTTTTATGTTGCCGGACAACGACAGGTCTCCGATCTCAAAGGCCGTGTAGCTGAGCCCGTGGCCGAACGGGTACAACTGCCCGTCGACTCGTGCGAATCCCCGCCCCCGCGTGTTGTGTTTGAACGGGAACGCCCACGGGATCTGCCCCACCGATTTGGGGAAGGTCACCGGCAATTTGCCTCCGGGATTGTAATCGCCGAAGATCACCTCGGCCACCGCCTGCCCCGAAAACTCACCGGGATACCACGCCTCGACGATCGCAGGCACATGGGCGTCGGCCCAGTTGATCGTCTCCGGACGGCCGTTGAACATCACCATCACCACCGGAGTTCCCGTGGCGTGGATCGCCCTGACCAGCTCCTCCTGGCGGCCCGACAGGTCGAGATTGACCCGCGTGCGCGATTCGCCGATGGTGCGCGTGTCGTCGCCCACGAAAACAATGGCGACATCGGCCTGTTTCGCGGTCGCTGCCGCCTCTTCGATCGCAGCCGTTTCGGCCTCGGTCATCGGAAAATACATCAGGTCGCTGGCCGGGAAGTTCGGGTCGCGCACGGTGCATCCCTTGGCGTAGGTCACGTTCACCCCGCTGCCGAGCAGGTCTTTGATCCCCTGCAAACCGGTCACCACATGCGGACGGATCGACCCGTAACGGCAGGTGAGCGAGGCCGCGTCGTCGGCCAGCGGGCCGATCACCGCCACATTCTTCACATCTTTCGACAGGGGCAACATCCCTCCGTCGTTTTTCAGCAGCACGATCGACTCGCGCGCCGCACGCAGGGCTACCTCGCGGCTGCCGGCATTATTGACAACACGGTCGGCCGACTCGGGATGGACCACATACGGCTGATCGAACAACCCCAGCCAGAACTTGACGTACAGCACCTCGCGCACCCGCTGGTCGAGCATCTGGCGCGAGGCCGACCCCTCTTCCAGCGCCTGCCTCAGGGGAAGAATGAAATCTTCCGGATATTTAAAAAATGTGTGGATGTTGATCCCGGCATTCATCTCCGACCCCACGGCCTCAACCTCGGACGAGACCACATGATAGAAATCGCTGTTTTTGTCGATATCCCAGCTGTCCGAAACGACGTAGCCCTTGAACCCCCACTGGTTGCGCAGCAGTTCGGTCAGGAAATAAGAGCTGCCGCTGATAGGCATGCCGTTGTAATCGTTGGCCGAACACATCACCCCCAGCGCTCCGGCTTCCTGGAAGGCCACACGGAACGGCTCCAGGTGCAGTTCGTGCACCTCCTGCGGCGAAGCATGCGGATCGGTGCGCGAATACCCGTCGCGACCGCCCGCCGGCACGCCGTACACCGCAAAATGCTTGGGGGTCGAGACCACCCGGTTCGACTGGATACCCAACACCTGCTGACGGCCCAATTCACCGACCAAATAGGGGTCTTCGCCGTAGGTCTCGACCGTGCGCCCCCAACGCGGGTCGCGCGCCAGATCGAGGATCGGCGAGTAAACATTGGTGTAACCCAGCGCACGGGCTTCGGCGCCGGTGATTTTTCCTATTTCATGAACCAGATCCCTGTCCCAGGTGCTTCCCTGTCCGATCTGCGCCGGGAAGAAGGTCGATTTTTCGTGTTTCAGCCCGCGGATCCCCTCGTTGGTGAAATCGGCGGGAATGCCCAGCCGCGTCCGTTCGACAAAGAACGCCTGCACCATATTCATCGCCTTCGGATGGTTGGCGTAGGGATATTCCCACGAAGACCGCTTCCACTCGCCGTTCAGGTGCTCGTCGACATTCCCGATCCCGTCTTTCCAGATGCGGCTGTCCCATTCGGGGGTAGGCAGCGTGTCGCGGATCACCGCCCCATAGCCGTAGATGGTCGCCAGTTGGCAGGTTTTTTCCTCCTCGGTCATTTGCGAGAGCAGATCTTCAACCCGTTTTTCGATGGGTTGGGCCGGATCTTCATAGATATCTTTCTTGCCGTTCTTGTTAAAGTCGATCCACCCCTTGCGGTACATCTTATGCTTCATATTCTGGGCGGACAACGCCATTGCGGCAACCAGGAACGGAAGTAAGAAAAACAAACGCTTCATCCTCATATTATTTTAAATATAAAAGCAAAACTACATAATTTACCACGAATATTCAAACCCGGCCCCGTTCAAAGCAACAAAAAAAGGGTTGCCCGTCGGGGCAGCCCTTTCTTGAAGCGTAAATAACCTATATTGCTGTGTTATTATCCTACCAGAGTAACGTTGATAGCCTGGGGGCCTTTCTTGCCTTCTCCGACTTCAAACTCCACCTGCTGTCCTTCTTCCAACACCTTGAAGCCGTCTTTGTTGATTCCTGAATAGTGGACGAACAAATCGGCGCCCTCTTCGGTCGTGATAAAGCCATAACCTTTGGCGCTATCAAACCATTTTACTGTACCTTTCATAGAGAAATAAATTAAAAATGAGTAAATATCTACCCTGCAAAGGAATAGAAAAAGTTTTTAAAAACAACACAATTTCGTGCTTTTTTTGATAACGATGCAAATTTAATGCCATCAGCCGAACAAAAGCCCTGAAACAAAGGCGTCCCACAGCGGAGGAAAGAGCGTGAAAAATATTATCGGCGGGGTGTTTTTTTATATCGAATATATTTCTATATCTTTGATAGTACGAAAAAACACAACTTTAAAACTTCATGAATATGGGAGTCATCACATTCAACGAATTGCGTCGCATCAAAGACCAATTGCCGGACGGAAGCATGGAAGTCATCGCTTCAAAACTGGGGATCACCGCCGACACGGTGCGCAACTATTTCGGCGGCAGCCACTACAAAGACGGACAGGCCGTGGGGTTCCACATCGAGGAAGGGCCCGACGGCGGGGTGATCTCGCTCGACGACACGTCGATTCTCGATGCGGCGCAGGCCATTTTGGGCGAAAATAAAAAACAGGAGTAGAAAACAAAACGTTGAAAACGTAAGAAGCGATGTAACAGAAATTACATCGCTTCTGTTTTTTGGGCAAGGCACGGCTCATCCGAACATCACTGCAACCGGGCGCATAACGAGTTGTCGCCATGCCGGTTCCCCCGAAAGTGTGCGGCGGGGGGGGTTTAATACGAGAACACACCCCCCAACAAAACAAAA
>JAVBRA010000005.1:0-86416 GCA_031548435.1 Rikenellaceae bacterium
CATTCAGATATCTCCCTGCCCCTTCTTCAAAATCCCAAGGAGAAAAGCCTCTTCGGAAAACAGTCTTGACCTCCTCCTTAAAAATCCTGTCCAGATATCCGAGCAGGAGAATTTAACCTGACTCACCATCCTTTACCCCCCTGATCAGAAAATGATCGGTTTTTTTTCTGATTAACCGAAAAGAAACTTAAAGATAAAGCCGAACAGGAAACCCCAGGGCTTCCTGTTATCTTTTGTATACCATCATCTTCGAGGCAGAAGAGAGCTTCCAATGGGGCTCCCTTTCTTTATAGTAGCACCCCCAGACTCGAAAGAGGCGAGGGCTGTCCCCTCCCGCCCTGTTCGAAACAGGCGCTCTCCTTGAAGGGTCTTTTATTGCGGCAGGTACGGTGGGTTTGTGCTTGCCTGACAATTCCCTGATCAGAGGGTGTTTTTTATTGATGGATGCAGAATATCTTGCGAAATATTCATTTCGATCTTTTCTTGTGTCGTTTTACCGGGTCTTGTGCTCGGCTGCCCATAGCGAATACTCCTTCAAATACTCCAGAAGAAACGAATGTTGATATATCGCAACAGCAATGGCGGCGAATAAAGCAATAAGACGATTCCACGTTTGTGTCAAGACAGAAGTGGAACAAAAAGTCAAACGCTGGCTATTTTCGGCCACTCGCTGAAGGGTTATCTCCGCGGGTCGAAGGTCAACGATCTCTCTGTTGCACTCCGGGCCCGAATTGACTTTGCCCTTTTCGCGGACTAAACCCTAACTGGTTCCGGACGAAAATAGGGACGCCAGGCGCTCTCCCAAAAGTGATTAGAAAAAATCATCCATTTTGATCGAAGGCCAACGCTTTCTATGTCACGCAGCACAGGAAAAAGTGCCGGAATACCGGAATTCATGAATAATCCCGGGGGTTTACCCTGGACAAGCAAAATTCATCCCGCAAACAAAATATGGGAGGGGTGGTAATTTGGGATAAAATGAAATTTGTAATGCAAGAGGGCTTAAATCGCCTGTATATATTTGCTCTTTCGCAGGCGAAACAGTATATTTGCATTTTGAATAAATCATCATTACGTATGCTTAGTGGAGGCCGGATAAAAATCAGCGACCTGATCAAAACAAAGCCTGAAGGACAGGACGTTATTGTAAAAGGATGGGTAAGAACCAAGCGGGGAAATAAAAACGTCAGTTTTATCGCGCTGAATGATGGTTCGACGATCCATAATATCCAGATCGTTGCTGATGCGACCGCTTTCAGTGAAGAATTGCTCAAGCAGATCTCCACCGGGGCGAGCCTCCGGGTGGCCGGTGTGCTGGTCGAATCGATGGGGTCGGGACAGCCGGTCGAGGTGCAGGCGAGGGAGATCGAGATCTACGGTCTGGCCGATCCGGAAAAATACCCGTTGCAGAAAAAGGGGCATACCCTTGAATTCCTGCGTGAGATCGCCCACTTGCGTCCGCGTACCAATACGTTCGGGGCGGTGTTGCGCATCCGTCACGCGATGGCTTACGCTATCCACAAGTATTTCAACGACAGGGGATTCTATTACCTGCACACGCCCATCATCACCTCGTCGGACGCCGAAGGGGCGGGCGAGATGTTCACCGTGACGACGCTCGACCTGAAGAACCTGAAGCGGGACGAAACCGGCGGCATTGACTTCTCGGAAGACTTTTTCGGCAAGCATTGCAACCTGACGGTGTCGGGCCAGCTCGAAGGCGAGTTGGGAGCGATGGCCCTGTCGCAGATCTATACGTTCGGCCCCACGTTCCGGGCTGAAAATTCCAACACGCCGCGCCACTTGGCCGAGTTTTGGATGATCGAGCCGGAAATCGCCTTCTTCGAGATCGAGGATAACATGAACCTGGCCGAGGATTTCCTGAAATACCTGATCCGTTATGCATTGGAGAACTGCAAGGACGATCTTGATTTCCTGGCCAAAATGTATGACGAGGAGCTGATCGGCCGGTTGAAGTTTGTGGTGGACAATGATTTTGTGCGTCTCGATTATACCGAGGGGATCGAAATCCTGATGGCTTCGGGCAACAAGTTCGAATTCTCGGTGAAGTGGGGGCTCGACCTTCAGAGCGAGCACGAACGCTACCTGGTGGAGCAGCATTTCAAAAAACCGGTGATCCTGACCAATTATCCCAAAGAGATCAAGGCTTTCTATATGAAGCAGAACGACGACGGCAAGACCGTGCGTGCGATGGATGTGCTGTTTCCCAAGATCGGCGAGATCATCGGCGGGTCGCAGCGCGAGGAGAGCCTCGAGAAATTGCAGCGCCGCATCGGCGAAATGGGCATCCCGGATAAAGATATGTGGTGGTATGTAGATACGCGCCGCTTCGGCACCGCTCCGCACAGCGGCTTCGGCCTCGGGTTCGAGCGCCTGTTGCTGTTTGTTACGGGTATGGCCAATATCCGTGATGTGATCCCGTTCCCCCGCACGCCGCAAAACGCTGAGTTTTAAGGTTCCGGAACTTATAATCCGGATCGTGCGCGAACGGATCTCAGGTAATCTTGTCCCAGGAAATGTGGTTTCTAACAGAACTGACTGATAATGTGTGCACTAAGCCAGAAACAGGTACAGAAACTAAGCGCCAAACTCTCCCCGCAACAGATTCAGATGATCAAATTGTTGGAGTTGCCCGCCATCCAACTTGAACAGCGGATCAGACGCGAGGTGGAGGAGAATCCCGTGCTCGACGAAGAGCAGCAACTCTCCTCGGACGAAGAGCAGGATCAAGAGGTGTCGATGGACGAATACCTTGAAAAAGAGGATATTCCGGCATACAAATATTACGCCAATAACTATTCGAAAGACAATGACAACAAGGTGATGCCCCTGCCCGACGGCAAGAGTTTCCACGAGTACCTGACCGAGCAGTTGGGTTACCGGAACCTTCCGGAGCGGGATGTGGAGATCGCCCAATACATCATCGGCAGCCTCGATGAAGACGGATACCTGCGGCGCGGCCTCGATTCGCTGTGCGACGATCTGGCCTTTACGGCCGGCATCGAAACCACGCCCGAGCACCTGGAGCGGATACTGAAAGTGATCCAACAGTTCGAGCCGGTGGGCGTTGGGGCGCGCGATTTGCAGGAGTGCCTGCTGTTGCAGCTTCGCGGCAAAGAAGAGCGGAGCGAATCGCTGGATCTGGCCACCGACATCATTGCCAACCACTACGACGATTTTGTACGCAAGCACTATCCACGCCTGATGGAGAACCTGTCGCTGACCGAAGACGACCTGCGTTCGGCCATCGGCGAAATCATAAAACTCCACCCCAAGCCCGCCAATATGTATGACGGCGATTCGTCCGGCGCATCGCAACAGGTGACGCCCGACTTTCTGCTCGACGTTAGGGGGGATGGCGAATTTGTCCTGACGCTCAACTCGTCGTTTGTGCCCGATCTGAAGATCAGCCGCAACTACCAGGAGCTGCTCCGTTCGATGGCCGGTAGGAAACAAACGCCCGAAGAACGCCAGACGCTGATGTTCGTCAAGCAGAAAATCGACTCGGCCAAGTGGTTCATTTCGGCCGTGAAGCAAAGGCAAAACACCCTGATGTCGACCATGCAGGCGATCCTCGACTATCAGCGCGAGTATTTCTCCGAAGGCGATGCGCGGAAGCTGCGGCCGATGATCCTCAAGGATATTGCGGCGGTCACGGGGCTTGACGTATCGACCATCTCGCGCGTGGTGAGCAGCAAATACATCCAGACCCATTTCGGGATTTTTCCGTTGAAACATTTCTTCTCGGAGGCGATGACAACCGTTTCGGGCCAGGAGGTATCGGCGCACCAGATATGGGAGACGATCCAGGAGGCGGTCGACAGCGAGGACAAGCACAATCCGCTGACCGACGAGCAGTTGATGGATATTCTCAACGCCAAGGGATACAACATTGCACGCCGTACGGTGTCGAAATACCGCGAGGTGCTGGGCATTCCGGTGGCGCGGCTGAGGATTACGTTGTAAACAGAGACGGTGTGATGGAGGAAAGTGTGGCGGGCCAAAAGCAAAGAAACTCGCTTCTGAACAGTTTTTTTTCGGTGTTGTCGACGGTGTTCCATCCGCTGGCAGTTTGTGTGATCTGTCTCTTTTTTCTGTTGTTTTCGAACTCCTTGTTGGGCGAAATGATCAGTTGGCAATCGCGTCTGGTTGTGTTGGCCCGGCTGACGGTCGTTTACCTGGTTTTGCCGGGTTTTCTTTGGCGGGTGTCGGTGAGGGCTGTCGGGCGCGGCGGAGTGTCGGGCATGGAAAAGATATTGCCGTCGGCGCTTGTGACATTGGCGTTCCTTTTGGCGCTGTTGGTTATTCCCAAGGGCATCGTCTACCTGATTCTGCGTAATTTCATGGTGGGGGTTTTCGCCGTGGCCTTGCTCCGTCTGGCGGTATCGCTGATTTACGACCTCGATCCTTACGGGATGGCCTTTGGTGCGGCTATCGCCCTGATGGTCGTTAAAACGCTTTCGGGCTACACGGCCTTGCTGTGGCCGTTGGTGTCGATCATTGTGCTTTCGGGATTGACGCTCACCGGCCGGCTGTATATGGGCAAGGGGCGGCTCGAAAATATACTGGTGGGGGTCGCATCCGGGTTCGGGGTGATGTTTTCGGTTTTATACTTCTTGTGATGAGTAAAAATATTGTCCGGCGGGCTTACGATTGGGTGCTCCATTGGGCCGACACCAAATGGGGCGAGGCGGCGTTGTTCACGCTGGCTTTTGCCGAATCGAGCTTTTTCCCCATTCCTCCCGATGTACTGCTGATAGCCCTGTGTATCGGCAAGCCCTCGAAATCGATGCGCTACGCCCTTTATTGTGTCGCGGGATCGGTGCTGGGAGCGATGTTCGGCTATGGCCTCGGGCATATGTTGTGGCTCGACGGGGCGGGGGAATTCACCCCGTTCGCCAATTTCTTTTTCGACAAAATCCCCGGGTTTACGCATCAGATGTACGACTATGTGGGCGAACTGTACGACAGATACAACTTCTGGATCGTCTTCACGTTCGGATTCACGCCCATTCCGTATAAGGTGGCGACGATCACCTCGGGCGTGTTCGATATCAATTTCGTGATGTTCGTTCTTGCGTCGGTCGTCAGCCGGGGGATGCGTTTCTTTCTGGTGGCGTGGCTTATCTGGCGCTTCGGGCCGGCCATCAAGACTTTCATCGACAAATACTTCAACTGGATCGCCATTGCCTTCACGGTGCTGCTTGTGGGCGGGTTCGTGGCGGTGAAATACCTTTTCTGATGCGTCTGTTCGGATTGATCGGCTATCCGCTGGGACATTCGTTCTCGGCCTCTTTTTTCAGCGAACGGTTTGCCGCTGCGGGAATGGATTGCCGCTACCGCAATTTTCCGATAGAAGCGATCTCCCTGCTGCCGTCGATCATCGACGAAAATCCTGATCTGGAGGGATTCAATGTTACCATTCCCTATAAGCAGCAGATACTGCCGTTTATCGACCGGCTTGATCCGGCTGCCGAAGCGATCGGGGCGGTGAATTGCGTGCGGGTGGTGCGTGGGGAGGGCCGGCCGGTTCTGTATGGATACAATACCGATTGCGACGGCTTCGAGCGTTCGCTCTTGTCGATGATCGGGGCGCAAAGGCCCCGGGCGTTGATCCTGGGCGCGGGCGGCGCGGCGCGGGCGGTGGCGTATGTGCTGTCGCGGCTGGGGATGGAGTTCCTGTTTGTCTCCCGCATCATGGGCCCGGACGTGCTGGCCTACGAGCAGGTGACGCCTGAAATATTGGCGGAGTGCAGGTTGTTGATAAATGCCACTCCTTTAGGTACTTATCCGAATGTTGAACCGGCTCCGGGTATCGATTACGCGCTTTTGACCCCGCGCCATTATCTTCACGATCTGGTCTATAACCCTTCGTTGACCACGTTTCTCGACCGCGGCCGTGTCCGCGGGGCGATGGTGAAGAACGGATATCACATGCTTGTGGGCCAGGCCCTCCGAAGTTGGGAGGTGTGGAGTGGTTCGGCGCTTTAAACCCTGCGGCAGGGAGGCTACCGGAACTTCTTGCCGAGGTATCCGACGATGTCGTCCATGTGCGGGTCGATGGCCACGATGGCGCCGGTCTCGTCGATCAGAAACATTTCGCTGTTGCCATACTGGCGGATAATCCGTTCTATCTGTTCGGGGTTGATGATGTTCACCCACGGACAGTTATCTTCGCGGATGGCTTTGAGCCCCTCTTCCACCGACGTTTCGTTCATGATTCCGACCACGGTAAACCCTTTGTCGGCATATTTCTTATAAAGCGGGATCAGCATTTTCGTCTTATCCCTCGGATACCCATTCGTCGATCCCCAGAAAGTCACGATGGCTACTTTGCCCTTGATCAGCGTTGACAATTGCACCGTTTCGTTGTTGCTGTCCGGGCCCGTGATGTCGATGTACCGGCCCGCCTTTACCGTGGTGAGGTAGGTCGCTTCGTCCTCCAGATACTCGGTATAGGGCGATCGGGGATATTTTTTGCGGTAGTCGTACCAGCAGCGTTCCAGATAGGGAACCGGATCTTCGCTGTTGGTGATGGCCTTGAACGTCAGGTAATACCCGACGATCGACTCGCACGAGGCCATGAAGTCCGATGGAAAGGTTTCGTACTCTTTTTTCAGACGGATGTAGTTGCTGTGCAGTTCTTTCCCTTCATCGGTGAGCAACCCGTCCGCCTCGCCCAGGGCGATCCATTGGGCGTTCAGGTCTTGCAATGCCTGGGCGGTCTTGGCCTGAAGCATCTTGCCCCGCAGCATCTGGGCTTTTGGGGTGTAAATGTCGTTGCGGGATTCGTACTCGCGCAACGCGATGACAGCGGCCCGGCCCAGGGAATCTTTTGTGTCCAGATAACGGGTGTACTCGGTGTTGAGCGGCCCGCCTTTCACCGAGGAGCTGAATTGATTGCTTTCATTGAACGAGGCTTCGATGGTTACTTCCCCGTGCTCGATGAAAAACATGAGATTCCGCCAGACCGGGTCTGCTCCTCCTTTACTCATCGACAGGTCGCACGAAACCGGCTCTTCGAAATAAAGGTCTTTGGCGAATTCCCCGTTGACCACGGGCACCGTAATGGATTTCGCTCCATAAGGATGGAGGGAAATTTCGTTGACAGTAGCTCCTGTGATCGTTCCTTTTATGGTGCAATGGATCGAAGGGATCATCATCTCTTCTTGCGCGGCGGACATGGCTGGCAGAATCAGCAGGGCGATGGCGGGCAGAATGCGGGTCAGTCTCATAACGAAAATAATTATGTGCAAATATACGAAAAATCAAAGACGAACCAAGTTCAACCCGATCGATCTTGTCCCAAATGCATTTTAATTAGATCCACGGGTAGCTCGATTCCTTGAACGTTCCGGCTTCGATATCGTTGACGATGCGGGTGCACAGTTCGGTCAGTTGGAGAAACTCTCCTTCCGGCCCATGGTACTTGAACGTCCACAGATCATCACCGACAATGCAACGGAAAGTAACGGCCATGCCGTCCACTAAAATGTCTTTCGACTTCAACTCATCCTGTGCAGTGGCAATGGATGAGACGATTTTGGTGTAGAGTTTCTCTGCGAAAGCATCGGTTACGGGCGCGATTGTCTTGTCGACTCTATAAAGTTCCAATCGCTCTTTACTGCGTTTAGCCCACATCTCTCCGTTAAACCGACCGATCTCTTGAGACAACTTTTCGTCTGAGAACACAAAAAATGCTACCTCCGCCGGAACCCCGAACGAAGGATATTTTTTGCTCGTGCTTGCCTCCACCTCGTCATAATTCCCGATCCGCATTGCTTCGATGGCATACGAACCGTCCGCATTCTCGATCAGCCTGAACCCGTATGAACTTTCAAATGACGGCAAAAGAAAGAATTCGACCTTGGCGTTGAAATCCCCGAAGAAGAGTTTTTCAACACCTGTTTTTGTTTCGAAGTTCCATTGCCCGTCGATTTTATTCGGCTCCGCTTTTTGCCAGTATCTCGTCATCTCAGGGATAATGGTTATGATCTCGTCGTCTTGAGAGAAGGCAAGTGTGCACGACATTAATATCAGAACCGTTGAAATGATCTTTTTCATAAGAGCCGATTTATAGAGTCGTTTTCTGCGTTATGCGGGGCAATGCGAAGCATGACGAAACGTTTCGTTTGATCGTTCCGGGAAATACCGTTATGCCTCGTCCTCGGCTCCCTCGACCGGAACCACCACCTCGCGGCTCTGCCACAGCCCGTGCTTGGTGCAGGCCGACATGGCCGTCAAACGAAGCGTATGCCGGGGATAAAGGAAAAAATCGACCTCCTGCTGCGCCTGCACGCCTCCCTGTGCCAGCGGGGCAAACTGCACCTCGGCAACAAACGTTTCGAGGTTCCACAGCTGGATGTACTTGATGTAGTGGTCGCTCTGGTCGGGATGCGTGTACTGCTCGCCGATTCGGACTTTCACCATAAACTTCTCGCCCTTGACGGCTTTCCCCTCGCAAACGACATGCGGCGTGTGGCGGTCGAAATAGTCGCGCCGCTCCTCCATCTCTTCCCGCGAAATATCGACAGGGCGTATCACTCGTGGCATAATCCGGATGATTAAGAATTCGTAATACAAATATACGATAATCTTCCTAACTTTGAGCCATAGCCTGAAAGATGGTTTTTCCCCGGGGCCCGATCCAAGTTTTTTGCAAAAAACTTGACCAAAAACTTTTGGGAAAAACTTCGTTTTTCGTGATTGGTTGTACTTCTATTCATTTGACCTGACCGGAGAGGCCTCCTCTCATCAAGTGCGAGAATATCGTTTAGTCGGAGAGGCTTCTCCGGTCAGGTCAATCAAACGGTGTAAAGTCAGTCAAGAGACACGAAAGTATCTCTTAAAAGTTTTTGATTGAACTTTTTGCAAAAAGTTCAGATTGAGTATCAAAGGAGAAAATGGACTATCTGGACAGTGACATAAAATTCCTTGCCGGGGTGGGGGATAAGCGGGCGGCGCTGTTGCGGCAGGAGATGGGCGTGCATACGTTCGGCGACTTGCTGTACTACTTCCCGTTCCGGTATGTCGACCGCAGCCGGGTTGCCAAAATTGCGGAGATCGCCGAAGATCAGGTGACCGAGGTGCAGATCCGCGCCCGGGTGACGGGGATGCAGGCTGTGGGCGAGGGGCCCAGGAAGCGGCTGGTGGTGTTTGTCGACGATGGGTCGGGCAGGGCCGAGCTGGTGTGGTTCCGGGGGGTGAACTGGATGCAGAAGCAACTGGAACCGGGGCGCGAGTACATCATTTTCGGCAAGCCGGCGTTTTTCATGCACAACGTGTCGATGGTGCATCCCGAGGTGGATTCGGTGTCGGCCGAGGCGTCGAAGATGCAGACCGGCGTGCGCGGCGTCTACCCGATGACCGAAAAGCTGGGCAGCAGCAACATCACCTCCAAAACCATCTACAACCTCATGCGCACGCTGTGGCAGCAGGTTGCGCCGCATATCCGGGAGACGCTGCCCGCGCGCATTGTCCTCCAAAACAACCTGATGCCGCTGAAAGAGGCGCTGTACAACATCCACTTTCCCGCTTCCGAGCAGGCGTTGCTTCAGGCGCGCTGGCGGCTCAAGTTCGAGGAGCTGTTCCTGGTGCAGCTGAGCATCCTGATGATGCGCAACAACCGCATCGAGAAGGGGAACGGGTTCGTTTTCGAACGGGTGGGCGAGTACTTCAACCGCTTCTACACCGAGAAGCTGCCCTTCGAGATGACCCGGGCGCAAAAGCGCGTGGTACGCGAGATCCGCAAAGACACGCTCACCGGCCGCCAGATGAACCGCCTGTTGCAGGGCGACGTGGGCAGCGGCAAAACCATCGTGGCGCTGATGGGCGCCCTGCTGGCCAAAGACAACGGGTTCCAGAGCTGCATCATGGCCCCGACCGAAATCCTGGCCGGGCAGCACTACGAGTCGATCGCGAAAATGCTCAATGGGATGGGGGTTACCGTGGCGCTGCTCACCGGCTCGACGCGAAAACCCCTCCGGAGGATCATCGACCGGCAACTGCGCGGCGGCGAGCTGGACATTCTGATCGGCACCCACGCCTTGATCGAAGACACGGTGCAGTTCAATAATCTGGGATTTGTGGTGATCGACGAGCAGCACCGCTTCGGGGTCGAACAGCGGTCGCGCCTGTGGGCCAAGAACATGGTGCCTCCGCACGTGCTGGTGATGACCGCCACGCCCATCCCCCGCACGCTGGCCATGACCCTGTACGGCGACCTCGACGTGTCGGTGATCGACGAATTGCCCCCGGGGCGCAAACCCATCAAAACCATCCATGCCTACGACGCCCACCGGTTGCGGGTGTTCGGGTTTATTCGCGAGGAGATCAAGAAGGGACGGCAGGTTTACATCGTCTATCCGCTGATCCGCGAGTCGGAAAAACTCGATTATAAAGACCTCGAAGACGGCTACGCGGGCATCACGGCGGCCTTTCCCTATCCCGAATACCATACGGTGGTGGTGCACGGCCAGATGAGTTCCGAAAATAAAGAATACGGCATGAACCTGTTCAAAACCGGCCAGGCGCACATCATGGCGGCCACCTCGGTGATCGAGGTGGGGGTGAACGTGCCCAACGCCTCGATCATGATCGTCGAGAGCGCCGAACGGTTCGGCCTGTCGCAACTGCACCAGCTGCGGGGGCGGGTGGGGCGCGGGAGCGAGCAGTCGTACTGCATCCTGATGACAAAAGACCGCCTGTCGAAAGAGTCGCGCAAGCGCATCGAGGCCATGGTGGCCACCAACGACGGTTTCGAACTGGCCGAGCTCGATATGCAGCTGCGCGGCCCCGGCGACATGGAAGGCACCCGCCAGAGCGGACTGGGCTTTGACCTGAAGATCGCCAACCTGGCCAAGGACGTGCAGTTGATGGAGCAGTCGCGCGCGGTGGCCCGGGATCTGCTGGGCGAAGACCCCGAATTGTCGCACCCCGAAAATGCAATGCTCCGCAACGCTATCGCGCGGGTGAAAAAAGTGAATGAAGTCGATTTCAGCCGGGTGTTGTGACGCGCGCCGTGCGTGTTGTTGCCGGAAATCGCCTCCGTTCACAGGGGCCGGCTGCCGGAATCGGGAATAAAATAACCTCCGGTGCCTGTGTTTGCAAGAAATTGCCTATTTTTGCGTTTTAATAGTAAACCGTTGAACGTATGAGATTCCTTTATACCCTGCTTCTGTCGGCGCTGTGCCTGGGAGCATCGGCCCAGATAAAATACGGCGAAAAGGTCGACGCCGACAAGCTTCCCTTCAAACCGGGAGAGTCGCTCACCTACACGGCCGTCTATAAGATCTCGCTCATCAATACCGACGTGGCCAGCGTTACGCTCAAATGCAACTCGGCCAACTACGAAGGCACCGACTGCTATTACATCACCGGCCAGGGCAAGATGTTCCCGGCCTACACGTGGTTTTTCGACATCAACGACATGTACGAGTCATACCTGAGCAAGGAGAATCTGCGTCCGGTCTACTACACGGTCAATATTAGCGAGGGAAGCTATAAGTTCAAGGCCAACATCAAGTACAACTGGGGTTCCAAGTCGGCCTATACCACCTACCGCAACCTCAAGCACGCCGACGACAAGCACCAGAACCTGACCCTGAGCAACCGCAGCTACGACGCCATTGCCCAGTTCTACAACCTGCGCGCGGCTGACTGGAGTACGCTCGCAACCGGTTACACCGACTATTTCGAGGTGGTTTCGTACGACGCTGTGCGCAAAATGCAGTATAGCTACATGGGCCGGGAAACTAAGAACATCACCGGGCTGGGGCGGTGCAAGACCCACAAGTTCAAGTGCCAGATCCTCACCGCGGGCGAGTCGTTCAAGGACGGCAGCACGTTTTATATGTGGTTCTCGGACGATGGCAACAAAATCCCGCTCTACATCGAGACTCCGATCCGGGTGGGCAGCGTCAAGGTCTACCTGTCGAAATACTCGGGGCTGAAATATCCGTTCTCGGCCAAATAGCCCGGCCTTTCGCGGGAACAATTAAAATAACCGCTCTTTGATGGTGGTCTCTGTAAAGGACTGGAATACCCCGTTTTTTTATCAAAAAAGTTAAAGTAGTCGAATTATAAATCACCTGGTGGGTGCAAATGCTTTTGTTATGGAAAACAGTGGAAATAAAGACCAATCGTTGAAGGGGTATAAGATCGTGATCATTCTTATGGCGGTCATTCTCACCGCCCTGGCTGTGCTCTATTACTCGCAGTCGAACAAGTTGCGTACCGACAACAAAGAGCTGATGGTGCAGAAAGATACGCTCGCCAACCGGCTCACCGAACTGCTGGGCGACTATGAAAGCATCCGCACCGAGAACGATACGATCAACCAACAACTTGAGGGCGAACGGGTCAAGGCCGACTCGCTGCTCGACAAACTCAAGAGCGAGCGTTCGATCAGCTATGCCAAACTGAAATCGTACGAGAAAGAGGTGGGACTGCTGCGCTCGATCATGCGGGGGTACATCCAGACCATCGACTCGCTCGACAACATCAACAAGACGCTGGTGAGTGAAAACCGCCAGTTCCGCACGCAGGTGGCCTCGGAAAGGCTCCGCGCCGACAAGGCCGAGGAGCAGGCCAGCGAGTTGAGCAACAAAGTGAAGCAGGGCGGCATCATCCGTGCGCGCGACATTCAGCTCAAAGCGTTCAACAACTCGAACCGCGAGGTGACGCGTGCCAAGCAGGCCGCCCGCCTGAGGGTCGATTTCACGCTCACGGCCAATGAACTGGCTACGGCAGGTTCGCGCACCATCTACGTGCGCATTATCGGCCCGAGCGGTTATCTGCTGGCCACTTCGAACAAATATTTCCAGTTCGAGGGCGAGAGCATGGCTTACTCGGCCGCCCGTCCCGACGTCGATTACCAGAACCAGGATCTGCCGGTGAGTATCTACTACGACGGTACCGACATTGATGCGGGCAAGTTCTCCGTGGCGGTTTACATGGACGGCTACCTGATCGGACGCAACGAGATCATCCTGAAATAGACGTCTCCGCTTTCGTTGCGGGCTGCTCGGTTCTGCCGGGTAAAAAACTCCGGGGATTTTCCTGATCAGGAAAATCCCCGGAGTTTTTTGCGTAACTTTGTTTTAATAACCACCTAAACCGTTGTGATATGAAAAAGTCATTGTTTGTTGTCGCGGCGATGTTGTTGGCGGTGGCCTGTGCGAAAAAGGCGCCGCGGCACGAAGTGCTGGTCGAAGAGAACTATCTGGCCTCGCATCCGGAGTGGGCGGCCCAGGGCGATACCCTGGTTCGGGAGCACCTGGTGGTAACCCACCGCGGAACCGAAGTCGGTTTCAGGGCTACGTGGCTGCAAGCCCGGGATACGTCCGGGGTGTGCCATGTGGGCTACCTGCGGGTCGAAAAAACGGGTTCCTCTAAAAATGCGGCGGTTTCCGACATCCGCGCGCTTGTAGGCGAACCCGGCTATAAGTATCACGACGACAAGCAGGTACGCCTCGACGATGTGTTGGTCATTGTCGACATGGCCGTGCCGCGCGAACGGTTTATCACTTTCAATTTGTTTTGGGTAAACGGCATCGGCGAATACCGTTGGGGCACGGTCGGCTTCCCGGAACAGCCGTAAGGTGTTTTTTTTGCCGGGTGTTTTGTTTGTCTGAAAAGAGGCAGCCTCCTGAGCAAAGACGTTATTTTTTGCTTAATTAGTGAGTGAAACAAGATCATTGCCAACAAATGAGCCTGTGAACTTTTTGTCCACTTTTTCATCAAGGAGAAAGTGGAATAGAAAAAAACAGACACTTTGCTGACGCTCAGAATAAAGAATCCATCGTTTTTTATCCGGCGGGTGTTGAACTAAAAAAGCCCCGTAGAAGGGGCTTTTTTATTACGAACCGGAGTCTATTTGTTATAGACCATTTTTTCTTTGATGCGGGCTTTTTTACCCGTCAGTTTCCTCAGGTAGTAGATCCTGGCGCGACGCACAACACCACGTTTGTTTATCTCGATGGTTTCGATGTGCGGAGAGAACAGCGGGAAGATACGTTCGACACCCACTCCGTCCGAGATTTTGCGGATGGTGAACATCTGGGTCAGGCCGGTGCCGCGTTTCTGGATCACCACGCCGCGGAATTTCTGGATACGCTCTTTGTTGCCCTCGACGATCTTATACGAGACGGTGATGGTGTCGCCAGCCTCGAAATCGGGACGCTCAACCGGAGTGTGGAACGCCTCCTGCGCAACTTTGATTAAATCGGTCATTTTGTTTTGTGTTAAAGTTATTTGTCACGCGGAATATTAAGGGCCTTCGATCCTCCTAAGAGATTCCTGCGCAATCAGGGGGCAAAGATAACGGTTTATCTGTAAAAAACAAACAGTTGGCAAAAAACAAATAATTTTCTGCCTGCTAACGCCTGGTTCTGAGCGGTATTTGCGGAACGGGCCGAAACTCTCTTTTTCCCTGGGCCGAAAATCCGCTTTTTTTCTTATTTTTGCAGTCACAATCCAATCGTGTTATGACTCTTTTTACCATTATCCTGATCATCCTTTTCGCGCTTTCCATTTCCGGCCTTGTGGTGGGCGTGGCCAACGACGCCGTCAACTTCATCAACTCGGCGTTGGGATCCAAGGCGGCCCCTTATAAGATCATCATGATCGTAGCTTCGGTGGGGATCATCCTCGGGGCCATGTTTTCGAGCGGCATGATGGAAGTGGCGCGCAGCGGGGTGTTCCATCCCCAGATGTTCTCGTTCGGCGAGATCATGATGCTGTTCCTGGCCGTGATGCTCACCAACGTCATCCTGCTCGACGTGTTCAACACGCTGGGGCTTCCCACTTCCACCACCGTTTCGTTGGTGTTCAGCCTGTTGGGCAGCGCCATCGGGGTGGCCATGGTCGGCATCTGGAAGGGCGAGGCGGACGCCGGGCTGGCGGCTTTCATCGATTCGTCGAAAACGATGGGGATCATCTCCGGCATCCTGCTTTCGGTGGTGGTGGCGTTTGTATTCGGTTCCATCGTCATGTACATTACACGGATGCTCTTTTCGTTCCGGTACGAGACCCCGTTCCGTAAATTCGGAGCCATCTGGTGCGGTTTCGCCTTGACGGCCATTTCGTATTTTGCCGTAATAAAGGGCCTTACCGGCACCAAGCTGTTGCCGGCCGAAGCCACGGAATGGATTGCCGGCCATACGTTCGTGATGCTGTGCGCTTTCTTTGTGGTGTGGACGCTGCTGATGTGGCTGGTGCAGCACGTTTTCAAAAAAAACATCCTTGTGTTCACCGTGCTGGCGGGTACGTTCTCGCTGGCGCTGGCCTTTGCCGGCAACGACCTGGTGAACTTCATCGGGGTGTTCATGGCCGGGTTCGACTCCTATAATATTGTCAAGGAAACGGGCGATGTGAACATGATGATGGGCGGCCTGAATCAGCCGGTGGTGGCCAATGTGGGCTTCCTGCTGGGAGCCGGGATCATTATGGTCATCACGCTGTGGACGTCCAAAAAAGCGAAGTCGGTGACCGAAACCGAGATCAGCCTTGCCCGTCAGGACAGCGGGGTGGAACGCTTCGGATCGACGTCGATGTCTCGCTCGTTGGTGCGCGGATTCATCAACATGAGCCGGGGTACGGGCAGCTATGTCCCCGAGCGGCTGAAGCGGATCATAGAAACACGCTTCAAACCTGCGCCGGTCAACAAAAACAACGCGCCGTTCGACCTGATCCGCGCCACGGTCAACCTGACCCTGGCCGCCATTCTGATCTCGATCGCCACTTCGTGGAAGTTGCCGCTGTCGACCACCTACGTCACCTTTATGGTGGGCATGGGGTCGTCGCTCTCGGATCGGGCCTGGGGCCGCGAGAGCGCCGTGTACCGCATCACGGGCGTGCTGACGGTCATTTCGGGCTGGTTCCTGACGGCGTTCATCGCCTTGTTTGTGTCGTTTGTGATAGCGCTGGTGCTTATGTACGGCCAGGTGTTCGGGGTGATCGCCATGGTGGCCCTGTGCGCCTTTTCGATATACAAGAGCACCCTCGCCCACCGGAAGCGCCAGAGCGAAAAACAGCGTCGGAGCGAAATCGTCCCCTCCTCGGGCGACAACATTGTGGCCGAGGTGCAGCAGGAGTTGATCCAAACCATGCAGAACATCACTGAAATCTACGATCAGACCCTCATCGGCCTGTTCAATGAAGACCGCAGGCTGCTCAAAAGACTGGTCGATGAATCGGAAGACCTCTTCGACCATGCCCGCGAGCGCAAATACATGGCCCTGCCCACGTTGAAAAAGATACAGGAAGATTACGAGGAAACGGGCCACTACTACATCCAGGTGGTCGACTATGTGAACGAGGTGACCAAATCGCTGGTGCACATCACCCGCCCCAGTTACGACCACATCAACAACAACCACGAGGGGCTGTCGAAAGATCAGATCGAAGACCTGACCGTGGTGATGAACGAAGTGAACCGCATCAACCACCTGATGGATCAGATGCTCATCACCGACGACTTTTCGAGCCTGGATGAAGTGTTGCGCATGCGCGACTCGCTGTTCGAAATTCTGGCCGACGCCATCAAGAAGCAGATCCGCCGCACGCGCGACGATAATACCTCGACGCGCAACAGCGTGCTCTATCTGCAGATTATCAACGAAACCAAGACCATGATCCTCCAATCGCGCAACCTGATCAAGTCTCAGAAATATTTCCTGGGCAAGTAGCCGACTGTGAATCCATTCCAATAAAAAACGACCCGGTTATTCCGGGTCGTTTTTTATTGGAATGGATAATGGTAAAACCCTGCATTTTAAAGCAGCTACTTTAGGTTCTATAAATTTGCGCCCCCGTCATTGCGAACCCTGCAAGGGTAAAGCAACCCAAGGAAGTGTATGTTAGATTACCGCGTCGGCTACGCCTCCTCGCAATGGCGTTGACTGCGAATTTCATTCGCTCTCAAACCCATGCACTTTAAATGCATGGTAGTTTAGTGCGGGCCTGGCCGGTGCGTGTTGAGGTGTGTGTGCCGGTGTCCTGATGTGTGCGCGGTGTGTCTCTGTGTCGTGGTGTGTTGCGATTCGTGTCCCGGTGCATGTTGCGGAGAAAAGCGATGCCTGCTGTCGGGGCGGGAGATGGAATGCGCGTGAGCCCCGATCCCTCCAGGGGCGCCTTTGACGTTGTTGAAAACAAATCCCCGCGTTCGTCCGGAATAACGTTGAGGCTGTTATCTCGGAACGAACGAGGGGATCTGTTCGGAACGCTTAACTTACAGGCTTTCGAACTCGATGTCGGCCGCATCGGCCATCGTGCCGGTTCTCAGGGTGTCGGTCGCGTTGTTCCGCACATACGACAGGGCCTCGACCAGCCCGTCGCTGAACTTGTCGAAATCCTCCTTGTAGAGGAATATCTTGTTCTTGTCGTAGGTTGTGGAGCCGTCCCTGTTATTTTTCTTGCGGCTTTCGGTGATGGTGAGGAAAAAATCGTTGCCGCGCGTGGTGCGGACGTCGAAAAAATAGGTTCTTTTTCCCGCCCGGATCAATTTTGAGTAGATTTCCCGTCCCGCCGCGTCGGGTTCAGGATCCTTCGATAAATCCAAATTCTCCATATGCAAGTTGATTTTATTATTTTTTTATCACCTCCTGATCGGTTTGCTTTTTGTAAAGATAGACAAATTAATCTTTTTTTGCAATCATAGGGCTAAAATTTATCTCAATTGATTGTTTTCAGATAAATATTTAGTCCTATCTTTGTTGCTGTTCGAGGTGGTGCAATTGTTTTTTTGTGATCGCACCGCAATGTAACTCCCTTAAAAATCCTATAAATTTTACTGCTAAACGTTTAAAAGAATGAAAAAAATCAGACCATTTGTATTTCTGGCAGCCGTTGCCATGCTTGCCGGCTTCTATTCGTGCGATGCCATTGAAAAGGCGTCGACCCAACAGGTGAGCATTTCAGGCAAGTCGTTTGTTATTCCCGTTGCTGTTGCGGCAACTCCCGGAGCGCAGACCAAAACGCCGGCTCTGATCCCGTTTTCGGGCCAGACGACCATTAACACCGGCAGCGGGGCATTTTCGGGGATGGATGACTACCTCAATGCCGTAAAGAAAGTGACGATCAACGAGGTGGAAATTTCGGCAACGACCACCGGTTCCGGAACGACGGTTCAGAATCTGGTGTTCTCGTCCCAGGCGTTGGGAATGTCGACCACCCCCATGTCTTACGACTTCGGCGATGTGACGGTTTCACCCGGCCTTGCTGCGTTCGCTCAGGCAGTCGTGGCTTCGGTTTTCAAGGGGAATGACGTGGATGTGAAGGTCGAAGGCGAAACCGACGAACCTTCGGCAGCCAACCTGTCGTTTACATTCACCATTGAGGATGGTTCGATCACCGTTCAGTTGATTGAATTCTAACGGGGTAGTTGCCTTTCGATACAAAACGACCCGCGGTAATCCGCGGGTCGTTTTGCTTTTTCTGTTTTAGGATCAGGATCAGGTTGGCTCCCCCCAAATTTATTGCGGTTACTTTAGTTTGCGTAAACTTCTGAACTGCCGCTTATTGACAGCTTGTTGCCGACTTTTAACGGGGCGAATTTCATCGCCAAGGTTTTTGTTTCAGAGGGGGCGTTCACTGTCTGCGAGCCGCGAACAGCGCCTTGAAAAAATGCCACAGCACCACGCCTCCCGATACCGACACGTTGAGCGAGTGTTTGGTGCCTCCCTGGGGAATTTCGATGGCTTCGTCGCACAATTCCAACGCGGCCTCGCTCACGCCGTCGACCTCGTTTCCGAAAACCAGGGCGTATTTTCTATCCGGGCAAACGCGGTATTCGTTGAGCGGAACGGCCCCTTCGACCTGCTCCACAGCCACAATGGCGTATCCGTCGGCTTTCAGGGCGGCGAGGCTTTGGGCGGTGGTGGCGAAATACTCCCACGGCACGCTCAATTCGGCCCCCAATGCGCTCTTGTGCAGTTCTTTATGAGGAGGAGTGCCCGTAATGCCGCACAGGCACAACCGTCCCATGCAAAAAGCGTCGCACGTGCGGAAAAACGCCCCTGCGTTGTGCATGCTGCGCACGTTGTCGAGCACCACCGCCACAGGCAGTTTCTCCATCGAACCGAACTCCTCGGCGCTGGGGCGGCCCAGTTCGCTGTTGGCTATTTTCCTCATAAACGCCCTGTGGGTGCGAACAGTTTGGCGATGTTGACGATCACTTCGGCCGCCTTTTCCATTACCTGCACCGACACGAATTCATACTTGCCGTGGAAGTTGACCCCGCCGGCGAAGATGTTGGGGCAGGGCAGGCCCATGTACGACAACCGGCAGCCGTCCGTGCCGCCGCGGATGGGTTTGATCACGGGCGCGATGCCGGCCATTTCGATCGCTCTCTTTGCCGTGTCCACAACGATCATGTGCGGCTCGACCATCTCGCGCATGTTGTAATATTGGTCGGCGATGGCTACGGTCACCACCTGCCGTCCGTATTTTTCGTTGATCTGCGCGGCGGCCTGCATCATGCGCTCTTTGCGCGTCTCGAACATTTCGCGGCTGTGGTCGCGGATGATGTATTCCATGGCGGCGTGCTCGACGATGCCCTCCATCTTCATCAGGTGGTAGAACCCTTCGTACCCCTCGGTGTTTTCGGGGCGGTCGGCCGCGGGCAGGCAGTCGTTGTACTCCATGGCCACGATCAGTGAGTTGATCATCTTGTCTTTGGCGTACCCCGGGTGGATGTTGTTGCCGTGGATCGTTATTTTGGCCGCGGCGGCGTTGAAGTTTTCAAATTCCAGCTCGCCGGCCAGGCTGCCGTCGATGGTGTAGGCGTATTTCGCCCCGAATTTTTTGACGTCGAAATGGTCGACGCCGTG
The DNA here is from genome assembly GCA_031548435.1 of Rikenellaceae bacterium. Lineage (GTDB taxonomy): Bacteria > Bacteroidota > Bacteroidia > Bacteroidales > Rikenellaceae > JAVBRA01. The sequence goes on from JAVBRA010000005.1 coordinate 19,851, forward strand.
GCCCACCTCCTCGTCGGGGGTGAAGGCGATGCGGATTTCTGGATGTTCGATCTCGGGATGGGCGAGCAGGTATTCGGCGGCATGCATGATCTCGGCGATGCCCGCCTTGTCGTCGGCCCCGAGCAGCGTCGTGCCGTCGGTGGTGACGAGTGTGTGGCCGATGTGCTCTTCCAGCTCGGGGAACTCGTCAGCCCTCAGTACGATGTTCTGTTCTTTGTTCAGCACGATGTCGCCGCCGGTGTACTCGACGATTTGCGGTTTGATGCCTGCCCCCGGCATGTCGGGGCTGGTGTCGACGTGGGCGATGAAGCCAATGGCGGGCGCATCCGTTTTTGCTGTTGCGGGGATGGTTCCGGTCACATACCCCCACTGATCCGTTTCCACGTCCTTTACGCCGATCGATTTCATCTCTTCGGCCAGCATCTTCAGCAGGTCTAACTGCTTGGCTGTCGATGGGTAAGAGGCCGCGGTGGGGTCGCTCTGGGTGTCGACGGCCACGTATCTGAGGAAGCGCGATAGTATGTTTTCCATAAATTTGTCGTTAATTTGTGCCGTGTATCGCGGCAGTTCGTCATACAAAGATAGAAAAACCGGCGGGAAATAAAAACCGTCTGCCCTGCCACCTCTCTCCGGCGGTACATTATTTGCAGGATAGTGTGAAACTAATTTTTTACGATCATGTCTGTCAAAGATAATAACATTGATAGCGAGGGGTTTGAATCCTTTGCAAAGAATGCTTCAACCGCCGCGGGCGATGCGGGTGATGCCATTGTGTCAGACGAAAGTTTCGAGAACAATGACAATATGTCGTGCCCGGCTGCAAACGAGGCGGACGAATACAAAGACAAGTTCCTGCGCCTGTCGGCCGAGTTCGACAATTACCGCAAGCGTACGTTGAAAGAGAAAATGGATCTGGTGCAGGTGGCTTCGGAAGATGTGATGAAGTCGCTGCTGGCCGTGCTCGACGATTTCGACCGGGCGCTGGACGCCATTGAAAAGTCGTCGGATGTGGATGCGTTGCGCGAAGGAGTGCACCTGATCCATCACAAACTCAAGGAGATACTCAAAAACAAGGGCCTCGAAGAGATCCAGGCCATCGGTGATGAGCTCGACACCGATTTCCACGATGCGATAGCCAAGTTCAATGCCGGGGAGGAACAAAAAGGGAAGGTGATTGATGTGGCGCAGAAGGGATATAAGCTGAAAGACAAAGTGATACGCCATTGCAAAGTGGTGGTGGGCGAGTGATTTCCCGTTCTTTGAGGCCCTTACCGCTCCTGTTTTCGATCCGATTTTCGTTAAAGCAGAGCGGATGCCTCGGGAAAACACTTTCTCAGATAACGTCGATAAATATTTAACTGCTTCTAAACGGAAGATGGCAAAAAGAGATTATTACGAGGTATTGGGTGTATCCAAGAGCGCTACGGCGGACGAGATCAAGAAGGCGTACCGCCAGGCCGCGCTCAAGTACCACCCCGACAAAAACCCGGGCAACAAAGAGGCCGAAGAGAAATTCAAAGAGGCGGCCGAGGCGTACGACGTGCTCAGCAACCCCGACAAGAAAGCCAAGTACGACCAGTTCGGCCACGAGGGGATGAACGCCGGCGGCTTCGGCGGTGCGGGCGGCGGTTTCGGCGGCGGATTTACGATGGAAGATATTTTCAGCAACTTCGGCGACATCTTCGGCGGCCACTTCTCGGGCTTCGGGGGTTTCGGCGGCGGGGGCGGATACCAGACGGTGAATCGCGGCGCCGACCTGCGCATCAAAGTGAAGCTGACCCTGAAAGAGGTGGCCAACGGCACGACCAAGAAGCTGAAAATAAATAAGATGGTGGCTTGTACGCAGTGCGGCGGATCGGGCGCCAAAGACGCCAATTCATACTCCACCTGCGCCACTTGCCAGGGATCGGGCCATGTGACCCAGGTGGTCAATACCATTTTCGGCCGCACGCAGACCACGCGCGAATGCCCTGCCTGCGGTGGAACCGGCAAAACCATCACCGCCACCTGCGCCAAATGCCACGGCGAGGGGACGCAGAAAGGCGAAGAAGTGGTCGAAATTAAAATCCCGGCCGGAGTGGGTACGGGCATGCAGCTCAACGTTGCCGGCAAGGGCAACGCTCCCCGCAACGGCGGCATCAACGGCGACCTGCTGGTGCTGATCGAGGAGGAGCCGCACCCCGATCTGATCCGTGACGGCAACGACCTGATTTACAACCTGACCGTGAGTGTGCCGACGGCCATTACGGGCGATTCGATCGAGGTGCCCACGGTTGACGGCAAGGCCAAGATCAAGGTGGCGGCGGGTACGCAGGCCGGAACCATTCTGCGTCTGCGGGGCAAGGGCATTCCCGATGTCAATGGCCGCGGCCGCGGCGACGAGCTGGTGATCGTGGACGTCTACATCCCCGCGCAGGTGAGCGCCGAGGAGAAAACCCTGCTCGACAAGTTGGGGCAGAGCGCCAACTTCAAGGTTAAGGAGACGAAAAAACCGCAGAACATCTTCGACCGGATGCGGAGTTATTTTCGGTAGAAGCCTGTTTCTCAGATAAAAAAGCACCCTTATAACGGGGTGCTTTTGTTTTTTTGTCAACCAGGGCGGAAGCAGTTTTCGCTTCGAATGCTTCGGCTCAATGCGCGAACCGGCCTGAATTATTCCTTATTATAGAGGGTGGAGTACGAGCGGTGTTCGGCGTCGATTCGGCTGAAAAACATCCTTCGGAATGTTTCCCTGTCGGAGGAATCTTTCAGCCCGATGATCTGATTGACCAAGGCCCGGTCGTGTCCGTTTTCGGCGGTGAAATTCAGGGCGGCGGTGTCGACTTGTGGCGTTTGGTAGAGCAATAGCTCAATGAAGGCCCGGTTGATCATCGGGTAGGGGTCGTTCGAGGGTGTGCCGTATTTTCTGTCATGGGCCGCCAGCGCGGTGCGGTAGATCTGTTGCGCGGCGAGGCTGTCGCCCGCCATCTCTTTGACCATCCCCATGCCGACGGTGGCTTCCACCAGAGTGGGGTCGATTTGCGTTGCCCGGCGGAGCGAGTGGTAGGCGTCGTCGTAACGCCCCAGCGATCCTTCCCACTGAGCCTTGTTGATATAAGGACGGGTGTTGAGCGAGTCGGCTGCGATGGCCTGGTCCCACAGCTCGATCGCGTACTCGATGGAGTCGATGTTGGCGCTGTTGCGGCTGATGATGCTGCACGCCCGGTTGTTCAGTTCAACCGACTCGGGGCTGGGTTGGTATTTTTCGTTTTTCGCGTTTTGCGTGCATGCGGCGACGAGCAGCAGCAGGGGAAGCAGGTAACGTTTCATGGCGGCCTTGCGGTTAGTGGCGGTCAAGTATACATAAAAGATCTGCGCGTGCCCTCGTATTTCTATAAACGACAAAAAAAACGGAGCCCCGCGAAAGGCTCCGCTCGACATCTATGTTGTCGCGCAACTCAAATACAATCCATCTACGACCGCCCTCCGTCAAAAACGAGACCTGTCGTACCGAGAAAAGAACGCGTATGCGATCCCCGGGCGGCTGCTACTTCTTGGCCTTGGGCGCCAGCGTCAGGAACATGCGCTTGCCTTCGAGCGCAGGCATCTGTTCCACCTTGGCGTATTCCTCCAGGTCGGTGGCAAAACGCAACAGCAGAATTTCGCCCTGATCCTTGAACACGATCTGGCGGCCGCGAAAGAACACATAGGCCCTCACTTTCGATCCCTCTTTGAGGAAATTGACGGCGTGCTTGAGCTTGAAGTTGTAGTCGTGGTCGTCGGTCTGGGGCCCGAAACGGATCTCTTTGACCGTCACCTTGACGTTCTTCGCTTTGATCTCTTTCGCCTTCTTCTTCTGCTGGTAGAGGAATGTCTGGTAATCGACGATGCGGCAAACGGGCGGGTCGGCCTTGGGTGAGATCTCGACCAGATCGAGTTCCCTGGCTTCGGCCATGCGCAGTGCCTGCGCGATGGGAACCACTACGGTTTCTTCGCCTTCTTCGCCGCCCACGATCCTCACCTGCGGGGCGGTAATTTTTTCATTGATCCTGTGCAGGGCTTCTTTTTCCGGCATGCGCCCGCGCATCGGTTGCCTGGGGCGCGGCGGCTTGGGTCTGTACGGTGTGCTTATAGCTTGGTCCTCCTTCGTTGATGAATAATAATTATTGTATGGGATTTATCTCCTGTTTCACTTTGTCGTTGATCATGGCCGCGAATTCGGCGACGCTCATCGAGCCTTTGTCGCCCTCTCCCTGTAATCTTACAGAAACCGTGCCATCCTGTTCTTCTTTCTCGCCCACGATCAGCAGGTAGGGGATGCGCTTGAGTTCGTTGTCGCGGATCTTGCGTCCGATCTTTTCGTTTCGGACGTCGGTCTGGGCGCGCACGCCGGCCTCGTCCAACGCTTTGACTACCTGGCCCGCGTAGTCGTTGAACTTTTCGCTGATGGGCAGCACCACCACCTGTTCGGGCGTGAGCCACAGCGGGAATTTACCCGCGGTGTGTTCGATCAGTACGGCCACGAAGCGTTCCATCGAGCCGAACGGCGCACGGTGGATCATCACCGGGCGGTGCAGCTTGTCGTCGGCGCCGATGTACGTCAGGTCGAAGCGCTCGGGCAGGTTGTAGTCGACCTGGATGGTGCCCAACTGCCACTTGCGGCCCAGGGCGTCCTTGACCATGAAGTCGAGCTTGGGGCCGTAGAACGCCGCTTCGCCGTATTCGACCACCGTGTTGAGCCCTTTCTCCTCGGCCGCTTCGATGATGGCTTGCTCGGCCTTCTCCCAGTTTTCGTCGCTGCCGATGTATTTTTCGCGGTCGACCTGGTCACGGAGCGAAATCTGCGCCGTGTAGTCCTTGAAATCGAGCGTCTTGAAGATGTAGAGCACGATGTCGATCACCTTCTTGAACTCGTCTTTGAGCTGATCGGGACGGCAGAACAAGTGCGCGTCGTCCTGCGTGAAGCCGCGTACGCGGGTCAGGCCGTGCAGTTCGCCGCTCATTTCGTAACGGTACACCGTGCCGAACTCGGCAAAGCGCACCGGCAGGTCTTTGTACGACCGCGGTTTGTATTTGTACATCTCGCAGTGGTGCGGGCAGTTCATGGGTTTAAGCAGGAACTCCTCGCCGGGGTCGGGCGTGTGGATCGGCTGGAACGAGTCCTTGCCGTATTTGGCGTAGTGGCCCGAGGTGACGTAGAGATCTTTCATGCCGATGTGAGGCGTGATCACCTGCTCGTAGCCGTGCCCCTTCTGGACACTGCGCAGAAAATTTTCGAGCCGTTCCCTCAGTGCGGCCCCTTTGGGCAGCCACATGGGCAGCCCCTGTCCCACGCGTTGCGAGAAGAAGAACAGTTCGAGTTCCTTGCCGATTTTGCGGTGGTCGCGTTTTTTTGCTTCTTCCAACATGGCGAGGTATTCGTCGAGCATCGACTTCTTAGGGAACGTGATGCCGTAGATGCGGGTGAGCATTTTGTTTTTCTCGCTCCCGCGCCAGTAAGCCCCGGCGATCGAGGTGAGTTTCACCGCTTTTACCGCGCCCGAGTCGGGCAGGTGCGGCCCGCGGCACAGGTCGGTAAAGTTGCCGTGCGAGTAGAACGAGATGGTGCCGTCTTCCAGGTCGCCGATCAGCTCGGTTTTATACTGGTCGCCTTTTTTTGTGTAGGTGTCCATCGCCTCCTGCTTCGACACTTCGCGGCGGCAGAAAGGCGTCTTTTTCTGGGCCAGCTCCATTATCTTCTTCTCGATGGCCGGAAGGTCGGCCTCGGTGATGGGTACGGGCGAGTCGACGTCGTAATAGAACCCGTTCTCGATGCTGGGGCCGATGCCGAACTTGATGCCCGGATAGAGCTCCTCCAGCGCTTCGGCCAGCAGGTGCGACGACGAATGCCAGAACGTTTCCTTACCCTGGCGGTCGTCCCATTTGAAAAATTGGATGGCTCCGCCGCTTTCGATGGGGCGGCGCAGATCCCACAGTTTGCCGTCGACCGACATGGCCAGCACGTCCTGCGCCAGGCGCGGGCTGATGCTTTCCGCTATTTCGAGCCCGGTGGTGCCCGGGTTGTATTCGCGTTGGTTCCCGTCGGGGAAAGTGATCTTGATCATAGATAACGAAAAACGAACAATTTATCTTGCAAAGATAAGTATTTCCTCGGAAATTCCGTCGTTTTGCCTTCAAAAAAATAGCGAATTTGTCTCTTGTTCCGGTCGCGGTTTAAAAAAAAAGGATGCCGGATCGTTTTGAGCAGAAAAGTTGCGCTGTCAAAAAAATGGTTCTGTCAAAAACACCCGACGGGCGTCCGGGGTTGATCATTTTGTCCGGGGCCTGTGCCGCTATGGCAAGAAAATGATCTGCTAATGCGTTGCTATACTTTATTTTGGGACAACGGGGTTTTTGTCGGAAATCCCCAATCGGCCGCTTTCGATGGGGCGCGGAACGATGTTCCTGATGGCAAATGCTCCTGTGAGGTTCTTTTTTACTATTTTTGTCGGGGGTAAAGATCGTATTTCGGTTGCCCGCCGTCATTTTCATCGTATGACCAAAGTCTGCTGCGTTTTCAACATCGCCCCGCTGTACCGCGAGGCCATTTACCGCCTGCTCGACGACAGTGCCGCGTTGGAGGTCGATTTTTATGCGGGCGACCGTTCCGCCGGCGGCATTGCTCTGATGGACGCTACGCAGTTGGATGGCTTCCGGGGATATTTCCGCAATCGGTACAGGGGGAAAAAACTCGTCTGGCAGAAAGGGTGGGGCAGGGCGCTCGGGGCTGATTACGACGCATACGTCCTCACAGGCAATCCCGGCATCCTTTCCAATTGGTTGTTAATTCTTTGCGCCCGGTTGCGCGGCCGCAGGGCGTGGCTTTGGACGCACGGGCTGTACGGCAGCGAGAGCCGCTTTCAGCGCTTCAAAACCATGGTCTATTTCCGTCTGGCCGGACGCCTGCTGCTTTATGGCCAACGCGGACGCGACCGGGTGGTGGAGGCCGGGTTCAGGCCGGAACGTACGATGGTGATATACAACTCGTTGAATTACGATGAGCAAGTGCGGTTGCGCGAAAAAATCTCCTCGCCGCTGTTTCTCCGCAACTATTTCGGCAACGACGATCCGACGATCGTGTTCCTGGGGCGCCTCACGCCCGAAAAATCACTGGATATGTTTCCCGAAATGCTGCGCCGGGTGAACGCCGTGCGTCCCTGCAACATGGTGTTCATCGGAGGAGGCGCGGCCGAAAGGCAGTTGTCCGAATCGTTTGACAAAGAGGATCTTGCCGACCGGGTGTGGTTTGTGGGCGAATGCTACGACCAACAGTACATCGCCGATTTTCTGTACAACAGCGCGGCGATGGTGTCGCCCGGCAACGCGGGGCTGAATGTGATGCACGCCTTCGCTTTTGGTGTGCCGGTGGTCACCCACGGCGATTTCACGCACCAGATGCCCGAAGCGGAAGCGATCGTGGATGGGGTTACGGGCAGTCTTTTCGTTCGTGGCGACGTCGGTTCGCTGACCGAAAAGGTGTTGTGGTGGATCGGCCGCGCGTCCGACACCCCAACCCGCGAGCAAACCCGCCGGGCCTGCTATGCCGTCCTGGAGGCGCATTATACTCCGCAACAACAGGCGGCGGCTATCGAACGAAGCATTGCCGATGCGTTATTAAGGTAATATGCTTTCTCGCGCCAACGTCCCGCAGTTGCTCGGAATGGCACGTGAGAGGGCGTTGTTGTGCAAAATCATCTGTTTTTATTATCTTTGTTAACTGAAATCCGAGCGCCTGAAGGTGCTTCCCGTTCCATTCACAAAAGATCGATCGCTATGAAAAAACGGCTTTTCCTGTTGCTGGGTACATTTGTGTCCCTGTGCGCCTTCGCCCAGAGGCCCGTTGCGCCCAAACCGCCGGGCACGATGCGGGTGATGAGCTACAACATACGCAGCGGCCGCGGCATGGACAACAAAATGGACCTGCCCCGCACGGCCGAAGTCATCAACCGCGTTTCGCCCGACGTGATCGCGTTGCAGGAGGTCGACAGCGCCACGGCCCGCAGCGGCGGCATCGACGTGCTGACCGAGCTGGCCAACCGCACGTCGATGTATCCGGTGTACGGCCCGGCGATCGACCTTCAGGGAGGCAAATACGGGGTTGGGGTGCTGTCGGTCGAAAAGCCGCTTTCGCATAAATGCGTGCCGCTGCCCGGACGCGAAGAAAAACGGGCGTTGCTGGTGGTTGAGTTCGAAGGGTATGTTTTCTGCTGTACCCATTTCTCCCTCACCGAACAAGACCGCCTGGCATCGGTCGGGATCATCCTCGATCAGGTGGCCGGATATAATAAACCGGTGATTCTGGCGGGCGACCTGAACGACGCTCCCGCCTCGGCGTGCACCGAGCAGTTGCTTGAAAACTGGAAAATGCTCAGTGATCCCGAACAGCCTACGTTCCCGGCCAACCGGCCCAAGGAGACGATCGATTACATTATGGCGCTTGCCCGTCCCGACTATGCTTTTGCCGCGCTCAATGCGGTGGTCGACGACGAGGCGGTGGCTTCCGACCACCGGCCGCTGTTTGTCGACCTGAGAATGTCGGCGGTGGCGGGGAAATAACGGCGGTGCGGGAAAACGCTGTTTGTCCGTAAGATACCGCCCCGTTTTTGTACGACAAGGATACTTTAACCAAAAACGCATCCAAATAAAAAAAGAGTATGAAAAAAATCGCATTACTGGCGCTGCCGTTGCTGGCTGCAACCGCCGTGCAGGCCCAGACAACCGAGGGCGACTGGAACAAGAAGCCGTACGTCAATGTGTCGTACACGCACGAAATGAAGGTCGATCCGGATATGATCTACATCGGCTTCGTGATCGACGAGAGCGTGAGCAACGGCAAAAACAAACTGGCCGATATGGAAAAAAACATGCTTGCGGGGATGAAAGAGATCGGCGTGGACACGGACAAAGACCTGGCTGTCACCGACGCCTCGTCGAGCAAGAAGAGCAATAAATGGCGCAAGGACGACACCTATAAGAAAAAAAGCTATCAGGTGATCGCGCACGATGCCGAAACGGCTTCCGTCATTTTCGATATGCTTAACAGCGTGGGCATTCCTCAGGCCGATGTGACGAAGATCACCTCGTCCAAACTGTCGGAATACAACAGCGAGGCCCGTCAAAAAGCGATGCAGGGAGCCAAAAAGAAAGCCGACGAACTGGCCACGGCCATCGGGCAGACGATCGGCGCGGCGCTGACCATCGACGACTACAACTCGGTGCCTTATGCCGACGAGATGTTGCAGGGCAGGGTGATGGGCCTGTCGGTTAGCTCCAAAGCCGGGTATGTCTCGGCTGACTCCGCACCCGTCGAATTCCAAAAAATCGAGATCCGTTACAGTGTCAACGTCCGTTTCGAACTGAAGTGACAACGCCACACACAACCAAAATACGCTTAATTATGAAGAAAATCTTATTTTTGCTGCTGATGGCGCCGATGGCGCTGGCCGCCCAACCCGAGCGTGCCGCAACCACCAAGGGCTTTGTGCTCAACCAGCAGCAATGGGAAGAGCTGGCGGCCACTCCGCCTATGGGTTGGAACAGTTGGAACCTGGTCGAAGACAAGGTGAGCGAGGAGGTCATCAGACAAATGTGCGACGCGATGGTGGCCAACGGTATGCGCGACGCGGGCTACACCTACCTGATCATCGACGACTTCTGGGTGGGCGGACGCGACAACCGCAACCGCCTCTATCCCGACCCGACCCGTTTCCCCGGCGGCATCAAGGCCCTGGCCGATTACGTGCACAGCAAGGGGATGAAACTGGGCATCTATTCCGACGCGGCGCTTTACACCTGCGGCGGCGTGATGGCCAGCTACGGCTTCGAGGAGCTCGATGCGAAGACCTTTGCCGAGTGGGGCGTCGACTACCTCAAATACGACTATTGCAACGCCCCGACCGACATGGAGACGGCTTTTGCCCGCTACAAAAAGATGGGCGACGCCCTGCGCAAGCAGGAACATCCCATCGTGTATGCCATCTGCGAATGGGGCCAGCGCAAACCGTGGCTGTGGGCCAAGGCCGCCGGCGGACACCTGTGGCGAACCACGTGGGACTCGCGCGACTACTGGCAAACGGACAATAAGGATTTTCTCGGCGTCATCGATATTTTCGACCAGCAGGAAGGGCTGGAGCAATACGCCGGTCCCGGCGGATGGAACGACCCCGACCTGCTGATGGTGGGGCTGTACGGCAAGGGCAAATCATCGTCGCCGGGCAAGTTCAAGGGCGGGTGCACCGACACCGAATACCGCACCCACTTTGCCATGTGGTGCATGCTGGCCGCTCCGCTGATCGTCAACAGCGATATGACGACCATCGACGCGGGCACCCTGGCCCTGCTCACCAACAAGCACCTGCTGGCCATCAACCAGGACAAGGACGGCCACCAGGGCTACACGTTCATGCGCACCGACCAGCTGCAACTGATGAAAAAGGAACTCTCGGGCGGCGAGGTGGCCGTGTGCGTGATCAACCGCTCGGACAATAAAGTGCCGTTCTCGTTCGACGCCCGCAAGGATTGGGGTATCTACACCCCGGGGCAGGTGATCGATGTATGGAAAAGCACGTCATCGAAGAAAACCGCGCTCAAAGGAGAACTCGAACCGCACGACTGCGCGGTGTATCTTTTTAAGGTGCAGTGACAAGCGGCTTGTTGTATCTGCATGACGGTAAACTGCGCGGTGTGCGCCTCCAAAGTGTGACAACAAGCTGCGCTACGCAATGTGCGGCGGCCTTCCGAAGGAAGGCCGCCGCACACACGTTACGGGGTCGGGGCAAACGGTCTTTTGACCCTCAAGGGCATTTGCCGGAGGGGGGAGCTGCGCCACCGCGGCAGACGCAAACGATCTCCGACAGCCCGAGGCATTAACCGGGCGCCCCTTACACGGCACGCCTCGGCGACAGTCGGCCCCAACGGATGAATTTATTCCAAAATATTTTGGCAGTTCACATTTCCTTGCTATATTTGCACCACCAAAATCGAGGCGGGATAGCTCAGCTGGTTAGAGCGCATGATTCATAATCATGAGGTCCGGGGTTCAAGTCCCCGTCCCGCTACGAACAGAAAATAAAGCACCTGCAAATCATTTGCAGGTGCTTTATTTCGTTTTAACCCCGATTTTCTGAAGATTACCGGAAAATTCCTTTTTGTTTCAGAAATATCCGTGATCAGGGCCAAAGGGCGACTATATCACCCCCTGTTCCACCATCGAGCGGGCCACTTTCATGAACCCGGCGATGTTGGCGCCCTTGATGTAGTTGATGTATCCGCTGGGTTCGGCGCCGTATTCGAGGCAGGCTTTGTGGATCGAGGCCATGATGGAGTGGAGTTTGGCATCTACTTCGGCTTCGGACCAGTTGAGTTTCATTGCGTTCTGGGTCATTTCCAGGCCCGAGGTCGCCACCCCTCCGGCATTCACCGCCTTGCCCGGGCCGAAGAGGATCTTGTTTGCCAGGAAAACCTCGATCGCTTCGGGACGGCAGCCCATGTTCGACACTTCGGCCACACACATCACCTTATTATTGACCAACTGCTGCGCGTCGGGGCCGTCGAGTTCGTTCTGCGTGGCGCACGGCAGGGCGATGTCGACCTTCACTTCCCACGGCTTGCGTCCGGCAAAGAATGCCGACCCCGGGAAGCGGTCTGCATACGGGGCCACCACGTCGTTGTTCGAGGCACGCAGTTCGAGCAGGTAGTTGATCTTTTCGGCGTCCAGACCCTGCGGGTCGTGTATGTAGCCGTCAGGGCCGGAGATGGTCACCACCTTCGCCCCCAGTTCCGTGGCTTTCAACGCCGCGCCCCAGGCCACATTTCCGAAACCGGAAACCGAAATGGTCTTCCCTTCGATCGACTGGCCCTGGGTGGCGAGCATCTGTTGCAGGAAATAGATCGCGCCGAACCCCGTGGCTTCGGGACGGACGAGCGACCCGCCGTAGGTCAGGCCCTTGCCCGTGAGCACGCCCGTGTTTTCGTGCGCCAGTTTGCGGTACATCCCGTAAAGGAATCCGATTTCGCGTCCTCCTACCCCGATGTCGCCCGCAGGCACGTCGGTTTCGGGCCCGATGTATTTCCACAGTTCGAGCATGAACGCCTGGCAGAAACGCATGATCTCGGCGTCGGAGCAGCCGCGCGGGTTGAAGTCCGATCCCCCTTTGCCGCCGCCCATGGGCAGCGTGGTGAGCGCATTCTTGAAAATTTGTTCGAACCCTAAAAACTTGAGGATGCTCAGGTTGACGGACGAATGAAAGCGCAATCCGCCTTTGTACGGCCCGATGGCGTTGTTGAACTGCACCCGGTAGCCAAGGTTGACCCTCACCTGGCCGCTGTCGTCGATCCAGGGCACTTTGAACGTGTAGACCCTGTCGGGCTCGACAATGCGTTCGGCGATCTTGTTCGCTTCGAACTCGGGGTGCCGGTTGTAGGCCTCCTCGACCGAAGTCAGCACTTCGTGTACGGCTTGCAGGTACTCCGACTCGCCGGGGTGTTTCGCCTCGAGGTCGGCCATCAGTTTTTTTACATTCATACGACAGTAAATTAAAATGAGGTTGTCCGGCCCGCGCTACGCGCGGGGCTAAACAACCTCTAAATTACAGTTTTTTTTGTTACGTTATTCCCGGGCGGGATATTTTTTTACGGATTTATGTCCCGGGCGCCATCCAAGGCTTGACCCGGGTGATTTCCCGATCGGGAAGAGATCCCGAAAAACAATGTGTGATCACGGCGTTTCGCCGCAACGGCTTCTGTTTCACCCGGGAGTGTTCGTGAGCGGAAAAGGTTACTGCCCGGAAGCATCCTGCGGCTGCGGACGGCGGGCGACGGCCAGTTTCGGGGCGCGCTTGAACTCTTTGGTGCGGTCGAACAGGTAGCGGTAGGTGACGTGCGTCTTGAGCCTGGTGGCGCAGACATACTGCTCGACCATGCGCAGCATCACCGGGTTGAAGTCGCCCATCCAGGCCAGCTCCAGCTGCTTGTAGTGCGACTTGGACGCCGGGTCGGTGACCCACTTCTCGAACGCCCGCATGATGCCCGACTCCACCCCCTTGCCCTGGAACTCGGGCGTGACGCCGAAAATAATGGCGAAAATGCGGTTGCACGACTTGCGCACCTTGAGGTTGTACATGAATATCAGCTTGTGCCACAGGCCGAACCTGCCGTTGAACGAACGGATGCCGTAGTTGATGTCGGGCACCATGATGAAGAACCCGATCGGCTGCCCCTCGTAGCGGGCGAAGTAGATGAGGTTGGGATCGATGATGGGTTTCATCTTCTCCATCAGTTCGTAGGCGTGCTCCATGGGCATCGGTTTCACGCCCGGGAAGTGGGCCCACGCCTTGTTATAGATGTTGCAGAAATCTTCGGCCACCCGGCGGATGTTTTTCTTGGTGCCGATGCGCTCGAAGCTGTACGACGGGTTGTCGATCAGTTTCTGGGACTTCTGGTAAACGGCTTCGGAGAAAAGCCCTTCCTGAAGTTTGCGGTCGTAGGTATACTGGTTGAAATAGTTCAGGAACCCGTAATTTTCGAACAGCTCTTTATAATACGGGAAGTTATACGGATTGGCGTAGAGCGGCGGCGTGAACCCCTCGACCAGGCATCCCCACCAGCTGTCGCGGTCGCCGAAGTTGACGGGGCCGTCCATCGCTTCCATTCCCTTGGTTTTGAGCCAGTCGCGGGCCGTGTCGAAAAGAATGTCGGCCGCCTGTTGGTCGTCGATGCACTCGAAAAAGCCGCATCCGCCCGTGGGCTGTTCCTCGGCCGCGGCCGACTCGTTGGTGTAGAAGGCGGCGATGCGTCCGCACACGGCGCCTTTGTCGTCGCGCAGCAGCCAACGGCATGCCTCGCCGTCGCGGAAACGGATGTTTTTCTTCGGGTCGAAAACGGCGTTGATGTCGTTGTCCAGAGGGGTGATCCAGTTCGGATCGCCTTTGTACATCCGCTTGGGCAGATCGAGGAATGCTTTGGCCTGTTTGGGTGTTTCGACCTTTTCGAGGATATATTTCTCCATGGTTGCTCGGGTTTTGGACGAACAAAGTAACACAAAAATCCTCAATTTTTATAGTTCCGGAGGGAAAAAGAGGCGCACTCACTGACATTGGCCGGCACGATCGAAAAACAAACGGGACGCAGAAACCCGCGCCCCGTTTACGGAACCTTAAAGACCGCTATCGATTGCCGCCGCGGCCATGATTTCCCTGGTTCCCATGGTTCTGACCGCCGCGGCCTTGTCCTCCCTGGCCGGGAGGGGTTCCGGGGCCGCCGTTGCCCGGACGACCGCCCGGGCCCATCTCTCCATGCGGAGCGTTACCGCCATGTTGCCCGCCGGGATGCGGGCCGCCCCTGCCGTCGCCCGTCAGCATATCAAAACCCAGGCTGAGGTAACTGTTGTATTGGGTGCCGTTCAGCACTTTTTTCATGCTCTTGTCGTGCTTTTCCTTCAGCGCCATCATCTTGCCGTGGATGTTGGGGCTTTCCGAGGCGAGGGACTCCCGGAGTTTTGCCATCTTCTTGGCATACTTCATATTGACGTCGTAAATGTCGTCGTACTGTTTTTTGCTCAGATCCAGCGAGGCGTTCATCCGGTCGGAGACATACCTCACCCGCGCTTCGATGTCGGAGACGGAGATCCGCTGCGCATGCAGGTTCCCTGCAAACCCTGCGGCCGCGATCAGGGCCAACGCCAATACTTTCAGTTTTTTCATTGATATTATCTTCATTTAAGTTAAAGGGTTAAAACGCCTCGTTGATATTGAATATGAACCCGCTCTGGCCCTTGCCGAAGCCGTAGTCGAGCCGCACGTTGATCCTCTTTTTGAACTCCCAACGGTAACCCAGCCCGATGTCGGGAAGGGTTTCGTCCCATCGGAATCCGCTCATTTTCGGGAACACGTTGCCGGCCCCCGCCCACACCGCAATGCCGTTGCGGCCGTAGATGCGCTGCCGCAGTTCGACCTGCGCCTCGATGATGTTGTTGTCGCGGAACTGCCCCTGGTAGTATCCCCTCATGCGGTAAGGCCCGCCCAATTGCGCCACCATCGTCCACGGCACCTCGCCGTAGTTGAACTGCGAGTGGAGGTCGAACGCCATGATCCCTCCTTTCCACACCTGCACATAGGCGTTGTGGAACAACTCGGTACGTGAAAACGATTCGCTTGTGCCCAGCGACGACGGATACCACGTCTGGTTGATCCGCAGGTAGATGCCCTTGTAAGGGTTGGGGGCGAAATCGCGCGTGTCATACATTATAAACGCACCTACCCCCGTGTTATAGTATTTCGGGTCTTCGCCATTTAAGTATTCGGGCTTCGAAAAATCCTTCCCGTTCACCGATTCGAGGTCTGCCGTGACGCCGATATACGTGTTTTTCACAATGCGGTGCATATAATCGACCGTAAACTGGAATTGCAGCCGCTTGTAGGTGCTGTAAGGGGCGTTCATGCCGTTGTCGTAGCCGATGCCCCAGTACTTGGTGGGCATGGAGTAGAAATAGAAGTTGTAGTTGAGCCGCTGGCGGTCGGCCTTGAAGATGGTGTTGCCGCGGATCCCCAGCATAAAGAACCCGGTGGTGGTGACGTCGCCGAACAGCGACACGTTCGAGGGCGGCAGGGCCGGGTCTTTGTCGATGCGGAACATTCCGGCGGCCACCAGCCCCAGCCCGAATCCGACGTTCGACGAGTAGTGCGGCCCGGCAATGAACGTGAAATCGAAATCTTTGTATCCGGTCTTGTCTTCGTTCGAGTGCTTGAGGTAGTTGTAGAGTTTCTTGAACAGGTTGCTGTGGACGGTGCTGTCGGCCGGTTGGGCGGCGGAGACCGTGTCGGGTGCGGCAATCGTTTCAGGTGCGAAGGCGACCGTGTCGGGCATGGGGCCTGTTTCGGGCGCGGCGGCAAAAGCGCCCGCCGCCAGCAACAGCAGCGGCATAAGCACGGCAGAAATTCGTTTTTTCATTCGGGTGGAGTTGTTGGTTGCAATCGACTACGCAAATTTTGTGCAAAGTTTTTGTATGGCGAACATTCATGACAAAGGGCGCATCTGAAAATTCTCCGGTTTATTTTTTAACTTCGCACCATGGACAAAAACGGCAAAATATTCGTGGCGGGCCACAGGGGACTGGTGGGCTCGGCTATCGTTCGCAACCTGCGCGATAAGGGATACTCCAATATCGTCACCCGCACCAGCTCCGAGCTCGACCTGACGAACCAGCAGGCCGTGGCGGCGTTTTTCGCAGAAGAGAAACCCGACGGCGTGTTTCTGGCCGCAGCCAAAGTGGGTGGCATTTTGGCCAACAACACCTATCGCGCCGAGTTCATCTACCGCAACCTGATGATCGAAGCCAACGTCATCCATCACGCATGGCTGGCGGGGGTGACGAAACTGTTGTTGCTGGGCAGCACCTGCATTTATCCGCGCGATGCCGCCCAACCCATGGCCGAGGACGAACTGCTGACCGGGCCGCTCGAATACACCAACGAACCGTATGCCGTGGCCAAAATCGCCGGAATCCGGCTGTGCGAGAGCTATAACATCCAGTACGGCACCGATTTCCTGTCGGTGATGCCCACCAACCTTTACGGCCCGGGCGACAATTTCGATCTCGAAACCAGCCACGTGCTGCCGGCCATGATCCGCAAAATGCACCTGGCCCGCTGCCTGGAGCGCGGCGATTGGGACGGTGTGCGCGCCGACTTCGCCCGGCGGCCGGTGAGAAGCCTCGGGGACACCCCCTCGCAACAAGAACTGGAGAACGCGCTGGCAACCTTCGGCATCACGCAAACCGGCGGCCGTGTCGAACTGAAACTGTGGGGCACGGGCGCTCCCCTGCGCGAATTCATGTGGAGCGAGGATATGGCCGACGCATGCGTCCACATCATGGAGAAAACGAGCTGGAGCGAACTGTCGGCCGGAAAGGCGGAGAAGCGCAACTGCCACATCAACATCGGCACGGGCAAAGAGATCTCGATCCGCGATCTGGCGCACCTTGTTGCGCGTGCGGCGGGCTTTACGGGCGCCATCGCTTTCGACGCCGCCAAACCCGACGGCACCATGCGCAAACTCACCGACCCCCGACGTCTGCATGCTCTGGGCTGGCGGCACCATGTGGAGATCGAGGAGGGTGTGGAACGGCTGTCGCGGATCTATGCCGCCGGAGAATAATCCGCTGCCGTATTATGCCCCTTGTTTCGTCCGGGGAATCCGCTCGGGTTTCGATAGCGAAACGAATGATGGAAACCCGGGCGCCGAACGCAATGGATCGACCTCCGTCAAACCCCATTAGAGGGTGAACGGAAATAGCCCGCACCTGATTTTGCTTCACTGTTGCGGCAGGACAAAAATGGTCTCCCGGAATAAGAACAGATCACTCGTCGCCACGCCCCTTCGGGATGAATGCGAGAGCGGTTGTTCCTGAAATCCGTGGTTCTGCACTGCAAAGCCTCCGGGATGTCATTCCGAATACCGCCGGGTGTTTTCTGACACGAACACGGACGCACTCATGAAATTTTCTGAACAGGAAAACGAGCCCCTTTTCCCCGCTCAAGCCGAACGTGGGAGTTTATTTGGCATAATATTGGTATCTTTGGGGCAAATTCAACCGATCATGTTCAAACGACTGTTATTGCTGGCCGCCATTGCCGCCACCCCGCTGGCTTCCGTGGCCCAGATGCGTTACACCCGCTCCGTGGACGAAAGTTTCGACAAGCTGTCGCAATTCTATAACTACCTGACCGTGTCGTATGTCGACACCGTCGACACCCGGTCGCTGGTCGACGGGGCCATCGAAAATATGCTGGGGCAACTCGACCCGCACTCGGTCTACATTTCGGCCGAGGAGATGAAAACCATCAACGAGCAGTTCGAGGGGAGTTTCGAGGGCATCGGCATCGAGTTCATGGTTATCCGCGACACGCTGTCGGTGGTGAACGTGATCAAAGGCGGGCCGTCGGAAAAGGCCGGGCTGATGCCCAATGACCGCATTGTGGCCACCGACGGCAAGGACGCCATCGGCATCAAGACGTCGGAGGTGCCGGGGGTGCTGCGCGGGGCCAAGGGTACGCAAATCAGGCTGTCGATCCTGCGCAAGGGGATGCCGCCGTTCGATGTGACGATCGTACGCGATAAAATTCCCATGAACAGCCTCGACGCCGCCTACAAGATCGATCCCACCACCGGATACATCAAGCTCGACCGCTTCTCGGCCACCACCTACGACGAGACCCTGAAGGCGATGAACAAGCTCGCCCCCCTGAACGCGCTGGTGCTCGACTTGCGGGGCAACGGCGGCGGATACCTCGACCAGGCGATCAAGATCAGCAACATGTTCCTTGATAAGAACGACTTGGTGGTCTACACCGAAGGGCTCAACCAGCCCCGCCAGAACAGCTATGCCTCGCTCAACGGCCGCTACAACAAGCTGCGGCTGATTGTGCTGGTCGACGAACAGGCGGCATCGGCCAGCGAAATCGTGGCCGGAGCCATCCAGGATCACGACCGCGGCCTGATCGTCGGCCGCCGGACTTTCGGCAAAGGACTGGTGCAAAGGCAGTTCCCTCTGATCGACGGATCGGCCGTGCGCATCACCATTGCGCGTTATCACACCCCCACCGGCCGCGTGATTCAAAAGCCGTTCGAGATGGGCAAGGGCGATGAATACAACGACGAGCTGTCGGAACGGTTCCGCACCGGCGAAATCTCCACGGGCAACGGCGCGGCGCATAACGACTCGCTCAAATACTACACGCTGCGCAGCCGCCGGGTGGTGTATGGCGGCGGCGGGATCTCGCCCGACGTTTTCGTGCCGATGGACACCACGTGGTTCACCACGGCCTGGATGAAATTGTCGATCTCCTCGTCGTTGCGCGATTACGCCATCATCTACGTCGACCGCAACCGGCCGCAACTGGTGAGCCAGTACCCCCAATTCGAGGTGTTTGAGCAGGGCTTCAAAGTCACCGGACAGATGATTGTCGAGCTCAAACAGCACGCCGAGGAAAAAGGGCTGCAACTCGACGATGCGGAATTGGCGCAAAGCGATCTCAAGATCAGGGTGACGCTTAAGGCGCTCATTGCCCAGAAGTTGTGGGACACCACCGAGTATATGCGCGTGGTGAACGCCGAAGACGACGCTATTTTCCAAAAAGCGGTGGAAGTGCTCTCCGATTGGGAGCGTTACAGTGTGGGCATCGAGAGCAAGTAAAGCTGTCTGTATATAAAAATCCCGGCCCGCGTCCTCTTCGCAGGCCGGGATTTTATATGAAATTTCACTTGAAGTATCCGATCGGATGACACAGCATAAGTGTCTGGCTGCCGGAGAGTTTTAATGCATTTTTCAACTCTCCGTGATTCATCGATGCGCGCGGATAGGTGGCCAGCGACACGCCCGCGCAGAAGATCGAGATGTTCTGCGACACGATGCCGGCATCGAGCGCCGACCATGTTTCGTTCGCATCAGCCACCAGGATCAGCGCCAATGGGGCGTTTTTGTCGGGCCGGGCGTCGGCGTCGCTCACCCGCGCCAACGCATGCGCCTTGTGGTCGTAGAGATAGCACCCGTCGGGCAGGCAGGCGTAGACTTTGATATCCTGCCGGTTCATGGCCGAAGGGGCGGTGCGCTTGCCCGACTCGGGCCGGTTGATGCCGTTGGCCGCCCACAACAGGTCGGAAAGGTCTTGCAGCGACAATTCGGTTTCGGCGAATTCACGGGTCGACTGGCGAAGGGACAGGGCTTCCATCACGCTTTTGCCGCGGGTGGGGTCGGGGGTGTTCAGTACGATGGTCTCGGCGGGCTTCTGTGCCGAAGCGCCGCAGGATGCGCACAATGTGGCGAGCATCAATGCAACTGTTTTCATGATTTTACGGTTTTTAATCGGTTAAAAGAGCATCGCCGCGGTCGACAGCAGGGTGGTGGCGATGATGAACGCTTTGTAGCCCCGCTCGGGCATGCGTCGCACCAGCCTGATGCCGACAAGGGCGCCAAGCAGGATAAACGGCACGCACATTGCCCCCGCAGCCAGCGACGATACTGTGATATTCTTCCATACGAACGCCTGCAACGGCAGCTTGAGGTAGTTGACCACCAGGAAAAACCACGCGGCCGTACCCACAAAAGCATACTTGGGCAGCCTGACCGACAGCAGGTAAACCGACATAATGGGCCCGGCGGCGTTGCCGATCATGGTGGCGAACCCGCCCAGCAGCCCGAATGAGGCTGTATACCACCACTTGCCGGTCAGATCGGTTTTGGCGCCTTGCCTGCCGGTATAGAACATCACGGCCATCCCGGCGAAAATCGATGCGGCCATCAGGTATTTGAACCACGCCTGGGGCAGCGCCCGATCGACGGCCAGCGCGATGAAAAATCCGGCAATGGCCGTGGGCAGCAGCCTCAGGATGTGTTTCCACTGCGCGCTGCGCCGGTAATAGATCACCGCCACCACATCGGCCAGGCACAGCATGGGCAGAATGAGCCCCGTGGACGGCTTGGCCCCGAAAGCGATGGCCAGCAGAGGGATCGAGATGGTGCTGATGCCCTGCATCCCCGTTTTGGACATCCCGATGAGCAGGGCGCAGGCGAACAGCAGTGCCCATTGCCAGGGCGAGGCGACGATTTCTGAAATAAACATGGGACAAAGGGCGCCCGTTTGTGCCCGGAAGAAACATTACACCCTGACAATGAGTGTCTCCCGGCGCCTGCAATGAGGGGCTTTATTCTGACAAAGATAGCACAAAATTGTTGCGGAATTTGCGCTATCCGGAATCTGTTTGCGAGCGTAAGCCGGTGGCTGCGAACAAAACATCCTGTGTCCATGGCATGGGATTTGCAAGTTAAGGAAGTAAAACAACCGTCAAAATGGAAAAGCGGATACAAGACGAGCGGAGGGACCGGATATATAAGGTCACGCTGGCCGGATCGGTGGGCAACATTGTCCTGACGTTAATCAAACTTGTTGCGGGGGTGCTGGGGCGCAGCGGAGCCATGATGGCCGACGCGCTCCACTCGCTTTCGGATCTGATAACCGATGCGGTGATCCTGGTTTTCGTGCGACTCTCCTCCCGGCCGCGCGACAGCAGGCACGCCTATGGCTACGGGAAATACGAGACGCTGGCCACGGTTGTCATCGGCTTTGTGCTGTTGGCTGTGGGTGGGGGGATTTGCTGGGGTGCAGCCGGGAAGATATGGGGCGCCCTGCATGGGCAACCGCTCGAAGCTCCCGGCAAAATCGCCCTGATCGCGGCCATCGGGTCGGTGGCGGTCAAGGAGGTGCTGTACCGCATGACGATCCGCGTGGGCCGTGCAACCGAAAGTAAAGTGGTGGTGGCCAACGCCTGGCACCACCGCTCCGACGCTTTTTCGTCGGTCGCCACATCGGTCGGCATCGGCGGGGCGATTTTCCTGGGCGAGAAATGGCGCATCCTCGATCCGCTGGCGGCTGTCGTGGTGGGTGTATTCATATTGGGGGTGGCCTTCCAGTTGATCAGGGGCGCGATGGAAGAGTTGCTCGAAAAGTCGCTTCCGCCCGAAATCGAACGGGAGATCCTGGATATCGTCAGCAGTTTTCCGCAAGTGCACCGCCCGCACAACCTCCGCACCCGCCGCATCGGCGACCGCATCGCCATCGAGGTGCACATCGGGCTCGACGCCGAGATGCCGGTGGCCCGGGCGCACGGCATATCGTCCGAGATCGAGGGGGCGCTGCTGCAAAAATTCGGCGGCAACACCCATGTCGCCACCCGTATCGTTCCCGCACACACGGTGTGATTCTATTGCGAACCCTGCCCGCAAGGTGTTCCGAGCGATGGATTCCCGTGAAAAACGGGCGGCGTCAATTAAGAGGGGCTCGTGGTTCCGCAACAATTTTCGTATCTTTGTCGAAATAAAGCCCCTCATTGCAGGCGCCGGGAGGTGTTTGGGGGCAGATTAATTGTATTGAATTGAAGATGAGGATATTCATCATTATAATGCTGGTGCTGGCCTACGCTCTGCTGGCCATGTACGAAATCGCTCTGGTGTCGGGCAGCAAATCGCTGCTCAAATCGCTTGCCGACAAGGGGCGCAAGCGGGCTGCGACAGTGCTCGGAATAGCCGCCGCGCCCGAGAACATGTTGTACACTATCCGCTTGTGGACTACCGTCATTGCCATTGTGCTGGGCATCCATTCCGTGCTGGCGTTCCATCTCGACCTGTCGCAGCTCTGGGGCATGAGCCTCTCCATTGCCGGGGCGGCGGTGGTGATTGTTGCGCTGGTGGTGGTGGCGCTCACCGTTCTGGGCGACGCGGTGCCTAAATTCGTCGGGCTCAACTATCCCGAGGTGTTGGCTATGACGCTCACTCCGTTGATGAGGATCGTGGCCGGAGTGTCGTTCCCGCTGGTGTGGCTGCTGAAAATGACCTCGAAGCTGATCTGTAAAATTCTGGGAATCAAAACATCCGACACCAAAACCATGTCCGAGGATGAGATCAAGCTCATCCTCAAGCAGGGATCGGAGCAGGGGGTGATCGAGCCGCAGGAGACCAACATGATCAAAGAGGTGTTCCGCTTCAGCGACACCTCGGCCGGCGAGTTGATGACCCACCGCACCGAACTGGTATCTCTCTACACCGACCAGACCAAGGACGAAGTGCTCGACGTGATCTCTTCCGAGCAGTACAGCCGCTATCTGTTGTGCGACGAGAGCAGCGAGGATGTGTTGGGAGTGGTGTCGGTCAAGGATATCATCGGCCTGTGGCGCGAGGGCGAGGCGTTCGATCTGCGCCGTATTGTTGCCCAGCCGGTCTTTATCAAGGAAGACACGTTGGCCCACAAGGTGCTCGAAATATTCAAGCAGAAAAAAAGCAGTTTTGCCGTGGTCGTCAATGAATACGGGGCGATCGAAGGGGTCATCACCCTGCACGACATCACCGAGAGCATCCTGGGCGACATCCCCGAAGAGAACGACGAGCCTGAAGAAGCCTCCATCTTCGAGCGCGAAGACGGGTCGATGCTGGTGGACGGCACCTGTCCGCTGGACGAGTTCATGGAGCGGATGGGCATTTACGATTATGAAGATCTGGAAGAGGGTAACTTCAATACCCTCAGCGGTATGGCCATGTTTCTACTGGACGAGTTCCCGAAAACGGGTGACCGGTTCGTCTACCGCAACCTCGGCTTCGAGGTGGTGGATATGGATGGCAACCGGGTCGACAAGCTGCTGGTGCGGCCCATCCGCCCCGACGACCAGGAAGAGTAGCGCATCGGAGAATCTGCCGCAAAACGACGTAGTCGCCTCTCGTTTCCATCAGGTTGCTTAAAGCCTTGGTTTATAGAACTCTGTGTCCTTATTAAATGGGACTTTGGACGGATGTGCGTAAAAAATGCTGCGTTGCCTGACGGTCGTCAGGCAACGCAGCATAGCGAAATGGCTGAAGGGGAAAAATCCAATGCCCCCGCAGGATATTTCTGAGCGGCGTGGCAGGCACGCTTTGAACGGGAACCTCCATCTGCAGAACACGGCCTTTGTGCGTGTGAAACCGTTTCCATCCAGATAGAACCTGATTCCTAATGGAACAACGCTCCCTATAACAGACGGGCCAGAGGCTCTCCCGACCTATTCCAGCGAATGGATCACCAGCCCCGAACGCAGTTTCGGTTCGAACCACGTGGTTTTCGGGGGCATGATGTTGCCGGTGTCGGCAATGTCGATCAGTTGCTTCATCGACACGGGGTAGAGGGCGAAAGCCACCTTCATGTCGCCGCTGTCGACGCGCTTTTTCAGCTCGCCCAGGCCGCGGATCCCGCCCACGAAATCGATGCGCTTGTCCACCCTCAGGTCTTTGATGCCGAGAATGTTGTCGAGCACCAGGTTCGACAGGATCGTCACGTCCAGCACGCCGATCGGGTCGGCGTCGTTGTAGGTGCCGGGCAGGGCCGTGAGGCTGTACCATTTGCCGTCGAGGTACATGGCGAAGTTGTGCAGCGCCGCGGGCGTGTAGATTTCGGCGCCCATCTCTTTCACCTCAAACGATTTCCTGAGTTGCTCTGTCAGCTGTGCGGGCGTCAGTCCGTTCAGGTCTTTCACCACGCGGTTGTAGTCGATGATCTTCAGTTGGTTGTCGGGGAAGATCACGGCCAGAAAATAACAATACTCCTCGTTGCCCGTGTGGTTCGGGTTGGCCTTCATCTTCTCCTGCCCAACGAGCGCGGCGGCGGCGGTGCGGTGGTGCCCGTCGGCGACGTACAGCGCGGGGATCTTCTCGAACAGTTCGGTGATGCGGGCGATGGTCTTTTCGTCGTCGATCACCCAGAAATGATGTCCGAAGCCGTCGTCGGCCGTAAAGTCGTACTCGGCGGGCTTGTTTTTCACCACCTCGGCGATGATCTTATCGACCTCCGTTTCAGCGGGATACGAAAAAAATACCGGCTCGATGTTGGCGTCCTGGATGCGCACGTGGATCATGCGGTCTTCCTCTTTGTCCTTGCGGGTGAGCTCGTGCTTTTTGATCTTGCCGCTGAGGTAGTCGTCGAAATGACAGGCGGCTGCCAGCCCGTACTGCGTGCGGCCGTTCATGGTCTGGGCGTAGACGTAATATTTCTCGGTATCGTCCTGTCGGAGCCAGCCATTGGCTTTCCATTTCTTGAAATTCTCGACCGCTTTGTCATACACCTGCTGCGAGTGCTCGTCGGCGATCGGGTCGAAGTCGATCTCGGGCTTGGTGATGTGCAACAGCGATTTCTCGCCGGCCTCTTTCTTGGCTTCCTGAGAGTTGAGCACGTCGTAGGGACGTGCGGCCACCTCTTTCACCATCTCTTTCGGGGGGCGTATCCCCTTGAAGGGCTTTATCTTAACCATTGTTTAGTTGTTATTGATGAGTTTTAGTGCTGTCATCCCGGGCCTTGGCGAAAAATCTTCGGATCAGAACCGTACGTCCTGTTATGGAGTCAGATCTTCCGCCAAGGTTCAGGATACAAGCGAGGGTGGGGGCATCCCCGCTTATTTGTTTACTTTGAATTTGATGTTCCCGTTCTTGAAAAAGTCCACGATCTGGTTGGCGGCGGCCAGCCCGGCGTTGATGTTGGCCTCGGCCGTTTCGGCACCCATCTTCTTGGAGGTGGCGAACACGCGCATCCCGAATTTCTCGGTCATCAGGCTCAGCGAGTCGGGAGCGACGTCGGCGGCGTATTTGAGCGTGGGAAACTCTTCCATCGCCTGGATCAGCCCCTGTTCGTCGATCACCTCCTTGCGGGCCGTATTGACCAGCGTGGCGCCTTTGGGCATGGTCGACAACAGCTTGTGGTTGATCGACTTTTTGGTTTGCTCGGTGGCGGGGATGTGCAGCGAAATGTAGTCGCAGGTCGAGTAGAGCTCCTCGGCGCTGTTGGTCTGGCGCACGCCGTCCCACTCGAACACGGCCGGGTCGGCGACGTAGGGATCGTAGGCGTACACCTCCATTCCCATGGCCTTGCCGGCAATGCCCACCAGGCGGCCCACGTTGCCGTAGGCGTGGATGCCGAGCTTCTTGCCTTTGATCTCGGTTCCGGTGCCGGGATTGAACTGGTTGCGGGCCATGTAGATCATCATGCCGATGGCCAGCTCGGCCACGGCGTTCGAGTTCTGTCCCGGGGTGTTCATCACCACGATGCCTTTGGCCGTGCAAGCTTCCAGGTCGACGTTGTCGTACCCGGCGCCGGCGCGCACCACGATCTTAAGCTTCGGGGCGGCGGCCACCACTTCGGCCGTCACCTTGTCGCTGCGGATAATCAGTGCGTCGGCCTCTTTCACAGCGTCGAACAGTTGCTGCTTGTCGGTGTATTTTTCGAGCAGGGATACCTGGTAGCCCGCTTCGGCAATGATCTTCGAAATGCCCTCAACCGCCACTTTGGCGAAAGGTTTCTCAGTTGCTATGAGTATGTTCATGGTCAAATTTTTTAGATGAAGAACCATTTTTCAATTACCTGAGTTGTGCGTAGAGTGCGTCGGATTTGGAATGTCGTTTTCTTCATTAACCGGAGCGTACTAAAGGTGCCTGAGGATTAAGAAAGATAAGGATATTCCAAAGGTGGCGCGCTATACGCGCAACCACTACTTTCCGTACCTGGCTTCGAATTCGCGCATGCAGTCCACCAGCGCCATCACGCTTTCGATGGGCAGGGCGTTGTAGGTCGAGGCGCGGAAACCGCCCACCAGACGGTGCCCTTTCAGGCCCACCATGCCGCGTTCCTTGGCGAAATCGAGGAACGTCGGTTCCAATTCTTCCTTGCCTTCGGCCATCACGAACGGGATGTTCATCAGCGAACGGTCTTCCTTGACCACCGGGCCGCGGAACATCGAGTTGCGGTCGATCTCGTTGTAGAGCATGCCGGCCTTTTCGATGTTGATGTCGTACATGGCCTTCACCCCGCCCAGCGACTTGAGCCAGCGCAGCGTTTCGCGCATCACCAGCACCGGGAACACCGGCGGAGTGTTGTACATCGACCCCTCTTTGATGTGGTTGCGGTAGTCGATCATGGCGGGGAGCTTGCGGCTCACCTTGCCCAGAATGTCTTCGCGCACGATCACGAACGTAACGCCCGCCGGGGCGAGGTTCTTCTGCGCGCCGCCGTAGATCAGGGCGTATTTCGACACGTCCACCGGACGGCTCATGATGTCCGAGCTCATGTCGGCCACCAGGGGCACCGGCGAATCGATGTCGGTGTGGAACTCGGTGCCGTAGATGGTGTTGTTGGTGGTGATGTGCAGGTAGTCTGCATCCGCGGGGATCTTAAACCCTTTGGGGATGTACGAGAAATTTTTGTCTTCGCTCGATGCGACCACTTCCACCTGGCCGAACAGTTTCGCCTCCTTGATGGCCTTGTTGGCCCACACTCCGGTGTTGACGTAGGCGGCTTTTTTCTCCAGCAGGTTGTAGGGCACTTCGTAGAACTGCGAGCTGGCGCCGCCGCCCACGAACAGGGTGTGGTAGCCCTCGGGAATGTCCAGCAGTTCTTTGAACAATGCCCGCGTTTCGTCGAAGATGGCTTCGATGTCTTTGGTGCGGTGCGACATTTCGAGGATGCTCAGCCCGGTGTTTTCGTACTCCAGGACGGCCTTCGAGGCGTACTCTACGGCAGGGCGCGGCAGGATCGACGGCCCTGCGCTGAAATTGTGTTTTTTCATGATGGTTATTTGTTTGATTATTGGCTTTATATGACTTGATAAACAGCGAGACGGAGGTTTAGCGGTTGTTTAAATATGGATTTTCCGGCAATTCGGTCACTTCGTATCCCATTTGTTTCATAGCCCGGACGGTCTCCATGTCCGGCGCTTGCTTGAACAGCACGCAGCAAAGGGTGGAGTAGGGGATCAGGTGCAGCCGGCACAGGATATTCCGGAGCCTGATCTTTCGCCTCGCCTTTTTCGGCGCGATGCCCGGGGCCAGGTTCACCTTCCGGATGGCGATGCATGGCAGCCCCACGCCCATCGCTATTTTCTCGATCTCGCGCCCCGAGATCTTGAACACGTAATTGCCGACGGTTTCGAACGAGTAGTGGTTTTTCCATATCCGGTCGATCCACTTGGGGTTGAACCGGTCGAGGACGTTTTTCAGAAACATCAGTCCCGGCATCTGGAGCAGCATGTCCGACGGCTCGATGAGTATGGCGGCTTTCGAGGCCACCCGCAGCATCTCGTACACGCCCAGGTAAGCCCGCGGAAAATGGTGGAACGCCTCGCGGCAGCAGACATAATCGAAGGCGTTGTTTTCGCAGTCGATCCGCTCGGCGTTTAGCTGTCTGAATTTGGTTATCCCCCCTTGCTTTTGCGCTTCTTTCAGAAAGGTGTCGGAAATGTCCGACGCGGTCGCGTCCTGTTGCTTTTGCAGCAGGTAGTTCGCCTCGAAGCCGTTGTAGTCGGCGATGGTGAGCCAGGTGCCCGGAGTTCTCCAGAACGGTTGCAGCAGATCCAGCGTTTTCACGTTCGACCGGTAGGTTTCGTTGTTCTGATCGCGAATATACGCCAGACGAGAATCCTGTTCGGTTATCAGTCGGTCGATGTGCCGGGCGTGTGCAATGTGGCTTTTTTCAATGGCGCCTTCCGGTTTTGTCATGCAATGGCTGTTATGGCGTATTCGTACACCTCCAAAAGTACGCTTTTTTTGTGAGACGGCAAAGGTTTTTGCCGAAAATTTACGACCTTTGGCTTCCGTATGAAAGACCTCACTTCCGGCCCCATCGCTAAGGGGATCTTCCGATTTGCCATGCCCATTGTGCTGGGCAATGTTTTTATGCAGTTCTACCAGATGGTGGACGCGGCCATCGTGGGGCGCTTTGTGGGGAAACAGGCGCTGGCGGCCGTGGGGGCGTCGACGCCGGTGGTGTTCATGGTCGTCGCGCTGGTCATTGGGCTCAGCGCCGGGGCGTCGGTGGTCATCTCGCAATATTTCGGGGCGAAGCAGTACGACAAAGTGCGCCGCTCGTCCGACACGCTCTATATCTTCCTGCTTGCCACCGCTGTGCTGGTTACCGCTTTCGGGCTTGTGCTCAGCCGGTGGGTGCTGGGATTCATGGACCTGGAGCCCGATGTGCTGCCGATGGCCGTGTCGTACCTTAAGATATACTTCTCGGGGTCGCTGCTGTTGTTCGGGTTCAACTCCCTGAGCGCCATTCTGCGCGGCATCGGCGATTCGAAGACGCCGCTCTATTTCCTTGTTGCGTCGGCGGTGCTGAACGTGGCGCTCGACTTGTTGTTCGTCGTTTCGTTCGGCTGGGGGGTCGAGGGGGCCGCCTGGGCCACGGTGATCTCGCAGGGGGCGGCCTTTATCTGCGGGCTGCTCTATGTCAACCGCAAGTTTGAGGTGATCCGGCTGCACATCCCCACCATGCGCTTCAGCAAGTCCATCTTCAAACAGATGGTCAATTTCGGGCTCCCGTCGGGATTCCAGCAGACGTTCGTGGCCATCGGCAACCTGGCCCTGATCCGGATCGTTACGGGCTTCGGCACCGACCTGTTGGCGGCTTACACCTCGGCCGGGCGGCTGGACATGATCGCCTCGATCCCGGCCATGAATTTCGGCATGGCGCTCAGCTCGTTCGTGGGCCAGAACATGGGGGCGGGCAGAGTCGATCGGGCCCGGGCCGGGCTGTGGGCCACGCTCAAGATGACGTGGGTCATCAGCGCCTGCCTCACGCTGGTGATCGTGATCTTCGGCCACGACCTGATGCGGATTTTCACCACCGACCCCGAGGTGATCCGCCTGGGGCGCGGGTATCTGGTGGTGGTGTCGTCGTTCTACATCATCTTCGCCACCATGTTTGTGGTCAACGGCCTGCTGCGCGGCGCCGGAGCGGTGATCGTGCCCATGTTCACCACGCTGTTCTCGCTGTGGCTGGTTCGCATTCCGCTGGCGGCGGTGTTGTCGCAGCACTGGGGGCCGCACGGCATCTGGTGGGCCATTCCCGTGGGGTGGTTCTGCGGCATGGTGGGGGCGGTGGTCTACTACTTCACCGGCAAGTGGAAAGATAAAAACGTGATGGCCCGCAAAGCCGGCACGGCTGAATTATAACCTTTCACATATCGCGAGGCGCCGGAGGGATGGCATGGGCCTGAATTCCATTAGGCTACGGCCTGCGGAAGAGCGCCCCGTAAATTCAGCGACCCGCAGGGTGGCGCCGACGCTTTTGTTGTCGGATGTCCGGTTCGCCTGTTTCGGGTGAAGTGGATCTGTTGTTGACAAATCGCACGGTGTACACCTGTTATGGAAATGGGACGGGCTGCCCGCGCACCTCGTTCCCATGCAATGAGCGGTTGCTTTTTTCTTCCCGGCTTCGGGCTTGCGCAATTTTGCGACCGGAAGCATGCTCGTCGAGACCTCTGCCGGATATGGCTGGTCTGCCTCGCCCGCCAGTTCGGGGAACGGGATTCTGCTGCGTTTCTTTCAGACCGGGGTCTGGCCGGGCCACGGTTTCGACCGCGCATTCGGCTTCCCGGTGCGTTGTCTCCAAGTGTTTACAGCCGCCCTCCGGTATTTTTAGTCTTTAAGGGTTAAATTCCCCGACCGCTTGCGGCGGGAAGGCTCATTAAAAAGAGCATCCCGTGCGGGATGCTCTTTTTATTATCATGGAGCGGCTTCTATGCCGCTGCGATCCTCTCTTTCGCCTTTCGCGTTAGAGGTTTTCTTTCGCGTCTTCGATTTCGTTGGCGAGCTTGTCCTTGGCTTCATCGGTCAGGCCGTCCATGCTGGCGATGTTCTCCCCTTTGACCAGCCTCTTGATGGATGCGCCCACGCCCATGTTCACCTCGATCGCGTTGTACGATTCCTTGATGGCTTTGTCGATGTCGCCGTAGAATTGCTTGCCGCTGCCCCAGATGGCGTTGAAGATCAGCTTGTCGAGCAGGCCGGCCTTGCGGGTGATCATTTCGATGATGGAACTGGGTGTCCAGCCGCCCACCGAGATCATGGTGGCATACGATTCGCCGCCTTCCGAGAAACTGATGACCACGCCGTGATAGCCGTTTTTCTTGATGCGGATCATATCTGCCGTGTTGCCCGTCAGGAATTTTTTTGCACCCTTGTCGGCCCTGCTGATGGTGATCTGATATTTGTCGCCCAGTTTGCCTTTGATTGCTTCGACGATCTCTTCAAGGCTTTTGATGTCGGCCTTGGTTTTGTACATTTCTGCCATAATATTTATTTGAGTGGTTGGTTATTCGGGTGCAAAAATAGAAAAATATCCGAGAAACCAACCCCCTTAAGAAAATATTTTCCGGGATAATTGTTTTTTTGAGGAGCATTACAGATCGCGGGTGGCAATGGCGGAAAGAGCGTCCTATTCGCTGAAGCTGATAGCGACGCGGCGGGTGCGCTCGCCGACTTTTTCGATGTTCACATGCATGGCCTTGCGGGGGAGGAGCCCGGCGATCTTCTCGCCCCATTCGACCAGGCAAGGGTGGCCGCTGTAGAAGTACTCCTCGTAACCGATGTCGAACGCCTCCTCAATGGACTTGATGCGGTAAAAATCGAAATGGTAGATGGGTTTCCCCTCGGCCGAGCGGTATTCGTTGACCAGGGCGAAGGTGGGGCTGGTGACCGTGTCGGTCACCCCCAGTGCCTGGCACACCTTTTTGATGGTGGTGGTTTTGCCCGCGCCCATCTGGCCGTGGAACAGAACGATGGGGTAGTCCGAAACCGCCCCGGCGATGACCCGGGCCACTTCTTCCAGGTCGTCCATGTCTTTGACGATCATTTCGTCCATAGGGTTTGCTGCGTATTTTCGGCAAAGATAGGAATAATTCAGTGATTGCCATCTCTGGGCCGAATGGGTATAAACACCCATCGAAAATAGGTTTTATCGCTGACATTTGTTTGGTTCGGGCGCTTTATTTTTGTAGGGTGAAAAAGTGATTTACGGCTATGGGCAAATATTACGATATGCTGTGCCAGGACGTCCGTTTCGAGGAGGGGCTCAAGGCGTGCATCAACTGCGGGGTGTGTACCGGGGTGTGTCCGGCCGCCGAGTTTTACGACTACGACCCGCGGCAGATCATCTCGGCGGTGCAGCGGCGCGACGATGGAGTGATCGAGGAGCTGATGAAAAGCGAATCGATCTGGTATTGTGGAGAGTGCATGTCGTGCCGGCCGCGCTGCCCGAGAACCAACACGCCGGCCTATGTGATCCAGGCGCTCAGGACGCTGTCGCAGAGGCTCGGCCTGTTCGTCCATTCCGAAAAAGGGCGCCAACAATATGCCATCAAGAAAGCGATCGGAGAGAATATCCTGGAGATCGGCTACTGCATCCATCCCACGCGCATCGCCCCCGAAGACCACCTCGAACAGGGGCCCGTGTGGGAGTGGATCCACGAAAACAACAAAGACCTCTATTCGCGCTTCTCGGAAAATTACGACGAGATCGGCCCCGGAGCCATGCGCAAGCTCGACGGGTCGTCGCTCGATGAGCTCCACAAAATTTTCGACGTGACGGGCGGCACGCAGATGTTCGACACCATCGAGAAATTCTCGCGCGAGAAAGCCGCCGAAATGGGACTGGACATCGACAGCGGCGAATATGCCGCCCATGTCTACAAACAAAACACACCCGCAGGGTGATTTATTCGCAGGGGCCTTGTTTTGCTCACGAAAGCCGCTGAGTGGAAGACCGGTTTATCAATAAACAACGCACGTTTTTCCGCAGGGTGATTTATTAGCAGGGGCCTTGTTTTGCTCACAAGAGTTGCTAGTGGAAGGCAAAAGACGGGGTTTCCCGCAGGGTGACAGAGGGCATTGTTTATTTTCCGAGTAGTGTTGACTGAAATCCATCATAAACCAATGGCAACCATTCTGAAAGCGGCCAGACGCGAGTTCATGGACGACCCGAAACGGCAGGGGAGCGCCTTCCGGATCGCGACCGATGCGTCGAGGGCCGCGGAGGGGGTCGTTCCCCGCAACCTGAATTTCGACATGCGGCGGCTGGGGCCGGGGTGCTACTCCGCGCCCTACCACTCGCACCGGTTCGCCGAGGAGTTGTTCATGATCGTTTCCGGGGCGGCGACCCTGCGCACCCCGCAGGGGTTGGAGGAGGTCGGCAGCGGCGACGTGATTTTTTTCGAGATGGGCGACACCGGGGCTCACCAGCTGTACAACCACACCGACCAGGCGTGTGTATTCCTGGATATAAGGACTTTCATGGGGTGCGACGTGTGCGACTATCCCGATTCGGACAAGGTGTTGATCGCCCCGTCGCTGGAGACCTATCCCAGAGGTGCGGCGGCCGGCTATCTCGATGGGGAAGACGGAGTACAGAGCAAGTGGGAGCAACTGAAAAAAGGCTGAAAACGAGTTGTATCGTCCTCCAAAATATTTTGCGGGGAAGTTGATGCGGTTTCCGCGGAGAAAGCATCTGCCGCGGAAAGTAGCGGCGGAACGTAAAACAAGAGTGAAGTTGGAAAATTAAAACGGGTTCTTATGAAACGTACACCTTGGCAGGAATACCAGAAAACGATAGCCGACGACCATTATTTCTATCTGCGCAGCTGCATCCGGCAGAACTTTTTCCCGGGCAGCGAGGCCACTTTCCTCAATATATTGCGGAAAGACCTGGGTAAAGACGTGTTCGAAGACCCGCGGCACACCACCTGCACCGGCATCGGCTACCACTCGGACATCGTGCCGCTGGAGACGATCATGACCGTGGTGGCGCGCCAGTTCGCGCTGATGGCTGAGGCGGGCTACGAGAACGCCGCCGTGTCGTGCATCACCTCGTTCGGACTCTACTGCGAGATGATGGAGATATGGCACGAATTCCCGCACATGGAAGAGAAAGCGCGCGATTTCCTGTTCAAGGCCACCGGGCGCGAGTTGGTGATTCCCAAAAACCTGTCGCACACCTCGGACGTGATCTTTCATTTCCGGGAAGAGATCGCCAAACAGGGCAAATACAAACTCATCAACCGGCAGACGGGCGAGCCGCTGAAGGTGGTCGAGCATATCGGTTGCCACTACGCCAAAATTTTCCCGAAGAAGGGCGTTGGCGGGGCGGAATTTCCGTACGTGCTGGCCGGCATGATCGAGTCGTGGGGCGGGGAAGTGGTCGATTATCCCGAACGACGCCATTGCTGCGGGTTCGGGTTCCGCAACTACCTGGTGCAGGCCAACCGCGGCTACTCGATCGCCAACTCGCGCAAGAAATTGGAGTCGATGAAGCCCTACAAACCCGACTTCATTGTGTCGAACTGCCCCGGGTGCGCCATGTTCCTCGACAAGTGGCAGTACACGCTCAACGAAATGGACGGCTCGATCTATGGCAAGGACGGCAAGGGCATCCCGGTGCTCACCTACGAGGAGATGGCCGGGCTGGTGCTGGGCTACGACCCGTGGGATATGGGCATGCAGATGCACCAGGTGCCGGTCGAGCCGCTGCTGAACAAGATCGGGGTGGAGTTCAACCCTACCACCAAATACTTGGGGCGGAACGGCAAGTTCATCGGGCGGCCGAAGCCGGCTTTGATCAGTTGTGGGTTGTAGGCGGGGGGCATGCCCTGTTTCACTTATCCTTCCGGTGCCTGTTTTCAGTGCGTCCGTGGCCGAAACTTCGGACGACAAGCAAAATCCGACGCACAACGGGCAGGCGGAAAGAAGTGCGGCAAAGCAATAAAAATGAAAAAATCATTATAGACTATGGGCAACAGAGTAGTGATCATCGGCGGCGGCATCGCGGGGATGCAGGCGGCCATCAGCGCGAAAGAGCGGGGGCTCGACCCCGTCATCATCGAACGGAGCGGCACGCTGGGGGGTAAATTGCAGCAGTGGGACAGGCTGTTTCCCTCGCTCACCCCGGCCAGCGAGGTCGTGGACGAACTCAACCGGCAGGTGGCCGGCATGGGCATCGACGTGCGGCTGGACGAAGGCGTGAAGAGGGTCGATCCGGCCGGGGGCGAAGTGTATCTCGACAACGGCGCGACCATTCCCGGCGACGCGTTCATCGTCGCCTCGGGCTTTAATATCTTCGATGCGCGGCGCAAGGAAGAGCTGGGATACGGCGTGTATGACAACGTCATCACCTCGGTCGATCTGGAACGGATGCTCAAAGAGCGCAGGGTGCTGACGGCGCAGGGCGCGGAGCCTCGAAGCATCGCGTTCCTGCACTGCGTGGGCTCGCGCGATGAGCAGGTCAAACAGCCCCATTGCTCGCGCCTGTGCTGCATTACGGGCGTGAAGCAGGCCATCGAGGTCAAGGAACTGATGCCCGGGTGCGACGTCACCAACTTCTATATGGACATGCGCATGTTCGGCGCCGGTTACGAAGGCAAGTACATCGAGTCGCAGCAGAAATGGGGCGTGAAATACGTGCGCGGGCGCATCTCCGAGGCGGGCGAGACCATCGACGGCCGCATCCAGATCAAGGCCGAGGACACGCTGGCCGGACGTCCGTTGCGCATGACGGTCGATATGCTGGTGCTGCTGGTGGGCATGTCCAACTCGGACTTTAACCTGACGCTCAACCACGACCTGGGGCTTGAACTGCGCAAGAGCCGCTTTCTGCGCCCGCAGGACGAGTTTCTGCATAGCACCGGGTCGGGCATTCCCAACCTGTTCTATGCCGGCACGGTCACCTCGCCCAAGAACGTGGCCGAGTCGCTGAACGAAGCGATGGCCGTGGCAGCCCATGTCGACCGGTATTTAAAAAACAGATGACCATGAATTTCGGATACTCAGTCAACCAACCGCGGGCCATCAACCTCGACCGCAACGATCTTTCGCCGGCCGCCGCACTGGTGGCGCTTGAGGCGTCGGTACGCACCTGCATCGAATGCGGGAGTTGTACGGCCACCTGCACCGCCGGGGCGCTTACCGACTTCAATTTCCACAAGTTGCACCACCTGCTGCTCAAGGGCGAGTACGACCATGTGCGGGAGCAGACAGGCAAATGCATGCTGTGCGGCAAGTGCCGACTGGTGTGCCCGCGCGGCATCAATACCCGCAATCTGATACTGGCCATTAAAAAGGTGTTGCCATGAAGTGGTTCGATCCGTTCGTCATTCCGTTCCTGACAGGCGTAATTGCACTGTTCTCCATCGTCGTCTATAAATGGGTGAAGTGGTTCCGGCAGCTTTCGCCCGGCGACAGGGGCAAGGTGCGCAGGGGAG
This sequence comes from Rikenellaceae bacterium, assembly GCA_031548435.1. Lineage (GTDB taxonomy): Bacteria > Bacteroidota > Bacteroidia > Bacteroidales > Rikenellaceae > JAVBRA01. Next base: position 55,452 of record JAVBRA010000005.1, read on the forward strand.
TTTTCACGAAAAAAAGCCTGGCGTCCGTCGGCGAGGTGTTCCGCGAGTCACTGCTGCACCTGAAAATATTCAAGGTCAATCCGGTGTTGGGATACATGCACTCGTCCCTGGCATTGGGATGGTTCCTGCTGATCGTGTTCGGGTTTGCCGAGACGGCTTATTATCTGCGCACGCTCTCGGCCCCGCCCCAGGCCCATATCTTTTTCAAGTATTTCGAGCCTTCGCACAGCGGCGGATTTTTCCCCTTTATGATGGATCTGCTGCTGCTGTACGTGCTGTCGGGGGTGTTGCTGGCTTACTTCAAACGCATCCGGTCGTCGGCGCTGGGCGTTAAAAAGCCGACCAAACATACCCCCGGCGACCGCATCGCCCTGTGGTCGCTGTGGCTGATCTTCCCGTTGCGCCTGCTGGCCGAAAGCGCCACTTCGGGGGCGTACGGCACGGGCGGCTTCCTGACCGGAAGCCTCGGGGCGTGGATGGCGACCTTCCTGCCTGTGGACAAGATCGCCTATCCGCTGTGGTGGGCCTATTCGGTCGTGCTGATGGCCTTTTTCTTTTCGATGCCGTTTTCGCGCTACATGCATATTTTCACCGAGGTGCCGCTGATTTTTCTGCGCCGTTGGGGTGTCCTCACCTCGGACGAGTCGGAGGGGTTTGCGCAGTTCCAGCTCAACGCCTGCTCGCGTTGCGGCATCTGCATCGATCCGTGCCAGATGCAGAGCGCGGCCGGGGTCGACAAGGTGCAGTCGGTCTATTTTCTGCGCGATGTGCGTTATGATAAGATCACGGACGAGGTGTCCGACAACTGCATGATGTGCGGTCGTTGCGAGGTGCGCTGTCCGGTGGGGCTCGATCTCAACGCCCTGCGCCTGAAGCAGAAAACCCGGTCAAGAAATGCCGATGCCACGGCCCGTTACGGCTATCTCGCAGAGGCGGCCGCCGCCGCTCAGCCGGGTTCGAAGGTCGGTTATTTCGCCGGATGCATGACCCTGCTAACCCCCGCCATCACCCGGTCGATGCACAAGATTTTCGAGGCCTCGGGCGACCATGTCTGGTGGGCCGACCGCGACGACGGCGTTTGCTGCGGCCGTCCGCTGAAGCTCTCGGGCGAACGCGACGCGGCGCAGAGGCTGATCGATTTCAATAAGGAACTGTTTGTTAAAAACGGCATCACGACGTTGGTCACTTCGTGCCCCATCTGCCTGAAAGTGTTTAACGAAGATTACGATCTGCAAGGCATTACCGTGCTGCACCACAGCCAGTACATCAACGACCTGATCCGCCGGGAGAAACTCCGGCCCGTGAAAACCGACACCGTCTACGCCTATCACGACCCCTGCGAGCTGGGCCGCGGATCGGGCATCTACGAAACGCCGCGCGAGGTAGTGGCTTCGGCGGGGGTGCTGGCAACCCAGACCGCCGACAAAGAACACGCCCTGTGTTGCGGCGGCTCGGTAGCCAACACCCGGTTGACCTCCGCCCAACAAAATGCCATCGGTGAAGACGCTGTGGCGCAACTGACCGCATCGGGGGCCGAGGCGATCGTCACCGGATGCCCCCTCTGCAAAAAATCGCTCGGGCGCAACAGCCATGTGCCCGTACTCGACCTGGCCGAGGTGATTTTTCCCTGATGCTTCGTCTGAACTTTTTTGCAAAAAAAGTTCAACAAAAAACTCTTGGGAAAAACTTTGTTTTTCGAGACTTGATTTTGTCTCGGCTCGATATCCCGTCAATGGAAAGGCCCCGCCCGGACAACGGCATAACAGTTTGTTATGCCGTTGTCCGGGCGGGGCCTTTCCATTGACGGGATAATGAATTGAAGATAAGTCAGTCAGGAGATACGCAGTATCTCCGAAAAGTTTTTGGTTAAGCTTTTTTCAAAAAGCTTAGGATGGAGTCCCTGAAAAAAATCACTTCTCAACCAGGCCGTGTTTGGCGGCCAGGCGTTGCATGAGGGCGTATGCCTGATTGTAGTCGTTCTCGATTTCGCCTTCGAGGATCGCCTCTTTGATAGCGCTTTTGATTTCGCCCACCAGCGAGCAGGGGGGGATGCCGTAGATGCGCATGATGTCGTCACCGCTGATGGGCGGAGCGAAGTTGCGAACGCGGTCTTTCTCTTCGATCTCGACCAGTTTCTGGCGTACCAGTTCGAAGTTGGCCAGGTAGCGCCGGACTTTGGCGTCGTTGCCCGAGGTGATGTCGGCTTCGCACAGGGTCATCAGGTCGTCGATGTCTTCGCCGGCCTCGAACAGCAGGCGGCGTACGGCCGAGTCGGTCACGGCCTCTTCGACCAGGGCGATGGGACGCAGGTGGAGCAGCACGATTTTCTGGACGTACTTCATTTTTTCGTTCATCGGCAGTTTCAGCCGGCGGAAGATCGACAGCACCATTTTCTCTCCCACCACTTCGTGCCCGTGGAACGTCCATCCGGCGGCGTCGTGCCAGCGTTTGGTGGCGGGCTTGGCGATATCGTGCAGCAGGGCGGCCCAGCGCAGCCACAGGTTGTCGGTGTGCGGGGCGATGTTGTCGAGCACCTGCAGGGTGTGGATGAAGTTGTCTTTATGGCTGCGGCCGCGCACGGTCTCGATCCCTTTGAGTTTGTGCAGTTCGGGGAAGACCAGTTCCAGCAATCCGCTTCGGTCCAACAGATAGAACCCGACGGAGGGCTTGGGCGCAAGCATGATCTTGTTCAGCTCGGTGGCGATGCGTTCCATCGACACGATGGCGATCCGCTCGCGGTTGCGCCGGATGGCTTCGAACGCGTCGGCGTCGATGGTGAAGCCCAGCTGGGCGGCGAAGCGGATGGCGCGGATCATGCGCAGGGGGTCGTCCGAGAAGGTGATGTCGGCATCGAGCGGCGTGCGGATGGTGGTGTCTTCCAGATCCCGCATCCCGTTGAACGGGTCGACCAGGGCGCCGTAGTCGGCCCGGTTGAGCGAGAAGGCCATGGCGTTGATGGTGAAGTCGCGCCGGCGCTGGTCGTCCTCGATGGTGCCGTCTTCGACCACGGGCTTACGCGAATCGCTGCGGTACGACTCTTTCCGGGCGCCCACAAATTCGACCTCCAGTCCCCCGGCATTGACCATGGCCGTGCCGAAGTTTTTGAAAACGGAGACTTTCGCGCACAGCTTCTTCCCCAACTCTTCGGCCACCTCGATGCCGCTGCCCTCGACCACGATATCGATGTCGGTGGTGGGCCGGTTCAGGAACCAGTCGCGCACGTAGCCGCCGATCACAAAGGCGCGCAGGCCGGCGGCATCGGCTATTTCGCCGATCTGTTTGAATACGGGGTGGTCGAGTTTTTTCAGCATTATTTGATACCGGAAGGACTATCGAATCAGATTCAGGATAAACGGAGGCGGATACAGGATGCATAGCGTTACGGCCGCAGCCACACAAACCGGGATGGTGATGAACGATACCTTCCGCAGTGTTTTTTTGCTTGTTACCTCGCAAGTGGTCAGCACTTTGGTGACTTCATGGACACCTAATCCCAACATGCCGGCCAGGGCCACCGACACCGTAAGCGTATCCTGTACCACAAAAAACATGACAGTTGCCAGGAATATGAACCCGATGGCGCAGAGAATGAGGAATGTCCAGGGGGTTTCGGCTTTGTGTTCCATGATTATTTCAACTGTTTGAGATAGAGCTGGATGGTGTTCTCCAGTCCCAGATACAGGGCGTCCGAGATCAGCGCGTGGCCGATCGAAACTTCTGCCAGTTCCGGGATGTTTTCGTGAAAATATTTCAGGTTGTCGAGGTTCAGGTCATGTCCGGCGTTCACCTCCAGGCCCAGCTCCCGCGCTTTTGCCGCGGCGGCGATGTAGGGGGCTATGGCTTTGGCGCGGTCGGCGGAATAACCCGAAGCGTAGGCTTCGGTGTAGAGTTCGATGCGGTCGCACCCGCATCCGGCGGCGGCTTCGACCATCTTCACGTCGGGGTTGACGAAGATCGACACCCGCACCCCGGCCTCCCTGAACCGTGCCGACAACGAGCGCAACAGGTCGCCGTGGGCGACGGTGTCCCAGCCGTTGTTGGAAGTGATGGCGTCGGGGGCGTCGGGCACCAGCGTCACCTGTGCGGGCTTCACCTCGCACACCAGGCTCACGAAATCGTCCGAGGGGTAGCCCTCGATGTTGAACTCGGTGGTGAGCGCCCGCTTCAGTGCGCGGACATCGCTGTAACGGATGTGGCGTCCGTCGGGGCGCGGGTGTACGGTGATCCCCCAGGCACCGAACCGTTCGCAGTCGAGCGCCGCCTGCACCACGTCGGGCGTGTTGCCCCCGCGCGAGTTGCGGATCACGGCGATCTTATTGATGTTTACGCTTAGTTTTGTCATAATTTTCTTAAATTTGCAGGTGGACGGATTGCATTCCCGCCGTGAGCGGAGGCAGGCCCGTCCAACCGCAAAGTTAACGGTTTTTCGTGAAAAAGTATGAAAATAGCGATCTATAGCCGCCCCGAAACGTCGCACCGACAGGCAGACCTCGAAGCCCTGTTCGGCGCTTTGGAGCGCAATGGGGACGCCTGCATCCTGAACCGGGAGTTCGCGAGCAAGGTCGAAGCGATGACCGGGTGCGTATTTGCCGGAACCTACGCCGACGGCGATGCCGTCGATGCGGATCTTATGCTCAGCTACGGCGGTGACGGGACGTTCCTCGACATTGTGTCGAAGTTTGTGATTGGCGACACGCCGCTGCTGGGCGTCAACCTGGGGCGGCTGGGTTTTCTGGCCAACGTCAGCCGCGACCGTTTCGACCATGCCCTGGGGCTGGTGGCCGACGGCCGCTATGCCATCGAGGAGCGGGTGCTGCTGCGCATCGAAAGCCCGTCGCTGCCGCAGGGGCCGCTGTGCGCGTTCAACGATTTTTCGATCCAGAAGCGCGGGGCGAACCTGATTGCGGTCAACATGGACGTCGACGGCGAAATGGTCTGCTCGTACGGCGGCGACGGGGTGCTGGTGTCCACGCCCGCCGGATCGACGGCTTATTCGCTGAGCGTGGGCGGGCCGGTGGTATCGCCCGGCAGCCGTTGTTTCGTCGTTTCGCCCATCGCTGCGCACAACCTCACCATCCGGCCGCTGGTGGTGCCCGATTCGGCCGTGATTACGCTCGAACCCAAAGTCGGCGGCCAACAGGTGCAGGTTACCGCCGACAGCCGCTCGTTCGTTGTCCCCGGCGACTCGGTGTGGACGGTGCGCAAAGACGGGCGCACGGTCAAAATGATGAAACTGGAAGGTACGTCGTTCTATAAAACGTTGAAAGAAAAACTGATGTGGGGGTTCGACCGCCGCAACGGATAGGAATAGGGCGAAAAACCGGCGCGCTCGACAAGACCGACAGGGACGGAACTCCCACTCGTTTTAACAGATGGTTGTAATTCTGTAAAAAAAACTATCTTTGCACAACTTTCGGCCGGAGGCGTTTGCCTGGAAGCCGGTGCGCGGCGAAAAAAAACCGGCGATTTTACAATAAATACCATTTAACGCAGTTTGTGTTATTAACAGCCCTATTAAGTGCGGATGACCCCGACCCACATAGCATTCATCATGGATGGCAACGGCCGGTGGGCCAAAAGCCGGGGGCTCGAACGCCTTGACGGGCACAGGGCCGGGGTCGAACGGATACGCACGGTCATCCGGTGTGCGGCGCAGGCGGGGGTGAAGTACCTTACGTTCTACGCTTTCTCGACCGAAAACTGGGGGCGTCCGCAGGAGGAGGTCGACGGGTTGATGGAACTTTTCTGTACGGCGGCCGTGGCCGAAGTCCCTCAGCTGAACGAGCAGGGCGTGAAAGTGCTGTTCGTCGGCGATAAGGAACGCCTGTCGGGCAAGGTGAAAGCCTCGCTTGCCGAGGCCGAACGCGTTACCGCCGGCAACACGGCGATTACCGTGCTCATCGCCATGAACTACAGCGGCCGGTGGGAGATCGTCCAGGCTGTGAAAGAGATCGCCCGCGAGGCGGCGGAGGGGAATATTCCGCCCGCTTCGATAACGGAACAAACGGTGAGCGGGCATCTGTGTACCAGGGGAGTGCCCGACCCCGACCTGCTGGTGCGCACCAGCGGCGAGATGAGGGTGAGCAATTTCCTGCTGTGGCAGATCGCCTATTCCGAGATATACGTCACCGGAGCCTGCTGGCCCGATTTCGACGAGGCGGAATTTGCCGCGGCGCTCGATGCGTACAGCGGGCGCGAGCGCAGGTTCGGCAAGTTGTGACGGGGCGGCCGGGAGATGTTATAAGTGTTGTTGCATTAAGTGGCTCCGATGATAAACGATCGGCGGCCGTTGATAATAATACGGGCCGGTGGCCCTAAAGACTTACGAATGAGGATTGGATCAATAGCGGTGTGGCTCGCGGTTGTTTTTACAACGCTGCTTCCTTTTACGAATTACGCGCAGGACGATGGCTCCATGCAGGTCGACTATCAGGCCATCGACTACCAGGGCGCTCCCCGTCCTTATGTTATTTCGAAGATCAATATGGAGGGCGTTTCGGAAATGAGCCGCAACATCCTTCTGTCCATGTCGAGGATTTCGGTGGGCGACACCATCATATTGCCCAGCAACACGCTGCCCGAATCCATCCGCAGCATGTGGGCCGGGGCGAGGTATTTTTCGAGCGTGAGCGCACTGGTCGAAACCTCGGGCGACCAGGTGGAGGTGACGTTCGTTTTCAAGGAACTGCCCCGCATCAGCGAAGTTGCCGTCACCGGCGTGAACAGTTCGCAATCCAAGGACATCATAGAAAAACTGGCCCTGACCAAGGGCAAGGAATATTCTGAATTCGTGATGCAGAACTCGATCCGCATCATCAAGGAGTTCCTGGCCACCAAGGCGTACCTCGACGCCACGGTCGAGACGAAAACCACCCCCGACCCGGTGCGCGAGAATTACATCAACCTCGAATTTGCCGTCACCCGGAATAAAAAGGTGAAGGTGGGCCGCATCGACTTCTCCGGAAACCAGACCCTGTCCGACAAAAAACTGAGGCGGTCGTTCAAGAAAACCCACCAGCCGTCGATCAACGTGTTCCAGAGCAAAAAGTTCAATACCAAGGAGTACGAAGCCGACAAGGGACTGATGATCGACTATTACAACACCAAAGGGTTCCGCGACGCGATGGTGGTGAGCGATTCGGTCTACCGCTACAAAAGCCGTAAGATCGGCATCGATATTACGGTGGAGGAAGGCGATAAATATTATTTCGGCGACATCCGCTGGATCGGCAACACGCTGTACAGCGGCGAAGAACTCTCGCATGTGCTGGGAATCAAAAAAGGCGACACCTACGACAGGGAACGGCTCGACGGGCGCCTTTTCGGGGCCTCGGCCGACGACGAATGCATCAACTCGATGTACCAGAACCTGGGTTATCTGGGTTTCAGCCTTGAAACCATCGAACTGGTGGAGGGCGATACCATCAACATCGATGTCGTGATGATCGAGGGGAGCGAGTATACCATCAACAGCATCAAGGTGACGGGCAACGAACGGGTGAACGACAACGTCATTATCCGCGAGATGATGCTCCAGCCGGGGCAACTCTACAACCGCGACCTGATCATGTCCACCATCCAGCGCCTGACGCAGTTGCAACTGTTCGATCCCGAGACCATCGCTTCCGGACTGAGCATCGATCCGGCGGGCAACAATTCGGTCGACCTGGGTTTCAACCTGGCTGAGTCGCCCTCGGATAAGTTCGAGATCTCGGGCGGGTGGGGAGGCTACTCGTTCGTCGGGTCGATCGGGGTGCGGTTCGCCAATCTGTCGATGCGCAACCTGTTCAAGAAAGGGGAGTGGAAACCCTATCCCGGCGGCGACGGCCAGTCGTTGCAGATCAGGGCGCAAACCAACGGACAGTACTATAAAGCGTTCTCGGTCGCGTTCAACGAGCCGTGGCTCGGCGGCAAGAAAGCCAATTCGTTCACCGTGTCTGCCCACTACAGCGACGAAACAGACGCCACTTACGTGTTCCAGACCGCTTCGCGCCACTTCCGCACGTTCGGGGTGTCGGTGGGACTGGGGCAGCGGCTCAAATGGCCCGACCCGTTCTTCACGCTCTATACCGGGTTGACTTACTCGCTTTACAAGCTTGACAACTGGTACAATACGTTCATCATCACCGACGGGGTGTCGAACACCATTTCGCTCGACCTGACGCTCAACCGCAACACCACCAACCATCCGATCTTCCCGACCCGCGGGTCGAACCTGACGGTGGCCCTGTCGCTGACCCCGCCCTACTCGTTGTTCGATGACACCGACTATACCGCCTCGACGATCACGAACCAGGATCGTTACCGCTGGATCGAGTACAACAAGTGGGGCCTGAAGATGGAGTGGTACAACTCGCTGTCGCGTCCCGATAAGCAGAAGCAGTTCGTGCTGTTCCTGCGGGCCGAGATGGGCTATCTGGGACACTATTCGCTGGGCCGCATCTCGCCTTTCGAGCGCTATGACGTCGGCGGCGACGGGATGGTGGGCTACAACATCTACGGTTACGAAACAATCGGGCTTCGAGGCTACGAAAACAGTTCGCTTACGCCCGACCGCGCCATCGGCGAATACGCCCGGGTGTACAACAAGTTTACCACCGAACTGCGCTATCCGCTGGTTACCAGCAACACCGCCTACATTTTCGGGTTGGTGTTCGCCGAAGCGGGCAACGGTTACCGCGACTGGCAGTCGTTCGACCCGTTTGCGGTAAAACGCTCGGTGGGGGTAGGCTTCCGGCTTTTCATGCCGATGTTCGGGCTGCTGGGCTTCGACTGGGGCTACGGCTTCGACCATGTGAGGGGCGAAAAGGCCGGGACGCAGATGCACTTCTCGATGGGCGGAAACTTCTAAACCAACACCTAACCTTAATATCACATTAAATTTGTTCGTTATGAAAAAACTGATTCTGACGATCGCCGCGGTTGCCACGGTGGCAATTTCGGCCCATGCGCAAAAGAACGCCCACCTCAATTCACAGACGATATTCAAAGCCATTCCCGAGTACCAGGCGGCCATTGACCGCATCGAGGAACTGACCAAGTCGTATCAGGATATCATCGACAAGGAGGAGGAAAAACTCGATGCCAAGCACCAGGAATTCGAAAACAATCAGGCCAATTATTCCGATCAGCAGTACGAACAGGCCTCGTCCGAGTTGCAGAAATATGCCGACGCGATCGACAAGTACACCAACGACATCTTCGGCGAAGAGGGCGAGATCTATAAAAAACGCGTCGAGTTGATCAAGCCTATCCAGGATAAGGTGATCAAGGCCATCAACGATGTGGCCAAAGAGGGCGGCTACGATTTCATTTTCGATATGGCCGGCAACCAGTCGATCATCTACTCGAACGCCAGCCTCGATGTGACGCAGAAAGTGATTGATAAATTGGGCGTTAAAAAATAGTGCTTATATTTGCGGTGCCGCACGGAGTCGGAACAGCCTTATGACGTCCCGAAGCACGGAGGAGAAAATAACAACTAAGAATCCTAAATTGATTATATGAAGAAAATTTTTGTAGCGGCGATGGCGGTTGCGGCCTTGTGTTCGGCAACTTCGCTTAACGCCCAGAACATCAAGTTCGGCAAGGTCGATTACGCTGAATTGACGGCGCAGATGCCCGAAGCCGAAAGCGCCAAGAAAGAACTGCAGACCCTCTATCAGGACTATTCGCAACGGTTGGAAAAGATCCAGCAGGAGATGGAGACGATTGCCGTGAAACTGGGCAACACAGGGACAACCCTCCCCCAGGCTGAAATTGACGACCTTTCGAGCCAGTACCGCTCGTTGCAGAGCCGCGGTACCGAAATGCAGACGGTGGCTCAGAATGTGCTGACCCAGAAGGAAGAGGAACTTTTTGGGGCGATTCGTACGAAAGTGGGCGCCGCCGTTGAAAAAGTGGCCAAGGCCAGTTCAATCACCATTGTGTTTGATCCGGCCGAAGGCGTGATCGTTTACTTCGACCCGGCTCACGTGACTGACCTCACTCCGCTTGTTAAAAAGGAACTGGGACTGAAGTAATCCCGGGGATCGACAAAAAAGGCGTCACAGGCGAGGCGCTCTTATTATCAAAAGCCATTTTTTCACTCAGGAATGTTTGTGAGTGGAAAAATGGCTTTTGATAATAGGAACCCGTGGTTCCAAAGATTCTCGGGAGAACCTGTTGTGATTTGACGTCCGGATCGATCACGAAAAACGAAGTGCTTCCGGGAGTTTTTTGTTGAACTTTTTTGCAAAAAATCAGTTTGAGTCCTGTGGGAGTCATGGCACCGGGTCGTGTCCGTGGCCGCCCCAGGGGTTGCACGAGAGGATGCGTTTGGCGGCGAGCCAGCCTCCTTTCAGTAGTCCGTGTTTGCGCAGGGCTTCGAGGGCGTACTCCGAGCACGAGGGGGTATACCGGCACGCTCGCGGCAGGACGGGCGAGATGAATAGCTGGTAAAGGCGGATCAGTCCAATGAAGGGGCTAATCAGAGTTGCCTTGAATCTGCTTGCCGATTTTTTCGATCGATCGTTTGACACACCCTTCGATTGTTTGGTAATCCGTTTTTTCTTTCGAGATGTAAAGGAACGCCAGATGCAGCTTCCGTCCTTGAGGAATATGCCCGTACAGGCTGTGTTTGTTGAGCCGAAAACTTTCGCGCAGCAGCCGTTTGATGCGGTTGCGCGCCACGGCGCGTTTGTGGTATTTTTTGCCCACGCTTACCATCACCGCGGCCGGAGAGGGTGTACTGCCGGCTGTTGTAGCGGCTTCGTCCTCAGGCAGCAGCAGATACACGCACCGCAACGGAAATTCGGTGAACGATCGTCCTTTGGAGAAAAGGCGGTCGGTTTCCGTTTTTCCGCATATCCGTTCGCTTTTTGTGAAGGTGTGGCGCATGGGGGACGATTGTTTCGCAAAGGTAGTGTTTTGTTTTCAAGGGTGTTGTTTCGCGCCGGAATTTGTGCGGCCCGATTTCTGTCTCCGGATCCTGCCGTCGCTTCCGATGGCCCTGGCCGTAACAAAAAATGCCCCCGGATAAGGAGCATTTCTTATTACGGATTGTTCTTTCAGACTTTCTTTCCGGCTTTTTCTTTCAGCGCCGCCGTTGCCGGAGAACTTTTTTTGACCGGTTTGGCCAATGGCTTTTTTATCGCATTTGTTTCAGGCTTCGATTTGTCAGCGGCGGCTTTGGGTTTTGCTTTCTTGGCCGCACTCCGGGACGAAGGTTTGGCCTGCATTTTCTTTGCCTTGGCGGCCTCGGCCTTGAGTTGCTCCTCGATAAATGCCTTGGCGTCGGCCTGGTCGCTCTCCTTGAAATTGCCCGCGTTGTATTTGGCGACAAACGCTTCGAGTGCATTTTTCATCGACGGGGTTTCGGGCCTGGGGGCCACCACGCTCAGCGTATAACCCGTCTCAAGCGCCGCTTTCGAAGTGCCCAGTCCGAATGTGGCGATCAGCGCCTTTTCGTCGAGCGATGGGAACTTGGTCTTGAGTGAGGCGATTTCGGCCGGCGAGTAGAACACCAGCATATCGTATTTGCCGATCTCCAGATCCGACAGGTCGTTACTCACCGTGCGCGAGAGGATGGCTTTGCTGTATTTGATTTTCGCCTTGTCGAGCGCCTCGGGCATCTCGGGCTTGTGCGGGTCGGAAAGGGCGAGGATGTATTTTTCGTCTTTATGCTTGGCGATGATCTCCATCAGGTTTGCGAAGTCGCTGTTGCCGAAGAATATTTTGCGCTTGCGGTAGACGATGTATTTTTGCAGATAGAGGGCGATGGCCTCGGTGGTGCAGAAGTATTTGAACGTGTCGGGAACAATGATGCGCGACTGTTCGCAAACGCGGAAAAAGTTGTCGGCCATCGTGCGGCTGGTGAGGATGATGGCCGTGTGGGCCGTGATGTCCACGCGCTGCTCCCGGAACTCTTTGCCTGTGACCCCTTCGTTTTTGATGAACGGGATAAAGTCGAAGGCAACTTTGTATTTGTCGGTGATGTCTGCGAACGGCGATCTTTCCGCAGGAGAGGGCGCCGGTTGTGAAATCAGGATCCGTGTTAGTTTTGCTGCCACTATTAACTCTTTGATTAACCGTTCGTTGTAAGCAGAATAAAGCTGAACGGTAAAATTTCAACGGTGCAAAGGTACAAAAACCATTGCAAAAAAGAAATCTCCCTGTTTCTGAAGAACAAAAAACTTTTCGCCGCCATGAACAGCGCCGATGCAATCAGAACTACGATGCAAATGGCCAGCGACGTTTTGCCTCCCGATTCGCCTGCCGAACAGACGTAGAGCAGTGCGGCGGGAATGAAGGCCAGCGAACAGACGCTCGCCTGTATCTTGTTGTGGAGCATCAGTTGCCTGACTATCTGCGTGTCGCCCGACACAGCGCCGACGAGTCCCATTATGATATAGCGGTACAGGACGACCGCCAGCAATCCGCCTGCGGCCAGCAACGCCACCGTTTCTGGAATTTCGCCTGCCGTGTCGGCCAGCAGTTTGCCCAGAAAGAGCGCCAGCGCCACCGCACCCGTAACCGTCACCGAACGCAGGAAAAAACGCAGCGTGGCCGAGGGGGCTTCCTCTATCTTTTTTGTGGCGGCGGGCGAGGCGATGCTGCGCAGCACCGAGGCCAGGTTGTCGCCGAAGCGGTAGCACAGATAACACGTTCCGATCACGATCAGTGTTGTCATGATCGAGAATACCGGCCCGGGAAAACCGGTCGCCGGGATTTTCTGAAACGGGGAGTACGGCGGCGTCGAGCCGTGCAGCGTCGATTGCGGGCCGAAGATCAGGGCGGCGTTCTCTGCGGGGATGATCTCCGCCCGGCCCGTTATTGCGGTCGGTCGGTTGGTTGCGACCTCCGGGAGTTCGAGCATCCATTGCCAACTGTAAGGCATCCCGCCTGTCAGCGGCGCGGGCGCATGACTGGCCGGCGTCGTTGCCTGTGGGGCGGGCGGGGCGTATGGCAGGATCGGGCCGACGGGCATCGTGCTTGGGATTTAGGGACTTCCGGCAGTCCTTTCCGACTCCCGGCAATAGAATCTGTTCGGTGCAAAGATAGTGAATTCCTTGTTGTGCCTCTCCTCCGGGGGCCTATAAATAAAAACCCGCGATGGCGCAGGCTGCGAATACCACGCTCGATATGCCGTTGACCGTGCCGAACGACTGCCCGATGAGCGCAAGGTCTTTTTTTGCGGCGATGATGTGCTGGAAGATCATCATGGCCGAGAACACCGCCACCCCTGTCCAGAAAAGGATGCCCGCATGGATGCAGACCGCTGCGGCGGCCAATGCGGCGAATGTCGCCGCGTGCATGATGCGGCTGATGCACATGGCCTTGTGCCAGCGGAACCGTGCGGGGATCGAGTGGAGGCGGTTGTCGGTGTCGAACTTCTCGTCCTGTAATGCGTAAATGATGTCGAATCCGGCCGTCCACAGCATCACCGCCAGCGACAGCAGGGCGGGAAAGAGGGCGAACCGGCCCGCAACGGCGATGTAGGCTCCCGCGGGAGCGATCCCCAGGCCCACTCCCAGCACCAGATGGCACAGCCAGGTGAATCGTTTGGTGTAACTGTACCCGAGGATCACCAGCAGGGCCACGGGCGACAGGTAAAAGCACAACAGATTGATGGCGAGCGCTCCGGCCATGAACAGCATGCAATTGACGATCGTAAATACCAGCGCGGCTCGCGGCGATATTTTTCCGGCCGGGATCTCGCGGCCTTTGGTGCGGTCGTTGCGGGCGTCGATGTTGCGGTCGAGGTAACGGTTGAAGGCCATGGCCGCGCTGCGGGCGAACACCATGCACAGCACCACCTTGGCCAGCAGCGCCCATCCGAATCCGTAGCCCGATGCGACGGCGTAAAAGAACGCCGTCAGGGCGAACGGCATGGCGAACAGCGTATGGCTGAACTTGATCAGCGAAAGGTAGTTCTTCATAACATTATGATTCGGGTTGCGGCGGCGATCCCGGGTGTGTCAAAGCATCCGTCGGCCGGACACCCCGCGTTGCGTCGGCGTTTGTTTAGGGCAGCCGGCTCCGGGGTTTGCATGTTGATCCTTGCTTAAAACGCCCTGCGGAAGCGGACGCGGATGCAAAGATAGTGGAAACGCATTCAGAATATTCCCGGGAGAGAGAGTTTCCTTGGTCTTATGTTGAATAAGGATTGCCATCCCGGACGGCCCGTATCCGATAAAAGAAAAGCCGAACCGTTCAAAGAAGGCCCGGCTTTTCGTTGCTAAAAGGCTGTTTTAGATCTCCCACGTGTCGCCGCTGCGCAGCAGTTCGTCCATCGTGCGGATCGACGACTTCGATTTTACTTCGAGGATCTGGTCGCGCACCGCATCGTCGTAGGTGACGTCGGGCACGGCGCGGATCACCCCCAGGGCGATCGGGTAGTCGGGATACTGCATGTTGACCAGCATCATGTGCACGCCGGGATTTTTTTCGTACGCGTCGTGCACCAGGATGTCTTTCTCGGTTACGCCGCCCTCTCCGATTTTCACGGCGATCAGGCGCAGGCCGTTGAGAACGAGTCCCTTGTCTTTGTTTTTGCCGAAGATCATCGGTTTGCCGTGCTCCAACACGATCATGTTGTCCTCGCGGACGTCTTTGTCAGCAAAAGCCGAGAAGGTCTTGTCGTTGAAAATGACGCAGTTCTGGAGAATCTCCACCACCGCCGTGCCGTCGTGGCGGGCAGCCTGCACCATGCAGTCGCGGGTCAGGTTCACCTCCACGTCCAGCGAGCGGGCGAAGAATGTGCCGCGCGCACCCAGTACCAGCTCGCCGGGGATGAACGGATGCTCGACCGTGCCGTAGGGCGAGGTTTTGGTCACCTTGCCCTCTTTCGAGGTGGGCGAGTACTGCCCTTTGGTCAGGCCGTAGATCTCGTTGTTGAACAGCAGGATGTTGATGTCGATGTTGCGGCGGATGGCGTGGATGAAGTGGTTGCCGCCGATGGCCAGCGCATCGCCGTCGCCGGTGGTTTCCCACACCGACAGGTTGGGGTTGGCCACCTTGACGCCCGTGGCGATGGCCGCCGCCCGCCCGTGGATGCCGTGGAACCCGTAGGTGTTCATGTAATAGGGGAAGCGCGACGAACAGCCGATGCCCGAAATGAACGCGAACCGTTCTTTCATGTACCCGCGTTCGGCGGCAATGATGGGCATGGCTTTCTGCACGGCGCTCAGAATCGAGTGGTCGCCGCAGCCGGGGCACCATTTGACCTCCTGGTCGCTCTTGAATTCCTGGTGGGTGTATGTGAATTGTTCAGCTTTCATAATTTACAGAAGTTCGTTGAATTTGTCGGTTAACTCGCTGACGGTGAATGGCAGTCCCTGCACCTTGTTGTACTGGAGGTAGGCGAACTGCGGAAAAACGGTGCGCAGGTAGCCTGCGAATTGGCCCATGTTGAGTTCGCACACCACGATCTTTTTGAAGTTCGAGAAAATTTTCTCCACTCCCTCGGGCAGCGGGTTGATGTAGTTGAAGTGGCACAGGCTGACGCTTTTGCCCTCGCCGCGCAGCTCTTCCACGGCCGACAGCAGGTGTCCGTGCGTGCCGCCCCATCCCACCACCAGCAGGTCGCCTTTCTTGTCGCCGACCACGGCCTGCTTGGGGATAAATTCCTTCACCCTGGCCACTTTCTCGGCACGGATGTCCACCATGCGCTGGTGGTTCTCGGGGTCGTGCGAAACCGATCCTTTAAAAAAGTCCTTTTCCAACCCGCCGATGCGGTGTTCGAGCCCTTTGGTGCCGGGCAGCGCCCACTGGCGTGCAAGGCGTTTTTCATCGCGGGCGTAGGGTTTGAAGCCTCCCTCGGGCGCTTTGGTGATGATGGGCGGATTGATCTTCGGGTACTCTTTCACCGAGGGGATCTTCCACGGTTCCGACCCGTTGGCGATGTAACCGTCCGAGAGCAGCATCACGGGGGTCATGTGTTCCATGGCGATCTTGCCGGCCATGTAGGCGTAGTCAAAGCAGTTCGACGGCGTGCTGGCGGCGATCACCACCATGGGGCATTCGCCGTTGCGTCCCCACAACGCCTGGTAGAGGTCGCTCTGTTCGGTTTTGGTGGGCAGCCCGGTCGAAGGGCCGCCGCGCTGTACGTCGACCACCACCAGCGGCAGTTCGGTCATCACCGCCAGCCCGATGGCCTCCGATTTCAACGACAGTCCGGGGCCCGAGGTGGTGGTCACGGCGAAGTTGCCCGCGAACGCCGCACCGATGGCCGTGCAGATGCCGGCGATCTCGTCCTCGACCTGCAAGGTCTTTACGCCCAGGTTTTTGTGCTTGGCCAGCTCTTCGAGGATCGACGTGGCCGGAGTGATGGGGTACGATCCGCAGAACAGGTGGCGCCCCGACCGTTCCGAGGCGGCCATGAATCCCCATGCGATGGCCTGGTTGCCGCTGATGCTGCGGTAAAGCCCTTTTTCGAGCTGCGCGGGGGCAATGCGGTAGGTGTTGGCGAAGGCGTGGGTGTTGGCGGCGTAGTTATATCCTCCTTCGAGCGCCAGTTTGTTGGCTGTGGCGATTTCGGGTTTGCGGGCGAATTTGCGCTCGAAATAGTCGATGGTGTGTTGCAGGTTGCGGTCGTAGAGATAGAAGCAGAGCCCGAGGGCGAACATGTTCTTGCAGCGGGTGACGGCTTTGTTGTCCAGCCCGGTCTCCTTGAGCGCCTCTTTGGTCATGGTGGTGACGGGCACCATAATGATGTTGTGCCCGTCCAGCCCCAGTTCGGCGATGGGATCGGCGGTTTTGAACCCGGCCCGCTCGATGTTGCGTTCGATGAACGAGTCGCTGTCGCAGATAACCGTCGAATCTTTCTTCAGCCAGCGGGCGTTGGCTTTGAGCGCGGCGGGGTTCATGGCCACCAGCGTGTCGCAATAGTCGCCCGCGGTATGGATTTTCTTGCTGCCGAAATGAAGCTGGAAGCCCGACACGCCGGAGATGGTGCCCTGCGGGGCGCGGATTTCGGACGGATAGTCGGGGAAAGTCGCCGTGCAGTTGCCCGAGCAGGCGGCCGTGTCGGCAAACAGGGTTCCGGTCATCTGCATACCGTCGCCCGAGTCGCCCGAGAAACGGATCACCACGTCGTCTAATTCGATATTTGTCATAACGGATTTGTGTGTGTTATAAGGTTCCCACAAAGTAAAACCATCTTTTCGGGAATAAAAAGGATTTTCCGGATAATTTTCCATGCCTCAGGTCTGTTCTGTTAAAAAACAAACATTTCGGAGATCTCATCCCTTGCAGGACGCAAAAAGAGAAGTAAATGAAAAATGAAGCACTGAGGTTGTTTATTCGAAGGGATTTGATTACTTTTGTAGATTGTTTTCAGATACCAAACTTTACGATTTCAATATGAGCAACGAACCGGAAATGAAGAACGGCCCGGCGGATTATTCAGCGTCGAGCATCCAGGTGCTTGAAGGGCTGGAGGCGGTGCGCAAGCGGCCTGCAATGTATATAGGCGACATCGGTGTGAAGGGGTTCCATCACCTGGTGTACGAGGTGATCGACAACTCGATCGACGAGGCGCTTGCGGGGCATTGTACCCACATCGACGTGGTTATCAACGAGGACAACTCGGTGACGGTCAAAGACAACGGCCGCGGTATTCCTGTCGATTTCCACGAAAAGGAACAAAAATCGGCCCTGGAAGTGGTGCTCACCGTGCTCCATGCCGGGGGGAAGTTCGATAAAGACAGTTATAAGGTGTCGGGCGGTTTGCACGGTGTGGGCGTGTCGTGCGTCAACGCGCTGTCGTCCAAGCTGGTGGCCGAGGTGTACAAAGGCGGCAAGGTTTACCGTCAGGAGTATTCGCGCGGGGTGCCCCAATGCGATCTGCAAGTGGTCGGCGAAACCGACGAGCGGGGTACGGTCATCACTTTCAAGCCCGACATGGATATCTTTACGGTCAAGGACTTCAACTACGAAATTCTTGCGACCCGCCTGCGTGAACTGGCCTACTTGAATAAGGGCATTTACCTGAGCATTACCGACATGAGGGAGGTCGACGGGCAGGGCCAGCATCCTTACGACCAGTTCTATTCCGAATACGGCCTCAAGGAGTTTGTCGAATACCTCGATGCCACGCGGGAGAAGCTGATCGAGAACACCATCTACATCGACTGCGAGAAAGACGGCGTGCCGGTCGAGGCGGCCATGCAGTACAACACCAGTTTTACCGAAAACGTCCACTCGTACGTCAACAACATCAACACCATCGAGGGGGGCACGCACCTGACCGGCTTCCGTCGCGCGCTGACCCGCACGCTCAAAAAATACGCCGAGGATTCGGGGATGCTCGCCAAGTTGAAGTTCGACATCAATGGCGACGACTTCCGCGAGGGATTGACCGCTATTATATCGGTGAAAGTGGCCGAGCCGCAGTTCGAGGGGCAGACCAAAACCAAACTGGGCAACGGCGAAGTGGCCGCGGCGGTCGATCAGGCCATCTCGACCTCGCTGGTCAACTACCTTGAAGAGAATCCCAAAGACGCCAAGGCCATCGTGTCGAAGGTGTTGCTGGCGGCTCAGGCGCGCCATGCCGCCCGCAAGGCCCGCGAGCTGGTGCAGCGCAAAACGGTGCTTTCCGGCTCGGGACTTCCCGGCAAACTGGCCGACTGTTCGTCACGCGATCGCGAACAGACCGAGGTGTTCTTGGTTGAAGGGGACTCAGCAGGCGGTACGGCCAAGCAGGGCCGCGACCGCATGTTCCAGGCCATCCTGCCGTTGCGCGGCAAGATCCTGAACGTGGAGAAGGCGATGGAGCACCGTATTTTCGAAAGCGACGAAATCAAGAATATTTTCACGGCCCTCGGGGTCACCATCGGTACGGAGGAAGACAGCAAGGCGCTGAATTTGAGTAAAATGCGCTATGGAAAAGTAATCATCATGACCGATGCCGACGTGGATGGAAGCCACATCGCCACGCTGATCATGACCTTTTTCTTCCGTTACATGAACGACATCATCAAGAACGGGCACCTCTACATCGCCACGCCGCCGCTCTACCTGGTCAAAAAGGGCAAGGAGCAGCGCTATTGCTGGAACGACCAGGAGCGTGAGGCGGTGACCGCCGAATTGGGGACAAAGGGTGTGAGCCTCCAGCGATACAAGGGGTTGGGTGAGATGAACGCCGAGCAGTTGTGGGAAACGACCATGAACCCCGCTTCACGCATCCTGCGCCAGGTGACGATCGAGAGCGCTGTCGAGGCCGACCGCATCTTCTCGATGCTCATGGGCGACGATGTGCCACCGCGCCGCGAATTCATCGAAAAACACGCCAAGTACGCCAAGATCGACGCGTAGTGTGTTTCGAACAAAAACGACGAGTCCGGCTTTCGCGCCGGATTTGTCGTTTTAAGGAAGGCATGTTCTTTGTTGTGTTGAATGAAAACATCTCCCTTGTTTTGTTTCGTTTCGGATGACATGCGAATGGAGTCGGGATGTAAAATCCCTCGTTTTTGCTCAACATGACAAAAATGATGATTGTATGGCGGTGATTCGTTGTTGTCGGGTGAAATTTTTGCCCGGGTACTGACGGGGAGTTTGCTTATCTTTGTGACCTAAACCAGGAAAAATGAATCTCAGGAATAGCATGATCGCCGCATCGGTTGCCCTGCTCGCCGCTTGCGGCGGGGCGGAGAAACGGCAGCCCGACGCGGTGTCGGTGTCGATCGAGCCGTTGCGATATTTTGTCGACCGCATCGGCGGCGGCGACTTCAAAGTCAACGTGGTGGTTCCGGCGGGTACGAACCCCGAAATCTACGAGCCGACGCCCGAAACGCTGAAAGCGGTGGCGCGGTCGGCGGCTTATCTGGCCGTGGGGCATATCGAATTCGAACTGGCGATGCTCAAGGCCATCGAACGCAACAGCCCCGGAGTGAGGTTCGTGACGCTCTCCGACGGGATTGCGCCGGTCGAATCGTCCCATTATCACGAAGATCACGGCCACAACCACACCGCGGTCGACCCCCATGTGTGGGTGGCCCCGCGTGAGGTGAAAGCGATGGCCGGCAATATTTTGAACACCCTCAGGCAGATCATGCCCGATTCGGCGGCTAAATATGAAGCCAATTACCGCGATTTCGCCGCCGCCCTCGATTCGATGGATTCGGTGGCCACGCGCACATTGGGGGCCATGCCGGTGAAAACGGTGCTGGTGCAGCATCCGGCGCTGACCTATCTGGCCCGCGATTACGGATTTACGCAGGTGAGCATCGAGCACGAGGGCAAAGAGCCGTCGGTAAAGCATATCAAAGAGCTGGTCGACGTTGCGCGCGCGGCGGGAGTGAAGAAAGTGTTCTGCCAGCGCGAATTCTCTCCGGCTCCGGCGCAGGCGGTGGCGGCTGAGATCGGCGGGGAAGTGGTTTTCATCGACCTGCTGTCGTACGATTGGGAGAGCAATATCTTCCATATTATCAACTCATTGAATTATTGACAGATGCCTCTGGTCAGCATAAAAAACCTGTCGGTCGGATACAACGGCAAGCGGGTGCTTGAAGATATCAGCCTTGATATCGGGGAGCGCGATTTCATTGCCGTGATCGGCGGAAACGGCGGCGGCAAAACCACGCTGGTGAAGGCGTTGCTGAAACTGATTCCTTATCAGGGCCAGGTCGTCTATTCTCCCCGGGTGGAGTCGGGGGGTGTGCGGCGCATCGGTTACCTGCCGCAGATCAACCCGGTCGACCGCAGTTTCCCGATTACCGTGGCCGATGTTATTTTGTCCGGGCTGCAAGCCGAAAAGGGGCTCTTCGGCCGCTACACCGGGGCCGACAGGAGCAAAGCGCGCCAACTGGCCGCCCGCGCTTCGTTGGAAAAATACTTCGACCGGACAATAAAGCACCTTTCGGGCGGCGAGATGCAACGCGTGCTGCTGTGCCGGGCGCTGATCTCCGATCCGGCGCTGCTGATCCTCGATGAACCGGCCAACTACATCGACAGCACGTTCGAACGCGAACTTTACGCCATGCTCAAAGAGCTGAACGAAACGATGGCCATTGTCGTGGTTTCGCACAACATCATGCATGTGGCGCCTTACGTCAAAAGCATCGCCTGTGTCAACCGCACGCTCTACTACCAACCGTCTAACCAGATCACGCCGCGCATCCAACAGCTCACCTTCTGCCCCGAGTGCCAGACTCCCCATTTATAAGGTGGTCTTCCCGGCCTCTCAGAATGGCAATCATCTCTTCCCGGCCGGCCCGAAGCGCGTTATCCCCCGGAAAAAACCGGTTCGAACAATCCCGTAAAATAAAAAGCCGTGCGGCGAACTTCACCACACGGCCCCGGAAAACTTAAACCGGTTGCGACTATTTGGCTTTGGCCGCTTCCTCCTTGACGATCTTACACATTTCGGAGTACTGGTCTTCCATGCTCTTGAGCAGCTTGTACTGGGCGCGGGTGCGCACCAGGTTGTGCTGCTGGTTCTTGACTTTGTAGTACTTGTCGCCGTCGATGTAGTCCATCAAAAAGCGCAGCACCTGCTCGAAGGTGATGTACTTGGCCGAGAAAGCCAGGTAATCGATCTCGTGCTGGTTCAGGAACCGGATCGCTTCCGAGAGGTATCCCTGCGTGTAGCCGCGGAAAATATTGATGTCCATCGACACGTTGTCGAGGTTGGTGTCGTCTTCCAGACCGGTGTTGGTGTACGAGCGCATGGCGTCGCCGTAGTCGTTCAGGCAGGTGGCCGACAACACGGTGTCCAGGTCGATTACGCACAGCACGTTGCCGTTGTGGTCGAACAGGATGTTGTTGATCTTTGTGTCGTTGTGCGTCACGCGGGTGGGGATGATCCCTTTTTCGTACAGTTCCCAGAATTTGAGCATTTCGTCGCGGCGCGATTCGATCCACGAGATCTCTTCGGCTACCACGGCCTTACGCCCCACGGGATCTTTGGCCAGCGTTTCGTCCCACTGTTTGAAGCGGTAGCGGATGTTATGGAAACCGGGAAGGATGTCGGCCAGCGGCTCCTTGAAGTCGGCCAGCATCGCCTGAAACTTGCCGATGCCCTTCCCCCCCTGATAGGCCAATTCGGGTGTGGCGGCCGACTGGTAAGCCACCGTGTCTTCGATGAATACGCACACTGCCCAGAATTCGCCCTCTTCGTCTTTGTAATAGAGTTTGCCGTCTTTGGTGGGGATGATGGTCATCGCCTCGCGCATGGGATCGCCGCCGGCTTCCACCACCTTCTTTTTCAGGTGCATGGTCACGCGGTAGATGTTGTCCATCATGGCCGGCACGTCCTTGAAGATGTTTTTGTTCTTGCGCTGGAGGATGTAGTTGGGGGTGGTGGCCTCGGCCGTGGTGATGATCAGCGTGTCGTTGATGAAGCCTTCGCCCAGCGGCTTGACATTGAGAACAGTACCCTCAAGGGCAAACTGGTTGCAGATGTGATTGAGCTTTGTTTCCATAAATGCAGTCTCTGTTTTTAGGTTTTGAAAATTTAACGTAAAGTTAGGGAATATTTTTTCATAACCAAACAGATGCGTCGCTTTTAGTTGCACCCACAGGGTATTTGCGGATACAGGGCATATGTTCCGCAGGCATTCCCGGACAGTGCAGCGCAAAAGAAAGAGGCGGCGCCCGGGAAACATTATCCGCCTTTGATCGTTATATGTTAAAGCAGATCGAACGCGGGGATGTCGCTGATGAATGAGTAGCAGGGGTCGCACTCTTTTTTGATCTCCGAGCAATAGTGCTTCAACCCATTGGTAATGACCAGGTAAGGGGCGTCGAGAACCAGGTTGTAGCGGGCCGCCTGATCCATCACTTTTTGGGTGATATGCACCGTGGACGCCTTGCACTCGACGACGATGCGCGGCTGCAACTGGCGGTTGAACACCACCACGTCGGCGCGGAATGCCATGTGGTTATAGCTGAAAGCGTGCTCTTGCTTGATGAGCGCCGGCGGCACCTGCTTGTGGGTGATGAGGTAGTTGATGAAATGTTGGCGCACCCACTCTTCGGGGGTAAGGGTCAGCCATTTGGCCCGGATGGGGTCCCATATCTGATGTTGCCCGTGATCCATGGTGCGGAGCCGGGGCTCGTAGGACGGCAGGTTCAATGAGGTTTTCATGGCTTGACATTAAAGAGGTTACAAACTCCGAGCAATTACCGCCATTATCTTGATGTTTATTCTCAAAGATACGGTTTTATATCGGGATAAGCAAAAAGCGGGCCCGTTTTTATCAGTTCTGTTGTTTTTGCTATATTTACATCTATTTTAATGACTTCCAAAACTGTGGAAACGATATTATAATGTCTTGCGAATGAGGTTTGCCGCCGTTCTTGTTTTGTTGCTTGTCGTTGCTGTTTATCCGTCCCGTGCCAGGGAGACGGATCGCCCCGATATTCTGCAAGATTCGATCTCGCTGCGCCGCAAGCAAAAAACCAACCTGGTGCTCGATTCGCTCAAGACCCGGGTCGACAACGGTGCGCTCTCCCGGTTCTTATTCGGGTCGCTGATCAAGAACGGCAGGAACGCCAAACTCGAAGACGAACGGGATATCTTTGCGGAGTTCGAGGGACGGCGCATCTCTTCGATCAACATCGTTTGCAACGACGTCTATCCCAACGACAGTTTGCGCCTGCATAAGTTCCTCAATGCGGTGAACCTGTTCAAAACCGCGCGGATGTATATCCGCCAGAACCTGTTCTTCAAAGTGGGCGACCCGCTCTCGGGCAAGACCCTGAACAGCAACGAACACTTTATCCGCGACCTGCCTTCGATCGTTGATGCGGCCATTGTGGCGCGCGACGACGGGGAGGGCGGCGTCGAAGTGTGGGTCATCACCTACGACAAGTGGAGTGTGGGCGCCGAGGCGCTGTACAGCCCCTCGCGCGAGTCGTTCATCACCCTCTACGACAAAAACTTCTTCGGGTTGGGGCACGACATCCGCCTGCGCACCAACTTTTTCAAAGATCCTCCCTATTATTACGGCAACCAACTCTTTTACAGGGTCAGCAACCTGTTCGGCACCTTCTGGACGGCTGATTTTGCGGTGGGCAAAGGCTACGGCCACAGCGGGTTCGAGGGGCAGGCCTATAAAGATTTCATTCTGCCGGACGATTACAGCGCCGGAGTCCGTTACAATAATGTCCACAGCGCCGACTCGCTGTCGTTCGAACCGGGCGGCGTGAGTTACTGCAAAGAGGAATTTGCCGTGTGGGGCGGCAAGTCGTGGTTCATGCCCCGCGCCGACAACAGTTTCTTTCTCCAGGGCAAGCTCTACTCGCAATACTACTCCCACTGTTCGCTTCCGTTGACCCTCTCGCTGAATCCCTATTACCACAACCAAAGGGGGGTGCTGCTGTCGGCGGGGATATACAAAGAGAACTTCTACAAAGGGCGCCTGATCTACGGTTTCGGCCGAACCGAGGACATTCCCTACGGCTATAACCTTACTTTCTTCGGCGGTTGGGAGCGCAGCCAGTTCAACGACCGCGGCTATATGGGAGGCAGCTTCACCTCGGGGACGAGGTTCCGGTGGGGATATGTCAGTACGCAGGTTGAACTCGGATCGTTCGTCCACGGCCAACGCTTTACCGAAGGGGTGCTCAATGCCAACCTCAAGTCGTTTTCGGAGATGGTCTACATGCACCGTTGCGGGCTGAGGTTCTTTCTCAATGCCTACTACACGCTGGGGTTCAACCGCGGCCAGGGCGAGAAGGAGTGGCTCGATTTCAACCGCGAATACGGTCTCACCAACCTCAAAAACAACCTTTATTCTGGCAATAATCGGCTGGTTGTCAATGCCGAGGCGGTGATCTTCACCCCCATCGACCTGTTGGGGTTCAACATGGCGTTTTTCGGGTACATGGACATGGGGTGGATCGGCGACGAGCGGTTCCTTGCGCGTACGCCCATGACGGTGGTCGGGGTGGGGCTGCGGATCAAGAACGACCGCTTTATCATCCCCAACTTCCAGTTCAGTTTCGGCTATCCGCTTCAGGACGCCCTGCGCGACAAGGTGCGTTTCTACCGTTTTTCCACCGAGGAGATGTTGGACATGCACCGTTTCCTGCCCCTGGAGCCGAACCATTTCCAGTACCGGTGATTGTTTTGGCGTGTCGGGGAGGAGGCCGGCACTTTTCACTATCTTTGAGACCGAATAATTGAACGAAAATAAAATGAGACTGTTGCGATTTTTCATCTGTTTACTGTTGATCGCGCCCCTTGCCGCGGGCTCCGGGACAGCCGGTGCGGCCGCCGGCGCTTCGTCCGACGACAAAACGAGCGAGATCGTCCACAAATACGCCCTGCTGCTGGGGGTCGACGATTCGGTGATCTGCAATCCCCAACTTTACATGGTTATCGATGAGTGGATGGGCACTCCCTACAAATACGGAGGCAACAGCAAAACGGGCGCCGACTGCTCGGGCTTTGTGGGCCAGGTGATGAAGCATTTCAGCTCGGCGCCGCTTCCCCGCAGCGCGTCGGGAATGTCCGAAGTTGTGACGCTGAAAAAGAAAGAAGACCTGCAAGAGGGCGACCTGGTGTTCTTCAACCTGAGGGATATACCGAACAAACACGTGGGCATCTACCTGCACAACGGCTGGTTTGTCCATTCGTCGTCGTACCGGGGTGTGGGCGTCACGCTCAACAACCTTGGCGCCGAGAACTACAAGCGCCGTTTCAGCAAATGCGGTTCGATCGAACTGGACAAAGTGACAGAGTAGGGTTGGCAAACTATTTGCATGCTTTAAACGAACAATCGTTGTTGTACCGCCCATAATTCAAATTCGAAACAATAATCACTAAAAACAATAAACCATGTCGACATTAGTAGGAAAACCCGCCCCTTTTTTCACCGCCAACGCCGTGGTGAACGGCAACCGCTTCGAAAGCGGCTTTTCGCTCGATCGTTATATCGGGAAGAAATATGTGATTTTCTTTTTCTATCCGGGCGACTTCACGTTCGTCTGCCCGTCGGAACTGCTGGCCTTCCAGGATCGCCTGGGCGACTTCGAACGCCTGAACACGGCCGTGGTGGCCTGTTCGGTCGACTCGCACTATTCGCACTTCAAGTGGCTCCAGACCGAGCTGAACCAGGGCGGCATCAAAGGGGTTACCTATCCCGTGGTGGCCGATTTCACCAAGACCATTTCGTATAACTATGGCGTGCTGGCGGGCGATTACCTGTACAACGAAGCCGGAGAGTTCGCCTTCGAGGGCAACCCCACGGCTTACCGCGGCCTGTTCCTCATTGACAGGGAGGGAATGGTGCGCCACCAGCTGGTCAACGATATGCCGCTGGGCCGCAGTGTCGAGGAGGCGGTGCGCATGGTCGAGGCGCTTCAGTTTTTCGAAGAGAACGGCGAGGTGTGTCCCGCCAACTGGCACAAAGGAGCGAAGGGCATGACGCCCACGGCCGAAGGGGTAGCCGACTATCTGGCTAACCGATAGGCCGGCCGATGGATTGCCCGGTGGTGGTTGCGGTCGGTTCCGCCCGCAACTTTCTCTGCCCCGCAGAGGGTTGCCGGAAATATTTTGTTCCGGTCGATTGATAAAAAATATCCATATTTGATTGCGTTTGGATCGAAATTTGCATTTCTGATATATACGATTATTCAACCTTAAAACATGAAGCGTATGAGAAGTGAAGTATTGGATTCATTGAAGTCGGCCGTCAGGAATTGGTGGCTCTCCGTTTTGGTGGGTGTGTTGTTTGTGGGGCTGGGGCTATGGATGTTGTTCATTCCTGTCGAAAGCTATGTGGCTATCAGCGTGGTGTTCAGTATTTTTATGTTTGTGATCGGGATTTTCGAGATTGCCTTCGCGGTCAGTAACACCAAGGTGCTACGGGGCTGGGGCTGGACCTTTACCGGAGGGATCATTGACCTGATAGTGGGTATGATTCTGATGGCCTATCCGGGTTTGTCGATGGCCGTCATTCCGTTTATCCTTGCTTTCTGGCTGATGTTCCGCGGGTTCAGTTCGGTGGGGTTTGCCATCGACATGAGCCGCTATGGCATCACCAATTGGGGATGGTATCTGATTTTCGGCATTCTGGCCATCCTCTGCTCGCTGATGGTGATCTGGCAGCCGGCCGTGGGCGGGTTCGCCACCGTGTTGGTGATTTCGTTCGCATTCCTGTTTGTGGGAGTGGCCCGCATCATGATCGGCATCGAACTCAAGTGTTTCAATAACAGAAATAAAGAACTTTTTCAGTAGGGGATGATGTTCTCAACCCATTTTAATTTGAAATCAACCCCGGGCCGCCTTTGATGGGCGGCTTTTTTTTGCGGGGCTTTGTTGCATGAAGTCCATTTGAGTGCCATCCCCGATTTGATCGGGATCTCCTTTTATGCTGTCATTCCGGGGCAGGCAGAGATTAATCCGTCGTTTATCTCAGGATGCCTGCCCCGGCAAATACTTTCCGGTAGGCTTCGGCTTTGTCGGCCAGCGGCTTGGGGTATGCGCGCGAGGATGAGGGCATGCGGCAGTGCCTGATGCGGCGTCCCTCGAACATGAAGCCGATGCATTCTCCCACTTTCGGCATCGGGATGTCGAACATGGCAGAAAGCGTGGCTGCCGCCTTTTCGCCCGTGGTGACGATGGCAGTGCATCGCGGAATGGCTCGGATCATGGCGCCGACGTCGGCCGGCTCGACGATCTCCAGAAAGTTGTCTGATGCGTTGTCGCGATGGCGGACGACGCGGAGGGCGGTGTCGCTCAGGGCGATCCCTTTGTCGTTCAGGAAGTCTTGTATCCTCCCCGGGTCGAATTTCTTTGTGGCCGGAACAATAAAATGATCTTTATCGCCGAAAAACACCACTCCGAAAATCCGCCACATATCGTTCTGCAGATTGGGATAGTAAAAATCCATCGACCAACGTTCGCGCTTGGGAGGAAAGCTGCCCAGCATCAGCACCGTGGCTTCCGGAGGAAGGAATGGGCTTAGCGGATGTGATTCGGTCTCGGTTATCCGGGTCATTTTTGTTTGCACGAAGTTATTGCACGATATTTGATGTGGAATTAGAAATCCGACGCCCGAAGACAAATTTCCGGGAATCGGTGCAAATATAACAGACCATGACCAAAACCACAACTACCGTCCTGCTGGCCTTTTCGTTTCTGTTTGTCGGCGGGCCGGCCGATCTGGTCGCGCGCAATAAAAAAGAGCGTGTCCATGTATCGTTCCGCGATTCGCTCGACCACGCCATTGACATCAGTGACTGGCTCATTACCAAGAAAGGTTTTTTCCCCATGCCCATTCTTGTCACCGAACCATCGCTGGGCGGATTCGGTTTGGGGATCGCCCCCATTTTCATCAGCCCCCATGATCCGATCGAACGGGACGGGAAGTTCTATCCCGTCATGCCCGACGTCACCGCCGTGGCAGGACTGTACACCCTGAACAAGACCTGGATGGCGGGCGGAGGGCGAGTGGGAATGATACCCAAGCGCCGCCTGCGCTACAAGGTGGGGGCGGGTTACGTCAACATGAATATGAGCTACTACCATGCCGTGCCGCTGACGGGCGAGGAACTCCGGCTCGACTTCAATATCCGCGCCGTGCCTCTTTATATTTACCTGGGCAAGATACTGAAAAATCCCCGTTTTGTTACGGCGGGCTACTATATGTTCGCCCATTCCGACCTGAGTCTCAATAACAACGGGGGTGTCCTGCCCGACGGCATCTCGCGGAAAGAGTTGAAGAGCAATCTGGCCAAACTGGGCGGGCGGCTCGAATTCGACACCCGCGACAATTCGTTCACTCCCAATAAGGGGATCAAGTCGTATCTCGACGGCGGATGGAGCAACCCGGTGGTGGGCAGCGACTTCAAATTCGGGATGTTCGAGTGGGCGTTCTACTGGTTTGCGCCTCTCCATCCGAAGTGGATCAACGGCTTCCGGTTCGATGTGCAACAGGTGGTGGGCACAGTGCCGTTTTACTTCAAGCCTTTTATAGATATGCGCGGCGTGCCGGCCGAGCGTTACCAGGGCCGAACCACCGTGCTGATGGAGCTCGAAGAACGTTGGGATTGTTACAGGCGTTGGAGCGTGCTGTTTTACGGCGGTCTGGGCAAAGGGTTCGATTCGTTTTCGGAATTCAGCAGCGCCGACTGGGCTTACAGCTACGGCACGGGGTTCCGTTACCTGCTGGCCCGCAAGCTGCAACTGCGCACGGGCGTCGACCTGGCAATGGGCCCCGAAGGATTCACCTACTACCTGGTATTTGGCAGCAGCTGGGCCCGGCAGTGACCGGTAGGAGAGGGGAACAATGGAAAACGCGGCAGGAGGTTCTCCTGCCGCGTTTTCCATAAAGCCATAGGGGTTCTTACCACATCAACACCACCCGGAACGTGGTGGTGGGAGGGTATTGGTCGGTGATGAAGTCGGACGGGGTGACGTAAAACGAGATCATCCCCGGCGAGTATTCGTAGTCGTAATGGGTGCTCCAGAAGAACTCGCCGCCGGCGTCCTCGTCGCCATAATAACGGGTGTAAGGCAGCTGGGCCAAGGCCTCGTAAGAGGTTTGGGGGTCGATGGTGACGTACGCCATCACCGCGCCGTTCTTGTACACGTTGTTGGTCAGTTCGGCAACGTCGTTGAACGTGTAGCCGAAATAAGAGTTCAGTTCGTTCGTGTTTCCGATCCGGTCCCAATAGTTTTGCAGTACGGTGAGGTAGAGTACCTTGCGGTTCGCCGATCCCGACGGCCCGACGGGCCCCGGAGGGCCCACGGGCCCTTCGCACGAGGCGGCGGCAATGGCTGCAAGCGCCAGAAATAAAAGCTTTTTCATGGTATGATGTGTTTGGTTCTTTCAGTGTAATGCAGGGGACACTGGTGTTCTGTCCGCGGCAAAGATACAGGAAAACGGATTGGCATCATTACTTTGATGACGTATAACGTCCGAAATTGTAACATCAAAAATAAATTCCGCCCGTCAGGTTCATCATGCGCAGCTGCCCCAGGTACCACTGGCAGTCGAGCGCCAGGCTGATGTGGCGCAGCAGCCGCACCCCTACGCGCGGCGCGAGGCAGAAACAGGAATACCCGCCGCTGTAAATGCCCCATCCGAGACCGGCGCCCACCCCCACGAACGGGTTTACCAACCGCCCCTGGGAGAGGTTGTAATCGCCGATGGCCAGAAACGACATAGTTAGATATCCTAATCCGCATTCGCCGTCCGAAATCATAAAGTATGAATTGGTGTACCGTATGCCGAAATCGAGCGGTATGCGCCGCAGGTTATAACGTAATTCGGCCCCGAATGTAAAACCAGGGCTGATGTTGTCGTCGTCGGTGCTCTGGATCTTCCATCCGAAATTGGCGCCGCCGTCGACCTGAAGCGCTATACGGTTTATTTTACGGGGCTTTGTCTGTCCGGAGAGAACGGGTGACAATATACTGAATATCAGTGCGATCAGCATCCATTTTTTCATGCGATGAGCTGTTTACAAGTAATGAAGGCTATATGCAAAGGGTCATAGTTAGTGCAATATAAGCATAATTACTTGTAAATGCAAATGCGGCGCTCTTGAACTGGATTTTGTTGGTCAGGAATGTTGTTTTTCCCGCCGGGTTAGTTTTGGATGGCTTTCGCCCATTGTAGACAGTCGTATTCGGCATTCAGTCCGGGGAGGGCGGCCTGGGGGATGTAGGTGGTCAGGCCGCTGTGGCGGTCGATGGCGAAGCCGTTGTAGCCGGCCGATTGCGTCATAAACGTGGCGGTGGCAGCCTTCCAGGGAACGCAGTTCGCGACCAGGCTCGACAGTTCCGCGCGCTGGGCGTCGGTGTCCAAAAGGCGGCCGTAGTAGTCCTCGAAGTCGAAGAACAGCGTGGCCGATTTCAGCCGGTCGAAACGCTGGATGTCGGCGATGTTCACCGCTCGCTCCGGATCGCAGTTCTGCCGGACAAAGGCCGCGAGCGCGTCGAGGGCGCGGGTGCGGATGACCGAATAGGTCGCCGAACGCTGGGGGTTACTCTCGGCGTAGGTCAGAGCATGCGCAAACACGCTCTGACC